>NZ_JBFOMD010000001.1:0-752836 GCF_040830605.1 Ruegeria sp.
CCGCGAAGGCGGCCGCACGGTTGGCGCCGGCGTGGTGTCGAAAATCATCGAATAACCGGCAGGCCGGGCTTCAGCCCGGCACACCGCCGAACAAAACAAACCAAAAAAGGCCGCTCAACAAGAGCGGCCTTTTTCTTTGCACATTCATGCGTATTCTGCGGCAAATGACACGACTTCAAACAGATTTTTCGCCCGCGCCCGCATCACTGCCTGGCCTCTCGCTCGCCCTGCTGATGGCCGCATTCGCATCGAGCGGAGATGCCAGCGCCAAGCCCCTCCTGACGGATTCGCAGCTGACCTACGCCTCGGCCTGCATCGCAGGGGACGACACCGCCGAGCGGCTGATTGAAATCTGCACGCGCGGTCTTGAGGAAAACGGGGCGTCCGATGGCCAGCGGATCGAAATGCTGGACCGCCTCGCCTGGTCATACATCAACGTCGACGATCTGGACCGGGCCGATGCGACCTTTGGCGACATCCTTACCATCGACCCGCAGGCCGAACCCGGACTGCAGGGGCACGCCTGGATTTTTTACATGCGCGACGACTACGCCGCGGCCGCCGAACTGTTCCGTCAGGCGGTGGCGCGCAAACCCCGGGGCCAGAACATGGCGGGGCTCGCCGCCAGCCAATACCATGCCAAGCAGATCGATCTGGATGAGTTCACCGGCTATATGCGCGCGGCGCTGGCCCTGGATCCCGATTATCGCTGGGCGATCCGCGAACTGGGCTGGGTGCTGGCATATGCGGACCGATACGAACCCGCGCTTGAGCAGTTTCGTACGGCGCTTGCCAAGAACGAATGGGATGCGAACGCGGAATACGGGCTGGCCTACGTTTTGTCTCAGCAGGACAAATGGCACGAGGCGTTCGACCATGTGACCCGCGCACTGGAGATCGACCCCGACTATATCTCGGCCCGCTCACGCAGGTCTCTGATCCTGCTGAATCTGGACCGCCCCAAGCAGGCGCTCAAGGACGCCGATGCGGTCATCGAAGCCTGGCCAGAGGCTGACGACGGATATGTGCGCAAAGCGCGGGCACTGGTCGCGCTTGGCCGCGGGTCCGAGGCAAATGAATTGCTGACCGGAGCTGAAAAGCACGCTGGCGCAAGCAGTTACCTGCTGTTTTGGCGGGCGAAACTTCTGGCCGACGACGGTGATTACGTAGCGGCCCTGACCCAGATCGAACGCAGTGTCGCGCTTGAGGAGGCAGATCACTACGATCACCGCCTGCATGCCGAAATTGCCATGGAACTGGATCGGCTTCCGCAGGCCCGTGCCGCCATTGACCGAGCATTGCAGCTGAAACCCGGCGACAGCTACACTCAGTTCATCAATGCTTTGGTGTTGCTTCGCGAGGAGCGGTTCGAACAGGGCGAGGCGGCGTTCGATGCAGCCATCGAGGCGGGCTTGCACGGGGACTATCTGGGCGATTTCCTGTCCGCCCTCGTCGACAAAAGCCGTTTCATGCAGGCCATCCAGATGCGAGTGCGGTACAGCGACCGCACGGACGAAGCCGAAAGCTCCGGCTCTGCGGCCGGATCGAACTGATCCTGCGGGCTGGTGCCTTCGAGCTTCGGGCTGATCGCGCGGCTGCACATCTGTAAGCGTCGCCTTTGTCGGCTGGGCTCAAGGGCCGTTGTCACTCACTGCGCTCATGGTTAAGGCGCCGATTTATGTGATCCCCCCTAACCGTTCACGCCCGGGTTCACGCGGGTGACGCCCAAAAATGAAAGCGGGCGCGCAGATCAATTGCGCGCCCTAATCTCAGGGAGAAGTTCAAAAAACTTGTGTTCTAATAAACAGTCAAACACTCACTCATTAACATCCCCAATGTGGCATGAATCCGCCGCCCGTTCAGTAAACTGGATCACACATCGTTAACTTTTTTCGAAAAAATGGTTCTGCCCCCGCAGGGCGGGCTCAGGTGACGGATTTTTTGTTCGCGGCCAAGGCCTTGCGGCGGTTCCCATCGGACCAACACAGTTGCTTCTCCTTGCGGCGCTGCAATCAACATTCGCGAGTGGGCAGGGCAAACACCGCCATTCTGCAAGCCGGAAACCCCGCACAGGACTTCCTCCGAACGGCGTGGCGTAATCTGCATGGCATTGAGAGATTTGGCAGGGGCAGCAGGGTTCGAACCCGCGACCTACGGTTTTGGAGACCGTCGCTCTACCAACTGAGCTATACCCCTAAGGCGTGCACTCAGATATGCCAGCGGCGCGATGGACTCAAGAGGCTTTTTTCACTTTCCGCCGCCCCTGCCTGCCCCACAAAGAAGTTGCGCGACCCGGTGAGAACGGTAAGACAAGTTCGGCCAGCAATAAGGATGCGCCCGTTGAGTTTGCGAAAGAAGATAGCCGACAGCGAAGCCGTGCTGAACTGGATCGCCCGGCGCATCGCGGGCTATATCCGCCTGGTGCATCGCAACACCAAATGGCAGCGTATCGGGTACGAGGAGCTGGACGAACTGGCCGCGCAGGGCGAGCCGGTCATCGTTGTGCTCTGGCATCAGCGGCTCGCGCAGTCACCCTATTTCTTCCCGCTGGACAAGGGCCGGATCTGCTCGATCACCTCGGCCGCGCGCGCCGGCAGCATGGTGGGGCAGGTGCAACAGCTCTTCGGTATGGACACCATCGCCATGTCCAGCCACAAGCGCCACGTGGCCCTGTCGCGCGAGGTGCTGGGCAAGATGAAACAGGGCATCTCGATCGGCATCGCCGCCGACGGCCCCCGGGGTCCCGAGCGGATCTCGTCAACCGTACCGCTGATCTGGGCGCGGACGTCGGGCAAGCGGATCTTCGGCATCACCTATTCCGCCCGTCACGGGCGCGAGGCCGGAACCTGGGACCGGCTGCTCTTGCCGCGCCCCTGGCGGAACGATGGCGTCTTCATCTGCCGCGAATGGACCGAAAAGGTTCCTCGCAAGGCCAGTGAAGAGCAGATCGAGGCCCTGCGCCAGAACCTCGAGCAGCATATGAACGACATCACGGCGGAAGCAGACCGGATGGTCGGGCGAGAGCCGTGGAGGCCAGACGGGGCGGACAGCGACCGATAAAGGCCGCAACCCCCTGCGCAGCCGAACGCACCCCCGACAACTGGCTAATCGCGGGTGCGCCCCGAAACGCCATAAGCGGCCCCGAAACGCCGGCCACCCATTCCCCCAGCCTTGACTTTCGTTAAGGCGCTCCGCGCGCCGCCTCGCCATGCTCCCCGCACCAGCAACGCGGCGCAAAGGAGAGCGCAATGCGCGAAGTCATGACCAAGTCCATGGCCCGCAACATATTCTATGGCGGGTCACTGTTCTTTATCCTCATCTTTTTGGGGCTTTCTTTCCACTCTCACCGTTACATCGTCACCACCTCGACCAATGCCGACAAACTGGATGACAGTGTGATCCGCGGCAAACGGGTGTGGGAGGACAACGCCTGCATCAACTGCCACACCATCCTGGGCGAGGGCGCCTATTTCGCCCCCGAGGTCGCCAACGTGATGACCCGTTGGGGCGTCCTGGAAGATCCCGACGAGGCGTTCGAAACCCTCAAGGCCTGGATGGAGGCGCAACCCACCGGCATCGAAGGCCGCCGCCAGATGCCGCAATTCAACCTCAGCGACGAAGAAATCCGCGATCTGAGCAACTTCCTGATCTGGACGGACAATATCGACGCTCAGGACTGGCCCCCCAACGACGCGGGCTAAGGAGGGAACGGAGCAATGAAATACGAATCCCAGAAAATCGCCCTGGTCTACTTTGCCGTTGCCATGGGCCTCTTTGCGATCCAGGTGCTGGGCGGTCTGCTCGCCGGCTGGATCTATGTCTCGCCCAACACGCTGTCCGAGTCGCTGCCGTTCAACATCGTGCGGATGCTGCACACCAACTCGCTGATCGTGTGGCTGATCACCGGCTTCTTCGGGGCCGCCTATTTCCTGATCCCGGAAGAGGCCGAGCGTGAGATCCACTCGACCAAGCTGGCCTATATCCAGCTCGCGATCCTGGTGATCGGCACGCTGGGCGTAGTGCTCACCTACGTCTTCAACCTGTTCGAGGGCAACTATTTCCTCGGCAAGGAAGGGCGCGAGTTCCTGGAACAGCCCAAATGGGTCAAACTCGGCATTGTCGTGGCGGCGCTGATCTTCCTCTTCAACGTCTCGATGACGGTTCTGAAGGGCAAGAAGACCGCGATCTCGAACATCCTGCTTCTGGGCCTCTGGGGTCTGGCGCTGCTGTTCCTCTTCGCCTTCTACAACCCGGGCAACCTGGCGCTCGACAAACAGTACTGGTGGTATGTCGTCCACCTCTGGGTCGAAGGCGTGTGGGAGCTGATCATGGCCTCGATCCTGGCCTACCTGATGCTCAAGCTGACGGGCGTCGACCGTGAGATCGTCGAGAAATGGCTCTATGTCATCGTCGCGGCGGCACTGTTCTCGGGCATCCTGGGCACCGGTCACCACTACTACTGGATCGGTACTCCGGCCTACTGGCAGTGGATCGGCTCGATCTTCTCATCGCTCGAGGTGATCCCCTTCTTTGCGATGATGGCCTTTGCCTTCGTCATGGTCTGGAAGGGCCGTCGGGACCACCCGAACAAGGCCGCACTTCTGTGGTCGCTGGGCTGTGCTACGCTCGCCTTCTTCGGCGCCGGTGTCTGGGGCTTCCTGCACACGCTGCACGGGGTAAACTACTATACCCACGGCACGCAGATCACCGCCGCCCACGGTCACTTGGCCTTCTTCGGCGCCTATGTTGCCCTGAATCTGGCGATCTTCAGCTACGCGATGCCGATCCTGCGCAACCGCGATCCCTATAATCAGGTGCTGAATATGGCGTCCTTCTGGCTGATGACCGGCGGTATGGTCTTTATGACCTTCGTGCTGACCTTCGCCGGTACCATCCAGACCCACCTGCAACGGGTGCTGGGCGACTACTTCATGGACGTTCAGGACCAGATCGCGATCTTCTACTGGATGCGCTTCGGTTCGGGTCTGGTGGTCGTGATCGGTGCGCTGGTCTTCATCTACGCCATGTGGGTGCCGCGCAAAGAGATCATTGAACCCGGCGCGGCCGAAACGCCTGCGGAGTGATGCAGATGGATGGATCATTGAACCTTGGAACGGGGGCGGCTGACGCCCCCTTCTACCTCGCGCAGGGCGATGAATGCGATGTGTTCACCGCCGCGCATAACAATAACCTGCCGGTCCTGCTCAAGGGGCCTACGGGATGCGGCAAGACCCGTTTCGTGGCGCATATGGCCGCCAGGCTGGGCCGCCCGCTCTATACGGTGGCCTGCCATGACGACCTCGCCGCCGCCGACCTGATCGGACGCTACCTGCTCAAGGGCGGGGAAACCGTCTGGGTCGACGGCCCGCTGACCCGCGCCGTGCGCGAAGGCGCCATCTGCTACCTCGATGAGGTGGTCGAGGCCC
Organism: Ruegeria sp.; assembly: GCF_040830605.1. Classification (GTDB taxonomy): domain Bacteria; phylum Pseudomonadota; class Alphaproteobacteria; order Rhodobacterales; family Rhodobacteraceae; genus Ruegeria. The sequence goes on from NZ_JBFOMD010000001.1 coordinate 5,427, forward strand.
GCAAGGACGTTACCGTCGTGCTGCACCCGCTGACCGACGACCGCCGCATCCTGCCCATCGACCGCACGGGCGAGGAGCTGGTGGCCGCCCCGGGCTTCATGCTGGTGGCCTCCTACAACCCCGGCTACCAGAACATCCTGAAAACCCTCAAACCCTCGACCCGGCAACGCTTCATCTCGGTCGAATTCGACTTTCCGACATCCGAGCTGGAAACCAAGGTCGTGTCCGAGGAAAGCGGTCTGTCGCTGGAACGCTGCAAACCGCTGGTGCGTCTGGCGGGCAAACTGCGCGGCCTCAAGGGTCAGGATCTTGAGGAAGGCGTCTCGACCCGCCTTGTCGTCTATGCCGCCACGCTGATCGCGCAGGGCATGTCCACCGATCGCGCCATTCTTGCGGCGATGATCGAACCTCTCACCGATGACGAGGATATCAAACGCGGGCTCCTCGATCTTGTCACGGCCGTCTTTGGGTGAGGCCGGCCGATGGTCAGGATCGATTTCGAGCCATGGGAACCCGAAGAAACCATCGGGAAACTGTGGCACACCCTTGCCAGCCGCCTCGATGCACCTGAGGTGCATGATGGAGCCGCGGTCGACCTTACGCAGGTCGCGGGGCGGCTGGCAGTCCTTTTCCGGGGGCTCGGCGGGGCACCGGGCGTCGAGCTGCGCCCGGTCTCGCCCGAGCTCTCGCACCACCGGCTCGGCTGGCGCCGCCGACTGGGCACCGAGGCCGAGCTGCTGCCGCGCGCCTCCTTCGATGGCGAAGTGCTCCGCCTGCCGGACCAGCTCGCGGTCTACCCCTCCCGCGAAGCCAACGGCGCGCTTTACGTATGGCTCGCCGCCGCCGCCGCCCATGCGGGCACCCGGATCGACGAGGACGACCCCCTCCGCGCCGATCTCTCCGCGCTGATGGCGGCCCGCCAGATGGTTGAAGAGACGCTGGAAAACGCCCCCGGCCTGCGCCCGCTCTATACCGAGCTGTGCAAGGGTCTGCTGCATCAGCGCGACGTGCCGGGCCTGCCGCCGGCCGAGGCGGCAGTCGAAGAACTGGTGCGCCATATGCTTGGCGATCCGAACCCGCTCTCGGAACAGGCAAGGCGTTTGCAAACGCCTTCAAGCGGTTTCGAAACCGCTTGCCAAGCCGCTTCCAAGCGGCTTCATCCCGACCTCACCGCCCCGCGCGGCTACCAGCCCTTCCGCCCGGTCCCCCTCTGGCCCGAACTGCGCGCCGTGGGCTTCTCGGAACACCACGAGGTCGAAAGCCGCGACACCGACGGCCCGCCCGAGGAATCCAACGAAAAAACCCACCGCGCCCGCCGCCGTAAATCCGATCAGGCCGAGCGCAGCGACAGCTTCATCCTGCACAAGTTCGAGGCCATCCTCAGCTGGGCCGAATTCCTCAACCTCAACCGCCGCGTCGATGACGACGATCCCGACAACGCCAAGAAAGCCGCCGACGATCAGGACGAGATCGGCCTCGGCCAGATCTCCAAGGCCCCGCCCACCAAACTGAAACTGCATCTCGACCTCGCCCCCGAGGATGTCGACCGCGAACGCCTCTCGGGCCGCGTCCTCTACCCCGAATGGGATGTGCGCACCGGCGCCTACCTGCCCGATCACGTCAATGTCCTGACGTCGGGTGCCGACATCCGCGAGGATGCCGCCGAGTTCGGCAAGGACCCCGCCACCGCCCGCCGCATCCGCGCCGTCAAACGTCAGTTCGAGGCGCTGCGCCCGGGCCGCGTCATGACCCGGGGCCATCTCGACGGTGACCAGCTCGATATCGAGGCCGCCGTCCGCGCCGAAACCGATCGCCGCGCCAGCGGCGAAGGCAATGACCGCATCTGGATGCAATCCCGCCCCGTCGCCCGCGACCTTGCGGTCTCGATCCTGCTCGACATCAGCCGCTCCACCGAAAGCGCCGTCTCGGGCCGCGCCGTGATCGACGTCGAACGCGAGGCGCTGACCGCCCTCGCCTGGGGCCTCAACGCCTGCGGCGACGATTTCGCCATCCACGCCTTCAGCTCGCTCAAACGCCACCGCGTCTATATCCAGCGCTGCAAATCCTTCGGCGAACCGATGGGCTGGGCCGTCGAACAACGCATCGCCTCCCTGCGCCCCGGCTTCTACACCCGCCTCGGCGCCGCCATCCGCCATGCCTCCGCCGACCTCGCCACCCAATCGCGCAAACGCCGCCTGCTGCTGGTCATCACCGACGGCAAACCCAACGATCTGGACCATTACGAGGGCCGCCACGGCATCGAAGACACAAGGCAAGCGATCCGCGAGGCCCGCCGCGTCGGCCAATCGGTCTTTGGCGTCACCATCGACAAGACCGGCAAAAGCTGGTTTCCCCGCATGTTCGGGCAGGGTGGTTTCGCCGTCATCCCCGACCCGAACCGCCTGACCATGGCCCTGCCGCAGATCTACCGCCAACTGGTCGGCGCATGAGCGACGCGTCTCTGATCGACGAACTTCCCGGCGAGCTGATGATGTGGGTGCTGATCGTCAGCGAGTTGCTGGTGTTCGGTGCCGGGCTCGCCGCCTTCATGGCGGTGCGCCTGACCGATCCCGCAGGCTTTGCCGAGGCACAATCCCATCTCTACCAGACCGGCGCCGCGCTCAACACGGTGGTGCTGGTCACCTCCGGCTACCTCGCCGCGCAGGCGCTTGCCTTACGCAACGCCGCCAAACGCCTGCACGCCCGCGCGGCGCTCATCGCCGCAGCCGCGCTCGGCGTGGTGTTCCTGATCATTAAGGGCGTGGAATATGCCGACAAAGCGGCACAGGGGATCAGCTTCGACACCCACCCGTTCTTCATGTTCTACTATCTGCTCACCGGCTTCCACGCCGCCCATGTGGCCGCAGGCGTCGGCATCCTGGCCTTGGTCGCGTGGCGCGACCACCCCCGCAATATCGAGGCCGGGGCGCAATTCTGGCACATGGTTGACCTGATCTGGATCCTGCTCTTCCCCGTGATCTATCTGCTGGGATGACACTTATGGCTTCTTCTCGCCCCAAATACGCAAATCCAAACACTACCACCCGCGCCTGGCTCACCCTGCTGGCCCTTAGCCTTGCCACCGCACTGCTGACCACCACACCCCTGCCACCCACCATTTTGGGCGGCGCCATCCTGCTCCTGGCCCTGATCAAAGCCCGCACCATCCTCGCCCACTATCTGGAGCTCACCCAAAGCCCCGCCTGGCTGCGTGGCTTCACAACAATCCTGACCGGTTTCACCTTGCTGCTTTTCGCCCTCTACCTGATCTAAGGAAGTGTTGCCGTGATCGCTCCCGGAGGAGCCCCTAACATCCTCACCAAACATGCGCCGCGTCACCAGTATCTGAGGTCCGGTCTGCGGGACCTTCCTGCCGTTCGTCTAATTGCTCAGACTTTTGAGAACTCGTTGATAGAACGCGCCGTGTGCATCCTCAGCCGTAGGTTTTGCGGTCCATTCCCAATCCAAATCCAGTGCTCCAGCCGGGACTATTTGCCGCGCGATCTCGGCCGGTGTGGTTTCATCGCTGGTTCCGTTCCCCCAGTCGTGAAAGGCCGATGAATATCGAACGACCGCTCCGCTGGTCGGCAAATCGAGCAAACCGCCCTCAGCAAAAAACATCAACGCGTCGCCCATTTCTTCCCCGATGAGTTTGAGCCTACGTCCCAAACGATGTTTGAGGATGGCGACAAACACTATCGCTGCGGAGAACGTGAACTTATCGACAAGCACAACAACCTGTCTGCTTGCGTTTTCAGAGATGGCGTCGATCAAGGGCATCGTTTGAAGGAAGTCGCCACCGGTGTTTCCGCGAATGTCAATCAAGAGTGCTTTGTTCGAGCAGGCGCTTACTTGTTCTGCTGCACCTGAGATGGCTTTCGGCAGCGCACTTTCGCCTGGATCGAAGAAACTTGGCAACAATATTGAAAGCCCAAGTCCCTGCCAGTCCTTAATCTCCACAAATCTCTCGGGTTTCCAGGCCGGATCAGCCTTGCCATGCTCGTTTCTCGGGTAGAGCGTTGATGCAGGAACCGTATACCCGTTCTCCACTTTGAAATCGGTTATCTGCCCATTCTCGTCTTGCACGCGATACTCGGTCGTATCGTCTTTTGAGGAAAAACCCAGGCGAGCCAAAGCATACGGCCACGCGAGAAGAATCGATCCGATGACCCGTTTCCTTTGGCGCGTTCCCGCCAGAAATCTTTTTGAGGCGGCTTCGATTTGGCTCAAAGGTGTGCCGTTGACCGCAATCAACTCTCCTCTTGGCGCAATTGTCTCTGGTGCCGTACCAATTAAATGCAGAGCCGTTCCGATGCTCACAAACCTTAGCGGGAGCACCGAGATGGCATCGTTCGGAATCAGCCGTGTGTGCCCGTTGTCGGGAAGTGCCAGTAAGCGCATTGCGGAGAACAGAAAGGCCTCTTTGGAGCCCTCCAAAGCGTATCGTCGGGTGTCACAAATGCACCTGTCTATCACCGCCTGTTCGATCCGCTGAAAGCTGGGATCGGTTGGCAGGGCAGTTTCTAGAATTTGCTCGAAGTCTTGCGTTAGTGACATAGTTCACGGTGCGCATAGCTGCTGGTCGATGTCCAGATTGGGCTCGAACCGGGCGAACACGTTTGCCAAAAAAAACGTTGTGCGGATAGGCAGCCGCATATTTCCTGGTGACCGATGGGGGCTTCCCGGAAGCGGCATTGCGGCAAGAGCTGTTGAGCGGGATCAACCCTAAACGCTTAAAAGACCGAGGGCGCAGCATGTCGGGCTGCTGCGCCCCCTGCTCAGGCGATCACAAGCAATAGCCTGATCAGCACATGAAGGAATAGACGTCTATTTCGTCTAGCTCGGTCACACCCATCAACGTCAGCGAGGTGTCGTTGCCGAAATCGACGACGGTGTTGCCGTCGACAACCTCGGCATTCTTGGCAAAGACATCCCGGGCGTTGCGGTTGTTGCCTAGAAGGGAAGCATCCAGGAACAGGATATCCTCACCAGCCGTGAAGTCGGTGATTTTGTCGTTGCCAGCCGTGAAGTCGAAATAGTCTGCGTCTGCTCCACCGGTCATGGTGTCGTCCCCCGCGCCGCCGACGAGGAGATCCGTTCCGTCACCGCCCTTCAGGGTGTCGTTTCCTTCGCCGCCGACCATGAAGTCGTCGCCGGCCTCACCGGCCATGGCATCATCACCGGCATCGCCGTCCAGATAGTCGTGCCCGTCGGACCCCGTGACATCGTCATTGCCTGCGGCTGCAAAGATCATGGCCCAGTTACCTGTGGCCGCGATCTTGTCGTCATCGGCGGTTCCGAAGTGAATGTTTGGATTGTCATCGCAGCCAGAGTCCGGCTGAGGCTCCGGTGTCGGCTCTGGCTCGGGTTCCGGCTCTGGCGTTGGCTCTGGCGTCGGCTCGGGTTCTGGCGTCGGCTCAGGCTCCGGTGTAGGTTCGGGATCAGGCGTGGGCTCGGGTGTAGGTTCTGGTGTCGGCTCGGGCGTGGGCTCCGGTGTGGGGTCCGGCGTCGGCCCCGGCGTTGGCCCTGTGTCCGGCTCAACGGTTGCCGAGGTGTCGCCATCGGTGCGCGCAAAATTCTGCGTGACCACGACCGCGTCAAAGCCATCCATGTCGCCGCGTTCGATCCCGATCCCGATCTCGGTGAAATCGGGATTGAGGATGTTGGCCCTGTGTCCCGGACTGTTCATCAGACCCTGATGCAGTTGCACGACATCGTCAGAGATCCCGTCGGCTCCACGTTCCGATTGCCAGGCGATGTTTTCACCCGATGACCATGACCCCTCGAACGGATAGTTGGCGGCCCGCATACGCTCAGTCGCGGTCGAGCCCCCCGCACCAGTGTGGGAAAAAACGTCCGTGTCGATCATCCATTGGCTGTGATCCTCGCTGGACTCGTTCAGAAGCGTGTTCAGCCTCAGGGGGTTCAAGCCCGTAGAGGCGCGCTCCTGATTGATCAGGTCGAGCATTTGTCGTTCAGCAGTGTTTGCAAGTGACATTGGTCTTCCCTTCATTGCCTGTGTTGTGGGAAGCCCGACTTGGCGTCTTGGCGAAGCCACTTGCAATCACAGGCAAGATGCCGCTGCAGAATCAGCCTGCCGTTGCCAAAACGCAGGCGGCAACACAGCGACACTTTGCTCGGAGTTTTCTTGCTGGTTCGGGAGATCAGGAGGCAAGATTTGGCTGCGGACAGCCGCAATGCGAATTGAGGCGGCAACCCTCACTTCGGGTTGCGACCCGCCACCCGCCTGACATGTACGCCACGCCAATAAGACAGAGGAGGCCCATAATCAACCGAACCGTATCAGACCCTGAAAGCCGCCGCCAGATCCTCGGGCAGATCGAACTCTTCCAACGTCCGCACCCGCGCCTCCGCCGACATCTTCCGGGCAGTCTTCTCCACGATCCGCTGGATCTTCTCTGCCGAGTGCTTTTCGGCAAAGGGCGCGAAATACCACTTGAGGAACACGAAACAGATCACGTCCTCCAGCGCCTGCACCTCTGAATCGCGTTTGATGCCCTCCTTGCGCAGCATCCGGCCCACCGCATCCGCCTCTTCCGAGCCATACCCGGCCTGAGACATCATCCCCATGACCACCGTGGCATGGTACGCCCCCTGCGCCTTGCGCCAGGCCAGATAGCCGGCGCGGCCCTCGGGGTATTCGCTGCGCGCCAGCTTCCAGCGCTCGACATGCTGACCCCGCGCCGCGATCTGCAACACCTCCGAGGCCTCAGGCACCAGCCGTGCCAGTTCCTCGCTCATCCGCCGGCCATAAAGCAGCGCCTCGGGCTGGCCCTCGTCCATCCTCGGGTCCGCTGCGTTGGCCGCGTCGATAGCGTCCAGCACGGCCTGCATCCGCTCGCTCATGATCTGCTCCAGCTCTCTGCGGGATCGCTATCGGCATAGTCGCGCAAGGTCTCGATATCGGCGATCTCGGCATGGTTTCTCTTCACCGTCACACCGGCTGTCTTCAACCGGGTAAAGGCGCGGCTCAGGCTCTCGGGCTTCATCCCCAGACGCCCGGCAATCAGCATCTTGTCATAGGGCAAAATCACCTCGCAGGCCCCGTCCTCGCAATCGGCCAGGTTCAGCAGGAATTCCGCCACCCGCTGCGCCCCGGTATGCGCCTTGAGCTGTTCGAGCTGCGCCACCAGCGAATGCAGATGGGTAAAGGTCGCGGCCAGAATCGAAATCCCGATCTCGGGGTCTTCCTTCATCAGCGAGACAAAGACGTGGCTGGGGATATGCATCACCTCGCAGGCCGTCACCGCCTCGGCGGAAACCGGATAGGGCATGTTGCGCAAGGCGACCGCCTCGCCAAAGCTCTCGCCGCGTGTAAAGACGCTCACCACCGCCTCCGACCCGGTGGGCGCCATCCGGAACAGCTTGACCCAGCCGTCGATCACTACGTGGATCGCGTGTGCCTTTTCCTCCTGCAGGAACAGGGTCTCGCCCCGTTCATACCGCCGCCAGATCGCATGGCTCAGCAGCGTGGTCACATGCTGATCGGGCAGCGACCGGATCAGCAGCGAATTCCGCGCGATCGTTTTCTGTAATTCATGCGCCACGTGGCCATCCCCTTGCGTTATTCCACGGCGTCGACGGCCATGTCCCCGGCTGGGTGCGTGCCCCCGCTATGCCAAAGCCGCCCCCGGGGCGCCAGCCCTTTCGTCATGGTGGGCTCCGATACCATAACCGCCCGGCTTGACTATTGTCATGTAACTCGTCCCGCACCGCCCATACCCTTGCTAACAAAGCCAGTATTCCCGGGAGTAGAGCGTCATGGACTACGAGCGATTTTTTACCCAGAGCCTCGACGGTCTGAAGGACGAAGGCAATTACCGCGTCTTCATCGACCTGCAACGGCGCTGCGGCGCCTTCCCGAACGCTCGCCAGACCGACGGGGAGACACGGCGCGACGTGCGAATCTGGTGCTCGAACGACTATCTCGGCATGGGGCAGCACCCGGATGTTCTGGCCGCCATGCACGATGCGCTCGACCGCTGCGGGGCAGGGGCCGGGGGCACCCGCAACATCTCGGGCACCACCCATGACCATGTTCTGCTCGAGGCCGAACTGGCCGATCTGCACGGGAAAGAAGCGGCGCTGTTGTTCACCTCCGGCTATGTCTCGAACTGGGCTGCGCTGGGCACGCTGGCGGCGAAAATCCCCGGCCTGATCGTGTTCTCGGACGCGCTGAACCATGCCTCGATGATCGAAGGCATCCGCCATTCCCGCGCGCAAAAGGTGATCTGGAAGCACAACGACCTTGAAGACCTCGAGGCAAAGCTGGCCGCCGCCAACCCGAACGCGCCCAAGATGATCGCCTTTGAATCGGTTTATTCCATGGATGGCGACATCGCGCCCATCAAGGAGATCTGCGACCTCGCCGACAAATACGGTGCCATGACCTATCTCGATGAAGTGCACGCCGTCGGCCTCTACGGTCCCCGCGGCGGCGGCATTGCCGAGCGCGAGGGCCTGATGCACCGCCTCACGGTGATCGAGGGCACCTTGGGCAAGGCCTTCGGCGTGGTCGGCGGCTATATCGCCGCATCGGCTGCGCTCTGCGATTTCGTGCGCAGCTTTGCCAGTGGCTTCATCTTCACCACCGCCCTGCCGCCCGCGATTGCCGCCGGCGCCGCCGCCTCGATCCGACACCTGAAATCGTCACAGGCCGAGCGCACCGCCCAGCAGGCCCGCGTCGCGCAGGTGCGTGCCCGGCTCGATGCCGAGGGCATCCCGCACCTGCCTAACCCCAGCCACATCATCCCGGTGATGGTGGGCGATCCGGTCAAGTGCAAGTTCATCTCGGACACGCTGCTCGAAGAATTCGGCATCTACATCCAGCCGATCAACTACCCCACCGTGCCCAAAGGCACCGAGCGCCTGCGCATCACGCCGTCACCAGTGCACACGGATGCCGATGTCGATCATCTGGTCGGCGCGCTGTCCACCCTCTGGCAGCGCTGCCAGATCGCAAGAATGCCCATGGCGGCGCAGTAATCTGCACCCACCACAGCCCGCTTTGCACCGCATCCGGAACGTCCGATAACGTGATGCGCGGCGGGGGAGGCTGCGATTTCGCCGAATCAGCGACTGCAAATTCAGGCACGATGCACGCAGTCCATGTGGTGCCCAGAAGTTTGTGGGTTTGTGACGCTACGTCCGTTTCCACACCCGTTTCCCACACGTCTCAGAGTGGCACTTCCCGCCCCTCATCGTGACCCCGGCCCGATTTTCCATGGAATTAGCGCAGGTTGCACCACAACCGGCGACCGAAAACCGTGCGTAATTCGGGCATCAAAATTTGACTAAACGATCAATACTGACCGCTTTTGTGTGTTTTTCCCCTTTGGATCCACGCTCTTTTTTGGTTTTTGCAAGATGTCGCTGCGGACCACCACCCATTCACGGACGCCCTTGAGCCTCACCCTCGGGGTTCGGGCAAACATCCGCAGCGACACCCCGCCAACGGACTGAGGAGCACAAAATGTCGATCAGATCTTTTTTGAAGTTTCCGTTTCGTACCAAAGCCGCCCAGGTTTCGTTTTCGGGCGTTGAGCAACAACCCATGGAGAGTTCCGTCAAGGGTCGGGACGTGCTCACCAGATCCGAAATCTCTCAGCTTCTGGATCAGGAGTTGCGGCGCAGAAAGCGTCTGGCCGACCTCGGGGCCGAGGGCAGCTGAGCGGCATGGCCGCCAGAGCGATACAGCGCTGGCAAGGCCAACTATTTTGAGCCGCGCACACTCCAGAAGAACAATTCCAATGCGCGGCTTTTCTCGGTTCCGATGAAGGTATCCGAAAACGCGGTATCCAGGATCGAGGGGCTGAACGGCACCTTCTGGCTGAGAATTTCAAAGAATCGCGCAACATGCAGGGCGCGTTCGGTGTTCTGATAATCGATCTGCCCGAAAATCGCGTACCGGTCGGTGGTAAAAGTCCGCCCGGAATGCTCGAAATCACAGCCGGGGATCAGGCGCGCATTGGCGGTGATGATCTCGTGGTCCCCGAGATAATAGTAATATTCCTTGTCGCAAAAGGCCTCTGCCGCCTCGGAATGCGACGCGAATATCCTCACCGCCTCGTACTCGATCTCCTCCTTGGCGCAGTTCGTCTTCCCATCGTTGAGATAGTCGACCAGCAGAGCCTTGTAGCGCGGCAACTCGTCCGCCTCGAGGACGGCGCGAATGCCGGTCTGGGCGGCGGTGGTGTTGCCCACCAGACCGACCAGCGGCAGGCTCGGGCAACCATCCTGCCGCGGTTTGGGCAATTCCGGCAGGTCGATAAAGCTGATGCCGCTCAGAAACAGCGGCGGCGACAGGATTAATCCGCTGCGGCGGTCGTTGGTGATGGTGGCCGGGTCGCACAGAATGTCGAACTCTTCGCCAAAATACTCGAACCGGCTTTTCTCGGGGTTCTTCATCACCAGCTCATCGACATCGACGATCCTCAGATCGCGGTTCGTGAACCGGCGGCCTTCTCCGGCCGGGTTGACCAGCATGTCGGTCAGCACCGCATCGCAGATCTTGATCATGAACCCGGTGTATTTTCGGTTTGCCAAAGGCCCCGGCGTAGCGGCGGTGAGAACGTCGAAATTGCGCTCGGATCGGTATGAAAACGGGCGCGCATCGCTGCGCACCCCGATGCGCAGCACGCTGTCGCTGGCCGCCGGCTCGCCGGTTTGGGAGGCCTGGGCAATTGCGGTGCCGGCAATCAGCGTGGCGGCCAGGACCAACGTATAGAAGTCACGCATCGCCGCCCCCTCCGGTTTTGTCGCGCCGGCTGGCGAACCCTCCGCTCTTGCCCCGACGGCTTGCGAATGGCCGACCGATCAGCCAGCGGGTCTGCTTGCTCTCCTCGGTGGCTTCCAAAAACACCGCAAACCAGAAGATGAACAGCGCAGGCAGTGCCGAGACGATAATCGTGTCGCGCAGGGCATGGTTGATCCGCAGATCGCCGAACCAGGTCTGCAATTCGATGACCGTGGCCTGAGGGCTGGGCGTGGTCAGCTGGAAAATGACCCAGGCCAGCCCCATCAGCACCACCGCGAACAGGACCCCGGTCAGCGCTGTCGCCTCGAACACCCAGTCGTCATGTTTGTCCATCAGCGTCAGCGCGGCGATGCTCAGGAACATGCCGGGCAGGAAATGCCAGGCAAAATAGATCCAGTAGTTCTGGAACAGGATGGTCAGCTGGCGCTGTGTCAGGTCGAACCCGGAATCCCAGACCAGCTGGATGACATAGCCCGACGACAGGGCAAACACGCCAATCGCCGCCGGCGCGGCGCTCATCGACAGCAGGCGCAGAAACGGGATGCGCTTGATCGACCAGGGCTTCCATGAGTTCTGATCGACCCGCACCTCGCGGAAGAAGATGGTTGAGACCACAACGCCAAAGACCATCAGGCCGCGCTGCAACGTGTCCCAAAAACTCCAACTGCCAAACCGGGTGAACTGCGCCCGCAGCCACGCTGCCTGCCCCTTGGCGACGGCCTCCGCACAGGTCTGGTCCACCTCGGTCAGCAGCGCCGGATCGGCCAGCGCCCCGACGCATGTATTCTGCGCCACCGTGCGCGCCTCGAGGCCCTTGATCTCGGTCAGCCTGAGGAAAACGGTGGCGATCTCGGCTTCGGCCAGGGCGGGCCTTTGCGACACCTTGGCCTCGTTCCAGCTCTGATAGGCAAAAAAGCAGATCATCAGCGACAGGATGAAGCTGACGCAGATCGACATGGCGAACGAGTTCAGCTCGATCCGATATCCCCGGGCGATCAGCTTTTCGATCCGGGCGATGGGCGAGTTCGGTGTGGTGTTCTTGATCGCGTGGTTGTTGCGCACATAGAACACCGCAAACACCGCCTTGGCGCTGTTTGCGGTCAGAACCGCCTTTTCATGTAGGGATTTCAGGCTGGCCTCGGTCGGGTTCAGATCGGTGATATCGGCCTCGACATCGTCGATCTCTTTCCTGAGCAGGTCCGGCACCTCCTTGAAGGCGTCGAAATGCGTCATCGGGAAATGCAGATGGCTGAAGCCCGCAATGACCGACGGGGACAGGCAATCAATGGTGGAAAGCTGGGCACGGATGCCTTCGGTATACTGATCGGTCAGGCCCGACAGTTCCGACCGTTTCTCTTTCAGCAGGGTGTCGAACTTGTTCACAAGCGGGCTCGGCGCGCCCCGGTTGAGTTTCAGATATTCGACCGATTGCAGCGCTTCGAGCACCTTGTAGACGCCCCGCGGAACCCCGGCCAGACGGTGGGCGAGGGCGCGCATATAGGTTTCCACCGGCTTCATCGCGCCCATCGACAGAAAGGCGATCAGGAAGGCCGAGACGAAGATCGGCTTGCCATAGGTGCTGTCACCCAATTCCAGCGGGTCCGAAAGCGGCCCGACGTAATCGGTATTCGCGCCCACCTGCAGCTCGGCCAGATTGGCGCTGCGCACCAGCAGGAACAGCTCGGTCGAGCTGAGGATCAGCGCATAGGCCAGCAGGTAGAGCAGCGAATAGAACAGAAACCCCAGCAGCCATTCGCGCGGCGTGCACAGGTTCTCCAGCTCAACCTTTTCAAGGATGGCGTGATACGGAAACGGGTGGTTGTCGAGCGACGTGCGGTAATTGCGATCCGCCTCGATCAACAGCGAAAAGGCGCCGAACAGTATCGCTCCGACGTAGATCCAATCGACCATGATGTCTGACTATCTGCCGGAAACTAGGGGCAGTCCTGAACCTCGGGGTTGCACGGTCCTGCGAAGATGTCGCCCGATTTCGGCTGAAGGCCGGGCGGCAGGAAAAGCACCGCAAGAACCGCGAAAACAGCGGCGTGTTTCATAACATTTCTCCAAGAACTTACTAAAAAAGAAGGCTCTACCTAGCACGAATCCCGGTTTGAGGCAACTTTTGCGCGAACCACCACCGCCGCCCCTCGCCACCCCGCAGGGCGCCCGGCGGACGGGGTGAACGCGCCCAAGTAAGGTATTCCCACCTGTCGAAAACCGGGCTTTTGTGGTACTGTCCTCTTGCCTTGACCGATTTTTCCAAGGTGAATTTTATAAAAATCAATACTTTAGGTCCCGCGATTTTAGGGACGGTCAAATTTATGGAGTAAATCAATGCGTTTTCCCAATTTTATTGGGCGATCTATTATTGCCTGCACCGCACTGGCCGGTGCTGCATTGCTGGTCGCGCCGTCAGCCTCGATGGCTCAGGGGATCAACCTGGCGGACTGCAAGGGCCTGTGGTTTTCGACATCCGAGGATTTCCTGTCGCGAGGCACCAGATTGCCCGGCGGCCCGGTTGTGTCCGACGGCGATCTGCTGACTTTCGAGGTTGGCAGCGGCTCGCGGCTCTGCGCCCGCAACGCCGATCTGCTGCGTGTCTTCGATATCGAGCGTTATGATCACGGGCTGGACGCCGTCGAACAGATCACCATCGACGACGGCGCCGTGTTCATCGCGTTCTCAACCGAGATCGATTCCGTCAACGGCGCCGGTCAGTTCACCGCCGGCGACCTGCTGTTCGGCAATGGCGCGGTGGTGCCGAACAACGCTCTGCTGGTTAAGTTCGATCTGCCGCGCAGCCTGAATCTGGGCCTCGACGCGGTGTATATCGAAGGCGCCCCGAACGAAAAGCGCGACCTGATGGCCAAGCTGAGCAGCACCAGCGTCGATGAGTTGCGGCAAAATCCCGGGCTGCTGATCGACATTCTGGACGGCACCAACACCGACATCCTGTTCTCGACCGAAGGCACCCCGCCGGACGTGCAGCAGCCGCAATTCCTGGACGGTGACCTGCTGTCGGCAAAAAACGGAACCATCGTGCGGTCCAACAACAGCCTGTTGCCCGCTCTGCCCTCGGGTCTTCCGGCCGAGGGTGTGGATTATGGCCTGGACGCCTATACACCCGCGATCGACCCGATCGAGCAGGTCCCGATCGAGCTGCTCTCGATCGAGATTCAGGCCCGCGAAGGCTCGATTTCGGATGGTGACGCGCTGACCGTCGGGCCGGGCGTGTATCTGCGCAACAAGGACCTGATCGCGTCGTTTGAGCCGCGCGATACCGATATGGGTCTTGATGCGTTGGCCGCCGGAACCGTCGTGCAGGGCTGCAACTTCTACATCAACAAGATCAGCGATATCGACGTCATCGACATCAATCAGATCACAGGGCTGTTCGGTGACCAGCGCCCTTTCGGACGTGACATCAGCATCGACGGCGTGCTGCCCGGCAGCGCCTGCCCGGAATACACCACGCATGAGTTTCAGGTGCGGGTCGCGGTCAATGGCGGGCCGGAACTGCCGATCAACCATGCGGGCCTGAACTGGATGCGCGATGTCGGACCGACCTGCAACGACAATGACCTCTATGCCGAGGATATCTCGGGTTGGATCGCCCTGACCGATTACTGGCGTTTTGCCGAATGCCCCGACCACGGCTATCTGGCCGCATGGCGTTCGGCCACTGTTGCGGGCGCGCAAACGGCGGTCTTTCGTGTGGTGATGCGCGAGATCGGGACGGCGGTCGAGACCTTTTCCGCCCCGGTTCGCATCCGGGTGGACAATGAAAAGCCCAATCCGGTCGACATGGCCCTGTTCCTGCCCGGCTCCCCGCCGGTGCAGTTCGACGATCAGTGCAAGATCGACGGCATGGGCAATGACGTGATCATCGACATCCGGGGCGAGATCTTTGACGAGCATTTCTCGCATTACACGCTCAGCTGGAACGGCAACGGCAATGTCGGCGGTCCGGTGCCCGCAACCCTGATCCAGAGCTGGCCTCCGGGCAGCGCCAGCCTGAACGACACCGGCACCCAGCCCCCTGCGACCGATGTGGCGCTGGGCACGCTGAACCTGACCCAGCAGTGGGATCTTGAGCTTGACGGTATCGACAATGATGACCCGCTGCCGGAATGCGGCTTTTCGATCCGCCTCGTCGCCTGGGACCGGACGCGAAACGGCAATTTCAAGTTCGCCCAGAACGACTGGGATCTGACCAATTCGAACTGGGAAGACTACCAGCAGAGCTTCTGCCTGGTGCCGTGATTCCCGCCTGATCACAGGATTGGCCCGTGAAACGCGGGCCTTTCCTGTTCGTGCACAATGCCGGTTCAACCGATCCGATTGGATCGTAAATCCGTCCTGAAAACCCTTGGCTCGCTCCCAGACTCCCAATCTCAAATACCTTTGGCATACGCCCGCGACGCCGCGTTCCCGTGAAGATTCCGAACAATTTTGGACCTTTACAGGGTCTGCATGCTTGACCGAAGCGCCCGTTGCGAAAACACTGCAGACCGACGGTAACCACAGGTGACCCGGCCTACGGGGCACGCAAAAGGGGGCAGGCGCCGAGCAATCGAGAGGGGATGCATCGTGCCGAAAGGCGCGGTGTGGGATGGATCGTGAACCGCAGATGAAGGACATCGCCGCATTTCTGAACGGCCTTGGACTGGCGAGATACACGCCGCTGTTCGAGGCCGCTGAGGTCGAGCTAAGCGATCTGCCCGAGCTTTCCGAGGCGGATTTGCAGGACATGGGCCTGCCGCTCGGCCCCCGGCGCAGGATCCTCAAGGCGCAGCGTGAACGCGCCGCACCTCCGCTGATGCCCCACGGCGCGCAGGGCGACGGCGCGAACCGATCCGGCAAGGCGGGCAAGATCGAGGCCGAGCGCCGCCAGCTCACCGTCATGTTCGTGGACCTCGTGGGCTCGACCCCGCTGTCCATGCGGCTCGATCCCGAGGATCTGGGCGAGCTGGTGCGCCGCTTCAAGGAAACCTGCACCACCGCCGTCGGCCGGTTCGGCGGCCACGTCGCCAGTTTCATGGGCGACGGGGCGATGATCTATTTCGGCTACCCGCATGCCCACGAAGACGCCGCCGCCCGCGCCATTCATGCCGGGCTGGAAATCCTCGGCGCCCTGCCCGACATCGACAGTGACGAGCCGCTCAGGGCCCGCATCGGCATATCCACCGGGCTTGTCGTCGTGGGCACCATCCATGGCGAGGGGCTAAAGGAAAATGATGTGGTGATGGGCGAGACCCCGAACCTCGCCGCGCGTCTGCAGGCGCTGGCCGAACCCAACACGCTGGTCATCGGCGCGCCCACCCGGAAATTGGTCGGCAATGCGTTCGAGCTTGAAGATATGGGCCAGTTCACGCTCAAGGGGTTCTCGAACAAGGTGCCCGCCTGGACCGTGATCGGCCCGGCCCGCAACGAACGCCGGTTCGGGGTGATGCTGGACACCGGTTCGGACCGGCTGGTTGGCCGCTGGGCCGAATTCGAACACCTGCAGGAAAAATGGCGCGCCGCGCAGTCCGGGGCAGGGCAGGTCGTGCTGGTCTCGGGCGAGGCCGGGATCGGCAAGTCGCGCCTGGCCGAAGGGCTCAGTCAGGAAACCCGGGCGGACGGCCGGATCAGGCTCAGCTTTCAGTGCTCGCCCTATCACTCGAACAGTGCACTTTACCCCTTGATCCAGCACCTGGAAGGCGCCTCCAAATTCACGCAATCGGACAGCGCCGAAGAGCGGCTTGCCAAGCTCGAAGACCTGATGCAGCTCGATGCGGATCAGGACATGTGCCTGATCGCCGATCTCTTGCACCTGCCCACCAAGGACCGGTTTGGCCCGCTCGACCTGACCCCGCAGCAACGGCTGGAACGGACGTTTCAGGTGATGTCCGAGCAGCTTGTTCGGATGGCCGCGGACGACCCAGTGCTGGTCCTGTTCGAGGACGTGCACTGGATCGACCCCACCACGCACACACTGTTGCAGCAGATGGTCGAACGGGTGCGCGATCTGCCGGTCCTGATCGTCATGACGACGCGCCCTGGTTTCGACCCGGGCTGGGGGCCACGCGCCAATGTCTCGGATCTGCAGATTGGTCGCCTGTCCAGCCGGCACATCGCCGAGATCGTGACCGAGGTTGCGGGCAAACCCCTGCCCGAAGCGGTCTGCGACCTGATCGCCGCCAAGGCCGATGGCATCCCGCTTTATGTGCAAGAGGTGACCCGGGGTCTGCTCGAATCCGGTCAGCTGCGCGATACCGGTGACACCTTTGTGCCGATCGGGCCCCTGCCGGAACTGTCGGTGCCCAACACGCTCAGGGACTCGCTGATGGAGCGTCTGGACCGTCTCGGCATGGCCAAGGAGGTGGCTCAGACCGGCGCCGTGTTCGGACGCCACTTTACCTTTGCGCTGCTGACCTCGGTGTCGATGCTGTCGCCCTCAACCCTGCGGGCGGGGCTGGATCAACTGGTCTCGGCGGGGATCATCCTGCAACGGGGCATGGTCTCGGCCGAGGGTTACGTGTTCCGCCACGCGCTGCTGCGCGACATGGCCTATGACAGCCTGCTCAGAACCGAACGGCAGGTGCTGCATGAACGCGCGGCGGGCGCGCTGCACGACCAGCAGCCGCATTTGTCCCAGACCCAGCCCGAGGTGCTGGCGCATCACTACACCATGGCAAACCGCCCGGATGAGGCGGTGCACCACTGGCAGAGCGCCGGGCGGCAGGCGGTCGAACGCTCGGCCAACACCGAAGCGGTCACCCACCTGTCCCGGGCGCTGGATCTGCTGGCAAAGCAGCCACGGACGGAACGCCGCGACCGGCAGGAGATCGAGATACAGGTTCTGCGCGCCGGGGTGCTGCGCTCGACGGTGGGCATCGCGGCGGATGACACGGGCGATGCCTATGCACGCCTGCGCAAGCTCTGTGGCCGGATTGGTGAGTTGCAGCAGCTCTTCCCGGTGCTCAACGGCCTTTACGCGTTTCACCTAGTCCGCGCCGAATACCGCCTCGCGCATGAGGTGGCGGCCCAGATCCTGGAACTGGCCGACCGCACCGGCAAGACCGAACACCTGATGGTCGGGCACCGCGCAATGGGGGCGGTGCAGCTCCATATCGGCCATCTGCCCGACGCGCGGGGTCACCTTGAACAGGCGCTGGCCCTCTATGACCGGGATGAACATGGCCATCTCGCCTATGTCTACGGCACCGACCACGCGGCGATCACGGCGGCCTTCCTTGGCAAGTGCTATTGCGTGATGGGCCTGCCCGAGCGCGCGCTTGAGGTTCAGACACTCGCGCTGGAGGGGGCGGAAAAGCTCAAACATGCGCACAGCGTCGCGCAGGTTCTGACCTATATGTGCATGGTGCATCTGCTGCGGCGCGATTTCCCGGCCGCTCTGGAAACCGCCGACCGGCTGGCCAGATTGTCGGACGAACACTCGTTCTCGTTCATGGCCACGACCGCCCGGTTCTGGCGCAGCTGGGCTCAGGCGACCCTGGCCCCGGACGCGCAGCGGATCAGCGAACTGCGCGCCGCCGCCGAAGAATGGTGGGCCAGCGGGGCCGGCAACTACAAGCCCTTTTTCCGCACCCTGCTGGCAGAGCATCTGTTGACTGCCGGCGGCGTTCAGGCGGCGGCAACGGCCTTGGAACAGGCGTCATTCCACATCGTGGAAACCGAAGAGGGCTGGGCGCGGGCCGAGCAATTGCGGGTGCAGGCGCTGCTGGCCCGGGAACGCGGCGAGGACCCTGTGCCGCTGCTGAAACAGGCGATGGCGGCTGCGCGCGAACACGGCGCCGACCTGTTCGAACTGCGCGCCGCGGTGGCACTGGCACGCCTGCAAAAGGAACGCGGCGTGGCGGTCGAGCCAACCCTGCAACCCGTGCTCGACCGGATTGGCCAGAACGCCGAACTGGCCGACGTCACCGAGGCCCGCGCGCTTTTCGAAACGATTTCTTGACCCAAGGGGCCGATTGCTGCCAGCTTGGCCCTCGTGGGTGGTGTAAATGGTTGTGCGTGTTCGGAGATCCGATCCGAATACCGACCGATGGTTTTCAAAAAATTTGTTTATTGGGGACAGCAAATGCACAAAATCAGCAAAACCATTCTGGCCAAGGAAAGCATCGCAAGCAGCCGCACCGACACCGTCCTGCAACGCTACCACCCGATAGATCCCGAAGACATCCGCGCCTTTGAAAAGGGGCTGGTGGGCACGGTCGTTCTGCCCACGGATCCGAATTACAACAACGACCGCCAGCTCTGGAACCCGGCGTTTCAGGACTATCCCGAAATCATCGTCTATTGCGAAACCATCGAGGATGTGCGCGACAGCCTCGCCTTTGCACGCAAGCACGACCTGTGGGTGGTGTCACGCTCGGGCCGTCACAGCACTGCTGGATACTCGGTCAACAACTCCATGGTGCTGGACACCAGCAAACTCAGCTACGTGGTGGTCGATCCCAAGCCCGAGGCGCCGATGGCCTATGTCGGCCCCGGCACGCCCTTCAAGGTGCTGAACTCGGTCCTGAACTCCTATCACCTGCACGTGCCCGGCGGCGCCTGTCAGGATGTCTGCGTCGCGGGCTTCATGATGGGCGGCGGCTACGGCTTTACCTCGCGGCTTTACGGCATGGCCTGCGACAACGTGCTGGGCGTCACCGTGATGCTCTGGGACGGCAGCATCGTGGTGGCCGATGCCGACACCAACCCCGATCTCTACTGGGCGATCCGGGGCGGCACCGGCAACAATTTCGGCGTGCTGCTCGAGGTTCGCTACCGGCTGCACGACCTCTACAAGGTCTGGGGCTTTCACATCAAATGGCCGCTCGACAAGGCTGCCAAGGCGCTCGAATTCCTGCAGGCCAATTACATGCGAACCGGCCCGGATGAGTTCGGCGCCTATATCTTCCTCGCCTATCAGGGCGATGAGAAAATCCTGCTGGTCTCGGGCCTCTATCACGGCCCCGAGGATGAAGGGCGCAAGGTCATCCAGCCCCTGCTCGACGACCCCATCGGCGGCGAGCTGGAGAACTCCAAGACCGGCACCTACCAGGAGATTAACTCGTGGCTCTATGACGAGAAATACGACATCCCCGTCGTTCCCGATCAGGCGCGCGAGGACAAGCAGGGCGGCTATATCGCGCGGCAGCTGAGCCAGGCCGAATGGCAGCGCGTGGTGGATTATCTCGATTCCACCCCCAACAATTACGGTGCGGTGGCCATCGAACCCTATGGCGGCGCCATCAACCGCGTGCCCGTTGGCAAGGACGGCAACGCCTTCATCCACCGCGATGTCGACATGAATTTCTACGTCGACGTGTTCTGGCTGTCGGATGAGGAAAAGGCCACCGTTGTGCCCTGGCTCGACGGTTTCATGGAGATGATGAGCCATGAGGGGTTCTTCATCGACCGCAGCTATCAGAACTATCCACGCGCCACGCAGCTCAACTACCGCTGGCTCTACTGGGGCGACAATTTCAACTCGCTGCTCTTCGTGAAGAACAAGTTCGACCCGGAAAACTTCTTTCACTACCAGCAGAGCATCTCCGAGGTGCCCCCGGACGCGCCGCCCTGGATCATCCGGGACAAATCCACACCGTTCTTCTCGGACCCGAGCATCACCTACGAACCCTATTCCAACCCGTAACGAAATCAGGGGAGCGCCGCACGCAACCGGACGGGGTGGGAGGCCCGACTGATGGAAACCATACGCGAGATTTTCTTTCTGCCGCCCATGGCGGTCGCCCGGCTGGGGCCGGGCAAGACCCCGCTCGAAAGCTATGAGTGGGAACAGGACGTGGATGCCCATGGCAACAACCAAACGGTGATCCGATCCTCGGTGACGCTGAAGGAAAGCGAGGATGGCAGCATCTCGGCCTATCTGCCGGACCCCCGGAAAATACGGTTCCGGGACGAAGACACCGGCGCCCTGCGTCCTGTGGCACCGTTCTTTGAGCTGTGGGCGCGGCTGCATGATGCCGACAGCGGCGAGGAATACGAAACCCCGATCACCCCCGATCTGCTGGACCGGCACGGGCTGTCGCTGAAACATGTCCGCTACCACGTCACGGTCGGCAACCAGAAAGCCGCCCGACGCACCGGCGATGCCGCCTGCGGTTTCCGCGTCCGGACCGAGATCGCGGGCGACGATTTCACCCGCAAGCCACTGCTGGCCTTCAGCCCCCACACCTCGGAACAGCAGCCGCTGGTCTACGAGCACAACCCGATCCCGCTGGGCACCGTCCGCGCCATCCGCCCGGTCCCAGGCGCTTGCGAGACCTGCGGCGACGAAACCGTCGATCTCAGCATCCTGCGCCTGCGTTTCACTCCACCGCCGGGTGAGGTCTATGGCCCGCCCGACGCCGCCTATGGCCCCGCCACGCTGGCCGTGCCGGGCTATCTGAACGACCCGCCCAAGTCGGAATATGGCCGCATCCACGAAATCGTGCCGCCACAGAACCGCATCCTCAACCCCGACACCCCGTGGTCGCAATGGATCATGATGACCGGGCTCTACGACGATCCCGAACCGCATGACAGCTATGACGGCGCCCGCGTCGGCAACGACCAGTCCTGGGGCGTCGTCGACGACACCAGCGACGGCACCATCGAGGCCTATCTCTCGGTCGGTGGCGAGCGCCTGACCGCGCGCGCCCGCATCTTCACCGGCCCGCCCGATTTCGCCCCCGACCGGCGCCCGTTCTACAGCCTGGCCGACGATCTCGACGACCGCGACCTGTCTCTGATCGAGGTGACCGAGCAGACCTACGAGGCCTGCAAGGACGAGGTCATCGACATCTTCCGCCGCGCGTTCGAGACCAACAGCCTGATCAATCTCGACGACATCCGTGCACAGGGCCTCAAGGACAACGCCTCGCTTCAGGCCCAGACCAAGATCCCGCCGACCCCGGGCCTGCCCTCGACCGATGCCCGCTCGATGACCGAAGAGGATGCCGTCCCCCCCGACAAGATCCCCGACCTGATCCGGCCGCAGCCGGTCTCGGTCTTCTCCAACTCGGTGCCCAACGACCGGCTGCCCTACACCGTCGCGGTCAAGTTCGTGCACGAGCAACTGGTGGATGAGGTCGCACTTCTGGATTTCCTCCGCCGCCGCCCGGATTACGTCAAACGGCTGCTGCGCCCGCCCTTCGGCATCCTGACCCAGCTTGAGGCCGACCCGAACCCGGATCAGGAGCCCAACCCCGCATTCCGCGACCCCCGCATCGTTCGCGATCAGATGCATGATGCGCGCATGCCGCCCTATATGCGCGATTCCAACTATTACCCGCTGTCGCTCTCGCGCCGCCAGTATCACCTGGTGGTCTCGTTCATCGACTATCTGCAGGCCCACCCGCCCGCACCAATGGATGCAGGAGGGCAGAAAGATGCCTGACCAGCCCAAGCCAATCCGCGTCAAACCCCGCAACCTGACTGCCCGCGCCGCTTACCGCGTGCCCGGCAACCCGGCCAACACAAGGCTCGACGGCTCGGTCGGCAACTGTTTTCCAGGGCTGGAAATGGACGTCCGCGACCTCGACCGCCGCTTCTTTCCCGGGCTGGTGTTCAACGCCGTGCGGGTGCCGCTCAACCCGGTGCCCGAGGCGCCCAAGAACACCCAAGGCTTCCATCTGGTCTTTGTCGACTACATGTACGACCCGATGCTGCCCGACGACAGTAGCGAGGACTGGGTGCAGACCTTGCTGTCCGCCTATCGCGGCGACATCGGCACCAAGCTCGGCACCGGGCGCTGGTTCCTGTCCTGGGTCCAGCAGGGCGAGCGCCGCATCGACATGCATGACGAGGACGGCACGCCCTATGACGGCATGATGGTCTGGCGCTTCATCCGCAGCCTTGAGGCCGGATCGGACAACCCGGTCTCGCTCGCGCTGGTCCGCCGCAATCATGAAGGGATCGTGGACACCGAACCGGTCGAGCTGCACGGCTACCGCCGCCGCTACCGCACCGAGGCGGGCGTGTTCAGCGATGCCTACGACCCCGGCGAACTGACCCAGAGCCTCTGCAACCCGTGGTCCCACGACTTCCGCGACTGCGGCTGTCACTATTGGCCGTCGAACCACCCCGATGTGGTGATGGCCGAGACCGATCCGGCCCACGCCCTGCCCACCGGCCAGTCCTACAACCCGATCAAGGCGGAAACCTATCTCGACTGGCTGCGCTCGGACCGCAGCCCGGCGGGCAATGTGGCCGCGTTCAACACGGTCGAACAGAACCGCCCGTTCCAGATCGACCACTATCAGGTCAACCAGATGTGGAGCGATCTGCCCATCGTCGTCGAGGGCCGCGAAACCGGCGAGGTCTACGAGGCCGATATCGACCTGCCGGACGTGCTGCCCTATCCCTCCACCGCCGAGATGATCGCCGATCTGCGCACCCGGCTCGCACCGATGGAGATGACGCTCAGCCTGCAATATCTCTATGCCTATTTCACCCTGGCCGATCCCGAAACGGCGGACACCGCCCGCTGGCCCACGCTCAAGGACGACCTGATCTTCGCCCGCCGCGCGCTGATCGAGGTGGCGATTGGCGAAATGACCCATATGCGCTGCGCCAACCA
Source organism: Ruegeria sp. (assembly GCF_040830605.1). GTDB lineage: Bacteria > Pseudomonadota > Alphaproteobacteria > Rhodobacterales > Rhodobacteraceae > Ruegeria. Next base: position 28,781 of record NZ_JBFOMD010000001.1, read on the forward strand.
ACTGCTGTGGGAGTTGCAGGGCAAGGATTACAAACCGGTCCTCACGCCCGCCAAAACCCTGCGCTTCGGCCCCGGCCCGGGCAAGGTCTATCCCCGCTCGCTGCGCCCGCTGACCACCGAGGCCATCGACGATTTCATCGAGATCGAGCGCCCCGGCGGCTATATCGACCGCGCCTATGCCCGCTGCGTGGCGACCCTCGAACAGAGGGACCTGTACGAACGTCACCTCTACACGCTGGCCGTGCGCATCGACACCGACGGGGACGAACACTATCTGCGCTTCCGCCAGATGAAAGAGGTTCTGGCCAAGTACAACACAGGCGAGGGGCTCCCGGCCTATCTGCGCCCGGTCGAGGTCGGAACCGAGGAGCAGGCCAGACATGCGCTCGACATCTTCGACAATGTCAAAGAGGGGCTGCACGACGCCTATGTCTCCGAGGCGGGCAAGGATTACCCCGAGGCGCAGGATTATCTGTCTCAGGTTCGCGCCGAGATGAAGATCCTGCGGGATGAGGGCGAAAAGCTCGCCGCCGACCAGATCGGCATTCCCTTCTGGCCGGATCACGACCCATGACCCAGGCCCCGCCGGATCTGCGTGGCCTCGCGGGCGCCGCCCATTTCTTCGACACCCAGCACGGGCAGCACATGCTGGCGGTCGACGGCTCACGGGTCTTCGACGTCCCCCCGGGCAGCGCGGCGGCGTGGTCGGGCTGGGATGCCGCGCAGCAGGCCGCGTTCCTGTCCGGCCTCGGGGCGGGGGACGCTCCTTACATCGACGACGCACCGCCGCAGGACATGCCGGTCCGTTCCCTGTCGCTGGCGGTGGCGCAGAAATGCAACCTCGCCTGCACCTATTGCTACGCCTCGGGCGGTGATTTCGGCGCGCCCGCGCGAAACATGCCGTGGGCGGTCGCCAAGGCCTCGGTCGACCGCCTGATCGCCGAGGCCGAGCCGGGCGTCCGCATCAACCTCGCCTATCTCGGGGGCGAGCCGCTGATCAACCGCGACCTGATCCGCCGCACCACCGAATACGCCACCCAACAGGCCCAGGCCAAGGGCGTGCGCACCGGGTTCTCGATCACCACCAACGGCACGTTGCTGCGCTCCGAGGATGGAGAGTTTTTCGAACAGCACGGCTTTGCCGTCACCATCAGCCTCGACGGCATCGGTGCGGCCCATGACCGCCTGCGCCCCTATCGCGGCGGGCGCGGCAGCTTCGATGTGATCCTGAAACGGGTCGAACCGCTGCTGGCCCGCCAAAAGCGCATGCAGGTGGGCGCCCGCGTGACGGTCACGCCGCAGAACATGGACCTGCCCGAAACGCTCGACCGTTTCGTGGCGATGGGGTTCCACTCGGTCGGTTTCTCGCCCATGCTGACCGCGCCCAACGGGCAGCACGAGCTGGACAAACCCGGGCTGGACCAGATGCTGGCCCAGATGATCCGTTGCGGTCAGGCCTTCGAGGCCGCCGTGATCGCAGGCCGCCGCTACCCGTTCTCCAACATGTCCGCCGCCATGCACGAGATTCATCGCGGCACCCACCGCCCGTATCCCTGCGGCGCGGGGGCGGGCTATTTCGGGGTTTCCGCCGATGGCGGCCTCTTCGCCTGCCACCGCTTTGTCGAGGACGCGGACGGCGCCATGGGCACCGTCACCGACGGCCCCGATCCAAGGCGCGAGGCCTGGCTGTCAGACCGCCATGTGCACCGCCAACCCCCGTGCACCACCTGCTGGGCGCGCTATCTCTGCGGTGGCGGCTGTCATCACGAGGTGATCCACCGTGGTCGCCCCGCCTGCGACTATATCCGCGGCTGGCTGCACTACTGCCTGCAGGCCTATATCCGCCTGTCTGAGGCCCGCCCCGACTATTTCGGCGCCGTCCCCGCTGCCGCCCAAGCCTGACCCCATGCCCCCGCGCCACGAGACCGAAATCTGCGTTATCGGCGGCGGCCCCGCCGGGTCCGGCGTCGCCCTGCGGCTGGCCCAACTCGGCCACCGCGTCACCCTTGTCGAACGCGCCGCCTTCCCCCGCGCCCATATCGGCGAGTCACTGCCCCCCTCGATCCTGCCCACGCTCACCGCCCTCGGCCTGCGCGACCGGTTCGAGCGCGCGGGCTTCCTCCGCTCCCACGGCTCGATCCTCTACTGGGGCGGGGAATTCGAACGGCGCGGCACGTCCCCCGGCGCACCGGGCCTGCTGGTGAACCGCGCCGGCTTCGACGCCCTGCTGCTGCACGCCGCAGACGAGGCCGGGGTCGCCGTCCTCCAACCCGCCCGCGCCCACCGCCCCCGGCGCACAACAAAGGGCTGGGAAGTCCCTTTGCGAGGGGAGACGCCACAGACCATCCACACCCGCCTGCTGATCGACGCGGCAGGCAAACAGGCCGGTCTTGCCCGCAAATTCCGCCGCTGTTCGCAACCCTTGCTGGCCCTCTACGCCTACTGGCAGCCACCCCCCGGTTTCGGCCCCGAAACCCGGGTCGAGGCGGGTGAGGCGCAGTGGTACTGGGGCGCGCTGCTGCCCGATGGCACGGTGAACGCCACCATATTCCTCGACCCCGCACGGGCCGCTGGCCTCTCCCCCGCAGACCGTCGCGACCTCTACCTGAACCTGCTGGCGCAATCGACGCTGCTTTCGCCCTGCCTCGATACAAGCCGCCGGGGTCATGTCCGCAGCTGCGACGCCGCCAGCTACGCCGAACAGACCCCACCCGCAGCGCATCTGCTGCGCGTGGGTGAGGCCAGCTTTTCGATCGACCCGCTGTCCTCACAGGGCGTGCAATCGGCGCTGGGTCAGGCGATGCAGACAGCAGCCGTGGCCCACACCCTGCTGATCCGCCCCCAAGATACCGAACTGGCCCTCACCTTCGCCGCCGACCGCCAGACCGAGCGTATCCGCACCCACGCAACCCTTGCCGCCGACTACTACGCCCGGCGGGCGCGGCACCATCCCAACCCGTTCTGGACCGACCGCGCCACCCCACCGGATTGGCTGGCCACCCCACCCCCGGACCTGCTGGTCACTGCCCCGCCAAGCGACCTCCCGCTGCGCCTCTCTCCCGAGGCCGCGCTAAAACCCTCCGCCATCCAGACCGAAACCCTGATCCGCCCTGAAACCGCCCTGACCCATCCAAACCTAAACCGCCCCGTGGTTTTCCTCGACGGCCTGCGCATCGCACCGCTCCTGCACCGCCTCACGCCCGGCCAATCCGCCGACGCCATCGCCCGCAGATGGACGAACCAAACCACTCCTGAACGAGCCAAAAAACTCCTCACCTGGCTCTGGCGCCACCGCATCCTGATCCCGGCACAGAATGTCCGCTGACCCGGTTTCCTCTGCCGCGGTAATGGCTTAATGTCGGCTGGAATTCGAACCGCCCGGATAGGAGAGACATGTCGCGCTTCGACGGATACTTCCTGCGACAACTGCTGGTGCTGTTCGGCTTTTTCACCCTGGTTCTGGTCGGCGTGTTCTGGATCACCCGCTCGGTCAGCCTGTTCGACCGGGTCATCAGCGGCGGCCAGTCGGCCATGGTGTTTCTGGAATTCACCGCGCTGTCGCTGCCCACGCTGATCCGCACCGTCATGCCCATGGCGATCTTCGCCGCCTCGGTCTATGCCACCAACCGGCTCAGCCGGGAAAGCGAGCTGACGGTGATGCTGGCCACTGGCTCAAGCCCCTGGCGTCTGGCACGCCCGGTGCTGCTCTTCGGCCTGATCTCGGGGCTGATGATGGGCGCGATCAGCCTCTACCTGCGCCCGGCCTCCGTCCTGCAACTGGAACAGCGCCAGCAGGAGGTCGCGGGCGACGTCACCGCGCAGCTTCTGAACGAGGGCGAGTTCCTGCACCCGGCGGATGGGGTCACGGTCTATATCGGCAGCATCGAACTGGACGGCACCCTGAACGACGTGTTCCTCTCGGACCGGCGCGACCCGGCAGAACCCGTGACCTATTCCGGCACGCGCGCCTTTTTGGTGCGCGGCGGGGCAGGGCTCAACCTGGTCATGCTCGACGGCATGGCGCTGCGCTACGACACCGGCACGCGCACCATGTCGACCACGCTGTTTCAGGACGTCTCATACGACATCTCCTCGCTTACCCGGGGTGGCGGCATGCTGAAACGCAGCCTGCAGGCGATCCCGACCGTCGATCTGATCCTCGACCGGGACAGCATTTCCGAGGTCGAGGAATACAGCGTCGGCGAAATGATCGAGGAACTGCATCAGCGGTTTTCATGGATCGCCATCTGCATCGCCGTGGCGCTGATGGGGTTTGCCACCCTGATGCTCGGCGGCTTTTCACGGTTTGGGTTGTGGCCCCAGATCCTGACCGCCTTCACCATCCTCGTCGTTCTCGAAGGCATACGCGGCGTGATCGCCCCGGTGGTGATCCAGCGGCCCGAGCTGTGGTGGCTGCTCTACTGCCCCGCCATTCTGGGCATCGCCGTCTCAACCGCCTTCCTCGCCGTTGCCGGGCGCCCTCTGGCCCGCCGCAAGGACCCCGCGCTCGCGGCCTGAGCTACCCGTCCGCCTCATCCATGAGACTGCGCACCCAACGCCCCGCCGCCCAGGTGGCCGGTATGCCCAGCGGCAGGGACCACAGGATCGAGGCGATCGGGCTCAGCGCCGAATACCCGACGGCATGCGCGATCAGCCCCGCCAGAAACAGGTTGATCGCCACCGTTCCGGCAGCAAAGGGGTAAAGCAGCAGCGCCAGTTTCCAGACCGGCCAGCGGCCCTCAGTGGCTGGTGCCTTCCGAGAAGGTGATCTTGTTGAAGACATTGTATTTTCCCGACGGTTTGCGCATCGGCAACCGTTTGACCTCTTCCAGCGTCTGCGCATCATAGACGATCACCGCGCCGTCCTCCTCCCAGACCGAGACCAGCGCGTGTTTGCCGTCGCGGGTGAACTCCACATGCGCGACCGTGGCATCCGGCACCGGACGTAGCGTGCGCACGATCTCAAGACTCTGCTTGTCGATCACATGCATCGCGTCCTTGTTGGGGCCAAAGAACACATCGGCCCAGAAATAGGGCGTGTTCTCATGGCTGCGCAGAAAGAACCCCGGCCCCTCGGTCCTGATCGTCGTGATCGCCTCCCAGCTTTCGGTATCGAGGATCGAGAGCTTGCCCTCCTTCAGATGCGGCGTCGCCATCACCCTGCGGCCATCCCGCTCCCAACTGATGCCCGAGCCCAGATGTGGCATCCCCTCCAGCGGCAGTTCGGCGATCTCGCGGCCCACATTCAGGTTGACGACCACGCCCCGCACCCCATCGCGCGCGGCCCCGATCAGATTGCGGTAATCGTCGTCGAAAAAGAAATCGTCCAGCGGCTCGCTGATCTCGATCCGCCGCCGCGCAAACAGCCCCTCCGAGGACGGGATCGCCTCGATCATCCCCTTGCGCTGGGTGTGGATGAACCCTTCATAAACCGGATCGGCATCCGGATCGGTCGCCACTTCCCAGATCTCGGGCGCATCCTTGAGCGCCAGGATAAAGCTCTGCCGCTGCGGCGCCTGATAAACGGCCGAGACCCGGCTGGGCTCGCCCTGCTTGCTCACCACCTCCATGACGCGGGCCACCGACAGATCCTCGGTGGACAGGATCGTCAGCGTCATCGGCAGGTAATTCGCCACCGCCAGCCACTTGCCGTCATGGCTCATGGCAATGTTGCGGCTGTTCAGCCCCGCGCGCACGCGGCCCACTTGGCTCAGGGACCAGAGGTCATATTTCTGCACCCAGCCATCGCGCGACATGATGAAGACATAACGCCCGTCGGGGCTGAATTTCGGCCCGCCATGCACGGCGAATGGCGTCTCGAACCGGTCCAGAACCGCGAATGTATCGCCATCCAGCACGCTGACATGATGATCGCCGGTCTCCACCACCAGCGTGATGTTCATCGGATCACTGTCCCAGACCGGAGCCGCCGCCGCCACATACTCCTCATCCAACACCCGGCTCGCCAAGATCTCGGCCTCGCCCCAGGGCGGCACCTCTGCCAGCGGCTCCTTGAGATAGTCCGACAGCGCCGCAATCGCGGCCTCGTCCAGCGCATCGCCAAATCCCGGCATCTGCGTCGCCGCGCGCCCGTCCCGGATCACGGCGGCCACTTTCGGCCCCCGCATCCGCCGCAGCGTCTCGGGAATCAGCGCGGGCCCCAGCCCGCCCAGCCGGTCGACCCCATGGCACGAGGCACAGTTCTCCGCATAATCCTCCACCGGCCCCGCCTGCGCCGCTCCAGCAAGCACGACGGCCAGAGCCCAAAGAACGCCCCCGATCTTCATCTTTTCAAAAATACTCCCGCCGGAGGCTCCCGCACTTGCCGCCCGCACAGCCGTTGCGGAGCCACGCCCCGCCAAATCAAAAGAACTGATGCGCCGGATCATGGCTCTTCCCCCGAAATGGCGTCACTTCCAGCCGCTCACCGCCTTCGACCCCGATCTCGGCATCAGACAGGTAACAGGCCGGATCCTCGGCCCAGGGATCGCCGGTCAGCTGCAGCGCCCGGATGCGGGTGTTGCCGCCACAGACATCCTGCAACCGGCACGCCCCGCAGCGCCCTTTCAACGGGCGAGGCCGCGTCCGCAGCAACTCCAGCATCCGGTCGCCGCCGGTCCACAGCTCGGAAAACGCCGCCGTTTTCACATTCCCGACGGTGTAATCCGACCAATAAGTGTCGGGATGCACCCGGCCCAGATTGTCGATATTGGCCACACCGAGGCCGGAAGAATTCCCGCCCCAGGCCGCCAGATGCCCGCGCACATGTGCCGCATGCGCGTCATCGAAGTTGTGCTGCACCCAGCCCAGGAAATACCCGGCATCGGCGTCATTGTTGCCGGTCACGATATCCAGCGGCTGGCCGCCCTGCACACCGTCCCAGGCCCGCTCCAGCAGCAGATCCATCGCATGACGGGTCCGCTTGCGCTCGGCATCCTCGCCCCGGTTCTTGTCGCCCCGGCCCGCATAAACCAGATGCGACAGATAGAACTTGTCCACCCCTTCGTCATCGCAGAGTTTCAGCAGGTCCGGAAGATGATGCTGCGTGCCTTCGGTCAGACAGAACCGCAGCCCCACCTTGATGCCGCGTTTCTTGCATTCGCGCACCCCGCGCAACGCATCGGAAAAGGCGCCCTCGACACCCCGGAACCAGTCATTGGTGGCCCCGATCCCGTCGAGTGAAATGCCCACATAGCTGAACCCCACCTCGGCAATCCGGTCGGCGGCCTCGCCATGGATCTTGGTGCCATTGGTCGACAGCGCCAGCATCGGCACCAGGTCCCGCGCCCGGGTCGCGATATCGTAGAAATCGAACCGGTCCAGCGGCTCGCCGCCCGACAGGATCAGCGCCGGGATACGGAACCGGCCCAGATCCTCCAGCGTCTCCATCGCCTGTTCATGGCTCAGCTCACCCGGGAAGTTCACATCCGCCGACACCGTGTAGCAGTGACGGCATTTCAGGTTGCACCGCCGCGTCAGGTTCCAGATCACCACCGGCTTTAGCGGGCCGGGGCGGCGTTTGCGCACCGGTGTCGGCGCGACCAGCTGCTTCATGTATTCGCTCAGTCGGAACATGTCAGTTCCTTTCTTTCAGGCGCAGCCCGGTTTTTTTCAGGATGCGCGTTGAATAGAGAATGTCGTGCCCCCGGCAGGCCGCCCCCAGCAGCGCCGCGATCTGCGCCCGCTTTTCCTCGACCTCATCGCCCGAGGCGCCATGAACCATGGCAAACAGGTTATAGGGCCAGTCGGGCAGGGCGCGGGGACGTTCGTAGCAATGGGTGACAAAGGGCAGGGCGCCCACCTGCGCGCCGAGCTCGGCGATGCGGGCATCCTCGACGTCCCACACGGTCATCCCGTTCGCGGTCATGCCCAGCTTGTAGTGATTGGGCGCGGCGGCAATGCGCCGGATCACACCGCTGGCCTTCATCGCCGCGATGCGCGCCATCAGGTCGCCCTCGTCCATCTCCAGCCGCGCGGCGATCTTGGCAAAGGGGGCAGGGACCAGCGGCAAACCGCCCTGCATCGCCGCGATGATCTGTCTGTCCGTGTCGTCAATCATGCCGCCACCCGGAACCCGATGAAGAACTCTTGCAGTTTCGGAAACCGCAGGACCGTTATCCCCGTTTCCCGTTCAATCGCATCGGCGCAGGCCCCGATCCCGTCAGGCGTTTCGGTGGCCAGAACGAACCACATGTTCAGCCGGTGCGTGCGCTGATAATTATGCGCCACTTCCGCATGCGCATTGACTTTGGTCAGGACGGTTTCGAACTCCGCCTCCGGCACCGCCATGGCACACAGGCAAAAGGCCCCACCCATGGCAGCGGCATCGAAGAACGGCCCGAACCGGGTGATCACCCGGTCCTCCTTCATGCGGGCCAGCCGCGCCAGCAGCTCATCCTCGCCGATCCCCAGCTCCTCCGCCACGGCGGCATAGGGATGGGCGACCAGCGGCAGGTCTTCCTGCATCCGGTTCAGCAGGCGGCGGTCGGTGGCATCGAGCGGCGTCATGCGGCGGCCTCCTTCGGCTTGATCAGCGCGCCGGTCTGCTTGAAGCAGCGGACCGAGAACAGCACCTTGTGCGAAACCCCCGCCAGTTCGGGCAGGGCCGAGGCCCCGGCCAGAACCTCGCGCGCCTCGGGGCGTGAGCGGGCGTGGATCATGGAGTAAAGGCGATAGGGCCAGACCCCCTCGGCCGGGCGGCGCTCGTAACAGAGTGTCACACCGGGATGCGCGGCCAGCGCCGGGCCCGCAGCGTCGATCTGTTCGGCCGGCAGGTCCCAGACCACCATCGCATTGGCGGACCACCCCAGCGCCCGGTGCCGCACGATAACGCCCAGCCGCGAGATGATGCCCGCCCCATGCAGCGCCGCGATGCGCTCCATGACCTCCCCGCTGTCACGGCCCAATGACTTGGCCAGTGCCGCATAAGGCTCGGCCACCAGCGGCAGGCCGGAACTGAGCGCCTGCAACAAGTCCCGGTCTCCACTCTGCATCGCGGCGCGGTCGATCCGGCGCGGGGCCGGGACGCGGGGCGTCTTGGCTGCCATCCGGAAGCCCAGATCGACGTTGAACGGACGCACCAGCCGCAGATCGAGCACCCGCAGCCCGGTGCGCGCCTCGATCCGCGCTAGCGTGTCGTTCACATGTTCCCGGTCCGGCCCGGTGGCCACGAACCACAGGTTCCAGCGATCCTCGCGCAGATAGTTGTGGTTCACGCCGGGCTCGGCATCGATCAGCGCCGCCACCTCCTCGATCCGTTCCTCGGGCGCGGCCACGGCGGCAAGCGTACTGGCCGAGACGGTGCCCGGCGCGATCGTCGCCCCCACCCGGGTGATCCGCCCCGCCGCGCGCATCCGCGCCAGGCGGTCGATCACATCGGCCTCGGTCAGGTCCAACACCTGCGCCAGCACCGCAAACGGGCGCGCGGTCACCGGGAAATCACGCTGCCAGTCGTCCAGCAGGGCGCGGTCGATGGGATCGGTGATATGGCACATCTCGGTCACAGCCCCGTTCTGTGCGCGCGGGCTGTAAAGAAGATGCCCGACGGGCTCTCCGCCTCGATCTCGCGCAGTTTCTCAAAGGTTTGCGTGTCGTAGACCATGACCTTGTTGGCGTCCCGCACGCTGATCCACACCTCATGCCCACGCGGCGTGAACTCCATATGCAGCACGGCGGGGCCCGGTTTGAATTCGTGGATGATCTGCTTGTTGACGCTGTCGATCACCTGAATGGTGTCGTTGAGCGGATGGGCGAAATTGACCCAGACCTGCCGCCCATCAGGCCGCGCCATGGCAAAGACCGGCTGACCATGGGTCTGCGTGCGCCCGGTCTCGGTCAGCGTCTCGGCATCGACCCACAGCACCTGCGGGTGACCCACCGCAGGCAGCACGAACTCGCGCCCCGTCAGCGCCCAGCCCTCGAGATGCGGCATCTTGTAAACCGGCATCTCTTCCTGACCCCGGCCATAGCCGGGCAGCACCCGGATCGGCTCGGGGCTGTCGGCCCACAGGTCCAGCGCGGTCAGCCCGTCTTCGCCAAACAGGCCGGTGATATAGGTGCGGCCATTGGCGGTGATCAGCGCGTCATAGGGGTTCTTCCCCATATCCTCGATCTTGGTGATCTGCGGGTCGTTACCCGCAAAATCCGCGATCCAGGTCTCACCGGTATCCCACATGGTGAACACGAACCGCCGCCCCGGCGCATCGACAAGGCCGATGGTTTTGCTGTCGGTGGGAATGTCGGCCACCATCTCCAGCGTGTCGGCATCAAAGACCCGCACGCCGCCGGGTTCGTAATTCGAAACCGCCACCAGCTCGCCATCGTCCGAGATCGCACCGCCGATGGCATTGCCTGCCTGCACCACGCGCCCGGCGATCTGGCGGGTGACGATATCGACCTTTGTCAGACCTCCGTCACGGCCAAAGACATAAGCGAACCGTTCGTCCGGCGAATAGACCAGCGAGGCATGGCTCAGATCGCCCAGCCCTTCGATCCGCGCCAGCGCGGCGCGGTCGGACTGATCGACCAGCAGGACCGTGCCGGTGGCCCGCTCGATCACAAGGCCAAGGTCGCCGGTCGCCATGGGTTCGGCGCTTGCTGCCGAGATCATCAGGGAGGCCATCAGGCCAAGGGCAAAGCGTTTCATTGGTCCTCCGGTTCCAGCAGGTAACGGGCGATCCACGCGGCCTCTTCTTCCGAGACCAGCGGGCGCCAGGGCGGCATGGCGGTTTCGGGGATGCCGTCGAGGATAACGCCGGTCAGGACGTCCACATCGTAATGCTGCAGGTTCTGCGCCCGCAGATCCGGACCCAGCCCACCTTTCAGCGTGAGGCCGTGGCACGACCCGCAATCCTGATGCACCAGGCGTTTGAGTGCGTTGGGGTCGAGCACGTCGGCAGCAAAGGCCGAGGTGGCCACAAGCAAAGCGGTTGTCAGTACCGCCCGCGCCGTCCAACCGGACCGCCCGGCGGCAACGCCGGGCAGCGCCCGACCGCCCCCGTCACGCGGAACGCGTGCCTCCGGCACGACGGCGGGCGCTTCACGCCCACTCAGGGTCGGGCGCCGCCCTAAGCCCTTATGAGCGACGCTACCCATGCGCTTTCACCTGCTCCATAAGCTCACCCACCGGCTGCTCAGCATAAAGCGAGACCACCTTGCCGATGATGAACAGCGTCGGCGCCGTCAGCGCCGCCTCCCGCACATCCGCCGCGATGCGGTCCAGACGGGACACCAGACGGCGCTCATCCGGCGTCGTCGCGCGGCCCACGGCCAGAACCGGGGTCGAGCCCGGCAGGTTCTCGGTCATCAGACCCATGGCGATCTGGCCGATATTGGCCACGCCCATGTAGATCACCAGAGTACAGTCGGGATCGGCCAGACGCTTCCAGTCCAGATCCAGCACCCTGTCGGCCTGCCGGTGCCCGGTCACATACTGCACCGATGTCGCCAGCCCGCGATGGGTCAGCGGCACGCCGGTGGCACAGCTTGCGCCCTGCGCGGCGGTGATGCCGGGAGCGTAATCGACGGGCACACCATAGGCCATCAGATACGCGGCCTCTTCCGAGCCGCGCCCGAATATCATCGGATCGCCGCCCTTCAGGCGCGCGACCACATGCCCTTTGCGGGCCTCGTTCAAAAGAATGTCGTTGATCTCATCCTGCGGCACAGGATGGCATTTCGGGGATTTCCCCACCGGGATCATCCGCGCGCCCGCAGGCGCCATGGCGACGATCTCGGGGCTGACCAGCTTGTCATAGACGACCACATCCGCCTCTTGCAGCATCCGAACCGCCCGGCAGGTCATCAACTCGGGATCTCCCGGCCCGGCTCCGATCAGATGGACTTTTCCGGCGTCATGCATGGCGTGCTCCGTCAGTAGAAGGTGGCTGGCGCAAGGGAAAAGGGGGCGGGCCGAAGGAACGCAAAATGGCCCGCCCCGTTGGACTGATCAGTAGACGTCAGCCCGAGTGTTGTAGACGTTGAACTTGCCGGTCGGCGTGATCAGGCGCTCGTCCTTGATCACCGACTTCAGTTCCAGCGTCTTGTCATCGACAACCACGATGGCGCTTTCCAGATCCTTGGCGTTCCAGACCGAGAACCAGATCTCGTTGCCTTCCTGGTTGAACTCGCCCTGCACCACGCGCGGCTGGCCTTCGGTGATCCCGGCCCATTCCACGATCGGCAGAACGGTGTATTCCGGTTCCTCCTGGGTCAGCTCGTCGATCTTGAAGACCGCCATCGAACCGGTGATCTCGGCATCCGGGTTCAGCGGTGCATCGACATACAGGTGGTTCGATGTCGGGTGAGATTTCACGAACAGCGAACCGCCACCCATCGAATAGAGCTGCTGCACGACCTTCCAGGCGTTGTCCGGGTTGCCTTCGGGATCGGTCCCGATCAGCGCCACGGTTTCGTCACCAAGGTGCGAGGTCGCCCAGACCGGCCCGTAGGTCGGGTGCATGATGTTGGCGCCGCGGCCCGGGTGCGGGGTCTGACCATCGGTATCAAGGATCGCGGTCAGTTTGCTTTCCTTGGTGTCGATGACCGCAACCTTGTTACGGGCGTTTGCCGCCGTCAGGAAGTAGCGCTTGGTGCTGTCGAACCCGCCATCATGCAGGAACCGTTCGGCCTCGATCTCGGTCACTTTCAGGTTCTGAATGTCGGAGTAGTCGACCATCAGAATCTTGCCGGTTTCCTTGACGTTGACGATGAACTCGGGGTTGTAGTGCGAGGACACGATGGCCGCCACACGCGGTTCCGGGTGGAAGGTCTGCTCGTCATAGACCATGCCGCGGGTCGACTTGATCTTGAGCGGCTCCAGCGTGTCGCCGTCCATGATCACGTATTGCGGCGGCCAGTAGGACCCGGCGATGGCGTATTTGTCCTCGAACCCCTCGAATTTCGAGGTCTCGATCGAACGCGCCTCGGAGCCGACCTTGATTTCGGCAACCGTATCGGGGTTCTCCATCCACAGGTCGATCATGTTCACCTTGGCGTCGCGGCCAATCACGAACAGATAGCGGCCCGACGCGGAAATCCGGCTGATGTGAACCGCATAACCGGTGTCGATCACGGCCTTGATTTCATAGGAGGCCCCGTCGATCAGCGCGATCTGGCCCGCGTCCCGCAAGGTGACCGAGAACAGGTTGTCCAGATCCCAGTCGTTCATCTTCTCGGACGGGCGGTCTTCGGGCGCGATGATCAGATTCCAGGTCTCGCGCATCTCCGGCATGCCAAACTCCGGCGGTGAGGCCGGATCGAGCAGGATATAGCGCGCCATCATGTCCACTTCTTCCTCGGTCAGTTCACCCGAGGTGCCCCAGTTGGGCATACCGGCGGGCGAGCCGTAGGTGATGAAGTCGCGGACATATTCGAACCCGTTCTCGCGGGTCACGTCGGTGGTCAGCGCCTTGCCGGTGGCGCCCTTGCGCAACACGCCGTGGCAGCCGGCGCAGCGTTCGAAATAGATCTTGTTGGCGGTGTTGTACTCATCCTGAGTCATCACCGGGTCGCCTTCCTTGCGGCCGGGGATTTCCAGGTTGAGCTGGCCCAGCGTTGTCATGCTGGGTTCATACGCAGCCGCCGGGCCGTCAGCGTGATCCTTGGGCTTTTCCTCGGCCACGGCCATCGGCGCGGCCAAGCCCAGCGTCAGCGCGGCGCTGGTCAGAAGCAATGTTCTGCGAATGGCATTTGGTTGTTTCATAACGGGTATCTCCGTTGAGCTGGTGAGGCACCGCCGACTCTGGCAGCACGGGCCCCCGGCTGCCTTGACTTTGGTTAAGGTTGGCCCACGCGGATGGGCGTAGCGCTTGGATCATGGAAACGTTGCGACACCGGATCTGGTGCGGCGTGCTTGGCGCGCTTGCGCTGTTGACCGCCACGGCGGCGCCTCTTGTGGCGCAGGACCGGTTTCGCTTCGAGGCCGATATCGCCCCGGCCGAGCCCGACGCCCGACTGGCCGCCGACATGCTGGACCTTCCCGGCCCGGTGATCGTCATCCGCGACACGGACAGCGCGCCGCCCGGCTGGCGGGTCGAGGCGCCGGACGGCACGATATTGGCCCATATCGGATCAAGCTGGGAGATCGCCCGCACCGTCGGCTATTCGGGCCGCCCCATCGACATGCTGGTCGCCGTCACCCCCGACGCCCGCATCGCCAGCGCCCGGCTGATGCGCCATTCCGAGCCGATCCTGACCCTGGGCCTGTCGGACGCCGACATCGCCCGCTTCGTCGGCGGGTTCGGCGGCGTCGATCTGACCGCACCGCTGCAATCGGCAGCGCTGGCCGAGGCGGGCGCCCCCGACATCATCTCGCGCGCCACCGTCTCGACCGGGGTGATCCGCGATGCAATCCTGCGGGTCGGGCGCACGCTGGCCCTGTCGCGCGGCATCCTCGACGCCGGGCGGATCGACCGGGTGAGCTATGCGCCCAGCGACTGGGACGCGCTGCTGGAACAGGGCGCCATCACCCGCCTGCATCTCGACATGACGCAAGCCGCCGAAGGGCTGGCCGGAGCTGAACCGCAGCTGGAACCGGGCGACGGCACCTTCATTGAACTGTTCGCCGCCATGATCGACCCGCCCACCATTGGCCGCACCATCCTCGGCCAGCAAAGCTATACACGCGCCGTGGGCGGCCTGCCTGCCGACAAGGTGGGCCTCTTCGTGGGCTCGCGCGGGCTCTATTCCCATCGCGGGCTCGACTGGCGCAAATCGGGCCTGTTCGACCGGCTCGAAGTGGTGCAGGGCGACCTGCGCCTGCCCCTGCTGCGGCAGGGCTATACCCGCATCGACAAGCTCGCCAAGGGCGCACCCGACCTCAAGGAACGCTCCCTCTTCCAGATCGGCGGCCCGGGCTTCGACCCCGCCGCACCCTTCCAACTCGCACTCACCGCCCGCCGCCCCGGCGCGCAGGGCGAGGTCTCGATGACCGCCGCGCTGGACTACGCGCTGCCCGAGACCTACCTCAACCCGCTGCCGCCCGAGCCGATCCCGCTCTGGCAGGAGACATGGGAGCGCCGCAAGTGGGCCGTCATAGGCGTCGCCTCGATGCAGGTGCTGCTGACCCTGATCCTGCTGGGCCAGGAGTGGATCGTGCGCCGCCCGAAACTCTGGTTCCGCCTGCGGCTCGGGTTCCTCTCGGTCACGCTGGTCTGGCTCGGCTGGGGCGTGAACGGCCAGCTCTCGGTCGTGCAGGTGGTGGCCTTCGTGCAATCGCTGCTGAGCGGTTTCCGGTGGGAGACGTTCCTGATCGAACCGGTGATCTTCACCCTCTGGGCCGGGGTGGCGCTGGGGCTGCTGTTCTGGGGCAGGGGCGTGTTCTGCGGCTGGCTCTGCCCGTTCGGCGCCCTGCAGGAACTGCTCAATCAGGCCGCCCGCCGTCTCGGCGTCAAACAGATCGCCGTGCCGCAACCGCTGCATGAACGGCTCTGGATCATCAAATACACCCTCTTTATCGCCATCCTCGCGCTCAGCTTCTACTCGATGAAAGACGCGCTGATCCTGGCCGAGGCGGAACCCTTCAAGACCGCCATCTCGCTCCGGATGATCCGCGCCTGGCCCTTCGTCCTCTTCGTGCTGGTCCTGCTGACGGCAGGCCTCTTTATCGAGCGTTTCTACTGCCGCTACCTCTGCCCGCTGGGTGCCGCGCTTGCGATCCCGGCCAAGCTCAAGATCTTCGACTGGCTGCGCCGCCGCCCGCAATGCGGTCGCGAATGCCGGTTGTGCGAACCCAAATGCACCGTCGCTGCCATCGACCCGCTGGGCCGGATCAATCCAAATGAGTGTGTCCTATGTCTGCGATGCCAGGTCATCTTCAACGACCCCAACACCTGCCCAACCCTGAAACGCCGGGCGCGGGCCGCACAGCAAAAGGCCACGGCCTAGCCATGCTGAACCGGCTGTTTTCCGAAGGCTTCCGGGTGTTCTTCCTGGCAGCCGGGCTCTATGGCGTCTTCACCGGTCTGATCTGGGTGCTCTATCTCGGCGGCGCCTCCGCCGGCCCGGCATCGTCGCAGGCCCCGGTGCTCTGGCACGCGCATGAGATGATATTCGGCTACGCCACTGCCGCCATTGGCGGCTTCTTCCTGACCGCCGTGCCGAACTGGACCGGCGCCCCGGGCGCGCGGCAGGGCTTCATCGCGCTGGCGGCGGGGTTGTGGCTGGCCGGACGGCTGGCGGTCTGGTACGCGGGGCTTTTGCCGCCGGTGCTGGTCGCGGCGCTGGACCTGTCGTTCATCCCGGTGCTGGCGCTGAAAATCCTCACCCAGCTCTTGAAACGCCCGAAACCGCAGAACGTCATGTTTCTGCTGTTTCTCACCTATATCTGGGCCGCCAACCTGCTGGTGCATCTGGAATGGACCGGAGCGACCAGCGACACCGCCTTGGCCGGTTTGCGCGGCGGCCTGATCGCCGTCACCGCGCTCATCTCGGTGCTGGGCGGCCGGGTGACGCCGGCCTTCACCCGCAACGCCATGAAACGCGCAGGCGTGCCCGAGACGCGCTGGCCGCAAAGCGCCAAACCGGTCGAGCGCGCGGCACTGATCCTCGCACTGCTGCTGCCAATCCTGGTGATGACGGGCCTGCCCGCGCAGGCGATCGCCCCCGCCGCCATCCTCTTCGGCCTGATCCAGATCGCGCGGCTGGCCCGCTGGGGCGGAGCATGGTGCCTGAACAAACCCATCCTGCTCGCCCTGCATCTGGGGCTGGCAATGCTGGCGCTCGGAATGCTTCTCTGGGGGCTTTCGGGTCTGGGCATCGGCAACGAGCTGGCCGGTCTGCACATCCTCGGCATCGGCTGCGTCGGTGGCATGACACTGGCGGTAATGAGCCGCGCCGCGCTGGGCCATTCGGGCCGTCCGCTGGTTGCATCCGCGCCGATGGCGCTGGGCTATGGCCTGATGGCCGCCGCCGCATTGCTGCGCTGGGCGGGAACCGAAATCGACAGCCTCTACCTGCCCGCCATGCTGGCGACCGGAGGTCTCTGGACCGCCGCTTTTACGCTTTACCTCATGGCCATGTGGCCCGCCTTGACCGGGCCTCGCGTGACAACGGTCGAGTGATTGGACGTCCGGGTTTTTGGTGCAGCACGCCGACGCTGTTCGGCGGCACTATGCTCTTCCCATCCTGACCGCGGGCAGGGCCATCCCGCCCCGCCCGCAGCCCGGTGGCGTTACTTGCTGATAATGACAGCGTCCTGGCTCACCGGTTCAGGGGCAGGTTCCGGGAAAGTCAGAGTAGGGGTCAGGTTGCTCATGTCCACGCTCAGCGCCATCACCGGTGCGGCCATCGTTGCAAGGGTCAATGAAAGGGCAATCATAAGGGGTTTCATGGTCTTTCTCCGATCTGAACTACTCAGTTCACATCACCGAGGTAAACTATGCGGTTCAGTTTTCAACCAGCGAACTGAACTAATTGGTTTACTTTTACGCATATCCGTTATGCAGATCTGAATAGCTCTGCCCGCTGTACCCCCGGCTGACCCCCTGCGGCGATCAGGCCGCGCCCGACCTGACCGAAGTCAAGTCCCTCTGCCCGCTGCGGGTCTAAGACATGGGCCGAAATCCCGAGTCGGAGCCTCCATGTTCGCGCACCGCCCATTGCCACGCCGTCACGTCCGTGCCCCTCGCGCGGCCGCTGGCGGGCTGGGCATCCTCCTGTTGCTCTTGCAATTGCTCAGCCCGGCGCTGGCGAGCGCCGAGCAAGGTGTGTGGATGGAGATCTGCTCGGAGGCAGGGGCGGTGTGGGTCCAGGTCGATCCCGAAGACGGCACCACCGACACCGCCCCTTGCCCGAAATGCGCGCATTGCGCCCTGTGCGCGGTGACCGGGGCCGCGCTGCTTCCGGATCTGCCCGGGATCGCCCGGTCCGGATGTGTACAAACCGGAACGTGGCAGGTCCGCACGGTGTACAAACCGGACAACCCGGCGCAATTCTGGCCCGACAGCCGCGGCCCTCCGCCCGCGCTCCAAAACAGAACCGAACGCGCCCCGCGCGCGTCCATGGCGTCAATCCAAGTAACCGGAGGTGCGCCGTGGTCCTGATGCGAGCAACCTATTTTCTGCTGGCCCTTGCCCTATCCTGCCTGATGGCGCTGAGCGCTCAGGCCGACAGCCTCGCCAGCTTCCTCCCCGAGATCGAACCCGCCGAACTCGCCCCCGGCGCCGACGCCTTCGGCGCGGTGCGCGAGGACGTGAAAGTCGCCCCTGTTCTGAAGGGCGGCGAGACCGTCGCATGGGCCTTCCTGACCTCGGATTTCGTTGGCACCACGGGCTATTCCGGCAAGCCCATCCACGTGGTTGCGGCCATTGACGCCGACGCGGTGCTGACCGGTGTGAAACTGGTCAAACACTCCGAACCCATCGTTCTGATCGGCATCCCCAACTCGAAAATGGTTGCTTTGACAGAGGGTTACGCGGGCCTCGACCTCAAGCGCGAGGCCGAGACCGGTGGCGAGGGCCATGACCTCGACATCATCTCGGGCGCGACGGTGACCATCATGGTGATCGACGACAGCCTCGTGCGCGCCGGCATCAAGGTGTCCCGCGCATTGGGCCTCGGCGGTCTGTCCCCGGTTCAGGCAGACGGGCCCAAGCGCGAGATCGACACCGGGCTGAGCGAAACCTATGACTGGGCAACGCTTTCGGGCGATGGCTCGGTGCGCCGAATGACGCTGGACATCGGCCAGATCAACGCGGCGTTCGAGGCCACCGGCGACCAGCGCGCCATCAGGCGCCCCGAACCGGGCGAACCGGATGACACCTTCATCGACATGCACATGGCGCTGGTCTCGGTGCCCTCCATCGGCAAGTCGCTCTTGGGTGAGGCGGAATATGCCAATCTTGTCAACTGGTTGGACGAGGGTGAACACGCCATCCTCGTACTGGGCCGCGGCGCCTACAGCTTCAAGGGCTCCGGCTATGTCCGCGGCGGTATCTTCGACCGCATCCAGCTCATTCAGGGCGACCGCTCGGTCCGCTTCTTCGACCGTCAACAACGTCGCCTGGGCGAGGTCGCGGCCCCCGACGCACCCAGTTTCACCGAGCTCGACATCTTCAGGATCCCCGCCGATTCCGAGTTCGACCCCGCCGAACCCTTCCGCCTGCAACTGCTGGTGCAGCGGGCCGTGGGCGCGGTCGAGAAGACCTTCCTGACCTTCGATCTGGGCTACAAACTGCCCGAAAGCTACCTGCTCCCCCTTGCCGCGCCTGCGGTGGTTGAGGATGCCACCGACGAGGCCGCCGCCAAGGCCGCGCTTTGGCAGCGGATCTGGAAGGACCGGACCGTCGAGATCGGCGTCCTCGGCGTAATGCTGCTGGTGCTGACCGGGACCTTCTTTTTCCAGTTCCAGGCCACGGCCAATGCGCGCTTCTTCTACTGGTTCCGCATCGGCTACCTTACCCTCACGCTGTTCTTCGTGGGCTGGTACGCCAACGCGCAGCTCAGCGTCGTCAACCTGATGGCGCTGGCCGGAAGCCTGCGCACCGGCTTTACCTGGGACGCCTTCCTGCTCGACCCGCTGGTCTTTATCCAATGGTTCGCGGTGGCCGCCGCACTGCTGTTCTGGGGCCGGGGTGCCTATTGCGGCTGGCTCTGCCCGTTCGGCGCCCTGCAGGAGTTGACCAACAAGATCGCGCGTGCCTTCCGCGTACCGCAATGGACGCTGCCCTGGGGGCTGAACGAACGCCTCTGGCCGCTGAAATATATGATTTTCCTTGGTCTTTTCGGCCTCAGCATGGTCTCGATCCCGCTGGCGGAAACCTATGCCGAGATCGAACCGTTCAAGACCGCGATCATCCTGAAATTCGTGCGCGACTGGCCGTTCGTGGTCTTCGCCGTGGTCCTGCTGCTGATCGGGCTGTTCATCGAGCGTTTCTACTGCCGCTACCTGTGCCCGCTGGGCGCGGCGCTGGCGATCCCCGCGCGCATCCGCATGTTCGACTGGCTCAAGCGCTACAAGGAATGCGGCACCCCGTGCCAGACCTGCGCCAATGAATGTCCGGTTCAGGCGATCCACCCGACCGGTGAGATCAACCCGAACGAATGCGTCACCTGCCTGCACTGTCAGGTCCTTTATCAGTCCGAGAGCAAATGCCCGGTGGTGATCAAACAGATCAAACGCCGCGCCAAGGTCGGCACCGCCGATCTGAAGGGGGCTCTTGGACAACCACCGGCGAACCATCCGAACGCCAAACCGCAAACCGTTTCCTAAAAGGAGGAACGACCATGTCGGAACACGACAAGACCCTGAACGTCACACGCCGCGGAATGCTGGGGGCAACCGCGACGGGGGCCGTGCTGGCCGGAACCGGTCTGGGCGCGACCCTGATGACCGCGAAAGAGGCCAGCGCCGCCGCCAACGCCCATCTGGAGCCCGGCGAGTTGGACGAATACTACGGTTTCTGGTCCTCGGGCCAGACCGGCGAGCTGCGCATTCTGGGCGTACCTTCGATGCGCGAGCTGATGCGGGTGCCGGTGTTCAACCGCTGCTCGGCCACCGGCTGGGGCCAGACCAATGAATCGCTGAAGGTTCTGACCGAGGGCCTGCTGCCGGAAACCAAGGAATATCTGGCCGCAAACGGCAAGGTTACCTATGACAACGGCGACCTGCACCACCCGCACATGTCCTTCACCGATGGCACCTATGACGGCCGCTATCTGTTCATGAACGACAAGGCCAACACCCGCGTGGCCCGCGTGCGCTGCGACGTGATGAAATGCGACAAGATCATCGAGATCCCGAACGCGCATGACATCCACGGCCTGCGTCCGCAGAAATACCCGCGCACCGGCTATATCTTTGCCAACGGCGAGCACGAGGCACCGCTGGTCAACGATGGCGAGATCCTCGACGATCCATCGCAATACGTGAACATCTTCACCGCCATCGACGGCGACACAATGGAGATCGCGTGGCAGGTGATGGTGTCGGGCAACCTCGACAACACTGATTGCGACTATCAGGGCAAATACGCCTTCTCGACCTCGTATAACTCGGAAATGGGTATGAACCTGGCCGAGATGACCGAGAACGAGCTGGACCATGTGGTCGTGTTCAACCTCAAAGGCATCGAAGAGGCCGTGGCCGCCGGGAACTATCAGGAACTGAACGGCGTCAAGGTCGTGGACGGTCGTAAAGAGGCCGGTGGCAACCTGACCCGCTACATCCCGATCCCGAACTCGCCGCACGGTGTGAACGCCGCGCCCGACAAGAAACACATCATGATCAACGGTAAGCTGTCGCCGACCGTATCCGTGATCGATGTGGAGAAGGTCGACGCGCTGTTTGCCGACAACGCCGATCCGCGGTCTGCCATCGTGGCCGAACCGCAGCTGGGTCTTGGCCCGCTTCACACCGCGTTCGACGGCAAGGGCAATGCCTTCACCACTTTGTTCCTAGACAGCCAGGTGGTGAAATGGGACATCGCCAAGGCCATCGAAGCCTATGCCGGTGCGGACGTCGACCCGATCGTCGACAAGGTGGACGTGCATTATCAGCCGGGCCACAACTCGACCTCGATGGGGGAAACCGCCGAAGCCGACGGCAAGTGGCTGATTTCGATGAACAAGTTCTCGAAAGACCGCTTCCTGAATGTGGGTCCGCTGAAGCCGGAAAACGAGCAGTTGATCGACATCTCGGGCGACAAGATGAAGGTGGTCCATGATGGCCCGACCTTTGCCGAGCCGCACGACTCGATCCTTGTCCACCGCTCCAAGGTGAACCCGGTCAACGTCTGGGACCGCAACGACCCGATGTGGGAAGATGCGCGTCAACAGGCGGCTGCCGATGGTGTCGATCTGGAAGAAGGCGCCGAGGAACCGATCCGCGACGGCAACAAGGTCCGTGTCTACATGACCTCGACCGCGCCTGTCTTCAGCATGGAGAAGTTCTCGGTCAAGCAGGGCGATGAGGTGACCATCTATGTCACCAACCTGGATGACGTGGACGACGTGACCCACGGGCTGTGCCTGTCGAACTTCGGCATCGCGATGGAGGTCGCACCGCAGGCCACCGCTTCGGTCACCTTCATCGCCGACCGTCCGGGCGTGCACTGGTACTATTGCCAGTGGTTCTGCCACGCGCTGCACATGGAAATGCGCGGCCGGATGTTTGTTGAGCCGCGGAGCGCATAAAATGCGTTGGCCCCTGCTCATACCGCTCCTGCTCGGCTCGCCCCTTTGGGCGGCGGATTGGGATGTGCCCAACCGGGCGGGGGCCATCAACGAGATACTGGCGCAGGCGGCGGATGGAGACACCCTCCGCCTGAGCCCGGGTGTCTACACCGAAACATTGGTGCTGGACCGGCCCGTCACAATCGACGGGCTGGGACAGGCCACCATCGACGGGCAAGGCGCGGGCAGCGTCATCACCGTGACCGGGCCGGGCGTGACTGTGCGCGGGCTGACGGTGATCGGCTCGGGCTCGGGCCATGACGGGATTGACAGCGGCATCCAACTGACCAAGACGGCCACAGCGCCGGTGGTCGAGGACAACGTGCTGCTGGGCAACCTCTATGGCATCGACATTCACGGCGCCAAGGACAGCATCGTCCGCGGCAACCGGATCGAAGGCCGCCAAGACCGCCACATGAATGCGCGCGGCAATGGGGTCTATGTCTGGAACGCGCCGGGCGCGGTGGTTGAAGATAACGACATCCGCTATGGCCGCGACGGGATCTTTGTGAACTCGTCCAAGAAGAACACGTTCACCGGCAACCTGTTCCGCGATCTGCGTTTCGCCGTTCACTACATGTATGCCGATGATTCGGTTGTTTCCGGCAATATCTCGGTCGGAAATGACTTAGGTTATGCCGTCATGTTCTCGACCAACGTAAAGGTCGCCGACAATGTGTCGATCGGCGACCGAGAGCATGGCGTGATGCTGAACTATGCCAACAAGAGCGTGATCACCGGGAATGTGGTGAAGGGTGCAAAGGAGAAATGCACCTTTCTCTACAATTCCAACAAGAACGAGTTCACCGACAACTGGTTCCAGGGCTGCGGCATCGGCATTCACTTTACCGCCGGCTCGGAACGCAACCGTATCCTCGGCAACGCATTCATCGGCAACCGGACCCAGGTGAAATATGTCTCGACCAAATGGGTCGAGTGGTCCGAGGATGGGCGCGGCAATTACTGGTCCGATTTCGCCGCCTATGATGTGGATGGCAACGGCATCGCCGATGCCCCCTATCGCCCCAATGACAGTATGGACCATGTGCTGTGGACCCAACCCGCAGCCAAACTGCTGCTCGGCTCCCCCGCCGTGCAACTGGTGCGCTGGTCGCAATCGGCCTTCCCGGCGCTGCTGCCGGGGGGCGTGATGGACAGCAATCCACTGATGCAAGCCCCTGAACCCCCAGCTATGAAAAAGGTGCCTCATGACGGATAAGGCCCTGACCATCGAACATGTGAGCAAGGACCGGGGCAAGACCCGCGTTCTGGACGACATCGACCTGACCCTGGCCCCCGGCGAGCGCATGGCGCTGCTGGGCCATAACGGCGCGGGCAAGTCGACCCTGATCAAATCCATCCTCGGGCTGACGCCCATCCATGGCGGTGCCATCCGCGTGGGGGATGCTGCCCCCGGCAGTGCTTCGGCCCGTCGCGATACCGCCTATCTGCCGGAGGCCGTCTCATTCCATCCCGCCCTCACCGGGCGCGAGCAACTGACCCTGTTTGCCCGGCTCTCGGGCGAAAAGGCCGATGTTCCCGGCCTGCTTGAGCGTGTCGGCCTCCGCGACGCGCTTGACCGCCGCATCGGCACCTATTCCAAGGGGATGCGGCAGCGTCTTGGTCTGGCGCAGGTGCTGTTGGGCCAGCCGAAAGTGGCGCTGTTGGACGAGCCGACGAGCGGTTTGGACCCGATCTCGCGGCAAGACCTTTATGCCATCATCGACGAGCTGGCGGGGCAGGGGACGGCGGTACTGATCGCTTCACATGCCCTGACCGAGGTCGAGGCCCGCACCGACCGCATCGCCATCCTGCGCAAGGGGCAGATGGTGGCGGATGACACGCTGGCCAACCTGTCGGCACTGGCCGGCTTGCCGATCAAACTGCGGGTGCGGGCGGCTGAGAATGCCGACACGCTGGCCGCTCAAATCGGTGGCAACCGCATCAACGGCGCCTCGGTCGAGCTGCTGTGTTCGCCCGCCGACAAGATGGAGGCGCTGCGCCGCATCGCTGCGATGGGTGAAGCGGTGGCGGATGTCGAAATGACCCCGCCGAAGCTGGAAGACCTCTATCGCCACTATGCACGGGAGGCCTTGCAATGACCCGTTTCTTTGCCATTGCCCGCGCCGAAATGCTGATCCTGCGCCGCAACCGCTGGCTGCTGGTGGCCACGCTCATCATGGTGCTGTTTGCGCTGGCGCTGACCTTTGCGGGCAGCGCCCCCACCGGCACGCTGGGTGTCGACATGCTGACCGTTTCCGTGGCGTCGATGACCACGCTTTCGGTCTATCTCGCGCCGCTGCTGGCGCTGATGATCTCGTTCGACGCCATCGCCGGCGACGTAGACCGGGGCAGCCTTGCGCTGGTTCTGTCCTACCCGGCGGGGCGTGGAGAGATCCTGTTGGGCAAGTTCACCGCCCATCTGGCGGCGCTGGCCTTCGCCATGACCATCGGTTTCGGCACCGCAGGCGCCGTCGCGGCGTGGTTTGGCGGAGCGGGTCCCGAAAGCCTGCTGGCGCTGGTGCGCCTTATCCTCACATCCATCCTGCTGGGCGCCGTGTTTCTGGCGCTGGGATACCTGCTGTCCGCCCTGGCACGGGGCGCCACGGCGGCGGCAGGTCTGTCGGCCGGGCTCTGGCTGGTCTTTGTCGTCCTCTATGACCTGGGGCTTTTGGGGGCCGTGGTCATGGATCAGGGCGGCACCTTCACCCGATCCGTCTTTCCATGGGTGATGGTGGCCAACCCGGCCGACGCATTCCGTTTGTGGAACATCGCCGCGACCGAGGGCGTGGCGATGGCCTCGGGTATGGCCGGTGCCGCGCAGGCCCTGCCCGTCTGGGCCGCGCCCGCCTCGCTTTTGATCTGGCCGGTGCTGGGGTTCATCCTCGCGCGCGCCGCATTCCGGAGGGTCGAGCCATGAGACACCTCGCCCTGATCGCACTGGTCGCATTGGCCGCCTGCAAGGAGGAGCAGGCCGCAGCACCCCCTGCGCCGGTCGAGCTGACCGAAACTGCGCTCAGCTATTTCTGCCAGATGAACATCGCCGAGCATGGCGGGCCCAAGGGACAGATCCATCTGGAAGGCTATCCGGCGCCACTCTTCTTCGCGCAGGTGCGCGACATGCTGGCTTATCTCAAAAGCCCCGAGCGCGACGCCGAGATTACCGCCGTCTATGTCAGCGACATGACCGTGGCGCCGAACTGGCGAAACCCCGGGATCTCGAACTGGATCGCCGCAGATGGCGCGCTATTCGTCGTTGGCGCGGGGGTGGCAGGCGGCATGGGCGCGCCCGAGGTGGTGCCCTTTGCCGACAGCATCGGGGCCGAGGCTTTCATCGCCCGCTATGGCGGTTCGGCCATGCCCCTGACGGATATTCCGGACGAGGCCGTTCTGGGCCCCGTCGATCTGGACTTGAAACTGGAGACACCGGCATGACCCATCTTTCACGCCGCCGCTTTTTGACCATCTCTGCCGCCTGCGCCGCGTTGCCCACGGGCGCTTTGGCCACCCCTGTTGCGCATTGGCGGGGCAATGCGCTGGGCGCCGGGGCAAGCCTGCGGCTGGAGGGGCTGACGGATGTGCAAGCCGCGCCGGTCATCGCCTCGGTCGAGGCCGAGCTGGAGCGGCTGGAGCGCGTCTTCAGCCTCTACCGCCCGGACTCGCAGCTCAGCCGGTTGAACCGGGATGGGCGGCTGTCCAACCCGGCGCCGGAACTGCTGGATGTGCTGAGCCTGTCGACCGCGCTGCATGACGCCACCGGTGGGGTCTTCGATCCCAGCATTCAGCCGCTCTGGGTGGCGACGGCGCAGGGTGCGAACGGGGATGATCTGAACCGCGCGAAATCGGCTGTGGGGTGGAGCCAAGTGCACATCCATCGCGACGAAATCCGGCTGGACCAGCCGGGGCGTACCGCCCTGACGCTCAACGGTATTGCGCAGGGCGCGATCACCGACCGGGTTGCGGCGCTGCTGCGCGGGCAGGGGCTGACCGATGTGCTGGTGGATATGGGCGAGATCGCCGCCCTTGGCACCCGCGCCGACGGCGGCGCGTGGCGGGTGGGGCTGGCCGGACCGGACGGAGCGGTTGCGCAGCGGATCGCCCTGCGGGATCGGGCGGTGGCGACCTCATCACCGATGGGCACGGTGCTGGGCGAGGGGCAGGGCCATATCCTGAATCCGACCGGGCAGGAACCGCTGCAGCAGACCGTGGCTGTCTCGGCCCCAAGTGCTGCGCTGGCCGACGGGCTGTCGACCGCGCTTTGCCTCATGCCGCGCGACCGGGGCGCGCAGGTTCTGACACGTTTCCCCGGAACCAAGCTGGAATTGTTGATCTGAAAGACGGAAAGGAAACCTCATGATCAAACGTAGCCTGATCCTTGCAACCCTCGCTTCGGCGCTGGCACTGCCGGCACTGGCCGAAGGCGACGCCGAGAAGGGCGAGAAAGTCTTCAGGAAATGCAAGGCCTGCCACGCAGTGGGCGAGGACGCCAAGAACAAGGTAGGTCCGCAGCTGAACGGTATCATCGGCGCGCCCGCCGGTCAGGTCGAAGGGTTCAAATACTCGTCCGCCCTGACCGAAGCCGCCGAGGGCGGTCTGGTCTGGGACGAGGCCAGCCTGGCCGAGTTTCTGGCCAAGCCCAAGGACTTCATGAAGGGCACCAAGATGTCCTTTGCGGGCCTCAAGAAAGAAAGCGATCAGGCCGACGTCATCGCGTATCTGAGCGGTTTCTGATCCATATGCGAACCCGGTTTGAGCAGGGCCGGGTTCCACTTTTTCGGCATAACGACGGAATCACTCCTGCCGCAACGCGCTGACCCATTCGCCGAGGAAGCGCTTGCGTTTTTCCCTGTCCTGATAGACCAGCAGACCCGGCCCCAACTGAATCGGCCGCCGCGCGCTTTCGCTTGGCCCGGGGGCGCCCAGAGGGTGGCGGAACGGGTATTCCGGCGCCGGAGGGTTGGACCACGCAGCGGTGATCAGGTGATCGACGAATGCCTCGGCCAGTTCAGGCTGCGCGGCATCGTTCAGCAGGATGGCCGAGCGCATCATCAGATGGGTGTAGTCCTCGGGGTCGATCACCACGATACGATCCGCCAGATCCGCCCGCGCCCGCGCATAGCTGCCGAGCACGTTATAGGCCACGAAGATCTCCCCATCTGCCACCTGCTCGATCATCGCGCCGGAGCAGCAATATAGCTGCAAATCCAGCCCGCCCATCAGCTCCATCAGCCGCCAATAGGTCTCGGACGTGCGGGCGTCCTGTGTGGCAAAGAGGTAGCCCAGACCGCTGACCGAGACGTCATAGGTGCCGATACGGCCCCGGAACCGGTCGGGCTGTTCGCGCAGCAGCGTGATCAGCGCCTGCCGTGTGCGTGGCATCTCGGCCTCGGTCAGTGCGGTGGCAGAGACCACGATCGAGGCGGGTTCCTGCGAGAACGCAAACACGTGATTGCGCCATTCGCCCCAGTCGGGGATCAGCGCCGTGGCCGAGGATTGGTGCGGGCGGGTAAAGCCGTCATTGGCCAGCTTGGTCTGCAGGTCCATGGCCGAGGACAGCGCTACATCAAAGGCCTGCCCCTCATCGGCGATGGCCTTCATCAGCTCGGAACTGCTTGCCACCACATAATCGACTGCCACCCCGGGGCGGTTACGCAGAAAACTCTCCATCAGCGGCGCCAGAATGTCGAAATCGGTGGTCGATATGACCGAGAGCGCGCGGGCATTCTCGGGGCCGACCCATTGCCGGTCCTCGATCTCGAAGGCGCTGGCCGAGACGCCCCACAGGCTGGCGATCAGTGCGAGGGAAAGCAGAGGGTTACGCATGCACCGGCTCCGGATTTACTGGTTTCGATGGTCAGGGTGCCGCCATGGGCCTCGGCCACTTCGCGGGCAATGGTCAGGCCCAGCCCGGAGCCGACGACGCCTTGGGTATTCTCGCCCCGCACGAAACGTTCGGTCAGGGCATGGGTGTCGGTGGTGCCGAACCCTCCGGCCTCATCTTCGATCGACACCCGGGCCTGCGCGCCGTCGCCCGCGACCCGGATATGCACCTGCCGCTCGGGCGGGGAGTATTTGATGGCATTGTCCAGAATGTTGCGCACGGCGTTCTGGATCAGGATCGCATCGCCGGACATGCGGGGGGTGCCGGAGCTGTCGAAATGCAGATCGATATCCTTCAGATCCGCCACCGGGCGCAAACGCTCGACCAGTTCGCGGGCCAGCTCGGCCAGGTCGATATCGGCCCGCTCAAGACTGTCGGTGCGAAACGAGACCATGGCGTGATCCAGCAATTGCCCCGACGCGCGTGAGGTTTCGTCGATGGCGCGGATCATCTCGCGCAGGCTCCCGCGGTTTTCTTCCTTTTCGACCCGCCGCAGGGTGATCTCGGCTTGTGTCCGGACTGTGGCCAGCGGGGTTCGGACCCGGTGCGCGGCCTCGGCAATGAAATCCTCGGACCGGGTCAGGGATACGCCCAGCCGGTCGATGAACGTGTTGAGCGACGAGACCAGCGGCGCCATTTCCGACGGTACCGGGCGCGACACCGGGCGCAGGTCCTTGGGTCCCCGGCGCGAGACGGCCTGTGCCAGCGATTTCAGCGGGCGGACGCTGGATTGTGCTGACCAGATCGCCAATGCCGAGGACAACACGAAGAACCCGATCCCCAAATAGAGCGCTGACCGGGACAGCCGCGCGAGAATAGCGGCCTGACCGTTCTGCGTCTGCGCCACCGACACCTCGATATCCGTGGGCGCGCCGTTCAGAGAAAGGCGCCGGGACGAGGTCACCATGCGGATGGTCTCGCCCTTGTAATCCAGCGTCTCGAACACGGGCTGACCGGCCCGCACGGTGGCTTCGCCTGCCGGCAGGTCCGAATATCCGGTCAGCACCTCCCCGGCGCGCGAGACGCGATAGAACACCCGGTCGTCGCTGACATTGCCCAGCATCGACAGCGCCGCATAGGGAAGATCGACCGACACCTCGCCCGCATTCACCGCAACCGAATCCATGATCGAGGTGGCCGAGGCAAAAAGGATGCTGTCATGGCTCTCCTCGGCCACATCCCGCACGAACCCCAGCACAGTCACGAACAGGATGGCGGCCAGCAGCGCGGCGCTGCCCAGCAACTGCAACAACAGCCGCCTGCGGATCGACCCGCTGACATGGGCCCGCCGGGTCATTGCAGCGACATCCGGTAACCCAGGCCGCGCACGGTGGCGATCTCGACGCCTGAGCCCACCAGATGCTTGCGCAGGCGGCCCACATAGACCTCGATAGCGTTTTCCGAGACATCCTCTTCATAGGAAAACAGCCGGTCCACCAGCTTGGCCTTTGAGAATATCCGGTCCGGCGCGCTCAGAAACACTTCGAGCAGGCGGAGTTCCTTGTTCCTGAGCGAGATGGTCTGATCCCCGATCGACAGGGTTCCAGCCATGGGATCGAAACACAGATTGCCGAAGCGCCGCTCGTTCGAACTGCCGCCGCCACGCCGCCGCAGAACCGCCCGGCAGCGCGCCTCAAGCTCGGAAAAGTCGAAAGGTTTGGTGATGTAGTCGTCGGCGCCCAGATCCAGCACGCCCACCCGGTCGGAGACTTCAGAGCGGGCGGTCAGCACGATGACCGGCGTTTCGATCTGACGGTCGCGGTGCTGCTTCAGGAAGGTTCGGCCATCGCCGTCGGGCAGCATGATATCCAGCAGGATAAGGTCGTAGTCCGTGGTGGCGGCAAAATCCTCGGCGCTTTGCACATCCGGCGCGTGATCCACCACATGCCCGTCCAGCCGCAATCGGTCGAGGATGGCCTTGGCCAGGCTGGCATTGTCTTCGACCAGAAGGAATCTCATCTTGCGTGTCCTTGCCCGGTGGTCGGGATGGGTTGTTCCAGTCATGAGCCCGGAAGCGGCGATTTGTCAAATGGGCGGGCGGGATAGGGGCATCCGTTGCGCCTTGTTTCACGCGGCGCGCAGATCGCGCAGGCAACTCAGGATCTCGTCGAACTGCGCGCGCCGGGCCGGGTCGGGGTGAAACACCAGATAGAGCGGCAACAGCAGGTCCTCGGCCTCCGGTACCCGCACCAGCTCACCGCTTTGCAGGTGCTGCGAAACCACATAATCCGGGAAATACCCCCGCCCGCCGCGCCGCAGCACATAGCGCAGCGCCATCATGCAATTGCCCAGAAAGATGGTCTGACCCGAGGCCTGCCGGGCCACGTTGCGCACATGGTCCTGATAGCGCTCGCCAAGCTCCAGATTCACGAACAACGCCTCTGTGGCCTCGGACTGAGGGTTTTCGACTAGGATCAATCGTTCCGGCGGCAGTTCCTCATGCAAGGTTTGGCGGTCGCGGGGCCTCTCATGGGTCAGCGCCGCGTCCAGCACGTGCGAGGCGACGGCCTCGGCCACGTTCAGATCGTGGTCGTAGTTCAGGGTCAGCAGCAGTTTGCCGAAATTCTCCTCAAGACTGATCGCCAGATCGACCAGCAACGGGTCCCAGATGCTGAGCTGCGCGCCCAGCCGGATCGATACGCGGTTGGGCTGTTGCCCCGGCAACTCGCGCGAGGAAAAGGCCCAGAGCGCAACCATCTGCTCGGCATAGGGCCGGAACTGGCGCCCGAAATCGGTCAGCGCGGTGCCGCCCGCGCCCCGGGTGAACAGCGTCTGACCCACCGCCTGTTCGATCGCGCGGATGCGGGCGCTGACGGCGGTTTGCGTGACATTCATCTTACGCGCGGCAGCGTGAAAGCCACCGGTGTCGGCCACGCAAAGAAAGGTCTCGAGCGCTTTGATCTGCATATGAAACTATTTCTTCATCAGAACGAGCAAATCAATTCATTTTGTTGATGGGGCGGCCACGCCTAGACTGGGGTCAAGCGTTCAGAACAGGAAACCGCCATGCTCGACAAAAGCCACAAACCAACCTGGACCAGCTTTGAAGAAGCGACCAAGGCCGATTGGGATGCCGTGATGGATTATGAAGAGGCGTACAACGCCGCTCTGCCCGACCGTATCCTCGACGCCATCCGCTCGTTGGACGAAGAGTGGACACCCTATCCGGTGAACCGCTATCAGCACAGCCTGCAGGCTGCGACCCGCGCCTATGAGGATGGCGCGGATGAGGAGATCGTGGTGGCGGCACTGGTGCATGACGTGGGCGACATTCTGTCCCCTTACAATCACGGCGAGCTGTCGGCGGCGATGATGAAGCCCTACGTCAGCGAGCGCACGCATTGGATTCTCAGGCACCACTGCGTGTTCCAGGGGTATTACTACAACCACCATCTCGGTGGTGACCGCAACGCCCGCGACAAGTATCGCGACAGCCCGTACTGGGAGGATTGCCGCCGCTTCTGCCACGACTACGACCAATGCGCCTTTGACCCGGATTACCCGACCAAACCGCTGGATTTCTTCGAGCCGATGCTGCGGCGCGTGCTCTCGAAGGGTGAGGGGCATATGGAACTGAACGAGACAGCGGAAGAGGCGCACCAAGCCGCTGAGTAGGGATGAAAGGGCCAGAGTATTACTCCGGCCTTTCATGTTTTCTCAAGCAGCGCGGGTGTCGCGCGCAGGGTGAGGCAAGCGGATCGGGTAGTCCCGCCGGATCTCGGCGTCAATCTCTCGCGCCACGTGGTCCGGCGCCGGTTCCGCCAGCAGCGCCCGGGTCCGGGCACGAGCCTGCTCGAGCAAATCGTCCCCCCCGGCATCGCCCCATTCCTGCGGCGTGCGGCGGTCGGCGAGTGCGGGGTAATAATAGTCCGACTGCATTCGGTTCAGCGTCTGATCGGCGCCTAGGAAATGCCCCGGCCCGTTCGTGCAGACTTCGCGGATCACGTCGAAGGCCAGCGTATCCCCGGTCACGTCGATCCCCCGCGTCGCCCGCAGGACCGAGCCGATCAGGTCATTGTCCAGAACAAAGCTCTCTTTCGAGGCCGCCAGCAGCGAGCCATACATGCCCGCCGCCTCATAGATCAGGTTGGCGCCCGCCAGCGCGCTCAGCAATTCGGTGATCCCCTTTTCATAGCCCGCCTGAAAGTCCGGCATCTTGCTGTCGGTCATGCCTGCCGAAACAGCACAAGGAATGCCATAGAACTGCGCCATCTGCGCGCAGGCGGCCATCAGCACGCCCTGTTCGGCGGAGCCCCCCGACATCGCCCCGGTGCGCAGGTCGCTGACAAAGGGCAGCGCGCCGAACAGCGCCGGATGGCCCGGGTTCAGCAGGTTGACATAGACGAGCCCCGCCAGCACCTCGGCGGTCTGCTGTGCCACCGCACCCGCCAGCGGTGCGGGTGAGGTGGCGCCCGCTTGCCCCGCCGAGACCAGTTTCAGCGGCGTGCCGGTGTCGGCGGCGCATTCGATGATGCTCAGCGCCTCTTCTGCGAAGGTGAGCGGCGGGACCACGAAACAGGTGGAGACACAACAGAAGGGACGCGCGCGCCATGCCGCCTCGCCGCCCGCGATGCGGTGGAAGATGTCGATGGCATCCCGCATGGTCTGGGCCGAGCTGAACGAAGTGCCGATGGGCTTGGCAGTGCCCAGGGCGCAGGCATAGGCCGTGTTCAGCTCCATTTCATGCGGGTCGATCAGATCCCGCGCCACCACGGTGCGTTGGAACATGTGGATATTGGGCAGCGCCTCGGCCAGTCGGGCCATGTCGTAAAGATCCTGCAACGTGCTGTCGCGCACCTCACACGTGTCGCTGTCGATGATGTGGACGGCGGCGCCGGACGTGCCCAAGTGGATACGAGTGCCCGATGGGTCGAGGTCGTGTTCCGGCTTTTGGCCACAGAGTTTGAACCCGCGTCCGGCGGTGGCCAGCACCCGCTCGACCATCTCGCGCGGAAACAGCAGGCGGCCCTGTTCGGTGACGCGGCCACCCGCTGCCGTCACGGTGTCGATACAGCGCGGGGTGGCGCGGGCCATGCCGACCTCGGCCAGAACGCGCAGCGCCGTGTCGTGAATGGCGGCGATGCCGTCCTGCGGGATGGGGCGGTAGCGACCACCCTCGATGCCAGGCCAGATGGCCGATGTGGGGCCGGACCCCGCGCCATCGGCGCGGGCGGCACGCCGAGCGGCGCGGCCGGATCTGGAACGGGTCATGGGCGGTCTCCTTTCGCGTCAAGCAGGGACAGGATCGAGGGCGCGCGCGGCCAGTCGACCAGGGCATCGACCCAATCCTGAGATACCGGTCCCGCGTTGACGGTGAACTTGGCGCGGAGCTGCGCCTCGGTCATCGGGTGCTGCGGCGCGCCGATGGGATAGGTGCAGGAGGTGGTGAGTTTGCGCCCGCCGGTCAGGGTGATCTCCAGCCGGTCAGGGTCTTCAGGGGCATAGTTCTGGTCCGGGCGTTTGGGCCGGAACGGGTGCACGCTGGTCTTGGCGATGAGCGCGGCGATGTCGGGATCGTCCCATGTGGGCCGGGCCACATCGGCCAGTGTCAGGTCCTGCCGCGCCAGCCCCATGGCGCAGACGAAGGGTAGGCTGAACAACGCCTCGGAGCGGTACGAGGGTGTGTCGAAGGGCAGGATGGCATAGTGGAAATCCGGCAGGTTCAGGTCGATCCGCTCAATCTGGTTTGGGCTGTCCAGCCCGGGCGCCAGTTCCAGCGCGCAGGTCATGATCCGGTGGGTATAGCCGCAACTGGGCCAGGGTTTCAGGATCAACCCGTATTCCGTCAGGGCCAGCGGCGTGCCCAACCGCTCCAGCGCCGCCTCTATCCGCGCGGGATCGGTCCCTCCGGTCAGCGCCGCCATGCCCTTGGGATGATCCAGAACATGCGCCTGCCCGGTGACGCCCGCCTGCGCCAGAAAGGCGCACTCCACCCCGGCCTGTGCAGCGAACCCGGCCTGCAACGGCTTGGCATTGCTGCCAAACTGGCAGGTATAGCCGGCCGCCCGGCTGGCAGCGAGCGACAGGGCGTGTGCGGTTTGCAGGGTGTCCAGTCCCAGCAAGCGCGCCACTGCCGCCGCAGCCCCCAATGCGCCCAGAGTGGCGGTGGTGTGCCAGCCGCCGTCGTAATGTTCGAAATTCATGGCCTCGCCCAGCCGGGCGATCACCTCGAACCCGGCAAGGTAGGGCGCGATCAGGTCGGCGCCCGACGTGGTGCCTTCTACCGACGCCAGCAGGGCCGGGAGGATGACAACAGTGGGATGGGTATTGCCGGGGGCCTCCCAATCATCGAAGTCCAGCGCATGGCCCGCCACGGCGTTCAGCAGCGCGGCTTGCGGGCGGCCTACCTGCAAATCCGTGCCGTAGACTGGCCAGCGCCCTCCCGATGCGAGGGCTTTCACCCCCGCCTGCGCGTTTTGCGCCACCGATGTGCCCGAGCCCACGAAGATACAGCCCAGACAATCCACCACCCCGTCCCGCAGGGTCCGCAGCGTGGCGGCGTCCGGCTCTAGAGGTGCCGTGGTGACAAACGCTGCCAGCCGCTCCAGCGCGGGGGCAGTTAGGGCAATGGGGCGGGCCTCGGTCATTATCGCGCTCAGCCATTGGGCATTTCGACCGACGCTAGGGGCTTTCCTTTTGTCCGCACATGTCCAAAATGCGAATGGCATTCATTCCGTATGGGAATACAAGTGGCTCGATTGAATTGGAAACTGCTGACGGCGTTCGAGGCGGTCGCCCGCAACGGCACCTTCTCGCGCGCGGCGCAGGAGCTGAACGTGCTGCAACCGGCCATGAGCCGCCGGGTCGCCGCGCTTGAGAGTGAGCTCGGCGTGCGCCTGCTGCACCGCACCCGCCCGGCGGTGACCCTGACGCCCGAGGGCGAGGTGCTGTTTCATGCCGTCGCGGGCAGTCTGATGCAGGTGCAGACGGCGGTCGAGCAGATCCGCCTGCCGACCGAGCGCAATACGCTGGTGGTGGACACGACCATCGGCTTTGCCAGCTGCTACCTGATGCAGCGCTTGCCCGCTTTCCGTGCGGCGCACCCGGATATCGTGGTCGAGCTGGTCTCGCGCGATCTGAGCGACCGGTATCACGAGGGCGGTTCGGACGTGATCATCGTCTTTGATGAGCCCGACCGGTTGCCGGGCGCACGTCAAGCGCTGATCTTTGCCGAAGAGATGGTACCGCTTTGCGCGCCCTCCTATTTGAGTGCTCCATTGGTGGTAGAGGCATTGCCCGAACACCGTCTGCTGCATTTGGTGCATGGCCTCCACACGCGCGATTGGCAGCGGTATCTGGATGGGACCGGCGTCCACGCCGCGCCGCCGGGCTCAGCCGAGCGGTTCACCAGCTTCACCGTTTACCTGCAGGCAGCGCTGAACGGGGATGGGATCATGCTGGGGTGGGAGCATCTGCTGCAGGATCACATCGCCGCCGGACAGCTGATCCGGGTCTGTGCGCGGCGGTTGGAAACCGAGCGTGGGTACTTCGCTTGTGTCACCGGGCGGGCGGGCGAGAGCCGCGCGGCGCGGGTTTTTGTGGACTGGCTGACCGGCCCGGATCAGCAGGCGGCCATAAGGCGATAGACGATCTGGGCGGCGGTGAAATCCCATGCGGCGTTGCCGTCGGGCGCCAGTTCCACCACGTCGAAGCCCACGCATTTGCGGCCTTTCAGCGCGTGTTCGACCAGGTGCAGCGCCTGATAATAGCCTAGGCCGCCGGGGACCGGGGTGCCGGTGGCGGGCATCTGTGAGGGGTCAAGACCGTCCACGTCGAAGCTGACATAGACGAGTTCGGGGAAGTCCTTTGGCAGGTCGATGGCGTGGATGTTGCCGGTAACCAATTCTTCAGCATCCACATGGAATATTCCATTTTGTACACGGGCCTGAGCCTCTTCTGTACAAAATGCACGCACGCCGAACTGGGCCAGACGGACGCCTTCCCCGGCCAGCAGGTGCATGACCGAGGCGTGGGAATGGGTCTCACCCTGATAGGCGTTCCGCAGGTCGGCATGAGCGTCGATCTGGACGATACCAACCGGTTGACCAAGCGCGCGCGTAACGCCGGTCACTGCGCCGTAGGTGAGCGAGTGCTCGCCGCCGAGGGTGACCGGCACCTTGCCCGCGCGAATGGCGGCCTCGGTGCGCTGGGCGAGGCGCTCCATGACTTCGGGCAGCGGACCGTCGCAATCGAGGGGCGCTTCGGTAAAGATGCCCTCGGCGCAGGGCTCGGCATGGCCGGTGATCCGCTCGAGCTCGTTGCTGGCTTCGATGATCGCCTCGGGGCCGGTCGCGGTGCCTGAGCCATAGGACACCGTGCGCTCCAGCGGGACCGGGATCACGCGGAAACGGGCCTCATCACTGCGCTCGGATGCGGT
Organism: Ruegeria sp.; assembly: GCF_040830605.1. GTDB lineage: Bacteria > Pseudomonadota > Alphaproteobacteria > Rhodobacterales > Rhodobacteraceae > Ruegeria. The sequence continues at coordinate 65,209 of NZ_JBFOMD010000001.1, forward strand.
CAGTTCGCTGTCGAGAAAAATGCTCATGCCCAGCCCTCAGGAAAGTCTCTGTTTGAAGTCGTCATAGTCGAACTGCTTCACGATGTTCAGTGCGTCCGTTTCGCTGTTCCACAGCGCGATGGTGGGCAGGGGGACGCCGTTGAAGGTGTTGGTCTTGACCATCGAATAATGCGCCTGATCGAGGAAGGCGAAACGCTGGCCGATGTGCAGCGGCGTGCCCCATGTGTAGTCGCCGATCACGTCACCGGCGAGGCAGGACGGGCCGCCGAGGCGATAGGTGTGACCCGCGTCTGCCTCGTCCATCAGCGCGGGGCGGTAGGGGGCCTCGATCACGTCGGGCATGTGGCAGGTGGCCGAGATATCGGTGATGGCGAGGTTCATGCCGTTTTGCGGCAGGTCGAGGATTTCGCCGATCAGAATGCCCGCGTCTAGGGCCACGGCCTCGCCGGGTTCGAGATAGACCTCGATCCCGTATTTGCTGCGGATGCCTTTGATGAGCTCCACCAGTGCGTCGCGGTCGTAATCGTCGCGGGTGATGTGGTGGCCGCCGCCGAAGTTTAGCCATCTGAGGCTGTCGATGAAGGGCGCGAGTTTGGGTTCGACCGAGGCCCATGTGCGCTGGAGCGGTTCGAACCCCTGTTCGCAGAGCGTGTGCATGTGCAGGCCGTCCACGCCGTTCAGCGCCTGTGCGTCAAGCTGGCTGACCGGGGTGCCAAGGCGGGAACATGGGGCGCAGGGGTCGTATTTGGGGACCTCGCCTTCGGAATGTTCGGGGTTGATGCGCAGGCCGACCTGTTTGCCTGCGGCGCTGGCTTTGGCTAGGAAGCGGTCTTTTTGGGCGGGGCTGTTGAAGATGATGTGGTCCGACAGGGCGAGGATCTCGTCGATGTCGGCATCCTTGTAGCCGGCGCAGAAGGTCGCGACCTCGCCGCCATATTCCTCACGCCCCAGCCGGGCCTCGTAGAGGCCGGAGGCGCAGGTGCCGCCGAGATATTGGCGGATCAGGGGGGCGAGGGCGAACATGGAGAAGGCCTTGAGCGCGCTGAGGACATGGGCGCCGGAGCGGTCGGAGATATCCGCGAGGATGCGCAGGTTTCGTTCGACTGCCTTTTCGTCCACCACGAAGCAGGGCGTGGGGACGCGGCTGAGGTCGAAATTGCGGAAGGCCCCGGCATCGCCCGCCTGAGTGGTCATCATCTCGGCCATGTTCGTTCCCTCGTTTCGAGCGGTGCGCAAGGAAGGCTTTTCGAAAAACCTTCCCAACGCGATTTCGAAATCGCGTTCAAGCCGCTTGCAAGCGGCTTGGCCCGCTCAGAATTCGACCGGTCCGTCCAACTCATGCACCTGCCATGGCAGGCCATGTTCGTTGAGCATGTCCATGAAGTTGTCCGGGTCGAGCTGTTCCATGTTCCACACGCCGGGCTGTACCCAATTGCCCTTCAGCACCTGTGCAGCGCCGATCATCGCGGGGACGCCGGTGGTGTAGGACACGGCTTGCGAGCCCACCTCGGCATAACATTCCTCATGATCGCAGATGTTGTAGATGTAATAGGTCTTCTCGCCCGAGCCGTCCTTGGCCTGACCCGTGGCGATGTCGCCGATGCAGGCCTTGCCCTTGGTCTCCTGCCCCAGATCGCCGGGATCGGGCAGCAGGGTTTTCAGAAACTGGATCGGGATGATTTCCTTGCCGTCGTGCATCACCGGGTCGATGCGGGTCATGCCGACATTCTCCAGCACCTTGGCATGGGTGATGTAGGCGTCGCCGAAGGTCATCCAGAAGCGGGCGCGTTCGATCTCGGGGAAGTGGGTCGAGAGCGATTCCAGTTCCTCGTGATACATCAGGTACATGTTCTTTGGCCCGATGCCGGGGAAGTCGAACTCGACCTTGTGGGTCATGGCGGGCGTGATCTGCCACGCGCCGTTTTCCCAGTGGCGGGCCTCGGCCAGCACTTCGCGCAGGTTGATCTCGGGGTTGAAGTTGGTGGCAAACTCCTGCTCGTTCTGGCCGCCATTGGCGTCCAGCACGTCGATCTGGCGGATCGTGTCCAGCTTGTGTTTCTTGAGCCAGGTGGCGAAGACGGATGTCACGCCCGGATCGAAGCCCGAGCCGAGGATGGCCGTCAGGCCGGCCTCTTTGAACTTGTCCTGATAGGCCCATTGCCAGTGGTATTCGAACTTGGCCTCGTCCTCGGGCTCATAGTTCGCGGTGTCGAGGTAGTGACAGCCCGCTTCGAGGCAGGCATCCATCAGCACGAGGTCCTGATAGGGCAGGGCGAGGTTGACCAGGATCTCGGCGCCGGTGTCCTTGATGAGCTTGACGGTGTCCGCGACGTTGTACGCGTCCAGCGCGGCGGTCTTGATGTCGACGCCCACGCGGCCCTTCACGGCTGCGGCGATGGCGTCGCATTTCGACTTGGTGCGGCTGGCCAGCGTGATCTCGGTAAAGATATCCGAATTCATCGCCATCTTGTGCACGGCGGCGTGGGATACGCCGCCCGCGCCAACAACCAGTGTCTTGCCCATCGGGTTGTCTCCTCTCACAGGGGGTTATTCGTAGTAGGTGTAGCCGTTGATGCTGTCGCGGTAGGCGCTCATCAGGGTTTTGCGGTCCTTGGCCATCAGAGTACCGGTTGAGATCGCCTCGTCCACCATTTTGCGGAAGGCGGCGACGCAGTCGGAGGGGTCGAACTCGACATAGGCCATGACCTCGGAGATGGTGTCGCCCTCTTGTTCGTGCAGCAGGTCGAAACCGCCGTCGGGGCGCAGGTCGATGGTGACGACATTGGTGTCGCCGAAGAGGTTGTGCAGGTCGCCCAGCGTCTCCTGATAGGCGCCGACGAAGAAGACGCCCATGTAGTATTCGTCCTCGGGCAGGGTGTGCACGGGAAGGCTGGGGGAAACGCCATCGGCGAGGATGAAGCGGTCGATCTTGCCGTCGCTGTCGCAGGTGATGTCGCTGAGCACCGCGCGGCGGTCGGGGGTCTGGTTCAGCATCTGCAGCGGCACGATCGGGTGCAGCTGGTCGATGGCCCAGACATCCGGCAGGGATTGGAACAGCGAGAAGTTGCAGTGATAGATATCGGCCAGTTTTTCCAGCTGGTCGTCCACGTCGGTTTCGTCCTGTTCGGAGGCCACCAGTGCCTTGATGCGGGCCATCAGCGACAGGTAGATGCGCTCGGCGCGGGCCATCTGGCGCAGGTCGACATAGCCACGGCGGAAGAGCGCGCGCAACTCATTGCGGTAGAAGGTGGCGTCGTTCCAGCATTCCTGCAGGCGGTCGCGGGTCAGGTATCCGTGTACTGCGGCCAGATCCGAGACCATGTGGTGGTCGTCCGGGTCTGCCGTGGGCCCGTTGGGGGCATCATAGAGGGTGCTTTCCAGCACGTTGAAGACCAGCATCGAAGAGGTCGCCACCACGGCGCGGCCGCTTTCGGTGACGAGGGTGGGGTGGGCGACCTCGGCCTCGTCCATCGCGTAGGCCACGGTTTCGACCACGTTGGCGCAGTATTCCTCGACCGTGTAGTTGATCGAGTTTTCAGTCGCCTTCTTTTCGCCCGTGTAATCCACGCCCATGCCGCCGCCAAGATCGAGATGGGTCAGCGGTACCCCTTCGCGGGTCAGCTCGGTGTAGTAGCGGCAGGCCTCGCCCACGGCGCGGCGGACGTCGTTCACATCCTGAACCTGAGAGCCCAGATGCGAGTGCTGCAGTTTCAAGCAATGCAGGAGCCCGGCATCTCGCAGCTTGTCCACAGCGGCCACCAATTGATCGGTGTTCATGCCAAAGGCCGAGCGGTCGCCCGAGCTTTCCTCCCACTTGCCGCTGATCTGGTTGGTGAGTTTCACCCGCACGCCCAGCAGCGGCTCGATGCCCAGTTCCTTGTAGACCCCGATAACGGTATCGGCCTCTTTCGGGCTTTCCAGCACGATCACCGTGTTGAAGCCGATCTTGCGGCTGAGGATGGCGAGCTGGATGAATTCGGCATCCTTCACGCCATTGCAGACAATCAATGCCTCGCGCGCCAGACGGTGGGCGAGTGCGATGACCAGTTCGGGTTTCGAACCCGCCTCGAGCCCGTAATTGTACTGTTTGCCGAACTCGACGATGCGGTCGACCACTTGGGCCTGCTGGTTGACCTTGATCGGGAACACGCCGCGATAGCTGCCCTTGTAGCCGGTGCGGGCGATGGCGTCGCGGAAGCTTTCGTTGATATGGGCGATCTCGCTTTCCAGATAGGAACTGATGCGCAGGATCATCGGCGATTTGATGCCGCGCTGGTCGAGATCGTGCAGGATGCCCGGCAGGCTGATTGCGGGCGCGTCGGGGGCCAGCGGATTTCGCAGCCCGATCTCGCCACCCTCTGTCACCTCGATGAGGCCTTTGCCCCATTTCTCAACCCCATAGATGGAATGCGGTGCGTCAGACGGGTGTTTCAATCAGGTGGATCCTTGGCGTTTGAGCGTTCCGATGTGCGCACGCCCTTTAAGCGAGCGGCCTGATTCTTCCAAGCATTATCTGGGGCGGGTGCGCGGGGTGCAAACGGTCAGGTGTGTGGGACAGGAACCAGATGGTTGTCCCATTGGCATTTCGCTTGGGCCGACACGCTGGCGCCCGTGCCGGTGAGCTGCCCGACGGCGCCGGTTCCGGCGGTGAAGATCAGGCCGTCGGGGCCGGGTCCGAGGCCACAGACATCCTCGATCACATGGGCGGCGGTGAAAGCGCCGCTGGCCACGTCAAAGAGGTGCAGCGTACCGCCGCGGGGCGAGGTGATGGCCGCGGTCTGGCCGTCCTGCGAGAAGGCGACGCTGCCCGCATAGCCGTTCAGGCGGCGCTGGTCAGCCTCGGGGGCGGTCAGCATGCGGGGCGGTTCGCCGCGCCGGTGCAGGCCGAGAAGGGGCGGGTGGTCGGCGGTGTCGCCCTGCCACTGCATGGCAAACCCGACCAGCCCATCGGCGCGCTTGGTCAGGTGACGGATCGAGTTCTTGTGCAGCGCGCCGGGTGGTTCGATTTGGTCCAGCACGGTACCGGTGAGGTCGAGATAGCTGAGGTTCGGGCGCATCACCGGCAGGTTCAGCTTGGCGCGCCCGGTGTTGGGGTGGGTCTCGATCCCGCCATTGGCGATGACCAGCGTTTCGCCATCGGGCATCAGCGCCATGTCATGCGGCCCGACCCCGCCCGAGCTGAATTCGCCCAGACGGGTATATCCGTTTGCAGCGTCCCAGAGGCCGATGATGCCGGTTCCGGCCTCGTAATCGTTTTCGGTGGTGAACAGCAGGCGGCCATCTGGGGAGAATGTGCCGTGGCCGTAGAAATGCCGCCCCTCGGGCGCGGTGAGCCTGGCCAGTTCCTGACCGGTAGTGCAGTCGATCACCAGCGCAAAGGTGCCGGGGCGGCGGGCGAAGGCGACAGCCTCGGCGCGGTGGGGATGGGCGGCGGCGGCGTGGCCGCGCGCGGGCAGGGGGAGGGAGAACAGGATCTCGCCTGCCACTTTCAGACCGGCCAGCCGGTAGGAGCCGTCGGGGAACAGGGCCGCCGACAGGAAATCCGGGGCGCCAAGCTCGGCCCAGCTTGTGCGCGGGGCGAGGCTGGTGGCGGCGAGACCGGCGAGAAAGGCGCGGCGCGTGGTCATCTCAGTCTCCGTCCAGCGAGTTGAACCCGGCGGCAACGCCGAGAGTGGGGCCAAGCTGTGTGGTGGCGATGCCGCGAATGTCGTTGATCGCCTGCTGCAGGGTTTCGACCCGGAACCGACCTCGCGGATCGGCGACATCGGCAAAGGTCGGGTCGTCCAGCTTCCCGGCCCGGTCGAGCGCATGGGCAAAACCCGCGTCAAGTTCGGCGGCCACATCCGGGTGGTCGGCGGCCAGCAGGGCAGCCAGGTCGCGCAGGGCGGTGAGCGACAGGACCACGTGGCGCAGCGACCGGCCCGAGCGGCGCGCCTCGGCCCGGTTGGGGCGCGGGCGGTCGAATGTGCCCATCGGGCGGCCAAGGCGGGTGTCGGCGGTGAATTGCAGGCCGGTGGCGAGCGCCTTGAACAGCTCCTGCACCGCTTCGTCGCCGCTGCGATAGGGGCTATTGGGGCCGGGCGCGGTGAGCCTGGCGGCGTAATCCTGTTGCCAGTCGGCGTCGATTGCGTCGGCATTCGCGTCGATGTCGGTGGCGATGGCGCGGATCAGGGCGCAGCGATAGGGGGCGCTGCCTCGCTCGGCGAATTTGGCGTCGTAGAGCAGGACCTCAAGCGCGAAGAACCCGCGCCCGGCGATGGAGACCGAGGCGAATTCATCCGGGTCGGTCACCGCCGGGTCCTCGGCGGCGATCAGGGCGGAGAGGGTCTTGGGCGTGAACCCCTTGGTGTCGGGCCAGAAGGCCAGCGCAAAGGCGCGGTCCTGCACCTCGGTCGGGCCGAAGCGCAGGTGGCTGACCGCGATCCAGGCATCGAAGGCGGCGTGGAAGGCGGTTTGCAGGTCTGCTGAGGCGGGGGTGCAATCCTTCTTGGCGGCGGTTTTCAGCGCCTCCGTCCGGACGGTGAGTTCGGCAAAGCCGGGCAGGATATGCGCGTCGGTGACTGTGGTGAGTGTGGCCGCGCGGTCCTGTGCGAACAGTGTGGCGGGGATCAGCAGGGCGACGAGACAGGCAATCAGGCGCATCGGTCAGAGGCTTTCCAGAAAGCGGATCAGGGCCTCGCGGTCGCCTTTGGGCAGCGCCACCACGGTGTCGCGCGCGGCCTCAGCCTCGCCGCCGTGCCAGAGGATCGCTTCGAGCAGGGAACGGGCACGGCCATCGTGCAGGAAGTAGGTGTGGCCCGAGATCCGCTCGGTCAGGCCGATGCCCCAGAGCGGCGGGGTGCGCCATTCGCGGCCCGTGGCGCGGGCCTCGGGGCGGTTGTCAGCCAGCCCCTCGCCCATATCGTGCAGCAGCAGGTCAGAATAGGGCCAGATGAGCTGAAAGCTGTGTTCGGGGCGGTCTTCGAGCCGGTGGGTGACATAAGCCGGTTGGTGGCAGGCGGTGCAGCCGGCGGTATAGAACACCTCTTTGCCGCGCAGCACCTGCGGGTTGTCCACGTCGCGGCGGGCGGGGACGGCCAGATTGCGGCTGTAGAAGGTGACCAGATCCAGCCCCTCGGCGTCGATTTCATACCCGCGCGGGTCGTCGTTGCCATGGGGGGCATTCACGCAATCGGTCTGCGCCGCCGTGCATTCGCCGTGCGGGGCGGGGAAGAGCGGGCTGGAGATGCCGATATCGCCAGCAAAAGCCGCCGCCGTTTGTTCGTGGACCGTGGGCGAGCCGGCCTTGAGGCCGAAGCGGCCAAGCATCGGGCGGTCGAACTCGGTGGACCAGACGATATTGGCGCGGCCCGAGATGCCGTCGCCATCGGCATCCTTAGGGTCGGCCCTGGCGAGGATGTCGGCGGCGGGGATGGCTTCGAGCAGGCCGAGGCCGATCATCTGCGGCGCCACCCGCGGGCTGAGCATCGCGTCCGGGTGCAGGGGGCCATAGCCGAGATTGGTGGCCCGGTAGGTGGGGCGGCGCAGCGAGACGGTCTCGCCATCGGCAAGCGTCACGTCGAACTCGTCGTAGCTGACCCTCAGCTTGTATTCCGCCGGGTGGCCGGGCAGCGCGAAATCCTGAAGCTGGCTGCCATAGGTGGGCTCGGGGCGGGTGGCGATATAGTCCTCGATCGCGTGGATGCCGTCCTTGGGGGTGCCGGGGATCGAGACCCGCAGGAACATCGAGATGGCGTTGTCCTTTGGGGTTTCGGGCGGATGGCCGCGCCCGTCCTTGATGTGGCAGCGCTGGCAGGAGCGGGCGTTGTAGAGCGGGCCCAGACCGTCCGAGGCCAGCGTGGATGAGGGCGAGGACACCCAGAGTTTGCGGAACAGCCCGTTGCCGACGCGGAAATCCAGCTCTTGCTCGAAGCTCAGATTGTCCGAGGGCTGCGAAAAGGCGTCGGCATCCTTGCGGGCGCGCACCGTCGTTGCCCCGGCGCTGAGTTCCTCGAACGGCTGCGGCGCGGTGAAATCGGCGGGCGAGGACAGCACGTTGGCGATCCGCGCACGCTCGCCTTCGGTTCTGGGGATGGTGTTGAGATGTTCGTCCCGCAGGTCGGCTGCAAGGGCTCCGGTGGTCAGGGTCAGGACCACCGGAAGGGGCGCGAGGCTAGTCTTCCTCGTCCATCTTCGATGCGTTGAGTTGCGCATAATTGGCTTCGCCGATCCTTTCATACAGGTCGAGCTGCGTTTCGAGGAAGTCGATATGGCCCTCTTCATCGGCCATCAGTTCCTCGAACAGCGACATCGACACATAGTCACCGGCTTCCCGGCAGTATTCGCGCGCTTCCTTGTAGAGGGCCCTTGCGTCGATCTCGGCCGCCAGGTCGCATTCCAGCGTTTCCTTGGGGCTCTGACCGATCCGCAGCGGGTCCAGTTTCTGCAGATTGGGGTGACCTTCGAGGAAGATGATTCGTTCGATCAGCTTGTCCGCGTGGCCCATCTCTTCGATGCTTTCCTCGCGGCTCTTCTTGGCCATGTGGCCAAGGCCCCAGTCCTCTTGCAGCCGGTAATGCAGCCAGTACTGGCTGACCGCCGTCAGTTCATGCCGCAGGGATTTGTTGAGATAGTCGATAACCTTGGGATCGCCCTTCATCTGCATTCTCCTGTGTTGATCCGGCACGCAAGGCGCGGAGCTGCATTGGGACTTCCAGATTATCGCTTGATCGCATGGTGTCCAGAAAGAGCGGCATGCATCCGCCGCAATCGGCTGATTTGCCGAGGGCGTGATAAACCTTTCCCGGGGTTATGACGGTCTGAGGATCCGCCGTGCGCATCCAGTCGATGGCAGCGCGGATTTCGTGGTCTGAAATGTTCGTACAGTGGCAGACGATCATGGGAGACTCAGAGGCCCTTGTGATTTTCTTAGTTAATTAGTCGGGATTACTGGCGGGGTCCAGAGGTGATTTGCGGGATGGGTGTTTTTTCGGTTCACAACGGATCAAAACGCCGATCGAGCCTTTGGCCCGGAGTAAAGGCACGCAGTGCCGCCGGGCCGCGCCCTCCCTCCCGCATGGGAGGGCGCATTTGTGATGTCAGGCACCGTTCAGTTGTCGTCCGGGGCTTTTGAGATAAAGCGCTTACCACGTTCGTTGCGAGCGCCCACCCGAGGGAGGGCGCGGCCCTCTGTGGGTCTTGGGATAACTGATGGTAGCACGCTTTCAATCGTAGCAGGCGACACCGGTTGGCGCCGCCTGTCTTGTACTCTTCAGTCCAGCGTCAAGTTTACTGGAACACCGCGTTCGGGTTGTCGAGGCTGTCGGAACCTTCGAATTCGATCAGATCGAGGCCCAGCGCCGACACCACCCGTTCGATGCTCTTGGTCTGGTCGATCAGGCCGTTGACGCCGCCCATGATCAGCGCCTCGCCACCTTCGTTGCCACGTTCCAGCATCTGGTCATAGGCAAACCCGGCCTCGGCTGCGGTCTTGATCCGGCCCAGTGCCAGCATGGTGCCGGACAGCTTGCCCTTCATCTCGGCGTCCAGCGCCGGGTCTTGGGCCGCCACCAGCTCGGCCAGCGAGGCGCCCGAAACCAGGGTGCCGTCGATGCGAACATACTGACCCAGATAGACGTTCTGGATGCCCAGCCCGTCATAATAGTGGCTGTTGTGGGTGTTATCCGAGAAGCAATCATGCTCTTCCTCGGGGTCGTTCAGCATCAGGCCAAGGCGCATCCGCTCACCCGCCTGCTCGCCATAAGACAGCGAGCCCATGCCGGTCAGGATGGCGCTGACGCCCGCATCCTCGTTCTCCATCAGGGCCGCGCGGGCGGCGCCACCTTCGGCCCATTGTCCGGTCATCCATTCCAGATCGCTGACCAGCAGGTCGGTTGCCGCCTTCAGGTACTCGCCACGGCGGTCGCAATTGCCGCCGGTGCAGGCGTCGCCCTGTGCGTAGTCGGTCCAGGGCCGGTTGCCCGCGCCGGGTGCATGGCCGTTGGTGTCCTGACCCCAAAGCAGGAATTCGATGGCGTGGTAGCCGGTGGCCACGTTGGCCTCGATCCCGTCCGCCTCGTGCAGGGTTTCGGCCAGCAGCTCGGGCGTGATCTTGCCCGCGTCGATGGTCTCGCCCGACAGGCTGAAGCTGGCATTGGCGATCACGTTCAGCGCGGCAAATTCGTTTTCGTCGGTCGGGCCGCCATAGGCTGCGCCCACATAGTCGATCAGGCCTTCGTCCAGCGGCCAGGCGTTTACCTTGCCTTCCCAGTCGTCGACGATGGCGTTGCCGAAGCGGTAGACCTCGGTCTGCTGATAGGGCACGCGGGCAGCCAGCCAGGCGTGGCGGGCGGCCTGCAACGCCTCGGCGGAGGGTTGGGCGATCAACGCGTCGACGGCGGCTTGCAGGCTGCGCGCGGCGGCCAGGCTGTCGGCATATTTGGCTTCGGCAATATCGGCATAGGTGTCCAGAACCGCGGATTTCTCGGGCGCGGCTGCGGCCATAGTGCCGGCGGCCAGGCTCAGGGCGAGTGCGCTGGTGGCGAGGATTTTGTGGATCATTGGGCTTTTGTCCTTCTCATTCGCATTGACCGGCCTGCCTGTACGTGTTGGGTCGGCGGAGATCGCGTCATTAACTGAGTTAATCTGTCGGATAAGTCAATCTTAGTTTTTCACTCGGGAATTGGTTTGGGCGCGGGTCCTGTATGAAAGCAGCGCCGGGCGCTTGAGCTTTGTGCGATACATGGCAAAGGTGCTGGTGTCAGAAACAGGAGGCGGCCCCGTGCCCTTTATCACTCAGTTTCCCGTTCGCTTTCGTCACTGCGATCCGGCGGGTATCGTGTTCTTTCCGCGTTATTTCGAGATGATCAACGACGTGGTCGAGGACTGGTTCGCGCGCGAGCTGGACCTGCCGTTTGACCTGCTGATCCGGGAAAACGGGGCGCCTACGGCACAGATCAACGCCACCTTCACGGCGCCCAGCCACCACGGGGACGTGCTGACCTTTTGCCTGACGCCGACCCGGTTGGGGCGGTCCAGCCTCGATTATGAGCTGACGGCTCATTGCGGTGAGGAGTTGCGGCTGCGCGCATCCGCGACGCTGGTTCACATCAGGCGTATGGGCCGGTCCGAGCCCTGGCCCGATCCGGTGCGCGCCCGCATTGCGGCTCAGCTTGTGCCCAGCACCTGATCCACCAGCTCGGGCAGTGTCACGCTGTCGCTGTAGCTGGCGGTGTGGGGCAGAGAGTCGACCGGGCCCTTGCGGTAACCTTCGGTGAACAGCAGAAAGGGTATGTCGGCGCGGCGGGCGGTTTCGGCGTCCACCTCGCTGTCGCCGACATAGAGGCGGGGCAGGTCCGGCAGCGCGGCAAAGGTCGCGTGCAGCATTGTCGGGTCGGGTTTGCGGGTGGCCAGGCTGTCGCCGCCGATCACCACGTCAAAGAAGCGCGCAAGACCCAGCGCCTCCAGCACATGCCGCGCGGGCGCTTCAGGCTTGTTGGTGCAGACCCCCATGGCGCAGCCGCGGGTCTTGAGCGTGTCCAGCGCCTCGACAAGGCCGGGATACACGACCGTCAGGGTGGACGAGTTGCGGTTGTAGTGGTCGAGCGTGGCCTGGGCCAGCCGGCTATGGTGGTTCATGTCCATATCGCAATGGGTGATGACACGCGCGACCAGGTTAGGCAGGCCTTTTCCGACAAACGAGGTCACGGTGGCCTGATCCAGCGCCGCGTGCCCTTCCTCCGCCAGCATCCTGTTGACGGCGGCCGTGATGTCGGGGGCGCTGTCCACCAGCGTGCCGTCGAGGTCGAAGACGATGGATGCGGTCATGAGTGGCTCCGGTTGCTCGCCTGACCCCTGTCAGGCCAGCCGCCGCGCCGCAACCCGAAATGCGCTGCCTGCGGCAGCACATGCCTCCGGCGGGGATATTTTTTGAACAGAAGAAGGGATCTGTTTACCTTTTTCCGCCAGTCTGTTCTTGCGGTACAGGTGGGGACACCGATGACCGTAACAGGAGAAGGCCCCCTGCCAAGCGCGGGGGGCTGGATCTGATCTCCCTTGCTTCTTCTGTTCAAAAATATCCCCGCCGGAGGCAAGCCCGGCGTGCCGGGCTTTCTTGGGTGCCTAGCTGTCCAGCGGCATGAACCGATAGCCTTGCCCATCCCGTTCCACATGCCCCAACCCGCCTTGCGGCAGGTGATATCCGATGAGGCGCATCCGATCGGTGGCCAGTTGGTCCAGCAGTTGGGTGCGGGTTGCGGCGGCGGTGGGTCGGTCCTGATCCGAGCCGGAGGGCCAGTCGGGGCGGGCGAAGGCCACGTGGTGATTGCCGATGGCGTCTCCGACAACCATCAGCGAGTCGGTGCCAGAGCGGATTTCAAAAGACATGTGCCCGGGCGTGTGGCCATGGGTGGCGTGGGCGGCGATGCCGGGGAGGATCTCCTGTTCGTCGTCGAAGAGGGTGATGGCGTCCTGCAGCGCTTCCAGCCGCCGTTTGGCGCCGACCGCCATGGTGGCTCGGGCGTTGCCGATGTCGTCCACCGTGGCCGGGTTCAGCCAATAGTCCCATTCGATGCGGCCCATCATGTGCTCGGCGGCGGGAAACAGCGGGTCCTCGAAATCGTCCAGCACGCCCCAGAGGTGATCGGGGTGACCGTGGGTGAAGACCACATGGGTGATGTCCTCGGGTGCGACGCCGATCTGGTCCAGGGCTTCGGTCAGTTTGCCTGCCGTGTCCTGAAAGCCGGGGCCCGAGCCGGTGTCGAACAGCACCACCCGCTCGCCATCCTGCAGCAGGGTGACGTTGCAGTCGGGCGTGAGCGGGCCGGTGCCGATCTGGTGAGCGTCAAGGACAGGAGCCAGTTCGGCTTGCGGCATCGGGCCGAAGATGAACTCGGGCGGCAGGGTCAGGTGCCCGTCCGACAGGCTGGTGATCCGGGCGGCGCCGAGGGTGGTTTCGGTGGCGGACCAGGCGCGTGTGGCGGCGGTTCCGGCCAGGGCCAGCCCGGCGCCGGTCTGCTGCAGAAAGGTGCGGCGAGTCAGTGTCATTGGGATATCTCCTCTTCAACACATTCTCACATTCAAAAACAAGAATTACAATGCGCGGCAAAGATGTTTTGCAGATGCGAAAAAAGGGCGCTTGACATACCTTAGTATTTTTATCAGATTAGTCTTGCGAGACACCAGCCAACCCGCTTTGCTTCGGGCCAGCAAGTCAAGTCACCCATTGCGACCGCGCCAAAGCAAAGCCCGAGGTCTCGTCATGCCGGACTCTCATCGACCGCTTTCAGGTGCGCCCGCGGATGAAACGGATTGCCAGCGTACTGGAGACAAACAGATGACTGTCCAAACCCCGACCCCGACCCAAGGTTATGCCGTTCAGATGTTGCCGTCGCACAAGGCGGAAGAGCTGACCAATGGCGGCAATCTGGCTCATATCGAGCTGGGCGACCAGCTCTACACCCTGCGCATCACCCGTGCGGGCAAGCTGATCCTGACCAAATGAGCGCGCCCTCGTCCCGTGGCGGGGCCGCGGTCGGCAGGCTGGCTGATCTGGCGCCGGTCGAGGCTGGCGCGGTGATGTATCTGCGCCTGTGGAGCGACGGTGCCGGTGGCCGCGCCGATGCGGCCAGTGATTTCGACATTGCCCTTGGTGCTGGCGCAGGGCGGGCGGCGATGACGACGCTGGATCAGATTTGCAGCCTCTGCGTCAGCCATGGGCGGCGGCCGCTGATCCGGCATGGGCTGGGCTGTTCCTGTCTGGGCGCGGACGAGAATTGCTTCGCGCAGATGGTGGGAGCAGCCTCGGAAGGCGCGCGCGAGGATGCGATGATGATGGCGGCGCTGATCGTGCGCCCCGATTTCGCGCCTGCGCTGGCGGCGCTGTCCGAGCAGTTGGGCCTGACCCTGCGCCGGATGGTCCGCCCTGCGCTGCAGCCGCAGGCCACGCATGCCCCACAGCCCTCGGTGCTGCACTGATGGCCCCCCCTCGGATGTCGATGACGTCCGGTTGACCCGCCCCGGTCCGCAAGGGCCGGGGCCTTTTCGTCAGCAGCAGCCGCAGCCGTGGTGATGGTGATCGTGGTCGCAAACGGGGGCGGGGGCGTAGTCGCCCACTTCGGAGAGCGCGTCACGCAAGGCCCAGAGGATCATGTCCACATCCTCGGCCTCGATGGTCAGGGGCGGGCGGATCTTGAGGATGTTGTCCTTGGGTCCCTCGCTGCCGATCAGGATGCGGTGATCACGTATCCGGTTTTTGATGTATCTGCAGATCTCGGTGCCTTCGGACCCGTCCGGGTTGATCAGTTCGACCCCGACAAACAGGCCCATGCCACGCACATCCCCGACGCAGGCGAAATCGGCGTCGATCCGCCGCAGCCCCTCGATCAGGCGATTGCCTATCTGGCGGGCGTTGTCCTGCAAGCCCTCGTCGTCGACGATGTCCAGCACCTCCTTGCCGATTCGGCAGGACAGGGTCGAGCCGCCGAAGGTGGAGAAGAACTCGGGTCCCCGCGCAAAGCTGTCGGCGATGGCCCGGGTGGTGACCAGCACGCCCAGCGGGTGGCCGTTGCCGATGGGTTTGCCCAGAACCACGATATCGGGCAGCGCGTCCTGGTGTTCGAAGCCGAAATAGTGCGCGCCCAGCCGCCCCAGCCCGGTCTGCACCTCGTCGGCGATGCAGACGCCGCCTGCGGCGCGGATTTTCTCGTAGACGGCGGGCAGGTAGCCTTTGGGCGGGATGATCTGGCCGCCGACCGAGGGGAAGGTTTCGGCGATGAAGCCGGCAACCCCGTGGCCTTTGTCTTGCAGCCGGGTGATGGCACCGTCCACCAGATCGGCGAATTTTTGGGCGCGGTTGGGATCGTCCCGTCTGAACGTTCCGCGATAATCGTCCGCCACCTCGACCAGCTCGACCCAGTCGGATTGCCCCACGCCGCCGGGCGCGTTGAACTTGTAGGCCGAGATGTCGATCGCCCCGGTGGTGTTGCCGTGATAGCCGTGATCGGGGGTCACCATGCCCTTGGCCCCTGTGTGGGCGCGGGCAAGGCGCAGGGCAAGCTCATTGGCCTCGGTGCCGGAATTGACGAAGAAACAGACCTGTAGGTGGTCGGGGAGTTTCGACAGGATTTTCTCGGCAAAGGCGGTCTGGGCGGGGTGTAGATAGCGGGTGTTCGAGTTCATCCGCGTGAGCTGGTCCGCCGCCACCGCCTGAATACGCGGATGGGCGTGGCCCACATGCGGGACGTTGTTGTAAGCGTCCAGATAAGGCCGGCCCCATTCGTCGAACAGGTGATGCCGCCAGCCGCGCACCAGCATCACCGGGTCGTCATAGGTCAGGCTCAGATTGGCACCGAAATGGGCCTGCCGCCCGGCCAGAACATGCATCTTGTCGGTCGGGTGGTAGAACACCTTGTCATCAGGCAGGTTCAGCAGGGCCGCTGGGTTCGGGCAGACCGCGTGCCAAAGGTCCATCTCGTCGGGGTCGCCGACGCCGGGCCAGTCGGCCTCCATGCCCGTGGTGGTCAGCGCCAGCTGGAAATGCACATGCGGTGCCCAACCGCCGTTCTGCGTGGCGTCGCCGAGCCGGGCAAAGGCCGCGCCCTGTGCCACCGGGTCGCCGGGTTTCAGGCGGGTGCAGCATTCCGGGTCGAGATGGCCGTAGAGGGTGTAGAACGCATCGCCTTCGGGCGTTTCGTGGTGCAGGATCACCACCCCGCCATAGTCGAGATGCGCATCGCGGTTCTCGACCGCCTCAACCCGCCCGCTGAGCGGGGCGTAGAGCGTGGAGCCTGCCGGGGCAAAGACATCGACGGCCAGATGTACGGTGCGACGGTCGCTGGCCTTCCACGGGCCTTTGCGGAACCCCGGCTCGGCATAGATCAGGCGCGGTTCGCTGTAATAGCCGAGCCAGAGGCCCTTGCCGAATTCCTCGCCCACACGCGCGGCCTCGTCCAACGGCATGTGGAAGGGGTCCTTGGGCCAGGTGGAGTTTTCCACCGACAGCGAGCCCATGGGGGCGTCGCTCAGATCGGTGCCGAAGAGGGGCGCGAACTCACCCCGGTGGTTGTTCAGATAGGCGTGGATGCGCTCGGCCCCGTCGGTCACCGGCAGGTGGCAGGCGGCGCGCAGCCGGGCGGGCATCAGGCCGCCATTGACGGTATCGTTTTCCAGAAAGCGCCAGGCCGGGGCCTGCGAGATGGTGACATAGGGGTCATCCGGGTTTTCGGCTGCCATGAGTGTCGAGTTGACCACGGAAACCGCCAGCCGCATCCGGAGCAGCGGCCAGATCAGGTCCACCTCTTCCGCGCGCAGGCGGTTGGCGGCGTGATAGCCACGCACCAGCGCGGCCAGCGCCTGTTCCGGCTTGGAGTGGTCCAGCACCACATAGGCCCCGGCAATGGCCAGATCGCAGATGCGGGGTGCGGCGCACATGTCGCCCAGGTCGATCAGGCCCGAGATGGAGCGGGGTTCGGACAGTTCACCCTCGACCAGGATGTTGTAGTCGTTTGCGTCATTGTGGATCGCCTGTTTCGGCAGCCTGTCCAGCTGGTCCTTGATGGCGTTGAAGCTGTCGGCGATGTCTTCCAGCAGGGCGCGCCTTGCTGGATCGGCAATAGCGTCGAGTTGGTCATTGATCCAACCTGCCTGTGTCAGGTCCCATTTGAAATCGCGGTTCAGCCCCTCATGCTGGAACCCTTCCAGCGCCCGTCCCGTGGCCCCCAGCACGCGACCAAGTTTCAGGATCAGTTCCTGGGGTTTGGGAGAGGCTTTTGCGTAGCATCGGCCCGGGAGACGTCCGAGCAGCCAGACAAGGCGCGGCTGACCATCTTCATCTGCGATCTCAGGCAGAGCCTTTCCGTCGAGCGCCGGATAAACCTTGGGAAAGGGCAGGCCGGGCGCCTCGGCGGCGATATGCGCCAGCGCCCTGATCTGCATGTCCACCAGCCCGGCCTCGCATCCGGGCCGCATGACCTTCAGAACATAGCCCTGTCCGTTGGCGGCTTCGGCCAGAAAGTTCAGGTCATATTCGCCGTCCAGCCGGGTCAGGTCGGCGGCGATGCCCCAGTGCTGCCGCAGCGCGTCGGTCCAGTGGGTGATGGTCACGATGTCTCTCCTGTCCTGCAGCAGGGTTCAGTTCGATGCCGCCGCGCCCGATTTCGCGTGTGCCACGCGAAGCCTCCGGCGGGGATATTTTTGAACAGAAGAAGATGTGAACGGCCCGCCCCCTTCTTCTGTTCGAAAATATCCCGGGGGAGTCGCCCCCCGGGGCGACGGGGGCAGAGCCCCCATCCGCGCCGTCAGTCCAAGGCGCGCAGGCGTTTGAAGAGCGAGGACGTGTCCCAACGCCCGCCGCCCAGTTTTTGCACGTCCTTGTAGAACTGATCCACCAGCGCGGTTACCGGCAGCGAGGCGCCGGTTTCGTTGGCGGCGTCCAGGCAGATGCCCAGATCCTTGCGCATCCAGTCCACCGCAAAGCCATAGTCGAAATGGTCGTCCAGCATGGTCTCGTGCCGGTTCACCATCTGCCAGCTGCCTGCGGCGCCCTGACTGATCACCTCGACCACCGCGCGGCCGTCGAGGCCCGCCTTTTCGGCGAAATGCAGCGCCTCGCTGAGGCCCTGTACCAGACCGGCGATGGCGATCTGGTTGCACATCTTGGTCATTTGCCCCGCGCCGCTGTCGCCGATGCGGCGGCAGATCTTGGAATAGACCTGCATCACGGGTTCTGCAGTGTCATACGCGGCCTGATCGCCGCCGCACATGATCGAGAGTACGCCATTCTCTGCCCCCGCCTGTCCGCCCGAGATGGGGGCATCGACAAAGGAGATGCCGTGGGCCTTGCCCGCCTCGTAAAGCTCGGTGGTCACCTTGGCCGACACCGTGGTGTGATCCACAAAGATCGCGCCTGCATCCATGCCGTGGAACGCGCCGCCCTCGCCGGTGCAGACCATGCGCAGATCATCGTCGTTACCGACACAGGCCATGACGAGCGCGGCGCCGCGCGCGGCCTCCTGGGGCGTTGCCGCCATCGCGCCGCCATGCTCGGTCACCCAGGCCTCGGCCTTGGCAGCCGTGCGGTTGTAGACGGTGAGGTCTTGGCCTGCGGCCTGCAAATGCCCGGCCATGGGATAGCCCATGACGCCCAGGCCAAGGAATGCGACTTTTGCCATTTGATGATCCTCTCGGCTGCCCGGCCCCTCCCCCGGGCCGGTTCGTTCAGCAGAGACAAAGCAAAGCTGGCGCCCGAGGGCAACCCTGCTGTCAGTCTTCGCCGCCCAGACCCTGCAGGATCGGGCAATCGGGGCGGTCGTCCCCGGCGCAGGCGTCGATCAGGTGGCTGAGCGTGTCGCGCATGGCGTTGAGGTCGGCGATCTTGGCCTCGATCTGCGCCAGATGGCCGCGCGCGATCCGTTTCACGTCGGCGCTGGCGCGGGTTTCATCCTCATAAAGTGCCAGCAGGGTGCGGCAATCCTCGATGGTGAAGCCCAGCGCGCGGGCGCGGCCGAGGAAGTTCAGCTTGTGCAGATCCTGCTCGCGGAAGCGGCGATAACCGTTCAACTCGCGCTGTGGAGTGATCAGGCCGATTTCCTCGTAATAGCGGATGGTTTTGGCGGGCAGGCCGGTGTGGGTGGCGACATCTCCGATATTCATGATCGGCCTCTATTCGGCAGGGGCCAGCGCGGGCGCGGCGGTCTGTTCGGGCAGGGCCGCGCGCACCCGGCGCAGGCGCAGGGCGTTGGTCAGGACAAAGACGCTGGACAGGGCCATGGCGCCGGCGGCGAGCATCGGCGACAGCAGGGGCCCACCCAAGAGGTAGAGCAGACCGGCGGCGACCGGGATCAGCAGGATGTTATAGCCGAAGGCCCAGCCCAGATTCTGGTGGATGTTGCGGATGGTGCGGCGGCTGACCTCGAAGGCGTTGGCCACGCCGCGCAGATCGCCGGACATGAGCACCACGTCGGCGGTTTCGATCGCCACGTCGGTGCCGGTGCCGATTGCGATGCCGATATCCGCCGCCGCCAGCGCCGGAGCGTCGTTGATGCCGTCACCGACAAAGGCGAGCGTGCCGTGCTTGGCCCGCAGCGCCTCGACGGCGGCGACCTTGCCTTGCGGCAGCACCTCGGCGGTGACGTGGTCGATGCCCAGCCGGTTGGCGAGCGATTGGGCGGTGCGGGTGTTGTCGCCGGTGATCATGGCGACGGTCAGGCCCATCTGGTGGAACCGGTCGATGGCTGCGCTGGTGCCAGGTTTGATCGGGTCGGTGACCGCCAGCGCCGCGGCGGCGTGCCCGTCTATCGCGACATAGAGCGGGGTGCAGCCCTGGGCCGCCAGTTCCAGACCCTGTGTGTGCAGGTCGCCGAGGTCGATGCCCTGCTGTGCCATCAGCCGGTCGGCGCCGATCAGGACCTCGCGTCCCTCGACCGTGGCGCGCAGGCCGAGGCCGGTCAGGGTCTCGAAGCTGGTGACCTCGGGCAGGTCGGCAGGCCCGGCCCGGGTGATGGCGGCAGCGATGGGGTGTTCCGAGCGCGCCTCGGCGGCGGCGGCGAGGCGCAGCACGGTGTCGCGGTCAAAGCCCGGGGCAGGGATCAGGTCGCTCAACTCGGGGCGGCCCATCGTCAGCGTGCCGGTCTTGTCGAGCGCCACGACGCGGGCGGATTGCAGTTGTTGCAGCGCGTCGCCCTTGCGGAAGAGCACGCCCAGTTCGGCGGCGCGGCCCGTGCCCACCATGATCGAGGTAGGCGTGGCCAGCCCCATGGCGCAAGGGCAGGCGATGATCAGGACCGAGACCCCGGCCACCAGCGCCATCGGCAGTGCCGGGGTGGGGCCGAAGAGCAGCCATGCGGCAACGGTCAGGACGGCCACGCCGATTACGGCGGGCACGAAGCGGGCGGTGACGCGGTCGACCAGTCCTTGGATCGGCAGCTTGGCGCCTTGCGCCTGCTCGACCATGCGGATCACCTGCGACAGGACCGTATCGGCGCCCACCCGCGTGGCCTGCATCCGCAGGGCGCCGGTGCCATTGACGGTGCCGCCGACCAGTTCGGCGCCCATGGATTTGTCGACCGGGACTGGTTCGCCCGTGATCATGCTTTCATCGACATAGGACTGCCCGTCCAGCACGTCGCCATCCACCGGGATCTTCTCGCCGGGGCGGATGTGCAGGATTTCTCCGGTGACGATGGTCTCGATGGGCTGTTCGGTGGTGGCGCCGTCGCGCTCGACCCGCGCGGTACGGGGTTGCAGGCCGATCAGCTTGCGGATGGCCGAGCCGGTGCGTCCCTTGGCGCGCGCTTCGAGCAATCGGCCGACGAGGATCAGGACGACGATGACGGCGGCGGCCTCGTAATAGACATTGGCGGTGCCTGCGGGCAGCAGGGCGGGCGCGAAGGTGGCGATGAGGGAAAAGACATAAGCCGCTGAGGTGCCGAGGGCGACCAGCGCGTTCATGTCAGGGGTGCCGCGGAACAGCGAGGGGAAGCCCTTGGCATAGAAAATGCGTCCGGGGCCCAGAAGCAGTGCGGTTGTGAGCGCGAATTGCAGCAGTTGGCTGGCTGTGGTGCCGATTGTGGCGTGCACCCAGTGGTGGAAGGCGGGGATCAGGTGGCCGCCCATTTCCAGAACGAAGACCGGCAGGGCAAGCGCTGCCGCGA
This sequence comes from Ruegeria sp., assembly GCF_040830605.1. Taxonomy (GTDB): domain Bacteria; phylum Pseudomonadota; class Alphaproteobacteria; order Rhodobacterales; family Rhodobacteraceae; genus Ruegeria. The sequence continues at coordinate 85,836 of NZ_JBFOMD010000001.1, forward strand.
TCAGGGTCGTGCGGGTCAGGACCTGGATTTCGTCCGCCTTGTCATTGGCGCTGGGTTGGTGGTCCGGTGTTTCGGGATGGGCGGCATAGCCTGCCTCGGTCGAGGCCGCGGCCAGCGTGGTAGGGTCGGTAGCGCCGGTCAGGTAGGTGACATGGGCGCTTTCGCTGGCGAGGTTCACATTGGCCTCGACCACGCCCGGCGCGGCTTGCAGGGCGCGCTGCACCCGGCCCACGCAGGAGGCGCAGTTGAGCCCTTCGATCTTCAGCACTGTATGGTCCTGCGCGGCTGGGTAGCCTGCGGTTTCCAGTGCCGAGGTGAGGTCGATGACTGGGCCGTCGTGCTGTACCTGTGCGGTTTCGGTGGCGAAGTTCACTTGCGCCTCTGCGACACCGGGAACGGCGCTCAGCGCGGCCTCGACTCGGTCCACGCAGGAGGCGCAGCCCATGCCGGTGATGCGGAGATGTGTGGTGTGCGATGCGGACATGCGACTCGTTCAGTAAGCCTGGTTGCCCTTCAGATAGGGGTTCCAGTCACGGGAAGGTCAAGGGGGTGAGTGGTCAGAATTGACCCGATCTTTCGTTTCGTGGCGGGCCGGGGCATGCCTTCGGCGAGAGTATTTGGGAAAAGATGAAGTGTGGGGCGTTCAGCGGCCGTCGATCTGCCGTTCCATCAGGCGCTGGTAGAGCGTTGGGGACAGGCGGTTCAGCAGCCATGCGGCGCGGGCGACGCGGCCCACGGGGATCATCGGGCGGGATGTGTCGACGCCGCGCAGGATGGTTTGGGCCGCCGCCTCGGGGGTCATGTAGTCCATCCCGTCGGTGGCCGAGCCGGGGCGGGCGGTGCCGTCGGGCTGGCGCTGCGCGTTGCCGGGATTGGTGGCGACGAAGGAGGGGGCGGCGATCAGGGTGCGCACGCCATGGGATTTTTCCTCGGACCGGAGCGATTTGAAGAACCCTTCGAGCGCGTGTTTCGAGGCGGCATAGGCGGTACGGTGGTAGAGCGGCGTGAACCCAGCCACCGACGAGATCGCCAGATGGGTACCTTTGGCCTGCCGCACCGCGTGCAGGAAGGCGCGGGCCATGGCGATCGCGGCAAAATAGTTGACCTCGAACACTTTGCGATGGCTGGCGTCGTCGGTGCTGTCGAAACCGCCGATCTGGGTGATCCCGGCGTTGTAGATGACGAGGTCGATGCTGTCGCAGCGGCGCAGGATGTCGGCGGTGGAGCGGGCCAGTTGGTCGGGGTCGGTCAGATCGCAGGCGAGCGGGAGTTGGGTTGGCGTTTCCGGCAGGTCCGAGACGTCGAGATCCAGCAGCACTACCCGCCAGCCGCGCGCCTGCAGGGCGGTGGAGAGGGCGTGACCGAGGCCGCCGGCGCCGCCTGATATGATGGCGGTTTTCACAGGCCTGCCTGCTGTTTCCAGTGGTCGAATGCTTGTGCGCTGGTCTTTTCCGGGGTGTAGCCGAATTCGGATTTCAGCGCGTCATTGGCGAGCACGGGGCGGTATTGCAGGAACCGCACCTGTTCGGGGCCATAGCGCGTGAGGCCCAGCGGGCGGGCCACGGTCAGTGCCGCCTTGAGCGTCCAGGCGGGCACGCGCAGCACCGGTTTGCCCAAGGCGCGGGCCAGATCATTGACCCCCATCGCGCCGTCTCCTGCCACGTTGTAGGTGCCCGGCGGGCCGTCGGTGGCGGCGCGTTTCAGGATGCGGGCCAGATCGCGGGTCCAGATGAAGACGAAGGGGCTGTCGCTGCCGGTCACGGCCAGCAGGCGCGGTTTGTGGAAGAGCGCGGTGATCTGGTTCTCGGTCCCGTCGCCCAGAACCGTGCCGACGCGCAGGATGACCTGTTCCAGTTGCGGTGCGGTCTGGCGGGCCTCGGCCAGCAGGTCCTCGACCTGCCGCTTGTGATCGGAATAGGGAAACTCCGGGTTGCCGCGCAGAGGGTCGGTTTCGCGCAGGGGCACCGGGTTGTCGGGGTGATAGCCATAGGCCGCGCCCGAGGAGGTGACCACGAGGCGGCGCACGCCCTGGGCCAGCGCCGCGTTGAGCACCTTGCGGGTGCCCTCGACATCGACGCGATGGGCGGCCTCGCGGCCCATGCCGGGGGTGACGATCGAGGCCAGATGGACGATCGCGTCCGGCTTTATCTCGGCGATCACCCGGTGCGGGTCGTCGGATGTGACGTCCATCCGGTGGAAGACCGCGTTTGAAGGCAGTGGGTCCGGCTGGAATAGGTCAGTGGCGCACACCGCGTGATCCGCAAGCTCGTCGAGCAGTGCGCGGCCCACCATGCCGGCGGCGCCGGTGATCAGGATGCGGGTCATCGCGCCGCCTCGGTCCGGGACATCACCGCCGCCAGACCGATCCCCGAAATCGCGTGCCAGATCCCCCAGAAGGCGGCAACCACGGCCATGCCGCCCAGACCGTTGAAGAAGGCGAAGATCAGGACCAGGCCCAGGCCCGAATTCTGGATGCCGGTTTCGATGGTGATGGCCCGGCGGTTATAGGGGGACAGCCGGGTCAGAGTGGCCACAACCCAACCGCCCCCCAAGGCCAGGGCGTTGTGCACGATCACAAGCCCGGCGACGGCCCCGGCAAAGCCGAGGAAAAACCCCCAGTTGGCCGCCAGAGCGAGAATGATGAAGGCAACGAAGATGGCCATCGAAAGCCATTGCAGCGGCGCGCGTATCCGTGCCGTGATCTGTGGTTTGCGAAGGTTGAGTTGAATCCCGAGGATCAGAGGCAGTACCAGCATCAGGCCGACGGTGATGGCGATCTGCACCGGGTCGATGGCCGTTTCGCGCAGGATTTCGCGGGTCGGGGGGTAAAGGCCGCCCCAGAGCGCGATGTTGAACGGTGTCATCAGGATCGCGGCCACCGTGGCCATCGCGGTCATCGAGACCGAAAGCGCCGCGTTTCCGCCCGCCCGATGGGTGATAAAGTTCGAGATATTGCCGCCGGGGCAGGCCGCCACAAGGATCAGACCCAATGCGATGGAGGGGCGTGGTGCCGCCGTCCAGACCAGCGCGAAGGTCAGCAGCGGCAGGATCAGTAATTGTGAGGACAGGCCGACGATCAACGGCTTGGGTGCCTCGCGAAGGCGGCGGAAGTCGCTGGGCGTCAGGTCGATGGCAATCGAGAACATGACCACGGCGAGAATGGCATTCAGCAGCGTCAGCGACCCGGCGCTGAAATTCAGCGTCACCTCGTCGATGCCGATCATGACGCGGCCTTTCGGAACTTGTCGATCCAGCCGGTGACGGCGCGGCGATAGGTGGCTTTGTCCACGTAATAGGCCATGCGCGCGAGGTTGAGGTAGTTCATGCCGCCGGTGGCACGCTCGAACGTGCCGGATTTAAGGGATTTCAACTCTTGTGCGGCCGGGCTGCCGTCGCGCAGACCGCGGATATAGCGCGCCACCATCTCGGCCTGCTCGTGCCGCCCCTGCCAGCCCAGTCCGGTGGCCTCGATCATGCCCAGCACGAACAGGTTGTCGCGGTCGGGGTGCATGGCATTGAGGTAGAGATGCGGCGCGTCGCCCTGCCAGTTCAGCAGATCGGAGTCGATGAAGGGGTAATGCAGCTTGTACCCGGTGGCGGCGAGGATCATGTCGTAGTCCTCATGGCTGCCATCGCGGAAATGCACGGTGTGGCCGTCCAGCCGCTCGATATCCGCCTTGATGCGCAGATCGCCATGGCCCGCGTGGTAGAGCACCAACGAATTGACCACCGGGTGGCTTTCGTAGAGGCGGTAGTCGGGCTTGGGAAAGCCGTATTTCTGCGGATCGCCGACGAACCAGCTGAGGAGCAGGGCGTCGATCGGGCGTTTCAGCCACATGGGCAGTTTGATCGCCCCACCCATGGTGTCGGCGGGTTTGCCGAAGAGGTATTTGGGGACGAAGTAATAGCCGCGCCGCATCGACAGGTCGCAGTGTTTGGCATGGTGGATGGCGTCCACGGCGATGTCGCAGCCCGAGTTGCCCGCGCCGACGATCAGCACCCGCTTGCCGTCGAACTGGCTGGGGTAGCGGTAGCCCGAGGCGTGGATCAGCTCTCCGTCGAAGTGGCCCGCGAATTCGGGCATGTTGGGTTCCGAGAGGGTGCCGTTTGCGATCAGGAGGCCAGCGTATTCGGCGCTTTGTTCGCCCTGCGCATCGCGCCATGTGAGGCGCCAGCCATCGCTGGGGGCGCCGAGCGGGGTGGCCTGGGTGACCTCGGCATTGAAGCGGTAATGTTCGCGTAGCCCGAAATGGTCGGCGAAATCGTGGAAATAGCCCTTGAGGTCGCGATGCGAGGGGTATTCGGCCACCGAGTCCGCCATCGGGAAATCGGTGAACTCGGTCATCGACTTGGACGAGATCAGGTGTGCCGTCTCGTACATGGTCGACTTGGGTCCGTCGATATCCCAAAGCCCGCCCACATCCGAATGCAGCTCGAATCCCTGAAACGGAATGCCCTGTTCCTTGAGAACCTTGGCGGTCGCCAGCCCCATCGGGCCAGCCCCGATCAGGGCAAATGCCTCGCGCGTTTCCGTCATGTCTCCTCCCATTCGCGCCGTTAACTTGAACGATCGTTCAATATAAGGCAAGATGGTTTTGGCGCGAAGAGGGTCTGGATGGAAAAACAACGCAAGAGGGCACCTTCGCAGCGGTCGTTGCAGACCCGGGCGCGGATATTGGATGCGGCCGAGATCCTGTTTGCCGAGCGCGGCTTCGAAGGCGCGTCGATCCGGGACATTGCGGCGCGTGCGGGTGTTCAGGTGGGGCTGGTGCATCACCATGGAGGCGGCAAGGAAGAGCTGTTTCACCGGACCGTCGCCCGCCGCGCCGATGAGCTGTCGCGGATCAGGATCGAGGGGCTGGAGGCCCTGAAGGCACGAGGCGCAGTCACGCTGCACGGGGTGATTGATTGTTTCATCCGGCCTTACGTCACGCTGGCGCAAACCGGTGGCCCGGGCTGGCTGGCCTATGGACGGCTGGTGGCGCATGTCTCGGCCGATCCGCGCTGGCGGTGGATTGCGGCGGAGTGTTTCGATCCGACCGCGCGGCGGTTCATCGAAGAGATTGCGGCGCTCTATCCCGAGGTCGATCCGCAACTGATTGCGACCGGGCAGGTCTATTCGGTGTCGGCGATGCTGGCCTTTCTCAACACCGGCTGGCGGATCGAGGCGCTGAGCCCGGGGGCCGATGAGGTGCGGCTGGAGCAGTTGATCGACTTTTGCGTTGCCGGGGTCGAGGCGATGCTGGCGCAGTCGTCGGCGTAAGCCGTATGACCGGCGGAACACGGATTGCTTGTCACAGCTCTGAAACCGCGCTGGAATTCACCATCTGTAGAACGGTGCACGCTCTCCCCGCAGATAGCGGGTCACGTCCAGCACGTCGATCACCAGTGAAATGGAATTGAACGCGATCAGGAGAACCACCCACACGAACAGAGCATGGTTCTCGCTTGCATCCGGCAGGTCCCAGGCAAACCACGCCAGCATCGGTATCCAGAAAACATGTCCGATCCCGAGCAGGCGTACAAACCCCTGTTTGAGGTAGATGGCAATCATCACCGCAATGCCGGCGGCTGCGGCCAGCAGGCAGGCTTTTGCGTAATACGTGTCGAGGAACAGGAGTGCCGCGAGGTTCACGAGGATGAGCAGGATGGCCCATATCCGGGCGATCCAGTGAAATCTGAACAGCACAATCCACAGGATCTCAAATGCGCGCATTCCGGGGTGTCCCGAACTATCCCAAGTTCAAGCTACTATGCGCCGGTTTTGTCCTGAATGTCAGGGTCGTGGATCGTCCAGGTCCAGCGCGAATTTGCGCGGCATCAGCCCGGCCTGGAACCACTCGATCATGGAATAGATGGAATAGACCGGCAGACCGGTGCGTTTGCGGATGTCGGCGGCGTAGGGGACCATGTTGGTGCATTCCAGAACGATGGCGCCCGCGTCGGGTTCATTTGCCACGATGGTGTCGGCGGCATCCAGCATGTCGTGACGGCAGGCGGCGAAGTCGATTTCGGGTGCGTCGCCGAGGATGTCGCGGGTAAAGGCGCGGCCCTGATCGGTGCCGTAGATGGGCGTGTCCAGCGGGACGCCTGCGGCACTCAGATGAGCCTCGGTCAGGGTGGCTTTGGAGATGGTCAGGATGATCGTCTTTTTGCCCGGAGGCAGTAGCGCCTGCACCATCGGCACCTGCATCAGCGAGGAGGTTGCGACCGGCACGCCCAAGGCCGCGCGCAACTCGTCCTGCACCAGTGCCAGAAAACCGCAATTGGTGGTGATGCCGTCGGCGCCGGTGGCCACCAGATCGCGGCCCGCCTCGATAAAGGTGTCCAGTAGCTCTTTGGGGTTGCCGCGCACCACCTTGTCGGGCGAGGCGCCGCGCACCACGCGGTAATGCACCGGAAAGGGCCAGGTCGCGGCGTTGCCCATGTCGCCATGGATACGGGGAAAGCGGGTTTCCAGCATCAGGATGCCGATCGCGGCGCCAAAGACGGTTTTTCCACCTGATTGTACGGACATGTTGGCCTCAGAGATCGGGGACATAGAGTTGGGCATAGGCGTCGCGAACGGCCTGCGTGGCGCCTTCGCGGCGGCGTTCGATATGGAAGCGCATTTGGGTGGCGGCCTCGTCGGCGTCGCGGGCTGCGACGGCGTTCAGAATGCGGCGGTGGGCCGAGACCATGGATTGCCCGTCGGGCGCGGTCTCGCGCAGGCGGCGCAGGTCGATCAGGCGCAGATAGCGGATGCGGTCGTTGAGATTGGTGAGCATCCGGCACAGTTCGGCATTGCCGGAGAGCTGGCAGAGCTGGCCGTGGAAGCGTTCGTCCATCGCCAGCAGCTGCTCGGGGTCGGCGTCGGGCGTGTAGTCGGGGGCGATCTCATCGAGTTCCTGCGTGAGCGCCGCGATGGCGGGGTCCGGGCCGCGCGTGCAAGCCAGGCGCACCGCCTCGACCTCGACCGCGACGCGGGCCTCGTAGAGGTCCATGACCAGCTCCGGCGAGAGCGAACGGCAGAAGAAGCCGCGCCCCGACTGGAAGGTCAGGAAGCCCTCGGCCACCAGACGGTTGAGTGCCTCGCGAATCGGGGTGCGCGAGGCGTTGAGTTCGGTGGCCAGCGCGCTTTCATTGATGCGCGCGTCGGGCTTGAAGGCGAAATCCGACGCCATGCGCCTGAGCGCATCGTAGAGCCGGTCCACGTTACTTTCCGATTTCGCCATATCCGCTCCTTCTTCGGGGCGAGATTAGAACGGGATTGACATGTGCGCAAGTCATCATGCAGAACTGTATACAATTTTGAACGCAATCCCGTGGAGTGACTCGATGAGCAATCAGATGAATGGCGCCGAGGCGATGGTGCGGATGCTCGAAGCGCAGGGCGTGCAGCATATCTTTGGCCTGTGCGGCGACACCACGCTGCCGTTCTATGACGCGATGCTGCGGCTGGATCATGGCATCACTCATGTGCTGACCCGGGATGAGCGCTGCGCGACCTATATGGCTGACGGCTATTCCCGCGTGACCGGACGTGTGGGTGTGGCCGAGGGGCCGTCGGGCGGCGGCGCAACCTATATCCTGCCAGGGCTGATCGAGGCGTCCGAAAGCTCGTATGCCGTGCTTGGCATCACCACGGATATCTCGGTGGCGTCCTACGGGAAGTATCCGCTGACCGAAGTGAACCAGGAGGCGCTGATGGCGCCGCTGACCAAGTGGAACACGGTGATCAAGCGCGCCGATCACATCCCGCGCATGGTGCGGGCGGCGTTCCGGGCGATGACCACGGGGCGGTCCGGGGCGGCGCATATCGGGCTGCCTTATGACGTGCAGTATGATGCGGTCGAAGCGTCGGATATCTGGGCTGACAGCGCCACGGCGTCTTATCCGGCTTACCCGCAGGCCCCCGCACCGGGTGCGGCGCAAGCGGCGGTTGAGGCGATTCTGTCAGCGAGAAACCCGCTCATTGTCTGTGGCGGCGGAGTGGTGATCGCGCAAGCCTGGGAGGAGTTGGACCGGCTGGCCAAGCGGCTGGACATTCCGGTGGCGACCTCGATTTCGGGGCAGGGTTCGTTGGCCGAGGCGCATCCGAACTGTCTGGGCGTCGTGGGTTCGAATGGGGGCACCGACGAGACCTGGGAGATGATGGAGGCCGCCGATCTGGTGGTGTTCATGGGGTGTCGGGCAGGCTCGACCACCACGGCACGGTGGGAGGCGCCGAAGCCGGGCACGCGAGTGGTGCATTTCGACAATGATCCGATGGTGATGAATGCCAATTACCCGACCGAGGTGGCCGTGGTCGGCGATCTGCGGCTGGCGCTGGCCGAGGTGAACGCGGTGCTGGATGCGCGCGATCAGGGGGCCGGGACCTTTGGCGGTGCGGCGGTGATTGCCGAGAAGAAGGCGCGCAAGTTCGAGGTGTTCGAGAAACTGGCGCAGTCGTCGCAGGCGCCGATCCGGCCCGAGCGGGTGATCTCGGCGCTGATGAAGGTGCTGCCCGAGGATGCCACGGTGGTCTCCGATCCCGGTACCAGCTGCCCGTATTTCTCGGCCTATTATCAGCTGCCGAAGCCGGGCCGCCATTTCATCACCAACCGGGCGCATGGGGCGCTGGGGTATTCCCTGTCGGCGGCACTGGGGGCGTGGTTTGGGCGGCCGACGTCCAAGACCGTGGCGCTGATGGGGGATGGGTCGTTCGGGTTCACTTGTGGCGAGTTGGAGACCGTGTGCAGAGCGGGGGCGCCGATTACGTATGTGGTGTTCTCAAACTCCAACTTCGGCTGGATCAAGGCCAGCCAGTTCGCCGACAAGGATGCGCGGTATTACAACGTGGATTTCAGCCATACCGATCAGGCGGCGGTGGCGGCGGCTTATGGCGTCAAGAGCTGGCGGGTTGAGAATCCGGACGATCTGGAGAAGGTGTTGGCCGAGGCGGTGGCGCATGACGGGCCGACGCTGGTCGATGTGGTCTGTCAGGCGTTGGAGGAAAGCAACGCGCCGGTGCGGCGGTGGATGGGGTGAGGCGCGCCCGGAAATCGGTCCAGTGGACCGATTTCAGCGCCGAACGGGCGGAGCCCCGGGGCGGCCACGGTCTTGGAAACGGTCCACTGGAGAGTTGCTCCCGCGAGTGGGCAGAGCCCAATGAAATTGGGGCCATCCCCCTCACCCAACCCTCTCCCCCGAGGGGAGAGGGCTTTGGTCGCGCTGAACTTTCCGGTTCACGTCCCCTCTCCCCTCGGGGGAGAGGGTCAGGGTGAGGGGCGTTGGGCGATTTCTGCCTTCAGCCGTTCGTTTTCCTGCTGCAATTGCGCCAGTTGCGCCCCAAGCGCGGTCAGATGCGGTTTCAGCTCCGCCTCGGTGAAGCGGGGCGTGATGTGGCGGGGGCAGTTCCAGTCCAGCGCATCGACATGGATGATTGCAGCGCGTTCGGCGGGGGCTTCGGCGCCTTCGGGGTAGAGGCTGGTGGCGGCGGACTCGCCTTCGGTAAAGGCCATCCGGCCAAGGATCTTCAGCCGCCGTTGGTTGGCGTAATCCATCAGGATCAGGGCGATCCGGTCGTTGCCATCCAGATTGCCGCGCGAGATATACTGTTTGTTGCCCGAGAAATCGGCATAACCGATGGTCTGCGGCCCGAGCACCTTGAGAAACCCGGCAGGGCCGCCGCGATACTGCACATAGGGCCAGCCGGTCTCGGAGACGGTGGCCTGATAGAACCCGTCCCGCGCCTCGATAAAGGCCTTTTCGGCATCACCGATCAGGTGGCCCTGCTGCGGTCCGCCGTCGATGAACTTGGCATAGGTCCGGTCCGATCCCATTCGAGCCTGATGGGCGCGGACGGCGGGCGTGAAGGTCAGTTCGGCAAAAGCGCGGGGCATATCGTGTTCTCCGGTCAGAGGCCCACATCGGTGAGGCCGGGGTGGTCGTCGGGGCGGGGGCCTTGTGACCAGCGGAACAGGCGGTCGGCCTCGGTGATTGGCAGGTCGTTCAGGGAGGCATGGCGGCGGGCCATGCGGCCATCCAGAGCGAATTCCCAGTTTTCGTTTCCATATGAGCGGAACCACTGGCCGCTGTCATCATGCCATTCATAGGCATAGCGCACGGCGATGCGATTGCCGGAAAAGGCCCAGAGTTCCTTGATCAGGCGGTAGTCCAGTTCCTTGTGCCATTTGCGGGTCAAGAAGGCATGAATCTGGTCGTGGCCGGTCAGGAATTCGGCCCGGTTCCGCCACTGGCTGTCCTCGGTATAGGCCGGGGTGACGACGTTGGGGTCGCGGCTGTTCCAGGCATTTTCGGCCATGCGGACCTTTTGAATGGCGGTCTCGCGGGTAAACGGGGGTAGTGGGGGGCGTGTCATGGGGGCTGCTCAGGCGAGAGACGCGGCCAGGATGGCCAGAGTCAAAAGGACGGGCAGGTGGCGGGCGAGGGATGACGCGGGCATGGGGTGATCCTTGGGTGTACCGATCTGTAAACTCGTAATCTGTAAAGTGTACTGATCGGTAAAGTATTTCAAGTCCCTTGGAGAGATTCTTTGGTTTCTGTTTTTCCTAATGTGGTCGAACTCCTCATAATCAACGGGTTGCGAGGATCACATTGAAAGGAGAGGGTTTGATCTATATGTACTGATCTGTACATGAAGGAGCCGAATCATGCGCCCGAACAAGCGGGACGAGCTGGTCAGTAAAGCGCTGGATGTGTTTTACCGGGACGGGTTTCATGCCACCGGGATGGACAGGCTGGTGGTCGAGACGGGTGTGTCCAAGACCTCGATGTACAAGCATTTCCGCACCAAGGAGGAGCTGATCCTGGCGGCGCTGCGACTGCGGGACGAGCGGTTTCGCAACTGGTTCTGCCGACGGGTCGAGGAACTGGCGGAGACGCCCGCAGGACGGTTGATCGCCGGGTTCGATGCATTGGCGGAGTGGTTCGAGGAAGGCAAGTACCGCGGTTGCATGTTCATCAAGGCCGGGGCGGAGTTTCAGGACGCGGATCATCCGATTCACGTGCAGGCGGCTGAGCATAAGCGGATGCTGCTGGAGTACCTCACTGGGCTCGCGCGACAGGCTGGTGCGAAGGACCCGGAGCAGCTGGGCTCTCAGATGCTGCTGCTGAAGGAGGGGGCGATTGTGACCTCGGTTCTGTTAGGCAGCGGCACGCCCGCGCAGGATGCAAAGGCGGCGGCGCAGGTGCTGCTGGACGCGGCTTTGGCGGGTTGAGCGATGGGCGGAGAAGTTTGCAAGTGGCATGCCTTCGGCGCATGCCATTCGCGTCGATGGACAGACCGGTCACTACGCTTTGAAGGTCGTGACGCAGAAAGCAAGGAGAGCTTGCGCAGACTTTGCTTGACGCAGGTGTGCCCCGGCACCCGGGTTTTCGTCGTCAACTGCTCAAGATACGTGTGTTCCTGTCGGCGAGCGGTTTGTGGCTCTCGATGCGATGACTTGAATGTGCTGCGGTCATTGCCCGGCAAGCCCCATTTGCCGGACCGCCAGATCGCGCATGATTTCCTCGGAGCCACCGCCGATGGCCATGACCTTGACCTCGCGCCAGACACGTTCGACCGGGTTGCCGGTCAGATAGCCTGCGCCGCCAAAGACCTGCATCGCTTCGGACGCCACGAATTCTAGCGCCTTGGTGGCCTGCGCCTTGGCTTTGGCGATCTCGGCGGCGGGCATGAGGCCCTGATTGATCGCCCAGCAGATACGCTCCAGATAGGCCTCGGTCATGTCGATGCGGGCCGACATCTCGGCGAATTTATGAGCAATCACCTGATGTTCGATCAGCCGCTGACCGAAGGTCTTGCGCTCGCGCGCCCAGTCGAGCGCGGCGTCGTAGCTCAGCCGCATCATGCCGAGGCTGCCTGCGATCATCGCCAGACGCTCGTAGTTGAAGTTGTTCATGATGGCGAGAAAGCCCTTGTTTTCGGGGCCGATCAGGGCGGTGTCTGGCACGTGGCAGGCGTCGAAATGCAGCATCGCCTGTTCCGAGCAATGCCAGCCCATCTTGCCGCCCAAGGGCGTCCGGGTGAAGCCGGGCGTGTCGGCCTCGATCAAAAACAGCGAGATGCCCGCGATCCCCGGCCCGCCGGTGCGGGCGCCAACCACGAACCACTGTGCATCCATGCCGCCGGTGATATAGGCCTTGGCGCCGTGCAGCACCCAGCCGTGTGCGGTGCGCTCGGCCCTTGTGGTCAGGTTCGCCACGTCCGAGCCGCCGCCCGGTTCGGTGATCGCCAGTGCCGAGTTCATCCGGCCGCCCACGATCTCGGGCAGCACCGTGCGCCTGAATTCTTCGGGCGCGAAGCGGGCGATGGGACCGAGCGAGATCATCCGGCCCCCGACCGCTGCCGCCACGCCGGAGGCGCCGCAGCCAAAGGCCAGCTCGGCATAATCGGCGCGCATGAAGGCATCGTCAAAGCCAAGGCCTCCGTATTCCTCGGGGATCCCGAAGCCGAAGACGCCGAATTCGGCCAGTTGCGCGTGCAGCTCCCACGGGACGGCGCGATTGGCTTCCCATTCTTCGATATGCGGCTTCACCTCGGCGTCGAAGAAGCGTTTGAGATTGGCGCGGAAGGCCTTGCGCTCGGGCGTCATGAAGGGGGAGGGGCAGGTCATGTCGTCTCCTCGGTGGTGCGCGGGGTCAGTTGGGTTTCCATCAGGCGGGCGAAGCGGTCGACCATGCGGGTCATGTCGGCGGGATCGTCCACGAACTTCTCGTGCAGGATCAGGCCGCGCAGGAAGCTGCGGGTGATGCTCCATAAAAGTTCCGCGTCGCCGGCGTCGTGGCCTTTGTAGCTGGCGGCGATCGAGGCGCGGCTCTGCCTGTCCCAGTCGTGCAAGTGGTCGGCGAGCAGGTGGTGAAGCTCGGTATCGGTGCGGCAGGCCACGAGGATTTCGACCATGGCGCGGCCGCCGGAGGAATTCACCACCCGGTCCCAGGCGGTCAGGATCAGGTCGCGGACCGGGACGGGCGCGCCTTGTTCCACCGGCTCCAGCGCGTTGGCCAGCAGTTCCATCGCGGTAGCGGCAACAAGCGCCTGTTTGGTGGGGAAGTGATGGGTGATCGCGCCGCGGGACACGCCAGCCTTGGTCTGAATGCGGGCAAAGCTGGTTTCGGCATAGCCCAACGTATCGAGGCAGGCGATTGCGGCGCGGATGATCCGGGCCTGCATCGTCTTGCGGCGCTGGTCCTGCGGTCTGGGCCTGTCTGTCGTCATCCGTTCCGTGGCGTCGTTTCGGGCGGAACCCCGTTGACCGGCCGCCCCTGTTGCGGGCAACCTAAAAACAGAACGGGCGGTCTGTAAAGTGCCGTCAGGCTGGAGAGGGAAGGACGTCGCGTGACTTCTGCACTGCGGATCGGAGGGGCCTGTGGGTTCTGGGGCGAGGCGACCCATGCCACCGCGCAGCTTTTGGGCGCGGGGGTGGACGTGCTGGTCTACGACTACCTGGCCGAGATCACCATGTCGATCATGGCCCGGGCGCGGATGAAGGATGCGAGCCTCGGTTATGCGCCTGATTTCGTGACCGAGGCGATGGGGCGGAACCTGGCCGCGATTGCCGGGGGCGGGGTCAAGGTGCTGTCCAACGCGGGCGGGGTGAACCCGCTGGCCTGTGCCGAGGCTCTGCGGGCGAAGATCGCCGAGGCCGGGCTGGATCTGAAGGTGGCCGTAGTCGAGGGCGACGACCTGATGCCCCGCGCGGCGGAGTTTGCGGGCGAGGTCGAGATGTTCTCGGGCGCGCCGCTGCCGCCGGTGGAGAAGGTTGCCTCGATCAACGCCTATATCGGGGCGGCGCCCATCGTGGCGGCGTTGCAGGCCGGGGCGGATATTGTGATCACCGGGCGCTGCGTGGACAGCGCGCTGACCTTGGCGGCCTGTATGCATCGCTTTGGCTGGGGTGCGGGCGATTTCGATCTGCTGGCGGCGGGGTCTCTGGCCGGGCATCTGCTGGAATGCGGGCCGCAGTCGACGGGGGGTAATTTCACCGATTGGGAACAGGCAGGCGATCCGGCGCGGATCGGCTATCCGATTGCCGAGGTCTCGGGCGATGGGACGATGGTGCTGACCAAGCCTGAGGGGACGAGCGGGGTGGTTTCGCCCGCGTCAGTGGGGGAGCAGATGCTCTATGAGATCGGCGATCCGCAGGCCTATCACCTGCCGGATGTGATCTGCGATTTATCCAGGGTTGAGATGGCGCAGAACGGCCCAGACCGGGTGCGCGTGACCGGCGCGCGCGGGCGGGCGCCGACGGGGCGGTTGAAGGTCTCGGTGACCTGGACCGATGGATATCGTGCCGGGATGGTGTTTCAGATGAACGGCCGCGACGCGCGGGCCAAGGCGCGGGCCTTTGCGCAGGCCGGGCTGGACCGGGCGCGGGACGTGCTGGCGGCGATGGGGGCGCCGGATTATCGTGAGGTGTCGTTTGAGGCGTTTGGCGGGCGGCCCAGGGACGGGAGTTATGAAGAGATCGCCTTCAAGGCCGCCGTGCGCCATGACGATGCGCGCGCGGTGGGGGTGTTTCTGAAAGAACTGACAGGAGGCGCGCTGGCCACGCCGCCGGGGCTGCATTTCTTTACCGGCGGTGGACGACCCAAGCCCTCGCCGGTGGTGGCGTTGTTCTCGTTTCTGGTCGATGCGGGGGCGATTGAGTACCGCGTGACCGTGGATGGAGAACCGGTGGCGTTCAACCCGCCCGACCCACCGCCCATGGCCGATGAGCCGAGCCGTGCGGAGGTTCCGCCCACGCCGGACCCGGCGGCGGAAACCGAGACGCGCCCGCTTGAGGCGCTGGCCTGGGCGCGGTCGGGCGACAAGGGCGACAGTGCCAACATCGGCGTGATCGCCCGGCATCCCGCCAACATGCCCCATATCTGGGCCGCGCTGACGCCGGAGGCGGTGGCGCGAGTATTCAGCGACGAATTGCAGGGCGAGGTTGAGCGGTTCTACTTGCCCGGACTGCCCGCGATGAACATCCTGATGACGCGGGTGCTGGGCGGCGGCGGTGTCGCATCGCTGCGCAATGACGCGCAGGGCAAGGCATTCGCCCAGAAACTCCTGTCCCTGCCGGTCGAGATCCCGGCGGGGCTGCACATGAATTCCTGACAGGGAGGGGCCGATGGGCTTTGTCAGCCAGGTCGTCCGAGACAGCGACACCTACGCCAGAAACCGCGCCGACATGCTGGCGCTGGTCGAGGAGTTGCGCGGGCTGGAGGCACGGCCCGTGGCCCTGTCCGAGCAGCGCCGCGCGCGGATGGAGGCGCGGGGGCAGATCACGCCGCGCGACCGGCTGGCGCGGCTTCTGGACCCGGGGATGCCGTTTCTGCAACTCCACAGTCTGGCCGGGTACATGGTGGATAGCGACGACCCTGAGGCCTCGGTGCCCGGTGCGTCCGTGATCATCGGGATCGGTTTCGTCTCGGGCGTGCGTTGTGTCGTCGTGGTGGATGACAGCGGCATCAAGGCAGGCGCGATGACCCAGATGACCATGGCCGCGTTCCTGTCGGCGCAGGAGATGGCGCTGCGGCAGAACCTGCCCTTCGTGCATCTGGTGGAAAGCGCCGGGGCGAACCTGATGGAGTACAAGGTCGAGCTGTGGGCCAATGGCGGCAAGCTGTTCCGCAATCTGGCGCGGCTGTCGGCGGCGGGGCTGCCGAATCTGGCCATTCTGCACGGGCCTTCGACGGCGGGCGGGGCCTATATGCCGGGGCTGGCGGATTACGTGGTGGGCGTGAAGAAGAACGGCATGGCGGCGTTGGCCGGGGCGGCGCTGGTGCATGCGGCGACCGGCGAGAAGGCCGATGACCGTGATCTGGGTGGGTCCGAGATGCATGCCTCGGTCAGCGGTCTGGTCGAGTATCTGGCCGAGGACGATGCGCATGGGGTCGAGATGGCGCGCGACGTGATCGCGCGGCTCGACTGGAACAAATCCCTGCCGCCACGGCGTGAGCGCAGCTATGCCGAGCCGCGGTTGGATATCGACGAGATTGCCGGGCTGGTCCCCACCGATTACCGCATTCCCTATGACGTGCGCGAGGTGGTGGCGCGGGTCGTGGATGGCTCGGAGTTTGAGGATTTCAAGCCACGCTACGGGGTTTCGACAGTGTGTCTGCAGGCGGCGATCAACGGCATCGCGGTGGGGATCATCGGCAACAACGGCCCGATCGATCCGGCGGGTGCGACCAAGGCGGCGCAGTTCATTCAGCTTTGCGGGCAGGCGGATACTCCACTGATTTTCTTCAACAATACCACCGGCTACATGGTTGGCACGCAGTATGAGCAGGCCGGGATGATCAAGCACGGGGCCAAGATGATCCAGGCGGTGACCTCGGTCGATGTGCCGCGCATCACGCTTTACATCGGGGCGAGTTTCGGGGCCGGGAACTATGGCATGTCGGGCTATGCCTATGAGCCGGATTTCCTGTTTGCGTGGCCCAATGCCACCACCGGCGTCATGGGCGGCGAGCAGGCGGCGGGCACGATGGAGATGGTGGCCCGTGCCGGGGCAAGACGAAAGGGCGAAAAGGTCGATGAGGCGCGTCTGGCCAAGCAGAGCGCTGCGATTGCCGCCCATTTCGACCGGCAGGCGGGGGCGTTCCACACCTCGGGCCGGTGTCTCGATCACGGGGTGATCGACCCGCGTGACACCCGGCTGGTGCTGGGGTTCTGCCTTGAGACCTGCCTTGAGGGGCGGGCGCGCAAGGTGAAACCGGGCTCTTACGGCGTGGCGAGGTTCTGAGCATGTTTGACGCGATACTGGTGGCCAACCGGGGCGAGATCGCCGCGCGCATCATCCGCTCGGCCCGCGAGATGGGGCTGCGGACGGTGGCCGTTTACACCACGGCGGATGCCAAGGCACCGCATGTGGCGCTGGCGGATGAGGCGGTGTGGATCGGCGAGGGGCCGGTTGGGGACAGCTATCTGGATGGGGACAAGATCCTTGGTGCTGCGCAGAGGGCGGGCGCCGGGGCGGTTCATCCGGGATACGGGTTTCTGTCCGAGAATGCCGATTTTGCCCGCGCAGTTGAGGCGGCGGGGCTGGTGTTCATCGGGCCCGAGCCAGGCGCGATTCGCGCGATGGGCAACAAGGCGGAGGCCAAGCGGCTGATGCAGGCCGCAGGCGTGCCCTGCGTGCCGGGCCATGAGGGCGCGGATCAGTCCGATGCCGCTCTGACGCAGGCGGCGCAGGAAATCGGTTTTCCGCTGATGGTCAAGGCGGCGGCGGGTGGCGGTGGCCGGGGGATGCGGCTGGTGCACAAGGCGGATGATCTGGCGCAGGCACTGGGGCTGGCGCGGTCCGAGGCGAAGGGGGCGTTTGGTTCGGATGAGTTGATCCTTGAGAAAGCGATTATTGAGCCGCGCCATGTGGAGTTTCAGGTCTTTGCTGACACCCACGGCAACATCATCCATCTGGGCGAACGAGATTGCTCGGTTCAGCGCCGCCATCAGAAGGTGGTGGAAGAGGTCCCCTGTCCGGTGATGATGCCCGATCTGCGCGCCGCCATGGGTGCGGCGGCGGTCGAGGCGGCGCGGGCGGTGAATTATCGCGGCGCCGGGACGGTGGAGTTCCTGCTGGACGGGTCGGGGGCGTTCTATTTCCTTGAGATGAACACGCGCCTGCAGGTGGAGCATCCGGTGACCGAAATGGTGACCGGGCTGGATCTGGTGGCATTGCAGATTGCGGTGGCGCAGGGTGAGGCCTTGCCACTGACGCAAGAGGGTGTGGTGCTGAACGGGCATGCCATCGAGGTGCGGCTCTATGCCGAGGACCCGGCCAATGGTTACCTGCCTGTGACCGGTCCGGTTGACCTCTGGCAGCCTGCATCCGGTTCGGGTGTCCGGGTTGATGCAGGGGTGGTCGAGGGGCAGGAGGTTTCACCTTTCTATGACCCGATGCTGGCCAAGATCATCGCCCATGGCCCGACGCGTGAGGCGGCGCGGCGGCGGCTGGTCAGGGCGGTGGAGGACACGGTGCTGCTGGGCACCACGACCAATGCTGCCTTTCTGGCGGATGTGCTGGGGCAACCGGCCTTTGCGGCGGGAGAGGCCACCACCGGGCTGCTGGATCGGGCTTATCCGCAAGGCTTTCCGGCCAGCGAACCCGCGCCGCGCGATGTGGCGCTGGCAGTGGCGGTTCTGATGCAGCATGACCGGGATGCGGCGCTGGTGCGGGCGGGTTATGTCTCGCCGGATCAGCTCGGCTGGTCGAGCGCGCCGCTGTTGCCGCGCGGGTTGAGCTTGAATGCCGGGGAGTGGCGCGTTGACGCTTCGGTCAGCGCCATGCGCGGTGGGTGGCAGGTATGGGTTGGCGAGGAACGGCTCGACGTCACGCTGGAGGGACAGAACGGGTCCTTGCGCGCCCGAATCAACGGTCAGACTGTCGATGCGGTGGCGCATGTGGCCGGGGACAGGGTGCAACTGGCGGTCGGGGCCGAGCGGCTGACATTCCACCGCCTGCGCGCGGGTGCACAGGATGAGGCGGCGGCCAGTGGTGGTCGGGTCACTGCCCCGATGCCGGGGCTGGTTCTGGCGGTTGAGGCGGCGCCGGGCGCAAGTGTCGCCAAGGGAGATACGCTGGCGGTGCTGGAGGCGATGAAGA
Organism: Ruegeria sp.; assembly: GCF_040830605.1. Lineage (GTDB taxonomy): Bacteria > Pseudomonadota > Alphaproteobacteria > Rhodobacterales > Rhodobacteraceae > Ruegeria. The sequence continues at coordinate 104,414 of NZ_JBFOMD010000001.1, forward strand.
TGCAGCACCAGATTACCGCCGCTATCTCGGGCACGGTTCGCGAGGTGCATGTAGTGGCGGGCCAGCAGTTGGCCTCGGGCGATGTGATGATCGAGATCGACGAGGGGTGAGCAATGGAGCAGGCGAAGGATTTTCTGGACGAGAGCGAGGCGCTTTATGCCGTGTTGGTGGATGTGACCGGCGATGCCTGGGAAACGGTGACCCAGTTCAAGGGCTGGACGCTGAACGACGTGATGGTGCACCTGCATTTCTGGAACCGGATGGCGGATCTGTCCCTGACCGATGAGGCCGCGTTTCAGGCACGGCTGGCCGAGACTTTCGACGGGATCGGTAGCCAAGGGTTCCGGGCGACCGAGAATGCGATGATCCCCGAGAGGGGAGATGAGCTGCGCGCCGCGTGGCGCGGGCTGTATACGGATATGGGTGTGCGCTGGGCGGGGCTGGACCCGAAGCAACGGGTGAAATGGGCGGGGCCAGAGATGTCGGTGCGCTCGTCCATGACTGCGAGGCAGATGGAGACCTGGGCGCATGGGCAGGAGGTGTTCGATATCCTCGGCGTCGAACGGCAGGAAACCGACCGGATCCGAAACATCGTGGTGCTGGGGGTCAACACCTTTGGCTGGTCCTACAAGGTGCATGGCCGCGAGGTGCCCGAAGTAATGCCCCGGCTGGAGCTGACCGCGCCCTCGGGTGCCGCTTGGGAATTCGGTGAGCCGGGCGAAAACCGCATCTCCGGCCCTGCGGTGGAATTCGCGCAGGTGGTGGCCCAGACCCGCAACGTCGCCGACACGACGCTGCGGGTCGAGGGACCGGTGGCCACCGAGTGGATGTCCATCGCCCAGTGCTTTGCCGGTGGCCCGGAAACCCCGCCCGCCAAGGGCGTCCGGCATCGCGTCGGGCAGTGAGCGAAAGATACGTTGCGTTGCGCCGCTTGGACGCCGCGTCACCCGGATTGGCTTGATCCGCAAGCGATTGTAGCTTGGGCGCAATCCCGGATGATGAGGAATGAACATGTCTCTTTTCACCAGCACAGCGGCCTGGGTCACTGACGAACACCGGATGTTTGCCGAGATGGCGGGCCGGTTCATGGATGACGAACTGGTCCCCAATATCGAGACCTGGGTCGACAACGGCGTCGTCGATCGCGGGTTCTGGCACAAGGCCGGGGAAACCGGTCTGATGGCAGGTTCGATTCCCGAGGAATATGGCGGTGTCGGCGGCGGCATGGGGTTCGACTCGGTCACCATCTACGAGCAGACGGCGCGCGGGGATGCGGGCTGGGGCTATGGCATCCAATCCATCGTGACGCATTACATCACCGCCTATGGTAGCGAGGATCAAAAGCGGAATTGGCTGCCGAAACTGGCCTCGGGCGAGATGGTGGGCGCGATTGCCATGACCGAGCCTGGGACGGGGTCTGACCTGCAATCGGTGCGCACGACGGCCGAGAAGGATGGCAACTCGTACCGCATCAACGGGTCGAAGATCTTCATCACCAACGGGCAGACCGCCGATCTGGTGATTGTGGTCGCCAAGACCGACAAGAGCCAGGGCGCCAAGGGCGTGTCGCTGATCGCGGTCGAGACCGACGGCGCCGAGGGGTTCCGGCGTGGGCGCAACCTCAAGAAACTGGGCATGAAGGCCAACGACACGGCGGAGCTGTTCTTTGAGGACCTGAAGGTGCCGATGACCAGCCTGATCGGCGCGGAAGAGGGGCAGGGGTTTTATCAACTGATGAAACAGCTGCCGTGGGAGCGGCTGACCATCGGCATCATGGCGCTGGGTGCTGTCGACTTCGCCTTGTCAGAGACGGTGAAATACGTGCAGGAGCGCAAGGCGTTTGGACAGCGGGTGATGGATTTCCAGAACACCCGGTTCAAGCTGGCCGAGTGCAAGACCAAGGCCGAAGTGCTGCGCAGTTTCGTCAACGACTGCATCGCCAAGCTGGAAAAGGGTGAGTTGGATGCGCCCACGGCCTCAATGGTGAAATACTGGGGCTCGGAGGTTCAGAATGAGGTCATGCATGAATGCCTGCAGCTTTTTGGCGGCTATGGCTTCATGATGGAATATCCGATTGCGCGGCTTTACGCGGATGCGCGGGTGCAGATGATCTATGGCGGCACCAACGAGGTGATGAAGGAGCTGATCGCACGTTCGCTGGACGTGTGATCCTGCCGGTCGGCGGGGCAGCCCTCCGCACGGGTGTCCTGTAGGTCCTTGGTGGAAATCTGTCAGCACGATAGACTGCCTGACATACCTTCCTGATCGCAGGAGGAGGAAATGTTCCAGGACAGAACCGACGCGGGGCGGCAATTGCTGGCGCGGATGCCAGCGCTCGATCCCGCTGAAACCGTGGTGGTGGCGCTGCCCCGGGGCGGCGTGCCGATCGGCGAGATTATCGCCGAAGGGCTCGGCGCACCGCTCGATATCGTTTTTGTGCGCAAGGTCGGGTTTCCGGGCCACCGCGAACTGGCGCTGGCCGCCGTCACCAACGGGGCGGAGCCGGGTCTTGTCGTCAACGAAGACATCGCGCGCAGCGCGGGTCTGAATAGAGACCGGATCTGGGAGCTGGCCCAGCCGGAACTGCGCGAGATCGCGAGGCGGCGTGACTCCTATCTTGGTGGTCGGGCGGCATTGCCGGTCCGGGGCAAGACCGTGATCGTCGTCGACGACGGAATTGCCACCGGTGCCACGATGCGGGCGTCCCTTCAGCATCTTCGGTCGCGGGGTCCGTCGCGGCTGATCCTTGCCGTTCCGGTTGCGCCCGAAGACACGTTGGCTGAACTGGAGGAGAGTGCCGGGATCGACGAAGTGATCTGTCTGAAAACGCCTGAACCGTTCTATGCCGTTGGCGCGTATTACAGGAAATTCGATCAGGTTTCCGACGACGCGGTGACAACGGCGTTGGCTCCGGCATCGACCGGGTCAGGCCCGGCATCCGGACCCTGAAGCGGCGGGTGAGCGTGCTATCCGGCTTTGTCACATGCTGGGCTGGTCCGCCACCTGCCCCCGCAACCAGTCCCGAAACGATTTCAGCGGTGCGGACTCGGTTTGGCCCTTCGGCCAGACCAGATAGTAATCCCCGAGGCTGACCGAGGGTCCGTCCCAGGCGGGCACCAGCCGTCCGCTCTGCAGATCCTGCGCCACCAGATAGCTGGGCAGCAGCGCCACGCCCAACCCGTGTATCGTCGCCTGGATCATCGTCGAGAACTGGTCGAACAGCATCCCCCGCAACCCGGTTGCGGTCATGCCCTGCGCGGCAAACCAGCGCTCCCACGCGTCGGGGCGGGTGTCGAGGTGCAAAAGCGGGGCGGTCAGCAGCCAGTCGGGGTCTTTGGCTTGGTTTTGCGCCAGATCGGGGGCGCAGACGGGCAGCACATCCTCGCGCATGATCCGCAGATAGTTCACGCCGGTCCAGTCCTGCTGTCCGAAATGGAAGGCAGCGTCGAAGGGATCTGTGGCGAAGTCGAAGGGTTGCAGCCGGGTGCTGAGGTTTACGGTTACCTCCGGGTGTCGTCGGGCGAAATCCTGCAGGCGCGGGGCCAGCCAGTGCATCCCGAACGCGGGCAGGATCGACAGGTGCAGCGACCCGCCGGTCGGGTTGGCCTTGAGCTTGAGAGAGGCCTGCGCCAGTTGGTGCAGCGCCGTGCGGGCAGTCTCGACATATTCCCGCGCGGCAGGGGTCAGTTGCAGCCGCATTTGCGTGCGCTGGATCAGGGCGACGCCCAGTTGTTCCTCCATCACCTTCAACTGGCGGCTGATGGCGCTTTGGGTCAGGGACAGCTCTTCGGCCGCCGCCGAGGCGCTGCCGAGCCGGTCGACGGCTTCGAGCGCCAGCAGGGAGGAGATTGAGGGAAGGAAGCGGCGGGGAGCAATCATATGAGTTATACTTATGGCTTTCGAAAGGAATGTCACTGGTTTTTTCCCTGCCGCGGCGCGATGAAGGGCGAGAAAGCGCGGACGCAGCGGCGAGGATGCCATGACCATTCAGAACAATCCGGGAGAGTTTCGGCGGGCCGGGCGGCTCAATGGGATCGAACTGTCGGAGATCGTGCAGATCTCGGAACGGGCCGCGCAGTTACGGTCGCAGGGTGTGGACGTGATCGCGCTGAGCACCGGAGAGCCGGATTTTCCGACCCCGGCACATGTGATTGAGACGGCCCACAAGGCGGCGCTGGACGGGCAGACTCGCTATCCAGCCACTGCCGGGACGCCTGTCCTGCGGGCTGCGATTGCCGGGCAGGCCGGGGTGGAACCTGCGAATGTGATCGTCTCGACTGGGGCCAAGCAGGTGCTGGCGGGGGCGTTTCTGGCGACGCTGAACCCCGGCGGTGAGGTCATCACCACCGCGCCGTTCTGGACCAGCTATGCGGACATGGTGAAGCTGGCGGGTGGGGTGCCGGTGGTGGTGGACTGCCCGCGCGAGCAGGGGTTCAAGCTGACGCCGGAGCAGCTAGAGGCCGCGATCACGCCGCGCACCCGCTGGCTGCTGCTCAACACGCCGTCGAATCCGACCGGGGCGGTCTATACGCAGGCGGAGTTGCAGGCGCTTGGGGTGGTGCTGGAACGGCACCCACAGGTCTGGGTGATTTCGGACGAGATCTATCAGCATCTCTCATACGTTCCGTTCACGCCCTTCGTGCAAGTTGTGCCCGCGCTGGCGGGGCGGGTGCTGACCGTCAACGGCGTCTCGAAGGCCTATTCGATGACCGGCTGGCGGATCGGTTGGGGCATTGGCCCGGCGCCGCTGATCAAGGCGATGGTGGCGGTGCAGGGGCAGATCACCTCCGGGGCCTGTTCCATCGCGCAGGCGGCGGCGCTGGCCGCGATCACCGGGCCACAGGAACTGCTGGCCGGGCGCCGGGCCGAGATGCGGGCGCGGCGGGATCTGGTGGTGGCAGGGCTGAATGCTGCGGGCCTGAGTTGTGCGCAGCCCGACGGGGCGTTTTACGTCTTTCCGGGCTGTCCTGAGAAGATGCCGGTGGATCACGAGTTCTGCCGCTATCTGCTGGATGAGGCCGGGGTGGCGCTGGTGCCGGGGCGGGCCTTCGGGATGCCGGGGCATCTACGGCTTTCCTTTGCCTATGCCACCGAAAGCCTGCAAGAAGGGTTGCGCCGCATCGCGGACGCGACCGCGAAACTGTAACCCAATCAAGACCGGGGACCCGCGATGGACCGCGCCCAGATCGTTCATGAGAATTTCCTGACCCGCGTCGCCGCGCGGGATCTGCCTGCTGGTGCGCCCCCTGCTCTGGGGCTGAGCGGGACCGATGCGGTGTCGCTCTATCGTGCGCAGGTGCTCAGCCGGGCGTTGGATCGGACCAGCCGGGCGATGCAGAAGGCCGGGCAGGGGTTCTATACCATCGGCTCGTCGGGGCATGAGGGGATGGCGGCGGTGGCGCACGCGTTGCGGCCCACGGATATCGCGTTCCTGCATTACCGAGATGCGGCGTTCCAGATCGCCCGCTCCGACCAGGTGCCGGGCCAGCAGATAGCCTGGGACATGCTGCTGAGTTTTGCCTGTTCGAAAGAGGACCCGACCTCGGGCGGGCGGCACAAGGTGCTGGGGTCCAAGGCGCTGACCATCCCGCCGCAGACCTCGACCATCGCCAGCCATCTGCCCAAGGCGGTGGGGGCAGCGTATTCGCTGGGCGCGGCGCGCAGGCATGATCTCGAGCATCGGGAACTGCCCGCGGACGGGATTGCCATGTGTTCGTTCGGCGATGCCTCGGCCAACCATTCGACCGCGCAGGGGGCGATCAACACTGCCGGTTGGACCAGCGTACAATCCACGCCCTTGCCGCTGCTGTTCGTGTGTGAGGATAACGGGATCGGCATTTCGGTGAAGACGCCGAAGAACTGGATACAGGCGTCGATGGAGCATCGGCCGGGGATCACGTATTTTCAGGCAAACGGGTTGGACATTTACGAGACCTATTCGGTTGCGCGAGAGGCGGCAGAATACGTGCGCACTCGCCGCAAACCCGCTTTCCTGCATCTCAGAACCGTGCGTCTTTATGGCCATGCAGGGGCGGATGTGCCGACCACTTATCTCAGCAAATCCGCAGTTGAGGCGGATGAGGCCAACGATCCTCTGCTGCATTCAGTGCGCTTGCTGGATCAGGCTGGGGCGCTTTCACCGGATCAGGCGTTGAAAATCTATGAAGAGACCTGCACCCGCACCGACCGGATCGCGGCGCAGGCCGCGACCCGTCCGCATCTGGCCAATGCCGCGGAGGTGATGGCGAGCCTCATTCCGCCGAAACGGGACTGCAAGCCGACCAACGGCCCAAGTGCCGAGGCGCGGGTCAAGGCGTTCGGCGGTGACATGCGGGCAATGGATGACCCGCAACCGATGAGTCGCCTGATCAACTGGGCGCTGGCCGATCTGATGCTGGAACATGACGAGATCGTCTGCATGGGTGAGGATGTGGGGCGCAAGGGCGGGGTCTATGGCGTCACGCAAAAGCTGCAGGCGCGCTTTGGCCCCGACCGGGTGATCGACACGTTGCTGGATGAGCAGTCGATTCTGGGCCTTGCCATCGGTATGGGGCATAACGGGTTCCTCCCCATCCCTGAGATCCAGTTCCTCGCCTATCTGCACAATGCCGAGGATCAGATCCGGGGCGAAGCGGCGACGCTGCCATTTTTCTCGAATGGGCAATTCACCAACCCGATGGTGCTGCGGATTGCCGGGTTGGGCTATCAGAAGGGCTTTGGCGGCCATTTCCACAATGACAACTCGCTGGCGGTGCTGCGCGACATCCCCGGTGTGATCATTGCCTGCCCCTCGACCGGGGCGGACGCGGCGCGGATGCTGCGCGAATGTGTGCGGCTGGCGCGGGAAGAACAGCGGGTGGTGGTGTTTCTGGAGCCCATCGCGCTTTATCCCATGCGCGATCTGCACGCGGCGCAGGATGGCGGTTGGATGACGACCTATCCGTCGCTCGACCAGCGGATTGGGCTGGGAGAAGTGGGCGTACATGGCAGTGGCAGCGATCTGGCCATTGTGACCTATGGCAACGGGCATTACCTGTCGAAGCAGGCGCTGCCCGAGTTGGAGGTGGCAGGGCTGGGCACCCGTATCATCGACATGCGCTGGCTGGCGCCCTTGCCGAAACAGGCGCTGCTGGAGGCCACGAAGGGCTGCGCCCACGTGCTGATTGTCGACGAATGCCGCCGCACCGGCAGCCAATCCGAGGCGTTGATGACGCTGTTTACCGAAGCCTCGGAGATACCGACCGCGCGGGTCGTGGCCGAGGATTGCTTCATCGCCACCGGGCCTGCCTATGCCGCGCCGCTGCCGTCGAAGGATGGCATTATCGCCGCCGCCCTTTCCCTGACGGGAGCGAATAAATGATCCGCACAGCCGTCGTGATCTGCCCTGGCCGGGGCACCTATAACAAGCCGGAACTGGGTTATTTGCACCGCCATCACGCAGACCGGATGGAGCTGTTCCGCGAATTCGACGCCATCCGCGCCGAGACCGGGCAAGAGGCGGTGACGGCGCTGGATGGGGCCGGGCGGTTTTCGGTCAGCAAGTATTCGCGCGGCGATGTGGCCTCACCTCTGATCTATGCCGCCTCGCTGGTGGATGCGCAGGCGCTGGCCGGGGATATCGAGGTGGTCGCGGTCACCGGTAACTCGATGGGCTGGTACATCGCGCTGGCGGCTGCCGGGGCGCTGAGCGCGGAAAACGGGTTCGGGGTGGTCAACACCATGGGCACGCTGATGCAGGAGCGTCTGATCGGCGGGCAACTGGTCTACCCCTTCACCGGTGAGGATTGGGTTGACGATCCCGCGCGCAAGGCCGAGTTGCTGGCCCATGTTGCCCGCATCGGCGCGCTGGAGGGGCACGATCTGGCACTGTCGATCGATCTGGGTGGGATGCTGGTGCTGGCGGGCAATGAGCAAGGGCTCAAGGCGTTTGAGGCCTCGCAGCCTGTCGCGCAGGTGCGGTTTCCGATGCGGCTGGCCAACCACGCCGCCTTTCACACGTCGCTGCAGGCGCCGGTCGCGGCCGAGGGGCGCGCGCGATTGTCCGCAGAGACGTTCGGCCAGCCTGATCGCCCGCTGATCGACGGGCGGGGCAAGATCTGGTGGCCGGGGGCGAGCGACACCCGGGCGCTCTGGGACTACACGCTGGGCCATCAGGTGACCGAGCCTTATGATTTTACCCGCGCGGTGCAGACGGCGGCGCGCGAGTTCGCGCCGGACCTGTTCATCGTCACCGGTCCGGGGGCCACGCTGGGCGGTGCGGTGGCGCAGTCACTGGTGCTGGGCAACTGGCGTGGCATGACGGACAAGGCGAGGTTTCAGGCGCTTCAGGGGCAGGAACCGTTTCTGATCGCCATGGGCCGTGATGATCAGCGTGGGCTGGTAACCGCGCAGTAAGGCCGGTTCGGGGAGGATGGGCGTGAGTTCGGAGAATGCGGATAATCTCTGGCACCGGACCTGCACTGAAAGGGTAGAGGCGCCGGCGCTGAGCGGCGACGTGCAGGCCGATCTGGTGGTGATTGGCGGCGGGTTTACCGGTTGCTCCGCCGCACTGCACGGGGCGCAGGCGGGGGCGGATGTGTGCCTGCTTGAGGCCGAGACCATCGGGTTCGGCGGCTCGGGGCGGAATGTGGGGCTGGTCAATGCCGGTCTCTGGCTGTCTCCGGATGAGATCCGTGGGCGTCTTGGGGCAGAGCGGGGCGACCGGCTGATCGCGCTGCTGTCCGAGGCGCCCTCGGTCGTTTTTGACCTGATCGAACGCCATGGAATTGCCTGCGAGGCGGTACGCAACGGAACCCTGCATTGTGCGCATTCGTCTGCCGGGCTGAAGGACCTGCACACCCGGCACGCGCAGCTGGTGGCCTCGGGGGCTCCGGTCGAGATGATCCCGGCAGAAGAGGTGGCCCGCCGCACCGGTTCGGCCGCTTTTTACAGCGCGCTTTTCGATCCCCGTGCGGGGACGATCCAGCCGCTAGGCTATGTCCGGGGGCTGGCCCGGGCAGCGCAGGCGGCGGGGGCGAGGTTGCACGAACGGACCCCGGCGCTGGAGATCCGGCGCGAGGGCGATCTGTGGCATGTGCGCACCCCCGGCGGGGAGGTTCGGGCCAAGGCGCTGATTCAGGCGACGAATGCCTATCACACGGAGCTGTCCGGCACGGCTCCGGCCTATGTTCCAGTGCATTATTTCCAGTTCGCCACTCCGCCCCTGACTGAGGTGCAACGCGCGGCGATCTTGCCGGGCGGCGAGGGGTGCTGGGATACGGCGCTGGTGATGTCTTCGTTCCGGATGGACAGTGCAGGGCGGATGATCATCGGCGCGATGGGGGATCTGGGCCATCCCGGCAGCGCCATCCATGCCGGGTGGGCGCGGCGCAAGCTGGCGCAGCTTTATCCGGCGCTGGCGGGGGTGCCGCTGCAACAGGGCTGGTGCGGGCGGATTGCGATGACTTCGGATCACATCCCCAAGATCACCCGGATCGGGCCGAATGCACTGGCCGCGCATGGCTATTCCGGGCGCGGGATCGGGCCGGGTACGGTGTTCGGCAGGGGTATGGCCGAGAGCCTGCTGAAGGGCGATCCGGAGGCGCTGCCGGTTGCGCCTGTAGCGGAGCACAGGGAAAGCCTGACGCGGGTGCGGCAGGCCTATTTCGAGACCGGAGCCACGCTGACCCATCTGATCAAGGCGCGGATCGGATATTGAGGGCGGGAAAGCCGCTTGCAAGCGGCTTGAAGGCGTTTCGAAACGCCTTCTTCCGCCTTCTGCGGGCAGAGGGGCGGTGGGCTAAGGCTCAGACCGAGCGGGTGATGCCGCCATCCGCGCGGATGTTCTGACCGGTGATGTAGCCGCCGCCCTCGGAGGCGAGCAGAGATATGACTGATGCGATCTCATCATAGCTGCGTCCGTAGCGGCCCATCGGGATGCGGGCGCGGAACTCCTCCTTTTCCGGCAGACTGTCGATGAAGCCCGGAAGGACATTGTTCATGCGGATATTGTCAGCGGCGTACCGGTCCGAGAACAGCTTGGTGAAGGCCGCCAGCCCGGCGCGGAACACGCCCGAGGTGGGAAAGACCGGGTCGGGCTCGAACGCGGCGAAGGTCGAGATGTTGATGATCGCACCGCCGCCTTGTGCCTGCATGATCGGGGTGACCAGCCGCGTGGGCCGCACCGCGTTCAGGAAATAGACCTCCATGCCGGTGTGCCAGTCTTGATCGGTCAGCTCCAACACCGGCGCACGGGGTCCGTGGCCTGCGGAGTTGACCAGCACGTCGACCCGGCCCCAATGCTTCATCGCGGCGTCGACCAGCCGTTGCAGGTCGTCATTCGACTGGTTCGAACCGGTCACGCCGACCCCGCCTAGCTCTTGCGCCAGCGCCTCGCCCTTGCCGGACGAGGACAGGATGCCGATCTTGAAACCATCCGCCGCCATCCGCCGTGCCGCATCCGCGCCCATTCCGCTGCCGCCTGCGGTGATGAGGGCCACTTTCTCTGCCATCTTGATGTCTCCTTCAATCGTTTGCCTAAGGATGGGGAGAACGGGCCGGTTTGACCAATCAGTTCTGCTGCCGTAATCCTGTAGAAAATCTACTGGGTGTTCTCATGTCATTACCCCCGCTCAATGCCCTGCGCGCCTTTGAGGCGGCGGGGCGCCATCTAAATTTCCGGCTCGCCGCCGAAGAGATCGGGGTGACGCAGGGTGCCGTGGCACAGCATGTGCGCGGGCTGGAGGCGCGGCTGGGGGTACAGCTCTTTGACCGGTTGCCGCGCGGGTTGCGGTTGACCGAAGCGGGGCGGCGGTTTCATGCGCCGCTGCGGCAAGCGTTCCGGTTGATTGGTGAGGCGGCCGAGACGCTGGCGGAGCGGCGACCTCTGACCCTGTCGGTGACGCCCAGCTTTGCCTCGAAATGGCTGGTGCCGCGTCTGGGCGACTTTACAGCGCAGCACCCCGGGATCGAGGTGCAGGTGGATGCACGTGAGCGACTGGCGAATTTCCAGAGCGACGGCGTCGATATCGCCGTTCGGCAGGGGCGACCGCCTTTCGGGCCGGGGCTGGTGGCCGAGCCGTTGTTTGCCACCGAGTATGTTGCCGTCTGCAGCCCGGGTTTGGCGGGCGGTCTGAACGCCGTGGAGGACCTGGCGCAGCAGACGCTGCTCAACGACACTCACGGGCTGTGGCCGCTGTTTCTGGAAGAGGCGGGCGTCGCGGCGACGCCGCGGATGATGAATTTCAGCCAGACCAGCCTGGCCATCGACGCCGCCGTGGCCGGGCAGGGCGTGGCGCTGGCCAATGCGCCGCTGGTTTCAGCGGAACTGGCATCGGGGCGGTTGGTGCGGCCGTTTCCGCAGAGCCTGTCGGCTGATCTGGGGTTCTACATCGTGGCCCCGCGCCAGCCGCGCCATCCGGAACTGGTGGCGGTCATGCGCGGCTGGCTGCTGGCACAGATCTGACCGCGCGCCCGTGCAAGCGGCGCGGCTCAACAGCCTTGCAAGGCTGTTGCCAAGAAAATTCGAATTTTCTTGGTTGCGCCCAATCCCGGTGTTTCACTCGGCCATTGTCCCCGCGATCCGTTCGATCCGGTTCCGCAACCAGCGATGCGCCGGATCGCCGGTCGAGCGCTCGTGCCAGACCATGTAGATCGACACCGGATCGCAGGCGAAGGGCAGCGGAGCGCTGTCGAGGCTGGCGAGTGGTCCCTGTCTCATCAGCGCGGTGTCGGTTGAGATGAGGTCTCCGCCCCTCACGAAGGACGGGATCGCGTTGAAATGTGGTAGGGTGACCGTGGCAGGGCGGATCTGGCTCTGGTCCACGCCGCGCATCACCACCTTGGCGCTGCGACCATCGGCAAAGCGCACTTCGACATGTTCGGTGGCGCAATAAACCTCCCAACTTTCGGGTGGATCGCGGTGGTCGGCATCGTAGTAGATCATCAGCGGGCTGGTGAGCAGCCGTTTCTGGAAGATATCCGGCCCGTCGGGCGGCAGGGGGGTCAGCATCAGCTGGCATCGGTCGTTGCGCAGGATTGCCGGGTCCGGCACACCGGAAGGGACGAAATCGAGGCGCAGGCGGATCCCCTCGGCTCGGGCTTCGCGCAAAAGGGTCGGGAAGATCAGTTCCCGCTGAAGGTCGTTGGCGGCGATTTGGAACTGCATCTCTTCGGATTGCGGGTCGAAGGGTCGCCCCTCGGTCAGCGCCCGCATCCCGTCGAGCACCTTCTGCACCGGCTCCTTCAGCGCCAGTGCCCGTTCGGTCGGGGTCAGCCCTTGACCCGAGCGCACAAACAGCGGGTCGCCCAGCACAGCGCGCAGCTTGCCCAGCGTGTGGCTGACCGCCGATTGGGTGACGCCAAGCCGGTCAGCGGCCTTGGAGACCGAGCTTTCTTCGAGGATGGTCAGAAAGGTGCGCAGGACCCTGCCGTCGAGATCGGTGAAATCGATTTTGTTCATGAAATCTATGATTAGCCATGAATGGTTTTGCTGTCCAATCCGGGTTAGGTCAGGCGCAGGAACAGGAGAGAGACGATGGGCATCCGCTTTTTCTCGGACAAGAACCGGCCTGTGCATCTGGGGCGGTACCCGCTTGAGCGGTTGCGGCGGCGTGCCGATATGCCGGACCTGTCCGTCGTGCCGGAAATGGCGGAGCTGAGTTTTCACCGGCCTGAAAACCCTGAGAGCATCGTCAATGCCATGGGCGAGTTTCAGGCGATGATGGATGCGATCCGGGACGGGTTCGTGAACCCGGCCATGGCGGAGATCCCGGGCGATCCGCAGGAACGCGCCAACCATCTGAAAGCGTTCGGGTATTTCAACGATGCCCCAATGATGGGCTGCGGCCCGTTGCCGGTACAGGCCCTGCTGGCCGAGCCGCGCCGAAACCCGGATATCGACCGGTTGTCCCATGCGTTGAAGACGCGGCAGACCAAGACGCTGGCCTCGGGCATCGACGTGATCATGGCCGACCTCAAGGAGAGCATGGAGGCGGAGCCCACCACCATCGACAGCCATCGCCATGCCATCGTGTTCTTGTATGAGCACAACCGCGACCCCGAACCGGGCGAGCCCGGAGCGGAGTGGATCATGGATGCGCAGGATCATCGCGCCTGTCTGCTGGCCACCGAGAATGCGGTGGTGATCGCCAATTACATCCGCCTTTTGGGGTTTGATGCGCGGGCGCACACGGTGACCTCCTCGGATGTCGATCTGGGGCGGCTGGCGGTGGCGGCGGGGCTGGTCTCGGCCGAGGACGGGGCGCTGGTGGCGCCGTGGCTGGGGCAGAGGTTCGGGCTGGCGGCGGTGACGACCGAGATGGAGATTGCCCATGACTGGCCTCTGGTGCCGATGGGGGAGCAGCCGTGGTTCCGCACGAAGGGCCCCGCATGGTGGCTGGGTGCGGGCTTTGCCAAGAATGCGCTGAACCGCGATCCTTATGCCCGGCGCCGTTATATGGACGGCGCGCACCCGTTCGAGAAGCTCGAGCGGGTCGATGAACCCACCACTTATATCGACGAGGCCAATGTGGCCCGGGTGCCAAAGCGGGCCGACATGTTTGCACGGGCGCAGTTCGGGGACATGGGGAAGGCATTACAAGACGGGGCCAAGGGCGGGCATTACGCGCGCAAGGCGGCGCCCAGTTTTGCACAGCGGCGGGCGCTGGGGGCGTTTGTTTTGTTGCAGGACGGCGAGAGCGCCGATGTGGCCAAGCCCACCGATGCGGAGCGCAACGCGGCGAACGTGAAGGCGGCGAGCTATTTCTTGGGCATCGACGCGGTGGGGCTCAGCCGGTGTCCGGAATGGATTTGGTATTCACACGATGCCACCGGCGAAGAGATCGTGCCGCCGCATGATCAGGCGGTGTCGATGATTGTTGATCAGGGTTATGAGACCATGGAGGGTGCCAGCGGTGACGATTGGATCAGTGTGGCGCAATCCATGCGGGCTTATCTGCGGTTTTCCCTGCTGGGTGGCGTGATCGCGCAGCAGATCCGCAACGTCGGCTACAAGGCCAAGGCGCATACGGTGATGGATGGAGAGGTGCTGCAACCTCCGCTCTTGCTGCTGAGCGGGTTGGGTGAGATCAGCCGCATCGGAGAGGTGATCCTGAACCCCTATCTGGGGCCGCGCCTGAAATCGGGTGTAGTGACCACCGACATGCCGATGGCGCATGACAAGCCCATCGACTTCGGCCTGCAGACCTTCTGCGAGAGTTGCAACAAATGTGCACGCGAGTGTCCGTCGGGGGCGATCACCGCCGGGCCGAAGCTGATGTTCAACGGCTATGAGATCTGGAAATCCGACAGCCAGAAATGCGCCACCTACCGGATCACCACGCCGGGTGGAGCGATGTGCGGGCGCTGCATGAAGACTTGCCCGTGGAACCTTGAAGGGCTGTTTGCCGAACGCCCGTTCCGCTGGGCGGCGATGAACATTCCGTCCGCTGCACCAGCGCTTGCCAAGCTGGACGATGCGGTGGGCAATGGCGGGTTGAACGACACCAAGAAATGGTGGTGGGATATCGAGCTGCAGGCGGATGGGGCGTATCGGCCCTCGGAGCATCCGCTGAACCGGCGGGACCTGCAAAAGGACCTGGACCTGAAATACGAGGATCAGACGCTGGCGGTCTATCCCGCGCCGTTGGCGCCGCATCCGTGGCCCTATCCCTTTGCGATGGATCGCGAGGCCGGGATCGCGGCCTATGAGGCGATGGTGAGCGCCGACGAATACAAGGCGCGGCTGGCGGCGGGCGATCTGTCGGCGGTGCATCGTTATTTGGTTGCAGGCGATGCGCCGGTGATGCGGGTGGAACTGACCCGGGTCGAGCAGATGACGGCGGATGTGAGCAAATACGAGTTCTCGGCGCCAAATGGCACGCCTTTGCCGGAATGGACAGCGGGGGCGCATCTGGATGTGCTGGTGGCGCCGGAGTTCCTGCGGCAGTACTCGATGTCCGGCGATCCGGCGGATCGGTCGAAATATCAGATCGGCGTGCTGCGCGAGGATGAGGGGCGGGGTGGATCGGCTCTGTTGCACCGGATCTTCAGCGAGGGACGAAAGGTCTTCATCTCGAAGCCGATCAACCATTTCGAGCTGGACGAGAACGCGACAAAGACGTTCCTCATGGGCGGCGGGATCGGCATCACGCCGATGATTGCGTTTGCCCATCGGTTGCACCAGCTTGGCGCGGAATTCGAGCTGCATTACTCGGCCAGCACCCGCGCCGGGGCGGGGTATCTGGACGATCTGGCGGCGGTCCCCTGGGCGGACAAGGTGCATCTGCATTTTTCCGATGAGGGCACGCGGGCCGATCTGGATGCGGTGCTGGCGGGGTATGCCGAGGGCTGGCATGTCTACACCTGCGGGCCGGACCGCTACATGGACGGGGTGATGCAGGCCGCCGAACGGCAGGGGTTCCCCGAGGAGGCGCGGCATCTGGAGTATTTCTCGGTGCCCGAGCAGCCGGATTACGAGAATTTCGAATTCACCGTGAAGCTGGCCCGGTCAGGGCAAGAACTGCACGTGCCCGAGGACAAGGACGCGGCGCAGGTGCTCAACGAGGCGGGAATTCATGTGGACGTGAAATGTGCCGACGGGATTTGCGGGGTGTGCAAATGCGGGCTCGTCTCGGGTGAGGTCGAGCACCGGGATTTCGTGCTGTCCAAGAAGCAGCGTGAGGGGGCGATCATCCTGTGCCAGAGTCGCGCGGCAGAGGCGGGCGGCGTGGTTGAGATCGATCTCTGACCGCTTGGCCGTTGGTTTCAAGCGTTGCGCTCGGGGAGGCGTCGTGACGGCGAGGGGCCAGCCCCTCGCGCTCCCCGGAGTATTTTGAAAAGATGAAGCGGGAATGGAACCTCGTTTAGGCGGCGCGCAGGTCGAGGATGGTGCGGGCCTGGGCCGGGGTGGCGACAGGACGCTCGTATTTCTCGCACAGGTCTGCGGCGCGCGCGATCAGAGCGGCGTTCGAGGGAGCGAGGGTGTGTTTGTCGAGGCGGACATTGTCCTCGAGGCCCGCGCGGGTGTGGCCTCCGGCTGCGATGGCCCACTCGTTGACCGTGATTTGGTTTGGGCCGATCCCGGCAGCGCACCATTCGGCATGCGGCGCGCGCTCGCGCATCACCTTGGCGTAGAAATCGAACACCTCGCGGTCGGCGGGCATGGCGTTTTTGACGCCCATCACGAACTGCACGTAGAGCTTGCCATAGAGCAGACCTGCCTCGCTCATGCGGATGGCGTGCAGGATGTGGCTGAGGTCGAAGGCCTCGATTTCGGGGGTGATTTCGTATTTAATCATCTCGGACGAGAGCCACGCGATCAGGTCGGGGGAGTTCTCGTAGACCCTGGTGGGGAAGTTGTTCGATCCGACCGACAGCGAGGCCATGTCCGGTTTCAGCGGCAGCATGCCGCCGCGTTCCAGGCCTGAGCCCGAACGGCCGCCGGTCGAGAACTGGATGATCACGCCGGGGCAGTGTTTCTCCAGCCCTTCCTTCAGCAGCGCGAATTTCTCGGGGTCCGAGCTGGGGCTCTCGTCATCGTTGCGCACATGGGCGTGGATGATCGATGCGCCCGCCTCGACTGCTGCGTGGCTGCTTTCGATCTGTTCGCTGATCGAGGTGGGGACCGCCGGATTGGCGGCCTTGGTGGGGACGGAACCGGTGATGGCGCAGCAGAGGATGCAGGGTTTGGTCATGGGCGGGGTCCTAGGTTTGTAACAGCTCGGTTCAGATGTCGAAGAATACGGTTTCTTCCTCGCCCTGTATCCTGATGTCGAACCGATAAAGCGCCTTGCCGTCGCGCTCGGACCGCTGGGCGATCAGGGTGGCGCGGCGGCGTTCCCATTCGATGAGGGTTAGGACCGGGTCGGTTGCGTTGGCTTCGGCCTCGTCGCTGAAATAGAGCCGGGTGTTGAGGCCCAGATTGATGCCGCGCGCCACAATCCAGAGGTTGATGTGGGGGGCCTGAACGGCGCCGTTCCGCCCCGGGGTCGGGCCGGGTTTGACGGTGTCGAAACCCCATTCTCCGGTGTCGAAATCGGTGATCACCCGGCCCCAGCCGCGAAAGCCGCCCTCGGTCTTGCCGGGCTGTTCGGGATGGGCATAGATACCGTCCGCATTGGCCTGCCAGACCTCGAGCAGCACGTCCCTGACCGGTGAGCCGGTGCCGTCGATCACCAGCCCCTCGACCCGGATACGCTCGCCGCGCGCATTGGGGCCTGCGATGTCATGGCCAAGCTCGTGGTCGTAGATATCGAACCCCGCCGCCCCGGGGGCGAGGCCGATATGGACATATGGCCCGGCGGTTTGCGAGGGGGTTTCCTTGAGGTAGGGCAGCTTGGGCGGCATCAGTTCCCCTCCAACCGGTTTTCGAACAGGGTCGAACGCCGCCCGCGCAGCACGATGTCGAAGCGGTAGGCGATGGTGTCGAGCGGGATGGTCGCGTTCATATCGAGCGGTGCGATCAGGCGGTCGATGGCGGCCGGGTCGGGGATGGTGTTGACGATGGGGCAGCGGGCGATCAGCGGATCGCCCTCGAAATACATCTGGGTGATCATGCGCTGGGCAAAGCCGGTGCCGAAGACCGAGACATGAATATGCGCGGGCCGCCAGTCGTTGATCCAGTTGCGCCACGGATAGGCGCCGGGTTTGACGGTGCGGAAATGATAGCGGCCCTCGGCGTCGGTTAATGTCCGTCCGCAGCCGCCGAAATTGGGATCGAGCGCGCCCAGATAGGTGTCCTTGCGGTGCCGGTAGCGGCCCGAGGCGTTGGCCTGCCAGATCTCGACCAGCGTATTGGGCACAGGCTGTGCGTTTTCGTCCAGCACCCGCCCGTGCACGATGATGCGCTCGCCGATGGGGCTCTGGCCCGGTTGTGCAAAGTTTGCCAGCAGGTCGTTGTCGAGCGGGTCGATATCACTGTGTCCGAAGACCGGGCCGGTGATTTCCGAGACGGTGTTTTCCAGGCTGATCGCCGCGTATTGCGGTGAGCGGGTGACCGAGGTCTTGTAGTCGCGCGCATAGGCGGGCGGGTGCCAGCGCCGGTCGCGGGCGTAGAATTCGGCGGATTTGGTCATGGCTCTGCCTCCATCTCGGCATAGGTGGCCTTGGCCAGTTTCAGCGCATGGTTGGCGCGGGGCACACCGGCGTAGATAGCCACATGCTGGAAGGTTTCGAGCACGTCCTGTTTTGATGCCCCGGTCCGGGCGGTGGCGCGGATATGCATGGGGATTTCGTCAAAATTCCCGGTGGCGGCCAGCAGGGCCAGGGTCAGCATCGAGCGTTCGCGCAGGGAGATGCCATCGCTGGCCCAGACGGTGCCCCATGCGGCCTCGGTGATCAGGTCCTGAAACGGGGTGTCCAGATCGGTTTTGGCAGCCTCGGCGCGGTCCACATGGGCGTCGCCCAGAACCGCGCGGCGGATCTCCATGCCTTTGTCGCGACGGTTCATTGCTGGTGAACCTCTGGCCCGGGCGGGCGGCGCCGATCTTGTCGCTTCTGCATCACTGTTTCCTCCCGTGCACAGATTTGACCAAAATACGGTGAACGGCCAGCCAAATATCTTGGTCGTCGGTATGTGACCGATCCATATGAGGAGAATGCCGACAGTTGGGGAGCCGCGTTATGTGTGGTCTGAGCCGGTTGCGCCAGACGTTGCGGCCCGTTTCATGGGCGCGAGTGGGCGCTAAAAATCGCCGGCGCAAATATCGGCCAAGCGTGAGGTCACCCCGACGATGATCGTGTCCCAGACTGGCTTGGGGTCACTCCTTTCCCGTTGCCTTAAACAGATCCTTGCGCAGGGTCATTAGCGCGCCGGGATCGATCCGGGCCTGAATGACGGTGGTCTGTCCGCTGTCCAGCGCCTCTTTGATGGCCGGTCCCATGCCACCCGGACCGTCCACCCAGATGCCCTTGCCGCCGCAGCTTTCCGCGAAGTGGTCGAAGCGGGGTGAGCGGATTTCGGCGCCCAGAAGGCGGCCACCAAAAAACTCCCGCTGATAGGCCTTCTCGGCGCCCCAGGCCTGATTGTCGAGTACGACGACAACCACCGGCAGATTATGCGAAACGGCGGTCTGAATCTCCATCATCGTATAGCCTATGGCGCCGTCGCCCATGATCGCCACCACCGGGCGGTCCGGGGCAGCGGCCTTGGCGCCGATGGCGGCGGCGAGGCCGAAGCCGACAAGCCCGAAATCGAGCGGGGTGATCAGAGACAGCGGCGCGTAGTGGGCCAGCCGGTCGGCGGCCTGTAGGCAGGTGTTGCCGGTGTCGAGCGTAGCGATGGCATCCTCGGGCAGGGCGCCCCGTATCTCGGCCAGCGCCCGGCGCGGGTGCAGCGGCATGGTGTCGATCTGGCCCTCTTCGGCTCGCTCCGCCCACAGGTCCTCCATGTCTGCTTGAAAGCTCTTGCGCCAGTCGTCGCAATCGGGCCTTGACGTGACCTCGCGCAGTGCCTCCGCCGTCAGGCGGGCATCCCCCTGCGCCGCGATTTCGGCAGGGAAATAACGACCCACGGCAGAGCCTTCGATATCGACATGGGCAATCCGGGTGTGTTCGCCTACATAGTCGTTCGAATGAAAGGTCGAGTTGAACCCCAACCGCGCCCCGAGCACGACCATGACATCAGCCTCTTTCGTCAGTCTGCTGGCCACCCGGTTGCCGCGCGGCCCGGCCTGCCCGGCGAACCATGGATGGCGATGCGGCATCACGTCGGCATGACCGGTCGAGGCCACGACCGGAACTTCCAGCGCTTCGGCCAGTGCAACGAGAGCGTCACGCCCATGCCCCCATTTGAACCCGGCCCCGGCGAAGATGACCGGGCGCTGCGCGGCGCCGAGGAGGGACGCGATGGCAGCTATATCTTCCGACGCTGCCGGTCCCGGGCGGGCGATCCTGACCGGTTGAGGGTCCACGGAGGGCATGTCCGCCGCGAAGATATCGCGCGGCACGTGCAGCACGACAGGCCCGCGGCGTCCCGAATTGGCCAGCCGGATCGCGTCTTCCAGCATCGGTACAAGCCGCACGGGGTCGGTCACCATCACCGAGCGCTTGCAGATGGGTTGAAACAGCGCGACCTGGTCGACCTCCTGAAAGGTGTCCTTGGCCTGATCGGCCCGCGTGATCGCCCCGGCGATGACCACCAGCGGCGAGTAGGCCAGATGCGCCTCGGCCACGGCAGTGACGATGTTGACGACACCGGGACCCGCCTGAGCGCCCAGCACCACGCCCGGTTTGCCGGTCATCCGCGCCCAGGCATCCGCCATATGACCCGCCGCACGCTCGTCCCGGGCGCCGACATAGGCGATCTCGCCGCCCTTGTGCAGGGCATCATAAAGCTCGAGCATTGAACCGCCGAGCAAGCCGAACACCGTATCGATCCCGTTGGCCTTGAGGACGCGATAGACGGCCTCACCTCCGTTGATGGTGGTCATATGGTCACTCCTCGGATCTCGGGCGCAGGTTCTCGGGGTCGAACAGCGCGGTGTCGTGGATGGTTACAAGGTGGGTGGCGTTGAGGATTTGCACGGCCAACCCGTCGCGCGGGGTGCCCTTGCGGACAAACAGCCAGCCGAGCGATTTGCCGACCGTGTAACCATACCCGCCCGAGGTTGTCAGCCCGACAACCCGATCCCCCAGCAGCACCGGTTCGCCCCCATGAATGTCGATCCCCTCGGCGTGCAGTTCGGCATAGAGCAACTCCCATTCCGGTGCCCGGGACAGAAGCGCCTGCTTGCCGACAAAGTCGCGCCCGTCGGTCACAACGAACCGGTCAAGGCCGATGTCGAACGGCCCTATATCGGTGGTCAGCTCGGCGCTGGCGCGATAGGCCTTTTCCATTCGCATGCCGTTGAAAGCGTATGACCCCAGATCGGTTAACCCGTGCTTTTCACCAGCTGCGAAGAGGGCGTCATAAAGCTCGGCGATGCGGTCGAGCGGCGCGTGCAGCTCCCAGCCCAGTTCGCCCACGAATGAGACCCGCAGGGCGTAACAGGGCACCCCCGCCACCTCGATTTCCTGACCCGACAGCCGCGGAAAGGCCGCGTTGGAGAGATCGCCATCGGTCAGATCGCGCAGGATGCGGCGTGAGGCAGGGCCGGACAGGGCCAGCATGCCCCAATCGGCGCTGCGGTTGATCATCGTCACATCCTCGCCGGGACGGATATGCGTGCGGATCCAGTCGAAATCCGGCCCCGCGCGAGCGATGGCTGAGCCGGTGAAATAGCGGTTCTCGCCCATACGCCAGATCGTGATTTCGGTCTCGAACCGGCCCTGTTCGGTCAATAGGTGGTTGAGGCTGATCCGACCGTCCGAGCGTGGGATGCGGTTCGCCGAAAGCCGGCCGAGCAGACGGTCCGCATCCCTGCCCGTGATCTTGAACTGGGCAAAGGCGCAGAGGTCGATCACGCCCGCTGCGCGGCGGGTCGCCATGGCCTCGGCCTTAGCGTTCTCGTGCCAGGGCGGGCGCCCCCAGCCGATCTGTTCGGTCTCGCCGACCGCGCCGAAATAGCGCGGGCGTTCCCAGCCGGCGATCTCTCCGAACACGGCGCCCTTGGCGGCCAGCCGGTCATAGAGCGGATGGCGCCTGACCGGCCTCAGGCTTGCGAACTGTTTGCCGGGGCACGGCGTGTCATGGCGGCGCATGAACTCGTCTGTGGTGCGTTCGACGATGAACGCGTCGGTTGCGAAATCGCCATAGCGGCGCGGGTCGAGGGAGCGGGTGTTGATCGGTGTCTCGCCATGCACCATCCAGTGGGCCAGCACCTTGCCCGCGCCACCGCCCCAGGCCAGCCCGATGGAGGACCCGCAGGCCAGCCACACATTAGGCGCCCCGGAGGGTCCCACCAGCATGCCGCCATCGGGCGTGTGGGTGATCGCCCCGCGCACGACGCGTTTGATCCCGAGATCGGCAAGGATCGGCATCTTGCCGAAGGCCACCATCAGGAAATCGCCAATCGAGTCGTAATCGGCCTCGAACAGCTCATTCTCAGCCGCCCAGGGCGCGCCCTCGGGCATTTCCCAGACGGTGGGGCAGCGATGACCTTCGTAAATGCCGATCAGCCCGGATTGCTGTTCCTGCCGGATATAGCCGCCAAAGGCATTGTCGCGCATCACCGGAAACTCGGGGCGACCAGCGAATTCCGGCACGGTGTCGGTGACAAGGTAGTGGTGCAGGCAGGAGACGGAGGGGATTTTCAATCCGAACCATTCTCCGACCTGATTGGCGTAGGATCCTGCGGCGATCACCACATGTTCGGCCAGCACATCGCCCTGCTCGGTGTGCAGGTGCCAGGCAATGCCTTTGCGGCCGGCGCCCGTCACAAGGTTGCGTCGTTCGATCCGGGCCCCGCGCGACCGGCTTGCCGCCGCCAGCGCCATTGTTACACCTGAAGGGTCGATGTGACCGTCCTTGAAGGTCTGCACGGCAGCCTTGACGTCATCGACCTTGTAGAACGGGTTGCCTTTGGCGACCTCCTCCGGGCCCACAAGCTCCATCGGCAGATCGAGCAAACGGCCCACGCCCAAGATCGACTTCATCCAGTCGACCTCGTCGTCGGTGGTGGCGATACGGAAGCCGCCGACCTCGTGCCAGCCGATGGACTGACCCGTTTCGGCCTCGACCCGCTTGTAGGTCTCGATCGAGGTCTTATTGATCCAGCCCGCGATGCGGCTGCCGACGGCATGGGCGATCTGACCAGCGGCGTGCCAGGTCGAGCCGCTGGTCAGCTCCGCCTTTTCAAAAAGGATCGTGTCGGTCCAGCCGTTCTCGGCCAGTTGAAACTGCGCGGCGACGCCCATGATGCCGCCCCCGATGATGGCGACTTGCGTGGTGCGGGTGGTGTCGCTCATGCAAACGCCTCCTTGGCAGGTTTGAGTGAGGCGCGGGCGGTGAACCGGGTGCAGGCTATTTCAACCTCTAGCCCGTCCACGACCGGTTCGGAGGCAAGCCGGTCGAGCGCCGCGTCGACTATGGCCAAGGCGACCGAGTGGCCAAAGCGGTAGCTCCACGCGGCCGAGGTGATCTGGCCTACCACGCGGCCATCGAACCAGACCGGCTCATCGTGGATCGGGATCGCATCCGGGTCGTCGAACAGGAGTGAAACGATCCGACGTCCCGCGCCAAGGCGTTTCGAAACGCCTTGATCAAGAGCCTTCGAAGGCTCTTGAAAAGCGGTTTCCAAACCGCTTTCCCCCGACAGATGGCACAGCGCGTCCTCGCCCACAAAGCCCGTGCCCCAGGCGCAAAACGCCTCCAGACCGGCCTCGAACGGGGTGGTTCCGGGCGAGAGTTCATGTCCGAAGGCCCGAAACCCGCTTTCGATGCGCAAGCTGCCGGACGCATAGAGCCCCGCATGGCTCGCCCCTGCCGCGACCAGCGCCTCATGCGCGGCTGCGGCCATGTCGGAGGGAATGTACAGTTCGTAGCCATCCTCGCCCGTAAACGACAGCCGCCCGACCCAGCCGCAGGCAAGGCCGATCTCGACCGGGGCGAAGTGGAAACGTTTGAGTTGGGGCACACGCGTGTTCGAACACGCTTGCAGCACCTCATGCGCCCTTGCGCCCGCCAGTCCGAGGATCGCGTAACCGCTGGTCACGTCTGCGAATTCCACCCGGGATCCGCCCTTGGTCTCGCGCATCCGCTTGAGATCCCGCACGACCTCTCCAGCACCAACGATCATCAGATAGGTCTCGGGGCCATGCCGCTGAACGGTAAGGTCGCTTTCGATGCCACCGCGCGCGTTGAGGATCTGGGTATAGGCGATCCGGCCCACGGAAATGTCCATCTGCGCGGTGCAGAGGCGGTTGAGAAAGGCGCACGCATCCGGCCCGTGCACCCAGATTTTGCCAAAGGCGGATTGGTCCAGAATGGCCGCGCCACTGCGGCAGGCCTCAACCTCATGCCCCACCTGTTCGCGCCATTTAGGCACTCCGAACGTCAGCGGCAGATGCGCCGCAGCTCCGCCGAAATGCACCGCCCTTTCCCAGCCGCCGCGCGCTTCGAACCGGGCCCCGGCGGCCACCAGCCCGGCATGGATGGGCGAGCGGCGCTGTCCCCGCGCGGTTTCCATCGCCCGGCCCGGATACGGGTTGTCGTAGTGGCGGCCCAGCACCTCGGGGATACGCGCCTCAAGCGCGGCCAACACGTTCATCTCGGGACCAAAGCGGCGGATATCGGCCTCGGCCAGTTCCATCGTCGGTTCGCCCGTAATGATCCATTCGGCCATCGCCCGGCCCGCGCCACCGGCCAGCGCGATCCCGGTGGAGTTCATGCCGCCGAGCAGGAACAATCCCGGCACCTCTGGGCTTTCACCCATCATGAACTGGCTGTCAAGCGTGAAGCTTTCCGGCCCGTTCAGCAGCATCCGCACCTCGGCGCGCTCCAGCGCCGGGATGCGGTGCAGCGCGTTTTCCATCATCGGCATGAAATGATCCCAGTCCTCATCCAGCAGGTCAAAGCTGAAATCGGCGGGCAGGCGGTCGAGCGGCAGGCCCTTGGCGTGGGGCTCGAAACTGCCCACCAGCAACCCTTCGACATCGTCGCGAGTATAGAGGAAGGCATCCTGATCGTTGAGCGTCGGTAGATGGGTGCCCTTGCCCAGTGCCTGCACCTCTGCCAGCGGCTTGGTCAGGATGTAGAAATGTTCGCAGGC
This sequence comes from Ruegeria sp., assembly GCF_040830605.1. GTDB lineage: Bacteria > Pseudomonadota > Alphaproteobacteria > Rhodobacterales > Rhodobacteraceae > Ruegeria. The sequence goes on from NZ_JBFOMD010000001.1 coordinate 129,040, forward strand.
AAAAAGAGGCATGTGGGCGCCAGCCATCGCCGCGACCTCGCGCGACCAGAGCCCGCAGGCGATCACCACTTCCTCGGCCTCGATCAGATGCGAACCCACCTCGACACCGCTGATCCGCCCGCCCGTCTTGCGCAGACCGGTCACGAGTGTGTCCTCAAAGAACCGCACGCCACGCGCCTTCGCTCCCTTCGACAGCGCCAGCGCCACGTCGGACGGGTTCACCCGGCCATCCGCAGGCGACCAGACCGCGCCGATAACGTCATCAGTTTCGATCAGGGGCCAGAGTTCCCTGGCCTGGCCCGCATCGACCACCTCAGCCTCAAGCCCGAAGGCGCGGCCCAGGCTGACCTGCCGTTTAATGTTGGTCAGCCGGTCCGGGTTGGTGGCAAGCGTCAGCGATCCGGTCTGGACCCAGCCGGTGGCCTGCCCGGTCTCGCCTTCCAACGCGCCGTAGAGGTCGATCGAGTAGTTGATGAGTTTCGTCAGCGTGGCCGAGGGGCGCAGGCGGCGGACCAGGCCAGCGGCATGCCAGGAGGTGCCGCTGGTCAGTTTCGAGCGTTCCAGCACCACGATATCCTGCCGCCCCTCACGGGCGAGATGGTAAGCGATGGAACAGCCGATGATGCCGCCCCCGATGACGACGGTGCGGGCATGGGTGGGCAGGGTCATGCGAGCACTCCATCGCGGATCAGATCGCCGATCACGGCGTCAAAGGCGGCCACCGCTTCGTCCACGAGGTCCGGTGTGTGCGGCAGCCCGGTAACGCAGGAAGTGTGGGACATGAAATCGACCCCACGTTCCAGCAACCCGTCCTTCAGTCCCTTGACCAGCCCGGGCGGCACCTTGCGGATCGTTGCGGCATCCAGCCCGGTGACCGAGGGGCCGCCGAAATAGAGATGGCAGGTGGAGCTGTTGCCATAGGCCGTTGCGGCAAGGCCGTGGCGGGCGAAAACGCCGTTGAAGCCGTCGCGCAGCCGGGCGGCCATGGCATCCGCATGCGCCTGCACCTCGCCGGTTGACAGAATTTCCATCGCGCGGATCGCCCCAGCGGCCACCATTGGTGCTGCGTTGAACGTGCCCTTGTGGCTGACCGGGGGGGTGAGGCCGTCGCGCACCTCGAGCGGGCTAAGAAGCTCCATCAGTTCGGCCTTCCCGACCAGCGCGCCGCCGGGTAGCCCGCCGGTGGCGATCTTGGCCAGCGTGGTGAGGTCCGGCACCACCCCGTCGAGCGCTTGCCGCCCGCCCGGCGACCAGCGCAGGCCGGTGATGACCTCGTCAAAGACCAGCACCCGGTCGAGATCGTCCGCGAGACGGCGGATGCCCTGCAGGAACCCATCGGGCAGAGGGACGGAGCCATAGTTTGCGCCCGACGCTTCGACGAAGATCGTGCCGATCCCGGTGTCCTGCGCCAAAATTTCGCCGATCCGGGCAAGTTCGGGCGGCGCGACCACGGTCAGATCGGACATTGCCTGCGGCACGCCCAGAGAGGGCGGCGTGTCGGTGCCGGGCTTCGCCCCGGTCAGCAGCAGGTCGTGCCAGCCGTGGAAATGCCCGTCGATCCGCAGCACTTTCTCCCTGCCGCTATGGGCCCGGGCGACCCGCAACGCCAGCATGGTCGCCTCGCTACCCGATCCGGTGAAACGTACCCGCTCGGCCGAGGGAAACAGGCGGCAGAGCCATTCGGCCCATTCGACCTCAAGCGGATGGCAATCGCCGGTATAGGGCATCTGATGCATCTGCCGGGCCACGGCCACGGCGATCTCGGGGTGGGCATGGCCCAGAATCTGGCTCGCCGCGCCCAGCTTGAAATCGATATAGCGCTTGCCTTCCACGTCCCATTTTTCCGCGCCCTTCGCCCGGGTGAAATAGATCGCGTGCGGCTGTCGGTAGCGGAATTCGTGACTGGCGCCGCCGGGGATCACGGCGCGGGCCCGGGTGGTCCAGTTGGCGTTTCCGGCGGTGTCGCGCAATTGGGTCATCAGCTTGCCCTCCCGATCTGTTTCCGGCTCAGGCGGATGTCGAACCGGGCCCGCAATGCGCGGTCCGTGTCGTCGTCGATATGCGCGGGGAAATGGCTGGTGAGGATCTCTTTTGCCCGGTCGCCCGCCGCGTCTCCGACCGGGTGGGCGCCGTCGGCCTCCCAATCCCCCGGAGCGCGCCGATCTCCGACATTCGGGTAGAAATAGTCGGCTTTCATACGTTCGAACGTGTGTTGCTGGCCCAGGTAGTGACCTTCGCCCCGGCACACGCCTGCGATGACGTCGGCGGCAACGTTTTCTGGTGTCGCTTCGATCCCGCGCACGGTGCGCAGTATGTTTCCCAACATGTCGTTGTCGGCCACATAGGCGGCGTGGCTGACGCCCAAGAGGCTCGACATCATGCCCGCAGCCTGCGTGATCAGGTTAGCGCCTGCATGGGCCGCCATTGTCACGGCCAAGGCTTTTTCTGAGCCGTATTGCGCATCCAGCGTCTTGGCATCGGTGATCCCCGCGATGGAACTGGTGGGCAGGTTCCAATGGCGCCCCATCTGTGCGGCACCTGCCATGAGGATCGCCTGCTCGCCACCGCCACCGGACATCGATCCGGTCCGCAGATCCGCAACCAGCGGCTTGGGGGCGAAAATGGCCCGCACCTCAGGGTCGACCAGCCGCGCAAAGACCAGCCCGGCCAGTGTTTCGGCCACCGCCTGCGCCAGTGAACCGGCAATGGTGGCGGGGCTTGTCGCTCCGGCCTGTCCGGCGCTGATCAGTTGCACGGGAAAGCCCGCAAGGATCGCCGCGTCCAGCACGTCGCAGGCCTCTTCGGCGAAGCGCATCGGCGGCACCACATGACAGACCATGACCGTCAAAAAGGGCCGCGCCCGAAACGCCGCCTCGCCCCCTGCGATCCGGTAGCAGAGCGCCGCGACATCGGCGACATTGGCGGGTTCGGTGATCGAGATTGAGACATGTTTCGACGTGCCCATCAGGCAGGCATAGGCGGTGTTGATGTCCATCGCCGCGTTGTCGGGCAGGTCGCGGGCAACGACCGAACGGCTGAAGTGATGAATGTTCTCCATCCGGTCGGTGATGCGGGCGGCATCGTAGAGATCCTGCAGTGATGAGTCCCGATAGACCCCGGTATCTAGATCGAAGACACCGGGGGCCGCGCCTCCAGTCGACATGTGTACCCGTGCCCCTTCGATTCGCAGATCATGTTCAGGGGTCTGGCCGCACAGGGTGAAATCCCGCCGCGCGTTGGCGATGGTTTCGCGAACCAGTTTTCTGGGAAACAGTAGGCGTTTGTCGTCGGTCACTCTGCCCCCGGCGGCAGTGACCTTGTCGATCATGGCTTCGGTTGCCTGGCTCAACCCCAGGGTTTCGAGCAAGTCAAGCGTAGCATTTTCGACCAGCGCGACTTCATCATCCGACAGCGGTTTGAACCGGCCGCCAACAACCCCGGGCCAGACCGGTGGGTTTGCATCCGGCTGAGCTGCCGCGTTGGCGCGGTTTTTGCGTCCTCGCCGGGTGACGGGGTTCGGCATGATTGCCTCGGATAGAATTTACTCAAGCCAGGCTCCTCGGAAACGGTCCTATTTACAAAGGCATTTTTCTCGACAAATGATGAGCAAAACTCATGGATGTTCCGCAATGCTTCCTTCCCTGCCTGCCATGCGTGCATTTGATGCGGCCGCCCGGCTGGGCAGTTTCCGGGCGGCAGCTGAGCAGTTGTCGGTCAGCGCAACTGCAGTCAGCCATCACATACGCGGCCTCGAACAGCAGCTTGGACGGCGCCTTTTCGACCGGACCGGGCGCACCGTTGTATTGACCGAAGACGGCAAGAAGCTTTCAGAGGCGACCCGGCAGGCGTTCGGGCTGCTGGAGGGGGCTGTTGACGCTCTGCGCGAGGCGCCGCGAAAGGTTGTCCGTATCGCGGCAGGGCCCATTTTCACCGCCCGATGGCTGATGCCTCGCATCGGTGAATTCTGGGAACGCCATCCGGATCTTGAGCTTGAGTTTCTTCCCTCCTACCGGCCCGGCGATCTGGCGACCGGGTCCGCCGATATCGTGATCCGGTGGGAGCGGGTGCAGGACATGCCGGCGCATGCCACCAAGCTGCTTGAGCTTGAGCCCGTCGCAGTGGCGAGCCCCGCTTTCGTCGAGCGGCATGGCCCCTTCGCTGACCCCGGCGACCTGCTATCGGCGCCCATTCTGCACCAACGCAATCACTGGGGCTGGCTCGACTGGTTCTCGGCCCAGGGTGTGAAACCCTCCGAAGCTTTGCGCGGTGCGCTCTTTGAGGATGCCAATGTCATGTTGCGAGGCGCCGCCGAGGGGCAGGGCGCCATTGTCGGCTGGCTGCCACTGATCGAGCAGGACCTGAGGGATGGGCGGATCGTTCGGCTGTTTGACGAGAAGATCGCCCCGACACATGGGTATTTCGCCGAGCTGCGGGCGGGAGCCCGACCCAGAAAGGACATACAATCCGTTTTCAATTGGTTGGTTTCATTGAACCATGCCCTGCCTCAATAACTCGCCGCAACCACACCCCGAGTACCTGATATGTCACCAAAAGCGGCCAATTGACGAATGTGCGGAGAACTCCGGGATTTGATCCGAAATGTATCGCGTCGATACTTGTGTGGCCGTAGAAGTTGGTCCCGGCTTTTTCTCACGTGCCGCCGCATCAGCTTATCACTGCGGTCGCCTCGATCTCGACCAGTGCCTCGTCCTCGATCAGGCCTGCGACCACCACCATGGCCATGGCCGGAAAGTGGCGGCCCATGATCCGGCGGTAGGCGGCGCCGATCTCGGACTGGCGGGCGAGGTATTCGCGTTTGTCGGTGACATACCAGGTGAGGCGGGTGATGTGCTCTGCCCGCCCCCCGGCGGCCTCGACCACATCGAGGATATTACGCAGCGCCTGTTCCATCTGGCCGATGAAGTCATGGGTTTCGAAGACCTGCTGCGCGTTCCAGCCGATCTGCCCGCCGACAAAGAGCTGCCCGTCCTCAGTTAGCATACCGTTGGCATACCCTTTTGCCGGGGCCCAGCCGTCGGGTTGAATGATCTCATGTGCCATATCTGTCTCCGCTCAGGCCTCATCCGCGCGCAGGCGAAAGCGCTGGATTTTGCCGGTCTGGGTTTTGGGCAGTTCGGTGATGAATTTGATGCTGCGGGGGTATTTGTAGGGGGCGATGGTGGCCTTCACGTGATCCTGCAGGACCTTGACCATCAGCGCGTCGCCCTCATGCCCCTCGGCCAGCACTACATGCGCCTCGACGATCTGGCCGCGCGCTTCGTCCGGGGCGCCGATCACGCCACATTCGGCCACGGCGGGGTGGGCGAGCAGGGCGGCCTCGACCTCGGGCCCTGCGATGTTGTAGCCCGAGGACACGATCATGTCGTCGCTGCGGGCGGCGAAATGCAGGTACCCGCCCTCATCCATCATGAAACTGTCGCCGGTGATGTTCCAGCCATCCCGCACATACTCCGCCTGCCGGTCATCGGCCAGATAGCGGCAGCCGGTAGGCCCGCGCACCGCCAGCTTGCCGACCTCGCCGCGTGGGGTCTCGTTGCCGTCGGCATCCAGCACTTTGACCTCATACCCCGCGACCGGCTTGCCGGTGCAGGCCGGGCGGTGGTCGTCGAAGCGGTTGGAGATGAAGATGTGCAGCAGTTCCGTGGCGCCGATCCCGTCGAGCATCGGCTTGCCGGTCTTCTCCATCCATTCGTCATAGACCGGTGCGGGCAGGGTCTCGCCCGCCGACACGGCTGCCCGCAGCGAGCTGAGGTCGGCGCCCTCATCCATCGCCTGCAGCATGAAGCGATAGGCGGTGGGGGCGGTGAAGCAGACGGTCGCCTTATAGGTCTCGATGATCTCGACCATGTTCGGGGGCGAGGCCTGTTCCAGCAGCGTCGCCGCTGCACCGAAGCGCAGGGGAAAGACCGCCAGCCCGCCCAGCCCGAAGGTGAAGGCCAGCGGCGGGGAGCCGACAAAGACATCCTCCTCGGTCACGCCCAGAATTTCCCGCGCGTAGCCATCGGCGATGATCATCAGATCGCGATGGAAATGCATCGTCGCCTTGGGCTCTCCGGTGGTGCCGGAGGTGAACCCCAACAGCGCCACATCGTCCCGTCCGGTCTCGACCGCGTCGAACAGGACCGGTTTCTCCAGTGCCAACCGGTCCAGCTCGGCATCGTGGTTCGAGGTGCCGTCGAACCCCACCACGGATTTCAGATAGCCCGAGGCCTTGGCGCATTTCACCAGCTCTTCCATCAGCCGCGTGTCGCAGAGTGCGTGCGTGATCTGCGCCTTATCGACGATCTGGGTCAGCTCTCGCGTCCGAAGCATGGGCATGGTGTTGATCACCACCGCACCCGCCTTGGTGGCGGCCAGCCAGCAGGCGACCATGGCGGGGTTGTTGGCCGACCGGATCAGCACCCGGTTACCGGGTTTCACACCCAGATCCTCGACCAGCACATGGGCCAGGCGGTTGGTCCAGTCCGACAGTTCCTTGTAGGTGCGCCGCCGTCCGTTGCCAATCAGGGCGGTGTGATCGCCATAACCCTTGCCGACCATGGCGTCGGTCAACTCGACGCCCACGTTCAGCCGTTCGGGGTAGTCGAACCCGTCCAGCAGAAAATCCGGCATCAGATCGGGCGGCGGCAGGTTGTCCCGCGCGAACGTGTCCACATGTGCCGTTGGTCCCAGCATGGTTCAGCCTCCTCCCTGAAACGCCCCCATGGTCTGCCGCGCGATCACGACGCGCTGCACGTCGGATGCGCCTTCGTAGATGCGCAGGGCGCGGATATCGCGGTACAGCTCCTCGACCTTTTCGCCGCGTCGTACGCCGTCGCCGCCGAAAAGCTGCACCGCCTTGTCGATGACCCTTTGCGCCTGATCGGTGGAGTAGAGCTTGGCCATCGCCGCCTCGCGGCTGACCCGCGCGGCGCCCATATCCTTGGCCCAGGCGGCGCGATAGGTGAGCAGGGCGCTGGCGTCCACATCAACCGCCATGTCGGCGATATGGCCTTGCACTATCTGAAGATCGAACAGCGGCGCGCCGCCGATCTGCCGCGCCGAGGCCCGCGCCAGCGCCTCATCCAGCGCCCGCCGCGCAAATCCCAGCGCTGCCGCTGCCACGGTCGAACGGAACACATCAAGCGTCGCCATCGCCACCTTGAACCCTTCGCCTGCTGCCCCCAGCAGCGCCGAGCGCGGCACCCGCATATCGGTGAACCGCAACCGGGCCAGCGGGTGCGGCGCCATCACCTCAAGCCGCTCGACCACTTCGAACCCCGGTAAGCCGGCGGGAATGACAAAGGCGCTCAGCCCTTTCGCGCCCGGCCCCTCACCGGTGCGGGCGAAGAGGGTGTAGACATCGGCAATCCCGCCATTCGAAATCCAGGTCTTCTCGCCGTTCAGCACATAGTCATCGCCATCCTGCACCGCCGTCATCGTCGAATTCGCCACATCCGAGCCCGACTGCGGCTCGGTCAACGCAAAGGCGGCCATCGCCGCGCCGGACCGGGTGCGCGGCAACCACTCCGCCTGCTGCTCGGCGGTGGCAAACAGCGATATCGCCCCGGTCCCCAGCCCCTGCATGGCAAAGGCGAAATCCGCCAGCCCGTCATGCCGCGCCAGCGTCTCGCGGATCAGGCACAACGTGCGGACATCCAGCGCACCGCCGGTATGCTGCAACCAGCCCGCATCGCCCAGATCCCGAACCAGCGCGCGGCAGGCCGCGTCCACATCCGCATGATCCACCTCCAGATGCGCCGCACACCACTGCTCCAGTTCCGCCGCCAAGCCGCGATGCCGGTCCTCGAAAAACGGCCAGTTCAGGAAACTTCGGTCAGGCATGTGCGGCTTCCTCCCTTCATCTTTTCCCAAATACTCCCGCCGGAGGCTCCCGCAGCTTGCCACATGCGCAAGATCATCGGATCAATCCCCCTCGAACACAGGCCGCTCCTTGGCGACAAAAGCCGTGTAGGCCCGCTCGAAATCGCCGGTCTGCATGCAAAGCGCCTGCGCCTGCGCCTCGGCCTCGATGGCCTGTTCGATCGACATCGACCATTCCTGCGCCAGCATGGTCTTGGTCATCATGTGGGCAAAATTCGGCCCCGCCACCAGCTGCGCCGCCATCTCCCGTGCGGCGCCGTCCAATTCAGCGCCTGAAACCAACCGATTGTGAAAACCCCAGGCGTGTCCCTCTTCGGCATTCATCGCTCGGCCGGTGAACAGCAATTCCGCCGCGCGGCCCTGGCCAATGATCCGGGGCAGGATGGCGCAGGCGCCCATGTCGCAACCGGCGAGCCCGACGCGGGTGAACAGGAACGCCACCTTTGCCTCGGGCGTGGCGATCCGCAGATCCGAGGCCATGGCGATGATTGCGCCGGCGCCCGCGCAGATGCCGTCGATGGCCGCAATCACCGGCTTGCCGCAATTCACCATCGCCTTGACCAGGTCGCCGGTCATCCGGGTGAAGGCCAGCAGCTCTTTCATGGTCATGCGCGTGAGCGGCCCGATGATGTCATGCACATCTCCGCCTGAGCTGAAATTGCCGCCGTTCGACGCAAAGACCACTGCCTTCACATCCTCGCGGTAGTGCAGATCGCGGAACCAGTCACGCAGCTCGGCATAGCTGTCGAAGGTCAGCGGGTTCTTGCGCTCGGGCCGGTCCAGCGCAATGCGGGCGATGCCGTCGCCGATCTCGCACAGGAAATGTGTCGCCTCGCTCATGCCGGTCCCTCCGTCAGTATCCTGTCCAGCTGTTCGGTCATCTCTGCCGCCTCATCCGGACTCAGCGCGCCCAGTAACTGATCCACCCAGTTCTCATGCTCCGAAGCCTGACGGGCAAACTCCTCGGCCCCCTTCCGCGTTAGCCGCACGCGCGAGGCGCGGCGGTCGCCCGGCACCGCCTCGCGCAGGACAAAGCCTTCCTCCACCAGCCGCTCGACGATGCCGGTAACATTGCCGTTCGAGACCTTGAGCAGCCCCGACAACTCGCTCATCTTCAGCCCGTCGCCATGGCGGCTGAGCGCGGACATCACGTCAAAGCGCGGCAGGGTCGAGGCGAACTCGACACGCAGGTTCTCGCGCAGGTCGGCCTCGATGCCGCGGGACACTTTCAACAGCTTCAGCCAGAGCCGCAGGCGCGCCTTGCTGTCGGGTTCCCGTTCGGTCCGTTTTGCGATTGCAGTCATGCCCGTATCTCCATTTCCGCCTCGCGATCCGCCAGCCGCCAGGCCTGATCCCGGCCCGCCAGATAGGGCAGGGGCCACTCGGCGTGGCGGTCGCCGATCCGGGCAGCTTCGTGCAGGGTCCAGTAGGGGTCGGCCAGGTGCGGGCGGGCGATGGCGATCAGATCGGCGCGGCCCGCCATCAGGATCGAGTTGGCATGGTCCGCCTCATAGATATTGCCCACCGCCATGGTGGCGATCCCGGCCTCGTTGCGGATACGGTCCGAGAACGGGGTCTGGAACATGCGACCGTAGATCGGCTGGGCCTCGGTCGTGGTCTGCCCGGCGGAGACGTCTATGATATCAGCCCCGGCGGCGCTGAATTGGCGGGCGATTTCAACCGCCTCTTCCGGGGTCACGCCATGTTCGCCGACCCAGTCATTGGCCGAGATGCGCACCGACATCGGTTTCTCCGCAGGCCAGACCGCCCGCATGGCGGCGAAGACCTCCAGCGGATAGCGCATGCGATTCTCAAGCGAGCCGCCATAATCGTCGGTGCGCTGGTTCGAGATCGGCGAGATGAAGGACGAGATCAGATAGCCGTGGGCGGCGTGAAGCTCGATCATGTCAAACCTGGCGCGCCCGGCCATCCCTGCCGCCGCAACGAACTGATCCCGGACGCGGTTCATGTCGTCGCGATCCATCTCGCGGGGGATCTGGTTTTTGGCGGACCATGGGATGGGGGAGGCCGACATGACCTGCCAGTTGCCGTTCTCCAGCGGCGCGTCCATCTCCTCCCACCCCAGCTGGGTCGACCCCTTGCGGCCCGAATGGCCGATCTGGCAGCAGATTTTGGCGCGGGTCTCGGCGTGGACGAAATCGACGATCCGCCGCCACGCGGCCTCATGCTCGGGCGCATACAGCCCCGGACAGCCCAGTGAGATCCGGCCCTCGGGGCTGACGCAGGTCATCTCGGTATAGACCAGCCCGGCACCGCCCTTGGCGCGCTCGCCCAGATGCACCAGATGCCAGTCGGTGGGGCAGCCCTCGACCGCCTTGTACTGCGCCATGGGGGAAACCACGATGCGGTTGGTCAGCTCCATGCCGCGCAGCCGGTAGGGGGCGAACATCGGTGCACGCACCGGTTCGGATGCGCCGCCCGAGCGGGTCTGGAACCATCCTTCCGCCCCGTTCAGCCATGCGCCGTCCCGCAGCCGCAGGTTCTCGTGGCTGATCCGCTGCGACCGGGTCAGCAGCGCGTAGTTGAATTGCACCGGGTCCATGTCGAGATAGCGTTCCACCTGCTCGAACCATTCCAGCGAGTTCCGCGCCGCCGATTGCAGGCGCAACACCTCAAGCCGCCGCTCCTCCTGATAGCGCTGGAACGCCTGTTCCATGGTCGGCTCGGAATGCAGGTAATTGGCCAGCGAGATCGCGCTGTCGAAGGCCAGCCGGGAACCGGAGCCGATCGAGAAATGCGCGGTTGCCGCCGCGTCGCCCATCAGCACCACATTCTGGTGGTGCCATGTCTCGCAGAGCACCCGGGGGAAGTTCATCCACACCGCCGAACCGCGCAGGTGGCTGGCATTGGACATCAGCGCATGCCCGTCCAGATGTGCCGCAAAGATGCGCTCGCAGGTGGCGATGCTGTCCTCTTTGGACATGTGTTCAAAGCCCCAGGCGTCCCAGGTCTGTTGACTGCATTCCACGATCACCGTCGCGGTGTCGGCGTCGAACTGGTAGGCGTGGATCCACATCCAGCCGTGTTCGGTCTTCTCGAAGATGAAGGTAAAGGCGTCGTCGAATTTCTGATGGGTGCCGAGCCAGATGAACTTGCACTTTCGGGTGTCGATATCGGGTTTGAAATGCTCGGCCAGATCGCTGCGCACGCGCGAGTTCAGCCCGTCGCAGGCCACGATCAGATCGTACTCGGCCTGATATTCGGCCACCGGGCGCGCCTCGGTCTGAAACTGCAGATCAACACCCAACTCGCGGGCGCGATCCTGCAACAGCAGCAGCATCGCCTTGCGTCCGATCCCGGCGAACCCGTGCCCGCCCGAGACGGTGCGGTGCCCGTCATGGATCACCGCGATATCGTCCCAATAGGCGAAATTCGCGCGGATCGCCTCGGCGCTCTTGGGGTCGTTCGCGGTCAGGTTCTCCAGAGCGTCGTCGCTCAGCACCACGCCCCAGCCGAACGTGTCGTCGCCCTTGTTGCGCTCGATCACGGTGACCTCATGCGAGGGGTCCCGCAGCTTCATCGAGATCGCAAAGTAGAGGCCCGCCGGGCCGCCTCCCAGACATGCAACGCGCATTCGTGTCCTCCCCATGCCCGCAAGGGTATGGTTGCGCGGCGGCGGTTTTATTTCAAGTATAAAGTTTCAGGCTTGAAGTAATTGGGGTGCAAGCGTAGCCTGAAAGGCGGAGGAGAGGTGCATGATCGACTGGGACGATGCGTTCGACAATTCCGGCTATGTGCCCGGGTCCGATGAGCTGCCCGCGCGCTGGGCGGCCGAGGCGGCCACATGGCGCGAGCAAGGTGGAGAGTTCGACATCGCCTATGGCGATGCCCCGCGCAACCGGCTGGACCTGTTCCGCCCCGAAGGTGAGGCGCGGGGGCTGGTCGTGTTCATCCATGGGGGCTACTGGCAGATGCTCGACAAGAGCTACTGGTCCCATTTCGCCGCCGGGCCGCTGTCGCAGGGCTGGGCGCTGGCCATTCCCAGCTATACTTTGGCGCCCGAGGCGCGGTTGAGCCGGATCGTGGACGAGGTGCGGGCGGCGATCGAAGAGGCGGCGCGGCATGTCGCCGGGCCGATCCGTCTGGTCGGCCACTCGGCGGGCGGGCATTTGGTGGCGCGCATGGCTTGTGCGGACGGGCCGCTGCCGAATCGGGTCGAAAAGGTGGTTGCGGTCAGCGGTATCCACGATCTGCGCCCGTTGCTGCATACTGAAATGAGCCAAACCCTGCGCCTGGATGCGGCCGAGGCCGCCGCGCAGAGCCCGGCGCTGTTGTCCAGACGCGAAGGGGTGCAGGTTACCTGCTGGGTCGGCGCAAACGAGCGCCCGGAACTGGTGCGCCAAACGCGGGTTTTGTCCGAAGCGTGGCAGGTGCCGAACGTTTTCGACCCGGGCCACGATCACTTCAGCGTGGTCGAGGAGCTGGGCCGGCCCGGCTCTGCGCTGCTTACGGAACTGCTTGAGGACTGAACCAGATGCCCAAAGCCTACGACCCCAGCCAGGACGGCGCCAAGATGTCCTATGCCAAGGACATGAGCTATGGCGACTATCTGCATATGGATGAGCTGCTGGCGACCCATCAGTTGCACTCCGATGCTCATGATGAGCTGCTTTTCATCATCCAGCACCAGACCAGCGAGCTGTGGATGCGGCTGGTGCTGCACGAGCTGTCGGCGGCGCGTCAATTGCTGCAGCAGGGCGAGGATTTCCGGCCCGCCTTCAAGATGCTCAGCCGGGTGGCGCGGATCTTCGATCAGCTGAACTCGGCCTGGGACGTGCTCCGGACGATGACGCCCAGCGATTACACCGCGTTCCGCGAGGCGCTGGGCAGTTCCTCGGGCTTTCAGTCGCATCAGTATCGGCTGATCGAGTGCATGCTGGGCAATCGCAATACGGCGATGATGAAGGTGCATGAGCACCGGCCGGAACTGCATCGGATGCTGGCGGAGGAACTGAAGCGCCCCTCGCTCTACCACGTGGCGCTGGATGCGCTGTCGGCGCGGACCGGGGTGGCGTTCGGGGCGCAGGTCCGGCGGATGGACAGCCCTCACGCCGCCGATCCGGAGGTGCGGCAGGCGTGGCTGATGGTTTATGAGGACACCGCGCGGTACTGGGATCTCTACGAGCTGGCCGAAAAGCTGGTGGATCTTGAGGATTACTTTCGCCGCTGGCGGTTCAACCATGTGACGACGGTTGAGCGGGTGATCGGCTTCAAGCGTGGCACCGGTGGCACCTCGGGCGTGCAGTATCTGCGCCGGATGCTCGAGGTGGAACTGTTTCCGGAGCTTTGGCATTTGCGTGGTGAACTGTGATCCTGACGCGTGATTCGGGCTTGGTAAAACTGGCAAGCCGCGCGGGCGGCTCCGATGACGGTGGCCTCCCGAGCCGATCAGAGGGCCGCGGCCTCCCTCGGGTGGGCGCTCATGGCGGATGAGATTAGCGCTTTATCTCAAAAGTCCTGAAGGACGGCCGGGCGGCGCGGGACATCGCCAATGCGCCCTTCCAAGGGGGAGGGAGGTCGCGGCCCGGCGGGCTTCGCCCTTGATTCCGGTCCAAAAAGCCGGCTGGTAAAGACTTGAGAGCGGCGCTGTCCAGTCAACTGACATAACCAGTCGACAAACCTGCCCCTCCCTTTGTCTGTTCACGACATTTCAGGGGTAAAATTTCCGTCGCTCATGACATGGACGAGGGCGGATTGCTGCACTACCTTCGCGGCGAACACCCCAGTCAATCCTGACCAACAGGTGCGAGGTATATTGATGGACTACCACAGCCCCGCCAGTTTTGCCGAGGCCTCGGCGCTGGCTGCAAATGCAACGGGCATCACCCGGTTTCTGGCCGGCGGCACCGATGTGCTGGTGCAGCTGCGCGCGGATATCGTGACTCCGGACACGCTGATCGACATCAAGAAGATAGGCGGCGTGCGGGACATTGCCCGGAACGCCGATGGCAGCTGGACGCTCGGCGTTGCCGTGACCGGCGCCGAGATGAGCGAACATCCCGAGCTTGGCCGCGACTGGCCCGGGCTGGTCGAGGCGATGGACCTGATCGGCTCGACCCAGGTGCAGGGCCGCGCGACGCTCACCGGCAACCTGTGCAACGCCTCACCGGCAGCCGATTCCGTTCCGGCCATGATCGCCGCTGGTGTTACCGTGACGGTAACAGGCCCCGGCGGAGACCGGGTTGTTGCGGTCGAGGATATCCCGACCGCGCCGGGCCGCACCTCGCTGGGAAGGGGAGAGCTGATCTCGGCCGTACATGTGCCCGCGCGCGGGCGGAATGCGGGGGATGCTTATCTCCGTTTCATTCCGCGCACAGAGATGGACATTGCGGTGGTGGGCTGCGGCGTGAACCTGCGGCTGGATGGCGATACGATTGCCGAGGCGCGGGTGTCGCTGGGGGCCGTTGCGCCGACCGTGCTGCTGGTCGAGGACTGTGCCGAGGCCATCATTGGCACTGCACTGGACGATGCTGCGCTGGATAAGCTGGCCGCCGCCGCCTCTGCCGCCTGCAACCCGATTGACGACAAGCGCGGCACCATCGAATTCCGTACCGAGGTCGCCGGTGTGCTGGCCAAGCGCGCCGCCAAGATCGCCTATGCCCGTGCCAAGGGAGAACAAGCATGAGCAAGATCCACGTCTCGACCACCGTAAACGGCGATACGGTCGAATATCTATGCGATCCGCGCGAAACCCTGCTGGATTGCCTGCGCGACAGGCTGAACCTGACCGGCGCCAAAGAGGGCTGCGGCACCGGCGATTGCGGCGCCTGCTCGGTGACGGTCGACGGCCGCCTGGTCTGTTCCTGCCTGATGCTGGGGGCCGAGGCCGAGGGCAGGCAGATCGAAACCGTCGAAGGCATGGCGGATGGCGAAGAGCTGCATCCGCTGCAGAAAAAGTTCATCGAATATGCCGCGCTGCAATGCGGCGTCTGCACACCGGGGGTTCTGGTGGCCGCCAAGGCGCTGCTGGAAAAGAACCCCGACCCGACCGAAGAGGAAACCCGGTACTGGCTGGCGGGCAACCTGTGCCGCTGCACCGGGTATGACAAGATCATCCGCGCCGTGATGGATACGGCGGCTGAGATGCGGGAGGCTTCGTGATGGCTCTGGACGATCGCAAATCCGATTTCAAATTCGTAGGAACCCGGCCTGACCGCCCCGACGGTCTGGACAAGGTGACGGGGCGGGCAAAGTTCGGCGCGGATGCCCATGCACCGGGGATGCTGCATGGCGCGATCCTGCGCAGCCCGCATGCCCATGCGCGGATCGTGAAGATCGACGCCTCGAAGGCCGAGGCGCATCAGGACGTCAAGGCGGTCATCACCCGCGCCGATTTCTCGGACAAGGTGCCGTTCAAACCGGGGCTCGAGGGCGAGTTCTGGAACGTGCTGGAAAACGTCATGGCGGGCGAAAAGGCGCTTTATGACGGGCATGCGGTGGCGGCCGTGGCCGCGACCTCGGCACTGGCGGCGCGGGATGCACTGAAGCTGATCGAGGTGGAATATGAGGTGCTTCCGCACGTCACCGATGTGGATAAGGCAATGGCGCCGGACGCTCCGGTGATCCGCGAAGGGGCCGCCGACTATTCGGTGCCCGAGGGGATGCACCCGAACGTGGTGCGCTATCACGAAAGCGGCCATGGCGATGTCGAGACCGGGTTTGCCGAGGCCGATCTGGTGATCGAGGACAGCTTTGTCACCGAGGCCACTCATCAGGGATATATCGAGCCGCATGCCTGCCTGGCCTCGCTGGGCAATGACGGCAAGGGCGAGTTGTGGTGCTGTACGCAGGGCCACTGGATCGTGCAAAAGACCTGTTCGGCGCTCCTGGGCATGGAAACCTCGAACCTGCGGGTCACCGCCTCGGAAATTGGCGGCGGTTTCGGCGGCAAGACCACCGTGTTCATCGAACCGGTGGCGCTGGCGCTCTCCCGCAAGGCCAACCGGCCGGTCAAGGTGGTGATGAACCGCTCCGAGGTGTTCCGGGCCACGGGGCCAACCTCGTCCGCGTCGATGGATGTGAAAATCGGCATGAAGAAGGACGGCACCATCACCGCAGCCGAGGGGATCTTCCGCCTGCAAGGGGGGGCGTTCCCCGGTGCGCCGGGTGACATGACCGCGATGTGCGGCTTTGCGCCTTACAACCTGACCAATGTGCGGCAGGTGGGTTATGACGTGATGGCCAACCGTCCGAAACAGGCGGCCTATCGCGCGCCGGGCGCACCGATGGGAGCGTTTGCGGTGGAATCGGTCATCGACGAGCTGTGCAACAAGCTGGGCCTCGACCCGATTGATGTCCGCCTGAAAAACGCGGCGCATGAGGGCACTAAGGCCAGCTATGGACCGCGCTATGAACGGATCGGGCTGGTGGAAACGCTTGAGGCCGCCAAGGCGCATCCGCACTACGCAGCGCCGCTGAAACCGGGGCAGGGGCGCGGGATTGCCTGCGGGTTCTGGTTCAACCATGGCGGCGAAACCTCCGTGTCGCTGGCGCTGTCCGAGGATGGTTCGGCCCAGCTCATGGTCGGCACGCCGGATATCGGCGGCTCGCGCGCATCCATGGCGCTGATGGCGGCCGAGGTGTTGGGCATCCCGTACGAGAACATTCGGGTGACCGTCGCGGACACAGCCACCTTGGGTTACAACGACGTCTCCCACGGCTCGCGCGTGACCTATGCATCGGGTCTCGCCACCATCAAGGCCGCGCACAATGCGGTCGAAAAGCTATGCGAACGGGCGGCTGCCAAGTGGGGCATTCCGGTCGATGCGGTGAAGTGGGAGGATGGCTGCGCCGTGCCTTCGGGCCCCAACGCGGGCGATTTCGACCCGATGCCACTGGCCGATATCACGGCCAATATGGGCTCGACCGGTGGTCCGATCTCAGGCCATTTCGAGGCGACGCCGGAAGGGGCCGGCGTGTCCTTCGGCACCCATATCGTCGATGCCGAGGTTGATCCGGAAACCGGTAAGACCGCTGTCACCCGCTACACCGTCATCCAGGACGCGGGCAAGGCGATCCATCCGGCCTATGTCGAGGGGCAATATCAGGGCGGCGCGGTGCAGGGTATCGGCTGGGCGCTGAACGAAGAGTACATCTATGGCGAGGACGGACGACTTCAGAACTCGATCTTCCTCGACTACCGCATTCCGGTGGCCTCGGATCTGCCGATGATCGACACGGTGATCGTAGAGGTGCCGAATCCGGGTCATCCGTTCGGCGTGCGCGGGGTCGGGGAAACCGGCATCGTGCCGCCGCTGGCGGCCATCGCCAATGCCGTGTCGAACGCAGCGGGTGTGCGGATGCGCCAATTGCCGATGTCACCGCCGCGCATCCTCGCGGCGCTCAGGGACAATGGTTGAGGTCAACCTCTGGTCCGGCCTTCGGTCTCTGACCGGGGGCCGGCAGGTGGTCGAGGTCGAGGCCTCGGATACCGGCGAGCTGTTGCGCGAACTGGTCCGCGCCTATCCGGCGCTGCAAGGTCCTATCGACGCGGGCGTGTCCGTGGCCGTCGACGGGCGGATCATCGCGGGCAGCCTGAACGAGCCGATCCACCCCGACAGCGAAGTCTATCTGATGCAGCGCCTGCGCGGAGGGTGAGGCTAGGCAATTCTAACCTCGACCGGCGAATATCAGACAGCGGCATTTACCTCGGCGGGACCGGTGAAAGGCAGCGTATCGAGCAGGCGGAAGACTTCGGCCCGGCACAGTTCGCCGGTCCAATCGTCGGGATAAAACACCTCAGGCAGGTCGGGATGGCGCAGCACGACGCGGCGCCAGCGGTGGACGATCAGGGTGCGCAACGTGGCGATTTGCAGTGGCGTTGGCTGCCAGTCTGCGGGACGGGTTCTGCGCACCCGCTGCGCAGCGTCGTGCAGGCTGGTGCAGGCGGCGATCAGATCAGGTGGGCAGAGTCGGGATTGCAGCCAAGCGGGTGCCGCGCGGGCGGTTACCTCGAAGGCGGCCAGATCTTCACAATCGGCGGGCAACGGACCCGCCCCCAAGGCGACGGCGCGGCCAATGGGAGTGTAGGGCTTGGTCAGCATCAGGTCGTCCAGCGTGCGGATGCCCGGCCCGTCCTCGGCGATCAGCAGGTGCCAATCCTGTGCAATCTCAGGCTCGCGCGCGTAGATGCGGGGGGTGACCTGCGCCGATTGTGCGCGGCCATAATCGGTCAGAAAGTGCATGGAGGCCCGCCCGCTGCGCGCGCTTTCGATCCATCCATCCTTGCGCAGCCGGTGCAGGGCCACGCGGATCGCCTCGGGCTTGATGCCCATCGGCTCGATGATGCGGGTCACGGCACCGCCTGAGAGCTGGGCGCCGCGCTCCTGCGCCAGATCGCCGAACAGTGAGACGATGATCGACCAGACCCGTTGGTTTTGCGGGTCAATCAGTTCGGTAACGGCCGTTTCGAACCACGCGTCGTTTTGGGTCATGAACCCAGTCTAAGGCCGTGTGACGGATATGAAAAACAGATTCCTGTGTGAACCCCTTCCCCCGGCCCTCACCCCGAGGGGAGAGGGGCGCCAGCGGATGGGTCGATGCCTAGTAGGCGTTCATGGTCAGCAACTCGTATTCCGCCACCATTTCGTCGTTCTGATTCGTCAGCGTCACGTGCCAGCGCACTTCTCCGTATTCGTCGGTGCGGCGGGTTTTCTTTTTGACCGTCAGGCGGACCTTGATGCTGTCACCGGCGCCGACCGGTTTCATGAAGCGCAGCCCGTCGAGGCCGGTATTGGCCAGCACCGGGCCTTCGTTCGGTTCGACGAAGAGGCCGGCGGCAAAGCTGAGCAACAGGTAACCATGTGCCACGCGGCCGGGGAAGAACGGGTTTCGTTTGGCAGCGTCCTCATCCATATGGGCATAGAATGTGTCGCCGGTGAAATGGGCGAAGTGTTCGATGTCATCCATGGTGACGGTGCGGGGCGCGGTGTGGAGCGTTTCTCCGATCGAAAGCTCACCGAACTTGTGGGTGAAGGGGTGGGCGGGGCCTGTGATCTCAGCCGCACCGGGCACCCATGTCCCGCCGATGCAGGCCAGCATTTCGGGCGAGCCCTGTATGGCGGTGCGCTGCATGTAGTGTTTCACGCCGCGCACGCCGCCCATTTCCTCGCCGCCACCTGCGCGACCCGGACCGCCATGGACCATATGCGGAAGCGGGGAGCCGTGGCCCGTCGATTCCTTCATCGAGTCGCGGTTGTTGATGTAGATCCGCCCGTGATAGGCGCCCGCGCCCAGCACTACCTGCCGCGCGGTGTTCGGGTCGTGGGTGATCAGCGATGTGACCAGTGAGCCCTGCCCGCGATTGGCGAGGACGATGGCGTGATCCAGATCACGGTAGCCCATGATGGTCGAGACCGGGCCGAAGGCTTCGGTGTCATGCACGCGTTGGGCGCTGTCAGGGTCGGCGCAGTGAAACAGTATCGGCGGCACGAAAGCGCCCTTGGCGCTGTCGGCGCCCTGCACGTCGAAATTGTTGGGGTCGCCAAACACCCGCTCGGCCTCCTGCCCGATGATATCGGCCTTGGCCAGCACATCCACCTTTTGCCCGTTCGAGACCAGCGCGCCCATGAGGGTGGTTTCCAGCCGCGGATCGCCGATGACGGTTTTGGCGAGACGGGCGGAAAGCGCTTCGATCACCGCCTCGATCCGCGCTTGCGGCGCGATGATGCGGCGGATGGCCGTGCATTTCTGACCCGCTTTGGTGGTCATTTCGCGGGCGACCTCTTTGACGAAGAGATCGAACTCTGGTGTGCCGGGATCGGCGTCGGGGCCGAGGATCGAGGCGTTCAGGCTGTCCTGTTCGGCCACGAAGCGTACCGAGTTCTGCAGGATCACAGGGCTTTGCCGCAGCTTCAGCGCGGTGTCCGCTGAGCCGGTGAAGCTGACCACATCCTGACAGGTGAGCCGGTCCAGCATGTCGCCCAGACCGCCCGAAACCAGTTGCAACGCGCCTGCGGGCAGGAGGCCGCTGTCGAGCATGATCTTCACCGCCAGTTCGGTGACGTAGCAGCTGTTGGTTGCCGGTTTCACGATGGCCGGAACTCCTGCCAGCAGGGTGGGGGCCAGCTTTTCCAGCATCCCCCAGACCGGGAAATTGAAGGCGTTGATATGCACCGCCACGCCTTGCAGCGGTGTGCAGACATGCTGGCCCAGGAACGTGCCGTTGCGCGACAGCTGCTCGACATCGCCGTCCAGATAGACCTGGCCGTCGGGCATCTCACGACGGCCCTTCGAGGCAAAGACGAACATGGTGCCGATGCCGCCGTCGATGTCGATCAGATGATCGCTCTGGGTGGCGCCGGTGTCGAAACTCAGATCGTAGAGCGCCTGTTTTCGGGAGCCGAGCATCTGGGCCAGCGCCTTGAGCATCTTGGCGCGTTCGTGAAAGGTCATCCGGCGCAGAGCCGGGCCGCCGGTGTTGCGGGCGAAGTCCAGCATGGCCTGTACGTCCAGCGCGTCGTTTCCGGCAGTGGCGATGGGCTCACCGGTGATGGCCGAGGCGATGGTGCGGGCACCAGAGCCGGGCGCGATCCACTTACCGGCGGCAAAGCTGGAAATCTGTTGTAGCGTCATCGGGCTCTCCTGTTCCTGTCACGCCGGTAGCAGCGGCTTTTGTGTTATCATATAATTAACCGAACGATCGGTCAATAAATCTGTATACAAGGTCTGAAAAACAAACGGCCGGAGCGATTGCCCCGGCCGCGAACTGCTTAGTGTCCCAGCGCGCCCATCTGTTGCGGCAAATAAAGCACCACGATGGGCACCAGAACGATCAGGGCCAGCCGGAAGATGTCGGCAACCCAGAACGGGGTTACGCCTCGGAAAATGGTGCCGGTCGAGACATCGCCCACAACCCCCTTGAGAATGAACACGTTCAGGCCCACGGGCGGGGTGATCAGCGAGATCTCGGTCACCACCACCACCACGATGCCGAACCAGATCGGATCGTAGCCCAACGAGGTCACCAGCGGGAAGAAGATCGGCACCGTCAGCAGCAGCATCGACAGCGATTCGAACACACAGCCAAGGATGATGTAGATGCCGAGGATCATCAGGATCACCATGAAAGGCGCGACCTCGTAGGCCGTAACCATGGCGATCAGCGCCTCGGGCAGACCGGCGAGGTTGATGAAGTTAGAAAACACCTGCGCGCCGATCAAAACCGAGAACAGGGCGGCGGCTGTAAAACTGGTTTCCTTCAGCACATCGAAGGTGGAGCCGACGGTCAGCCCACCCCGAAAAAGCGCGATCAGGAAGGCACCAGCGGCACCCATGCCCGCCGCTTCGGTCGGCGAGAAGGTCAGGTTCAGCGGGTGGAAATCGAAGGCACCGTAGAGCCCGCCGATCACCAGAAAGAACAGCAGGAGCACGGCCCAGACCGATCCTAGCGCCTTGAACCGCTCGCCCCAGCCGGAGCGCTCGCCAGCGGGTCCTGCCTCGGGGTTGCGCCACACCGTCCAACGGACGGCAAAGAGGTAGAACAGGATGCCCAGAAGGCCCGGGATGATGCCTGCCATGAACAGTTTGCCGATCGAGGTTTCAGTCAGCAGGCCGTAGATCACCAGGATCACCGAGGGCGGGATCAGGATGCCCAGCGTGCCGCCGGCGGCGATGGAGGCGGTGGACAGTTCGTCCGAATAGCCATAGCGGCGCATCTGCGGCATGGCGACCTTGGACATGGTGGCCGCTGTGGCCAGAGACGAGCCGCAGATGGCTGAGAACCCGCCACAGGCCGCGACCGTTGCCATGGCGATACCGCCGCGCAGGTGGCCGAGAAACGCGTTCGATACGGCATAAAGCTCACGTGCCATGCCGCCCTTGTTCACGAACAACCCCATCAGAATGAAGAGGGGCACCACCGACAGGCCGTAATCCTGTGCGGTGTCGGTGATCTGGCGGCCCACCATCGACATGGCGGCCTTGAGACCGCGTTCCGAGAAAATCGAGCCGCCGCGCTCATAGGCGAACCCCAGCGTACCCACCAGGCCCATTGCAAAGACGATGGGCAGGCGCACCAGCACCAGAACCAGAACAAGGGCAAATCCGATCAGGGCGGCGGTCATTTCGCGGGCTCCGCAAGCAGGCTGGGGGCAAAGAGGTGCAGCAGGCCGGTGATCACCATGGCGAGTGCAGTGACCGCCACCGAGAAGGTAATGAACCAGCCCACCAGATAGGTGGGGATCGAGAGGTACTCGGTGACATCCCCATAGTCACGCGCACGTTCGGCCAGAACCCAGACCCGCTGGATCGGCCAAATGAGCATCACTCCGCTCGCCACATAGATGATCCCGTCCCGCAACCGGCTCAGGCGCAGGCGGTTGAAGATGCCATCGGTCAGGTCCACCGCGATCTGACCATTGGTGACCGAGATGATCGGCAGCACCGAAAACACCAGGATCGCCATCAGGATGCGGGTCAGTTCGGTCGCTGCCTCGATGGGCGAATTGAACACCGACCGCAGGATCACGTCGCAGAACGTCATCACCATCAGGATGAACAGCGCGACACTTGCCACGATGACCGGCAGCGCGCTGGCGCGGCGGATGAGCTGGATGAGGGATGTCATGGGGTTCCTCCCACGGGGCTGGTTGCGGGGCGGCGAACTGGGCCGCCCCGCTGGCGATGGCTTAGTTGGCGGCCATTTCCGACTTGATCATGTCATAGGCGGCTTGGGCGTCGACGCCTGCGTCCGTGACTTCGGCAATGACCTTTTCACGGACATCCGCCGCGATGGTGCCGAATGCCTCAAGGTCCGCGTCCGAGGCCGCGTTGATCGCGTTGCCGTCGGCGCCTTCGGTGGCCTCACGGCCAATGGCGTCGATCTCGTCCCAGATCTTGCCGATCTCGCGGCTCAGCGGCTCACCGAACACCTTCTCGTCCAGCGCGGCCTGAAGGTCGGCGGGCAGGTCGGCAAAGGTGTCCTCGTTCATGATGAAGGCGAAGGAGCCACGATAGAGGCCGCCCGGCATTTCATAGACGTTCTGCGCCACCTCGGTCAGCTTGAAGCCCTTGCGGGATTCGAACGGCATCACGACGCCATCGGCGGCCTTCGAGGCCAGCGTTTCATAGACCTTGGGGGCTGGCACCTGAATACCGGTGGCGCCCAGAGCCGTGCCGACATCACCGCCGACACCGCCGGGGATGCGGACCTTGAGGCCGGAGATCTGGCCCAGATCGGTCACCGAGGCGCTGGAATGCAGCTGTGCCGGGCCATGAGTATGGAGCGCGATCAGCTTGACGCCGCGATGCTCGTTGGCCTCGCTCAGGTATTTCTCATAGGCGCGCCAATAGGCGACCGAGGCAGCTTCGGCCGAGCCTTCGTAGCCGGGCAGTTCGATCAGCTTGGTGGTGACGAAGCGGCCCGGCTGGTAGCCGTGGAAGATGATCGAGGCATCGGCCGCGCCGTCCTGGATCAGGTCCATCTGCGCGGGCGGCGGGGCGATGCCCAGCTTCAGCTCGGCGGTCACTTTGCCGTCGGTGGCCGCTTCGACCATCTCGACGAATTTGGGCCACATCTTGGCGTTGATGCCGTGGGTCGGCGGTGCCCAGCTGGAAATGGTCAGCGTGTAATCCGCCGCCAGCGCCACAGTGCCCGACACGGCCAGCGCCGCTGAGGCCAGAAGGGTGCTCAACTTGGTGAATTTCATGGGTCTGTCTCCTCCCTGAGAAACGTGAGTCAAGAATGCGTTAATGGTCCTTTTTGTAACCATCAACAGGTTAAGGGTTTTCGGGTTGGGCCGCGATGACCCAGGAATCAGGGCTTTCATCAGCGACCATCTGCATGATCTTCTGCGTCTTTTCCCAGCCCGTCTCGGCGGCCAGATGCATCGGCCCGCCGCGCCAGCGTGGAAATCCATAGCCATGGAGCTTCACCATATCCACATCCTCTGCTCGTTCGGCGATTCCCTCCTGCACGATACGGGCGCCTTCGTTGGCGAGCACCGCCAGCAGGCGGTCGGAGATCTCCTGCGCGGTATAGCTGCGTCGGCGGATGCCGCGTTGGGCGGAATAATCCTCGATCAGCCGCTCCACCTCCGGATCACGTTCCGGGCTGCGTGAGCCGTCTTTGTATGTGTACCATCCCTTGCCGGCGTGCTGGCCCAGCCGGTCCATTTCGCACAGCGTGTCGGCGATGCGCTCATAGCGCTCCTTCGGATCACGGGTGGCGGCCTGCCGTTTTCGGTTGGCCCAAGCGATCTGCAGCCCGGTCAGGTCCTGCAACTCGAATGGCCCCATGGTCAGGCCCTGCGCCCGCATGGCGGCATCGACCTCATGCGGCAGGGCACCGTCGGCCAGCAGATACTCGGCCTCGCGCCGATAGGCGGCTAGTATTCGATTGCCGATGAACCCGTCGCAGATGCCCGAGAGGACCGAGACCTTGCGCAGGCGTTTGCCAAGCGCGAAGCCGGTCGCCAGCACTTCGGGCGATGTATCTGGGGCCTGCACGATCTCCAGCAGCTTCATCACATGCGCGGGGCTGAAGAAGTGTAGGCCGAGGCAGCGAGACGGGTTCGGGATGCCGTCGAAGATCAGCGTCGGGTCGAGGTAAGAGGTGTTGGTGGCAAGGATCGCATCCTCGGACATGACTTTGGCCAGTTGGGCGAAGACGGCTTTTTTTACGTCGAGGTCTTCGAACACCGCCTCAATGGCCAGATCGGCCTGTGCCGCGTCAGAATAGCTGCCCGTGGTGACCAGACAAGCCAGCATGTCGGCCTGTTTCGCTTCCGAAATCTTGCCTCGTTTCACGCCGCCCTCAATCAGCCCCGCAACACGGTCTTGGGCGGCTGAGGCGGCCTCGGCATCGCGCTCGATCAGGGTCACGTGCAGACCGCCGGTCAGGCAGGCCATGGCGATGCCCGCACCCATCAGGCCTCCGCCGACGATGGCAACATGATGCAGATCGCGGGGCGTGACCCCCTCAATCGCCTTGGGTTTGCTCACAGCGCGCTCGGCAAAAAACGCATAGCGCAGCGCGTTGCTTTCAGGGGACTGGCGCAGCTCCAGATGGCGGGCGCGTTCCTTGGACTGGCCTTCGGCAAAGGGCAGAGCGGCCCATTGCAGTGCTTCAAGGTTCAAGAGCGGTGATTGTTGCCCTTTCGCGCGCTTTTTCAGGCTTGCCACGGCTGCCGCATTGGCTTCGGGGTCCAGTGCAACGGCCTCGCGGTCCCTTACCTTGGCCGGGCGCGGGGGCAGGTCGGCGGCAAAGGCCCGGGCCGCCACTTTCAGGTCTCCCGAGACCACCTTGTCGATGCCCCCCAACGCCAGCATCCGGTCGGCATCCAAGATCTGGCCCGAACACGCCATGTCGATGGCCGCCTGCATCCCGATCAGGCGCGGCGCCCGCTGGGTGCCGCCGGCGCCGGGGATCAGGCCCACATTGACTTCCGGAAGGCCAAATTTGGTGTCCGGAGTCGCGATCCGCCAGGCGCAGCCCATGGCAATCTCGAACCCGCCGCCCAGTACCGAGCCATGCATCGCCGCCACAAACGGCGTGTCGCTGTCCTCGATCAACTGCACCACATCCGGCAGATGCGGCTCTTCCGCCGGGCGGTCGAACTCGGACATATCACCTCCGGCAACAAAGGTCCGCCCCGCGCAGGTCAGGATCGCAACCCTGGCGCCCTGAACCTCGGCCACGGCTTGCGCCAGCCCGGCCCGCACCGCAGTGGATGTCGCGTTGACCGGCGGGTTGTCGATCTCGACCCACGCGATGTCACCGTCCTGCGTCACCGTTACGACCGGGCTCTGCGCCATGCCTTGCCTTTCTCAATCCGGAGAATCGTCACATTCAAGAAATTTATTGACCAACCGTTCGGTTAATGCAAGATATTTGTCGAAACATCTGCAAAGCGGGGCGGCGATGAGCGATACGATTCTTGCGCAGGACCATGGAAATTGGGTGGAAATCACGCTGAACCGCCCGGATCGTCTGAACAGTTTCACCGACGAGATGCATTACGCCCTGCGCGCCGCGCTTGAGAATGCGCGCGACACCGGCGCCCGTGCGGTGCTGCTGACCGGGGCGGGCAGGGGGTTTTGCGCCGGGCAGGATCTGGGCGACCGCGATCCGTCGAAGATGGATGGCCCAACGGATCTGGGTGAAACGGTGCGCACATTCTACGCGCCGCTGGTGCGCCTGATCCGTTCGCTGAACTTTCCTGTCATCTGCGCGGTAAACGGTGTGGCCGCCGGGGCCGGGGCCAACATCGCTCTGGCCTGTGACATCGTGCTGGCCGCCGAATCCGCCAAGTTCATCCAGTCCTTTTCCAAGGTCGGCCTGATCCCCGACACCGGCGGCAGCTGGCACCTGCCGCGCCTACTGGGCGAGGCCCGCGCCAAGGGGCTCGCCCTGACCGCGCAGCCGCTGTCCGCGAAACAGGCCGAGGACTGGGGCCTGATCTGGAAGGCGCTGCCCAACGATCTACTGATGACTGAGGCCCGCGCGATGGCCGAGCAGTTTGCCAATGGCCCGACGCTGGGTCTGGGCTTGACCAAACAGTCCATTCAGGCGGCGGCGGTCAATACGCTGACGGATCACCTTGAACTCGAGGCGGATGCGATGAAAACCTGCGGTGAAAGCGCGGATTATGCCGAGGGCGTCACCGCCTTCCTCGAAAAACGCGCGCCGAAATTTCAGGGCAGGTGATCATGACACCGAAGGAACGCGCCGAAAAAGCCGCGGCCGCCATGTGGGCGGAGGATAATGCCTCGAAATGGGCGGGGATGGAGATTACCCATATCGACGAGGGCACCGCGACGCTGGAAATGACGGTCGAGGCGCATCACTGCAACGGGCACGGCATCTGCCATGGCGGGGTCAGCTTCATGCTTGCCGACAGCGCCTTTGCCTTTGCCTGCAACAGCCGCAACCAGTCCACGGTTGCCCAGCACAACGTGATCAGCTTCGTCGCGCCTGGGCGGCTCGGCGACCGGCTGACCGCAAACGCCACCGAGCTGAGCCTGACCGGGCGCAGCGGGATTTACGACGTGACAGTCACCAATCAGGACGGCCAAAAGATCGCCGAATTCCGGGGCTTTTCCCGCGCGATCAACGGCACCCTGTTTGACGAGGAATAAGGCGAGGAGGACTCAATGAAGGACCTGACCCCGAACAAAGCCGATCTGGACCCGATCGAGATTGCCTCGATCGACGAGATTCGCGTCCTGCAGCTGGACCGGCTGAAATGGTCGCTGCGCCATGCCTATGACAACGTGCCGATGTACAGGCAGCGCTGTGATGAGGCCGGGGTGCATCCCGACGACCTGCAATCCCTGAGCGATCTGGCGAAATTCCCGTTCACCTACAAGAACGACCTGCGTGACAACTACCCGTTCGGTCTGTTCGCCGTTCCGCGCGAGCAGATCATGCGTCTGCATGCCTCCTCGGGCACCACCGGCAAGCCGACTGTGGTGGGTTATACGGCGGGCGACATCAGCAACTGGGCCGATCTGGTGGCCCGCTCCTTGCGCGCCAGCGGCCTGCGCAGGGGCGACATGATCCACAACGCCTATGGCTACGGCCTGTTCACCGGCGGTCTGGGCGCCCATTACGGGATCGAACGTCTGGGTGCCACCGTGGTGCCCATGAGTGGCGGGCAGACCGAGAAACAAGTGGGCCTGATCACCGATTTCAGGCCCGACGGGATCATGGTGACCCCGTCCTACATGCTCAACATACTCGAGCAGTACCACAAGGTTGGCATGGACCCGCGCGAAAGCTCTCTGTCGGTGGGCGTGTTCGGGGCCGAACCCTGGACCGACGCAATGCGCAAAGAGGTCGAACAGGCCTTCGACATGCACGCCGTGGATATCTACGGCCTCAGCGAGATCATGGGCCCGGGCGTCGCCAACGAATGCGTCGAGACCAAGGACGGCCCGGTGATCTGGGAGGATCATTTCTACCCCGAGATTATCGATCCGCAGACGGGTGAGGTGCTGCCCGATGGCGAGATGGGTGAGCTGGTGTTCACCACGCTCACCAAGGAAGGCCTGCCAATGATCCGCTACCGCACCCGCGACCTGACCCGGCTGCTGCCGGGCACAGCGCGGTCGATGCGGCGGATGGAGAAGATCACCGGCCGTTCTGACGACATGATCATCCTGCGCGGCGTCAACGTCTTCCCCAGCCAGGTCGAGGAACAGGTGATGGCCACCGGTGGCCTGGCCCCGCACTATCAGATCGAGCTTTACAAGGCGGGCCGGATGGACGCGATGCGGGTCTATGTCGAGGCGATGCCGGATGCGGCGGATGAGCTCAGCAAGACCGCCGCCGCCCGCATGTTGACCAAGCGGATCAAGGACATCGTTGGCGTTTCCACCGAGATTGTTGTAGGGGAGCCCGGCGATGTCGAGCGCTCTCAGGGCAAGGCCAAGCGCGTTGTCGACAACCGGGATAAGGAGTGAGGTTTGGCCCGTACGATTGCCAAAGACCATGACCAGAAGCGCGCGCAGATCCTGAAATCCGCCGCGCGCGTCTTTGCCCGCGAAGGGTTCGACCGCGCGTCGATGACCCAGCTTGCGCGCGAGTGCGGGATCTCGAAGGCCAATATCTACCACTATTACGACAGCAAGGATGCGATCCTGTTCGACATCCTCGAGACCTACCTGCGCGAGCTGCGCGACCTGATCTGCGGCATCGAGATGGACGGGCTCAGCGCGGCGGAACGGCTGCACAAGGTGGTGGCCGAGATCCTGCTGGCCTACCAGGGGGTCGATGACGAGCACCGGGTGCAGACCAGCGGCATGTCCGCCCTGCCGGAAGATCAGCAGAAACTGCTGCGCAGCTATCAGCGCGACATGGTGGAGTTCCTCAGTGGCATCATCGCCGAGATTGCGCCGGATGTGTTCCGGGGCGACGCGGTCAAGCTGCGCTCGGCCACAATGTCAGTCTTCGGGATGCTGAACTGGTATTACATGTGGAATTCCGGCGCGGGGTCCGATGCGCGCGAGGAATATGCGCGGATGGTCAGCAACTTGACCCTGCACGGGGTGCCGGGGCTTTAGGCGCCGCAGCTCTCACATTCGGCTGAGCCGGTCGCAATAGGCTTGTCGAGCCGGGTGGCCTTTGGCTTCATGAGGGCAGGGAGGTGTGCGATGCAAAGACCGGAAAGCTTTGAGAAGTTCTATTACACCAAGGTCGGTCTGGGCGAGGCCTGCGGCTGCGCCGAGAAAGTGATCGACGTCTATGAGTTCAACCGAACCGGTGGGACGGTGCTGAGCAGATCACCCCGCAGCACGACCCGCAAACGCATGTCCTTGCGATCTTTCGCCTTGAAATTCGGTTTGATCAGCCGCCCCAAAAACCCGCTGAGACCGCGATCAAAAGCGGCGGGTCACCCGCGCGCTGGTTTCGACGTTCCGCGCCCGCCGCGCGGAGAGTGAGCCGCTGGCGTCACCGTCTTTGGGATGAGATGCCGCCGCGCACGCCTTGGCGTGCGCGGCCCGGCCCAACGGGAGGCCGCGCCGCAGGCGCGGGCGACGGGCGGGAGCCGCCCGGTCTCCGTTTGCGTGTGCTCAGGGCTTTTTGAGGCCGAGATTTTCCAGCAGGCTTCCTGCTTCCGCTTCCCATCGGGTGCGGAGTTCGGTGTTGGAGGATTTACGCAGCCCCATCTCACGCAGGCTGCCTGCTTTTTTGGATGACCCGGTTCCGAAACTGGCCGCCACGCGTGGCCACCAGTAGTCGACCGAGCCTTGCATCCCCGCTGCGTGACCCTCTTCCACCAGCTTGACCGCCCCTTCCAGCGCCAGTTCGCCGTGATGGGCCTCGATGGGCGCAATGGTCCGGAACGCCTCGGCCAGCGGCTGATAGGAGATCATCGAGAACTCGGCCAATTGCACGACGACGGCGCGGCTCATCAGCAGGTTCATCACCACCGCATCGACCCAGCCCTCGATCGGATAGTTGAAGACGGCCAGCCGCATGTCATGCTCGGATCGGGTCGCACCGATATCCGCCGAACGCTCCAGCCGGGCAGTCCAAGGATGGTGGGTCGCGTAGCGTTCGGTGTTGGCGCCGAACTCGCCCATGATACGCAGCACACAGTCGGCATTGTCGGTCTTTTCCAACACGATCTTCGCCGCCGCGATCCGCTCCTTGATGCCGGGCCCCTCGTTGATGATGTCGGCAAAGCCCGCGGCCCCGGCCAGTTCGCTGTCCACGAAGGTTGCCATCAGCTTCATCAACTCGGCCCTATAGCGCGGAGGCACGTTCATGGGATTGGTCAGCACGCCACCGGCGGCCAGATAGCTCTCGATCGTCATGTCTTCGGCCATTGTACCTCTCCCCTTACTGGTCGTAGTCGACGACGATTGTGTCGGTCAGTGGGAAGGCCTGGCAGCTCAGCACATAGCCTTTCTCGACCTCGTAATCCTCAAGCGCATGGTTCGCGACCATCTCGACCTCGCCTTCGATCACCTTGCAGCGGCAGGTCGAGCAGACCCCGGCCTTGCAGGCATAGGGCGCGTCCATGGTGTTTTCCAGCGCGGCGTCGAGGATCGAGAGATCCTTGGGCATGGTGATGGTCTGGGTCGCCCCGTCCAGCGTGATCGCCGCCTTGGTCTGGTTGGCGCTGGTCGCCGCCTCGGCCGAAACCGCCTTGCGTCTGGCGCGGCCCGGCTGGGCACTGGCAAACAGCTCGAACTTGATCTGGCTGTCGTCCAGCCCATGCGCGCGCAGTGCCGCCGCGATGCCCAGCATCATCGGCTCGGGGCCGCAGATGAAGGCCGCATCGGTATTCTCGATGTCGATCCAGTGCTGAAAAAGCTCCGCGCATTTCTCCTGCGTTACCAGTCCGGTGAACAGGTCGATCTCTTGCGCGTCGGTCTCAAGGATATGGATCACGTTCAGGCGGCCCATGTAGAGGTTCTTGAGGTCCTCCAGTTCCTCGCGGAACATGATCGTGTTCACGCCCTTGTTGGCATAGACCAGCGTGAATTGCGACCTGGGCTCACGTGCCAGCGTGGTCTTGAGGATCGACAGGACCGGCGTGATGCCGGACCCTCCGGCAAAACCAAGATAGGATTTCTCGGCCTCCGGATCGATTGGGGTGAAGAAGCCGCCCATCGGCGGCATGGCCTGCATCTTGTCGCCGACCTTCAACTCCTCGTTGGCCCAGGTCGAAAAGGCGCCGCCATCGACCCGCTTGATGCCCACCTGCAGAACGCCATCATCCTTGCCCGCGCAGATCGAATAGGAGCGGCGCAGTTCCTCACCGTCGAAGTTGTGGCGAAAGGTCAGATACTGGCCTTGGGTGAAATCGAATTCCTCGGCCGAGCCGTTCATCGGCTTCAGCGTCACCACGATCGCGTCGCGGATGGTCTTGTGGATGTCGGTGACTTCCAGATCGTGAAAGCGTGCCATCCGGTCCTCCTCAGATGCACTTGAAATAGTCGAAAGGTTCAAGGCAGTCGGTGCAGCGCCAATGCGCCTTGCATGGGGTCGAGCCGAACTGGCTGACCTTTTCCACTGCCGTGCTGCCGCAGCGCGGGCAGCGCTCGGGGCCGCCCGCGGGTTGGGGCGGGGCGATGCCGAATTCCTCGAGCGTCGCGCGGCCCTTGTCGCTCAGCCAGTCCGTCGTCCAGGCGGGCGAGATTCGGGTTTGCAGACGAATGTCCTTGATCCCGTGATTGCGCAGGGCGGTTTCGATATCCCAGCTGATCACCGAGGTCGCCGGGCAGCCCGAGTAGGTGGGCGTCACGGTAACCGTCAGCGTATCCTCATCCCACGCGATATCCCGCACGATGCCGAGATCGACGACCGAGATCACCGGGATCTCGGGGTCGGGAACGGCGTCGAGCCAGTCCCAGACCTGTTTGATCGAGGCGCGCGTCATCGGATCTTACCAGCTTGCGCCGGGATAGGCGCGCTGCAGCCACTGCATGCTTGTCAGCAGATGGCCCAGATGCTCGGTATGCATCCGCCCGTCGCGCCCGCCCTTGTGGGCAAAGCGGCTTTCCGGGATCGTCAGCGTTGCTTCGCCCAGCACGCGGCCCACCAGCGCGTCATATTCCTCGCGCAGGCCCGCCGGGTCGGGAGCGATCCCGGCTGCTGCCATCTCGGCATCCACCGCATCGCTGGCGAACATCTCGCCGACATACGGCCAGAGATAGTCCAGCGCCTCCTGCATCCGGGCATGGCTCTCCTCGGTGCCGTCGCCCAGACCGACAACGGTGTCGCCTGAGCGTTCCAGGTGGTAGGAAACCTCCTTGCTGGCCTTCTCGGCGATGGCGGCAACGCGGTCATCCGAAGATGTCATCAGCCGTCCCAGCATGATCGATTGCCATGCGTCGAACAGGAACTGGCGCATCAGAGTGCGGCCGAAATCGCCGTTGGGCACCTCGACCATCAGCACATTGCGAAAATCCCAGGCGTCGCGGAGAAAGGCGAGATCGTCGGCGCTCTTGCCGCCCTCGATCTCACCCGCAAGCCCCAGCCACATCTGGGTCTGGCCGATCAGATCCAGCGCGGTGTTGGCCAGCGCAATGTCCTCTTCCAGCACCGGCGCGTGGCCGCACCATTCGCTGACCCGGTGGCCAAGGATCAGGGTGTTGTCCCCCATCCGCAGCAGGAATTGCAGGAACGCTTCATCGCGTGTGATCGGGGCGGTCATCACATCGCCCCCACTTCGTCGGGAATGTCAAAGAACGTCGGATGACGGTAGATCTTGGATTCCGACGGCTCGAACAGCGGGCCCTTGTCGCCCGGCGCGGTGGCGCTGATATGCTTTGCCTCAACTACCCAGATCGACACGCCCTCGTTGCGGCGGGTATAGACGTCGCGGGCGTTCTTGATCGCCATCTCGGCGTCAGGCGCATGCAGCGAGCCCACGTGGCGGTGGCTCATGCCATGCTGGCCGCGGATGAAGATTTCCCACAGGGGCCATTCGTTTTTCATCGCTCAGTTCTCCTCCTGGCTGGGCGCGGGTTCTGATTCCGGTGGCAAAAACCGGCAGCTTCGCGCAGCGGATCGTCCATGTTTTACTCGGCTGCCACTTTGGCGGCGGCGGATTTGCGGGCCTTTCTCTTCTCGGCATGGGCCAGCAACCCGTCGCGCACCCATTTGCCGTCATCCCAGGCCTTATTGCGGTCGGCGAGGCGGTCCACGTTGCACGGGCCATTGCCCTTGATCACGTCGAAGAATTCGGACCAATCCGGCTCGCTGAAATCGTAGTGCCCCCGCTGTTCGTTCCACTTCAGCTCAGGATCGGGGATGGTCAGGCCCAGATACTCGGCCTGCGGCACGGTCTGATCGACGAATTTCTGACGCAGCTCGTCATTGGTGTTGATCTTGATCTTCCACGCCATCGACTGCGCCGAATGCACCGACTCCTTGTCCGAAGGTCCGAACATCATCAGCGACGGATACCAGAACCGGTTCAGCGCATCCTGCGCCATCTTGCGCTGCTCGGGCGTGCCCTCGGCCATCTTGCGGATCGCGTCATAGCCCTGACGCTGGTGAAAGCTCTCTTCTTTGCAGATGCGGATCATCGCGCGCGAATAAGGGCCATAGGATGTCCGCTGCAACGGCACCTGGTTCATGATCGCCGCACCATCGACCAGCCATCCCACGGCGCCGATATCGGCCCAGTTCAGCGTCGGATAGTTGAAGATCGACGAGTATTTCATGCGGCCGTCCAGCAGCATCTCGGTGATCTCGTCGCGGCTGACACCCAGTGTTTCGGCAGCACAGTAGAGATACAGGCCATGCCCCGCCTCGTCCTGTACCTTGGCCAGCAGGATCGCCTTGCGTTCCAATGTGGGCGCGCGGGTGATCCAGTTGCCTTCGGGCAGCTGCCCCACGATCTCGGAATGCGCGTGCTGTCCGATCTGACGGATCAGCGTGGCGCGATAGTCATCGGGCATCCAGTCGCGCGGCTCGATCTTGATATCGGCGTCGATCTTGTCCTGAAACGCGCGTTCCTGGTCGGTCATTTCCTCGCGGGATTTGACGCCGGTTCCTGCTGTCTTGATCATCTGAGCGTACATATCGGGTCTCCTCCCATTTTGACGCCGCGCGGCGGAAACCGAAAAACCGGTTTCCACGTTTTGGGCCGCGCTCTACACGCGTTCGAGAATAAGTGCGGCCCCCTGGCCCACGCCAACGCACATGGTGCACAGCGCATAGCGCCCGCCGGTGCGTTTCAACTGATAGGCGGCGGTCATCACCAGTCGCGCGCCGGACATGCCCAGCGGGTGGCCGATCGCGATGGCGCCCCCGTTGGGATTAACATGGGGTGCATCATCGGCCACGCCAAGCGCGCGCAGAGTCGCAAGGCCCTGCGACGCAAAGGCTTCGTTCAATTCTATCACATCCATCTGGTCGATGCTGAGACCTGCGCGGGCCAAAACCTTGTGGCTGGCGGGCACCGGTCCGATGCCCATCACCCGCGGCTCGACCCCGGCCACCGCCATGCCCACCACACGAGCCATCGGGGTCAGGTTGTTCTGTGCCGCCGCCGCCGCATTCGCCAGCAGGATCGCCGCCGCGCCGTCATTCACGCCCGAGGCATTGCCCGCCGTCACCGTTTTGTCCGGCCCGTTGACACCCTTGAGGCCCGAGAGCTTTTCGGCGCTGGTGCCGGGGCGGGGATGTTCGTCGGTGTCCACTACAATGGGCTCACCCTTGCGCTGCGGGATGGTGACTGGCGTGATTTCGTCGGCAAATACGCCCGCCTCATGTGCTGCCGCCCAACGGGCCTGCGACCGGGCGGCGAACGCGTCCTGATCGGCGCGGCTGATCTGATAATCCTCGGCCACGTTGTCGGCGGTCTGCGGCATCGAGTCGGTGCCGTACATCTCGTGCATCTTCTTGTTCACAAAGCGCCAGCCGATGGTGGTGTCATAAACCGCGTTCGCGCGGGTAAAGGCGCTGGTCGCTTTGGGCATCACGAAAGGTGCCCGCGACATGCTCTCGACGCCGCCAGCGACGGCCATGTCGTAGTCACCCGCCTTGATCGCGCGGGCGGCCATGCCCACCGCATCCATCCCGCTGGCGCACAGCCGGTTGATTGTGGTGCCTGGGACTTCGACCGGCAGGCCAGCCAGCAGGGCGGCCATGCGCGCCACATTGCGGTTGCTCTCCCCGGCCTGATTGGCATCGCCATAGATTACGTCATCGACACTGGCCCAATCGACGTCCGGGTTACGCTCCTTCAGGGCCGCCAGCGGCATTGCTGCCAGATCGTCCGTGCGCACCTGAGAAAGGGCTCCGCCATAGCGCCCGATGGGCGTGCGTTGAGCGTCGCAGATGAAAGCGTCCATGCGTCAGAAACTCCGGTCTTGCGTAGGGCGTCATTAAGTGACCGCTTGGTCGGGTAATACGCTGGAATGCGATTCGCGGCAAGACAAAATGTAACGGAATTTTCCGATGGCGATTTTTTTCGTAACATGTCATGAGGCGCCAAAAGAAAAGCCCGCCACGAGGGCGGGCCTTCAAAACATCCTTCGGCATGGCCTCAAAGCTGTCCGGCTTCTGCCAGAACCTTGCGGGCCACCCGGAAACATTCCAGTGCCTGCGGGACGCCGCAATAGATGCCGACCACATGGACGATGGCGCGGATCTCTTCCTTTGAGACGCCGTTGTTCAGCGCGCCGCGGCAGTGGATTTCCCATTCGTGCATCTTGCCGAGTGCGCCGATCATGGCGAGGTTCATCATCGAGCGGGTCTTGGGCTCGATCACATCGTCGCCCCAGCCAAAGCCCCAGCACCAGGCGGTCATCGCCTCCTGAAAGGGGCGGGTGAAATCGTCGGCGGCGGCCAGGTTTTTCTCAACATATTCAGCGCCCAACGTGCCTTTGCGCTGCTCCAGACCTTTCAGAAAAAGGTCTTCGTCAAATGTGTCTGCCATGTTTTGTCTCCGGTTTGGTCGTGGTGGAAATCACGGCTGGATGCGGTGTTTATAGAGGTGATCGTAGTGCGGCTTCATCCGGCGATACACCTGTTTGACCCGGTCGGGCGCATCTTCGATCGAGATATGTCTGCGCGGCTGCGGCACCAGTCCGGTGGACTTCGCGAGATTGCCGTGAAACGAGCCGCCGTCCCACCAGCTATGGGCGGAAGGGTCACCGCCGGCCTGCCATGTCAGCGCCTCTTCGATGAAGGGTATGTCCATGGAATCGCAGAATTTTCTGGTCATGGCATGGGGGTCTTCCAGCAGGTCGTCGCTGTCGATCACCGGGGGCGGGGCGCCGTTCAGAGCGGTCAGCAGATCGAACAGGGCGCGCTGTTCGGGGAAGCCGACCTCGCCTTCGGCGAAATCCGGCCATTGCTTGTACATCGAGGTTATCGTCTTGGCCGGGTCCCGGATCAGGAAGGCGTGGGTAAAGTTCGACAGAAACTCTGTGTCCCACATGTGGTTGATATAATGAGGAAAATCCTTGAGGAACACGGCCCCCTTGTGGGCACGTTGCTGGATGTCGTCCCAGACGCTTTCCAGGGTCAGGCCGGGGGTCGTTTTCTCGCCGGGCTGAAACCGATGCCAGAGCGGTTCCTCGCCCTGATACCATGCCTCGCCGAACGGTTCGTGCAGACAGTCCAGATCGCCGCGCTGGCGCATCATCCATTCAAAGGCGGTCGAGGTTGAGCGGGGCATAGCCCACAGGGCAAGGATTTTGTGCATTTTGTACCGGCTCCCGGATGCGAAGTGTTCGACTTGTACACGCTTTTTCGGTGACTAGAGCCGCCTCAAAAGCTGCCCATGTGGTGTCTCGGGCGCGATGCCGAGCGATTTGAAGATGCGCCAGTAGAGCGCGATGTCATGGCCGATCACCGGTTTGCCAAGCGCGGTCTCGAGATCGTCGGCCAGATGCAACGGGCGTTGCGGTAACCCGTCGGGACCCGTGCGGAAGTTGCACATTCCGTTAATCAGGATCGCGTCGGCCTGAGGGGCTTGCTCGGCGACATATTCGAAACTCTTCATTGCCAGATCGCCGTCGAAAACCCAGCGGTATGCGTTGACCTCTTCCTGACTGGCGAACCAGCCCTGATCGTGAAAGTTGCCCGCCCAGAGGACGTCGAATCCGGCCTCGCGCAGAAAGCCCACCGTGCCCTGCCACCAGTCCGGCCAGTGATAGGCGGCGTTGAGCGCGACCTTCTCGACATTCATCTCGCGCAGCGCCTCGACCATCGCATAGCCAGCCATGTGAAAGCGGATGCCGTACTTGTCGGAGAGGTCTTCGCAATGCTGCCGGACGCCCTCGACCCCTAGACCGCAGGCATGCACCCAGTTTGAGCCGACCTGTCCGCAGACATCGACGCCGTTGCGAGACATGCAATGGACGAAATCATCAAGCATGCCGAAGTTCTGTTTGCGCTGGTCCAGCCCGTGCACATAGTCGGGCACGTGCAGCATCCAGCCGTGCACGCCGACGGTCTCGGGGCACATGCGCAGGAAGTCCGATGGTGCGGCGTCAAAGTCGAAAGGTGGAGATGTAAAACCCACCTGATGCGGGAACAGTTTGTGTTCGGGTTGCCACTCACCGGGCATCAGCATGGGTTCTACTCCTGATCGGCGGGCTCGGCCTGAAAGCTCTGGTGTTTGGGAATGTCATCGGCCAGATGCAGCCAGGGAACGGCGCTGGCCATGACGACATGGGCGTCGGGGGTGTAGCCGGTGGCGTCGGTCAACGTTGCCGCATGGATGTGGATCTCTCCGGGCCATTTGTCGGAGCGGAAATAGAGGCGCGTGCCGCATTTCGGGCAGAACCCGCGATGGGTGCCGGGCGAGCTTTCATAGTGATTGATCTCGCCCGTCCATTCGACGGTTTCCGGGGGTAGGCCCACGAACGTCGTGAACGGGGATGAGGTGGCTTTCTGGCAGTCGCCGCAATGGCAGGACAGGCGGCGGGTGATCCGGCCGGATGAGGACCAGTTGACCGCGCCGCACATGCATTGGCCGACAAGCGTTTCCGTCATTCCCACCCTCCGGTGTGGTAGTGAATTTTCTGCAAAACGGGTCGTCCGTCGACTATCCGCCCCGCAACGAAGCGTTCATCTCCCGGCGCGAGCTTCACACCTGAATTGCAGCTGTCCACCATTAGTTTCTGCACGGATGTCGTCACGTCCAGTTTGCCCCGGAATAATTCAACCACCTCAAATTCGATCGTTGGCCAGCTGATCAGCTGACGGCCTTGATGTGTTGTGCCATCGGAAAGTTTGTATTCGACGGATTCCCACATCGTTGGTTCAAAGGATTTCACCCTGATTTTTGCGGCAAATTCCTTTTCCAGTAGTTCTTCGGAGAGTTTGGTCCAAAAGAAGTAAGAGCCCATTTCTGGCGTATAACAGGCCGATGTTGGAAGCGATGTCAGACACAGACCTGCAAGCGAGAGCAGGGATTTGCGTATCCAATCCCGTGCGGCTGCAATCGGGTGGCGGGCTGAAGCCCGCCCTACGGGTTTGGTGTATGTGGTGCGGAAGTCAGCCATCCACGGCCTCGCGCATCCATTGTTGCAGGCGGGCGATGGAATGTTCCGACATCACGCCGCAGCCGGGGTCGAGGACCAGCGGGCCGGGGCGGTAGCCGCGGGATTTGAGGCCGCGGTGGACGGATTCGACCAGGCGGATGTCTTCCTCGACCGTGGTTTCGCGGTCCTGCACGGCCAGTTGCCGGATCACCGCGCTTTCCGAGCCACCCTCGGTGTACCAGCCGCGCCAGACGGTGCAGTGATCGGCGTCGCCCGCGCGCCAGTGATAGGTGTTCAGCACGTTGCCCGGGTAGCACTGGAACGAGAACATCGGCCACAGGAACCACGACTGGTAGTCGCCCGCATGGGGCACCGACAGGTCGATGGGGTAGGTCATCTTGTCGAGGCTCTGGCATTCGGTCGTGTGACGCAGCACATAGCCGCCGCCGGCGTCGGGCTGGATGTCATAGGTCTCGGGCTTGACCACGCCTTCGGCGAAGGTCGGGTGGTTGGTCGGGCAGTGGTAGCATTCCGAGTAGTTCTCGATGCTGACCTTCCAGTTGCAGGTTTCCGGGATCTCGACCCATTCCAGCGGCTCCAGATCGTCGATATGCGGGACGAAGGCGCGGAGTTCCTGGCGCACGCCGGGGAACCAGTTGTCCATCGGGGCGGCGTCATCGTCGAGATTGACGAAGATGAAGCCGTTGAAGACCTCGGTGCGGACCGGGGTCAGGCAGATGGCGCTGCGGTCGAACCCGGGGACGGATTTGATGTTGGGCCCGGCGCGCAGCTGGCCGGAGAGCTCATAGGTCCAGGCGTGGTAGGGGCAGACGACGACGCGGGTGTTGCCGGCGCCGGTGACCATCTCGTGGGCGCGGTGCTGGCAGACATTGTAGAAGGTGCGAATCTCGCCATCGCGGCCGCGGATGCAGAAGAGGTTCTGGCCAGCGATCTCAAAGGCGAAATAGTCGCCGGTTTCCCGGACCTGCGCGATGTGGCCTGCGAACTGCCATGTGCGGGCCAGAAGTCCCCGCATCTCCTGTGCGAAGATTGCGGGGTCGGTGTAGTAGCGGGCGTCCAGCGAGTGAGTCAGGGGCGCGTTCATTGGGGTTCCTCGGCATAGAGGCCAAGCTGGTGGCGGCGGCGGTGGAAACGCTCGACCCGATCGACGATCTCGTCGCTGGAGACGGCGATCACGAAGGAGAGCAGCGTTTCCAGCAGGGCGATGGTCGAGACGGATGAGGGGAAGAATTGCGGTGTATCGGCGGCAACGACAAAGCCGTGATGGGCGGTCAGGATGATCGGGCTGGCCGGGCTGTCGGAGATGCCGACCACCGTCAGCCCCTGCTCGCGGGCCAGCTTGACGGCCTCGATCACCTCGGTGCGGTAGGGCTTGCAGGTCATCGCGATCAGCACGTCCTGCTCGCCGGCCCAGGCCAGGTCGTCCACCGGGGTCGAGCCGGGGCGGGGAATGGCGTGGAACTGTTTCATGCCGGTCGAGGCGAGGTAGGTGAAGTTCCGGGCGTTCGAATTGTTGACGCCCACGCCCAGCGTGTAGACCTGCCGCGAGTTCCAGATGTCCTCGGCAGCGGCCTTCAGGCGCGTGGCGTCGATCCCGGCGAAGGTATCCTCGATATTGCGGATCGCGGCGCCGACCATGTCGGCGTAGAGCCCGCCCAGTTCGCCGGATTTGCCGATGTTCTGCAGCCAGCGGGCGCGGTCGGGAAACGACACGGTGCCGCGGCGAATCGCATCGCGGAAGGGGGCGCGGAAATCCTCGTAGCCGTCAAACCCCACCTGCCGGGCCATGCGCACGAAGGTGTTGGGCTTGACCTTGGCGGCCTCGGCAATCTCGCGCACCGTTGAAACCCCAACATCTGTGGGGTTTTCCAGCACGTAACGCGCGGCCTTCTGCGCCTCGGGCGTGAGGGCGTCCCATTCTTCGGTGAGGCGGTCGAGGACGGTTGATGATACATTTGTGTCATTCATGATTGACGATGGTACAAATGTGGAATTAGCCTGTCGAGCAGAAACGCGACTCGGGAAGAGGAAAAATCATGTCCCAGAGCAAACTGCCCACCCACGCGCGCGTGGTCATCGTCGGAGGCGGGGTCATGGGCGTCGGTCTGGCCTATCATCTGGCGCATGAGGGCTGGACCGATGTGGTTCTGCTGGAAAAGGCGGAACTGACCAGTGGCAGCACCTGGCATGCGGCGGGGCAGATCACCCATTCGACCAGTTCGTTCGGGCTGGGCAAGTGTGTGGACTACAACATTGGCCTCTATTCCGGCGCGCTGGAGGCCGAGACCGGGCAGGCGGTGACCTGGCATGGCTGCGGGTCGTTCCGGCTGGCCTACACGCAAGACGAGATGGACTGGCTGCGGCACACACTGTCGGTGGGCCGGTCGCTTGGGTTCAATATCGAGCTGGTCGGGCCGGAGAAGGTGGCGGAACTGCATCCGTTCTACAATCTCGACGGGGTTCTGGGTGCGCTGCATACGCCCGATGACGGCCATGTGGACCCGACCAACGTCACCATGGCGATGGCGGCGGGCGCGCGTCAGCTAGGGGCGAGGATCATCCGTCAGTGCCGGGCCACCAACATCACCCAAGCCGAGACTGGCGAATGGGTGGTCGAGACCGAAAAAGGCACCATCCGCTGCGAACATGTGGTGAATGCGGGCGGCACTTATGCGCGTCAGATGGGCGAATGGTCTGGGCTGCAGCTGCCGATGACTTCGATGACGCACCACTATTTCGTGACCGAGCCTGTGCCCGAATTTGAAAATCTCGGCACCGAACTGCCGGTCATCCGCGACGACAAAAAGGTCTCGGGCTATATCCGGATGGAGCAAAAGCGCGGGCTGATCGGGATCTACGAGAAAGAGAACTCGAATTCCGTCTGGCACGATCATTGCCCGTGGGACTATGAGAACTGGCTGTTCGATGCCGATTACGACCGGATCATGCCGTGGCTCGAGGAAAGCCTGAACCGGATGCCGATCTTTGCGGAACTGGGCATTCAGCGCGAGGTGCATGGGGCGATCTCGCACCCGCCCGACGGCAATCCGCTGATCGGGCCTGCGCCGGGGGTGCGGAACTACTGGTGCTGCTGCGGCACCCAGATCGGGATCGGCTGGGGGCCGGGGCTGACCCGCGAACTGGCGCGGTGGATGGTGCATGGCGCGGCGGATATCTCGATGCGCGAATACGATCCGCGCCGCTTTGGGTC
Organism: Ruegeria sp.; assembly: GCF_040830605.1. Lineage (GTDB taxonomy): Bacteria > Pseudomonadota > Alphaproteobacteria > Rhodobacterales > Rhodobacteraceae > Ruegeria. Next base: position 170,579 of record NZ_JBFOMD010000001.1, read on the forward strand.
CTACGCCACTAAGGACTGGCAGGTCACCAAGGCGCATGAGGATTACAAGCTGCGCCACGAGATCCCGTTCCCGCATTTCAACCGGCTGGAGGGGCGCCCGATCAAACCCTCGCCGCTCTATGAGCGGCTGAAGGGAAAAGGCGCAGTCTACGAAGAGGTCTATGGCCACGAGCGCCCGCGCTGGTTTGCGCGTGACGGGGTGGAGCAGCGCGATCACTATTCCTTCCGCCGCAACGTGGTGCACGACATGGTCGGGGCCGAGTGCAAGGCCGTGCGCGAGGCGCTGGGGATCATGGATATCTCGGCCTTTACCAAGGTCGAAGTGGCCGGGCCGGATGCCGAAGCGCTGCTGGATCGGCTGGTGGCCAACCGCCTGCCGCAAAAGACGGGCGGCATCGCGCTGACCCACATGCTGAACCGCCGGGGCCGGATCGAGCTGGAAACCACGATCGTGAAGCTGGACGAGGGGCGGTACTACCTCGTCTGCGCGGCGTTCTTCGAACAGCGCCTGCTGGATCATCTGAATCACCAGCGCGCGGAGGAAACCGTCGATATCACCTTGCGTTCGAACGACTGGGCGGCGCTGAGCCTGAACGGTCCCAAGGCGCGCGAGGTTCTGGCCGCCTGTACGGACGCGGACCTGAGCAATGCCGGGTTCAGATGGCTGACCGCGCAGCAGATCGAAGTGGCCGGGCACACGCTCTGGGCCTTCCGCATGTCCTATGCCGGCGAACTGGGCTGGGAGCTGCATATCCCGCGCGACAACACGCTGGCGGTTTATGATGCGCTTTGGGCGGCGGGTGAGCCGCATGGGATCGCCGATTATGGCTCATTCGCGATGAATGCGCTGCGGATGGAAAAGGGTTTCAAGGGCGCCGGAGAACTCACCAACGAGGTCACGCTGGCCGAGGCCGATGTGCTGCGCTTTGCCCGCACCGACAAGGACTATCTGGGCAAGGACAAGACGCTCAACAAAGATCTGCCGTGGGTCTGCGCCTATCTGGAGATCGAACCCGATGGGGTCGAGGACGGCCATGGCGGCGAGGCGGTTTTGCTGGATGGCGCGGTCGTGGGCTCGACCGCCTCGGTTGCCTATGGCCACACGGTCGGCAAGATCCTCGCCTTTGCCTATGTCAAAACGCACGCCAATGAGCCGGGAACCCAGATCGAGGTCGTAATCGCCGGGCAACCGCGCCGGGGCCGTGTTCTGGGCGAACCCGCCTATGATCCGCAAAGCGTGCTGCCCCGCACCGATGTCGTCCTGGAGCCCGCGGAATGAGACCCCGGCTTCATCTTTTCGAAAATACTCCGGGGGAGACGCGCAACGCGCGGCGGGGGCAGAGCCCCCATGTGCCCGAGACAGGAACACACCGATGACCATCCCTGCGACGATGAAGGCCATGGTTCTGACCGGCCACGGCGATCTGGACAAATACGAGTGGCACGAGGACTGGCCCACGCCGCAGCCGGGGCCGATGGAGGTGCTGATCCGGGTCGGCGCCTGCGGGCTGAACAATACCGACGTGAACACGCGGTCGGGCTGGTACTCGAAGACGGTGGACGAGGCCACGACCGGCGGCGCCTACTCGGAGGTGGATGACACCGACAGCACCTGGGGCGGCGCGCCGCTGACCTTTCCGCGCATTCAGGGGGCCGATGCGGTCGGCACCGTGGTGGCGGTGGGCGAGGGAGCAGATCCCGGGCTGATCGGCAAACGGGTCATGGTGGCCGGGTGGCTGCGTGACTGGGACGATCCGATGAACCGCGACAAAGCGGGGTATTTCGGCTCGGAATGTGACGGCGGTTTTGCCGAATACACCAAGGCGGATGTGCGGGGCATTGCGCCCATCGAGAGCGAGTTGAGCGACGCGGAACTGGCGACCTTCATCTGCTCTTACGTCACCGCCGAGGGGATGGTGGATCGCGCAAATGTGGGCGCGGGCGACACGGTGCTGGTGACCGGTGCCTCGGGCGGTGTGGGCGGCGCGCTGATCCAGCTGTCGAAACTGCGCGGCGCGCGGGTGATCGCCATGGCATCCGAAGCCAAGCACGATGAGGTTGCCAAGCTGGGACCGGACCGCATTCTGCCGCGCAGCCCGGACAACCTGAAAGCGGCGCTGAAGGGCGAGAAGATCACCGTCGTAGCCGACGTGGTGGGCGGTCCGATCTGGCCCGACCTGATCGACAGTCTGGAGCGGGGCGGCCGCTATACCTGCTCCGGCGCGATTGCGGGCCCGCTGGTCGAGCTCGATCTGCGTACTTTCTATTTGCGCGACCTGACCTTTACCGGGTCGACCGTGAACAGGCCGGAAAATTTCACCGATGTCGTGAAATACATAGAGGATGGCAAGATCAAGCCAGCTTTGGCCGCCACATACCCGTTAGCTGATCTGCGTGAGGCCCAGCAGGCCTTTATCGACAAAACGCATACCGGCAACATTGTGGTGATCCCGTGACACTCGACGACGTTCTTGAAGCCGCGCGCCAACTGCACCGGGCGCATGACGACCTGCGGGGTTTTGGCGCCTGGCCGGACGTGCTGGCCCAAACCGGTCTGCAGCCGCGCGCCATCCCGGCCACGGATCTGGTCGCCGGATTTGCGCTGGACGGCACGGGGCAGACGCAGGCTCTGGTCGAAGCGGTGCGGGCCACGGCGCATCTGGCGCATTGGAAGCGCACCTATACCGAAGCCGAAGTGGGAGCCGATTTTCGCAACCGCTACGGCTATTACGAGCTATTCGGGCCCACCGGGCATTTTCATTCGACCCGGCTGCGCGGCTATATCGGCTATTGGGGCGCGGGGCTGAGCTATGACTGGCACAGCCATCAGGCCGAAGAGATATACCTGACCCTTGCCGGTGGTGCGGATTTCCGGATCGCGGGCGATGAGGCTCATGTCGGTCCCGGCCAGACCCGGGCCCATGTGAGCTGGCAGAGCCACGCGATGGTCACAACCGACCGGCCGATCCTGACCTTCGTGCTCTGGCGCGGCGAGGGGATGGCGGACTTGCCGCGGATGGACGCCGCATGAAGATCACCCGCATCCGCATCTTCCAGACCGGGTTGCCTTACGTGGGCGGGGCCTATGTCTGGGGTGCGGGCAATGCGATTGAAACCGCCACTGCCTCGGTGGTGGTGATCGACACGGATGCGGGGTTGCAGGGCTGCGGAGAGTTCACGCCGTGTGGTGAGAACTACATGATCGCGCATTCCGAAGGCGTTCCGGCGCTGGCTCGTCTGGTGGCGCCGCATCTGCTGGGCGAAGACCCGTGCAACGTGGCGCGGATCGAGCAGATCATGGACCATCTGGTGCAGGGGCACGGCTATGCCAAATCACCCTTCGATGCCGCCTGCTGGGATATCCTGTCGCAATCGCTGGATGCGCCCCTCTGGGCGGTCTGGGGCGGCAAGCTGACCGATGGCGCGCCGATGTATCGGGTTGCGCCGCAGAAGGACACCGAGGGCACCATCGCCGAGATGGAGCGCTATCGCGCGCAGGGCTACCGCCAGTTCCAGATCAAGGTCGGCAGCGATTGGGTCGCGGATATCGAGCGTATCCGCGCCACCGTACCGCTGCTCAAACCCGGCGAGAAGGCGATGGCGGATGCCAATCAGGGCTGGCGCGTGGACGACGCCCTGCGCGTGGCGCGGGCGACGCGGGATCTGGACTATATCTTCGAACAGCCCTGCCGCACCTACGCCGAATGCCTTCAGGTCCGCGCCCGGATCGACCTGCCGATGAAGCTGGACGAATGCGTCACCGGCATGGCCGCCGCGCAGCAGATCGTGGCGGACCGCGCGGCGGAACTGGTCTGTCTCAAGATCTCCAATCTCGGCGGCCTCTCCAAGGCGCGTCGGGTGCGGGATTACCTGATCGAAAACCGCATTCCGGTCGTGGCCGAAGACACTTGGGGCGGAGAGATCGCCAGCGCCGCGCTGGCTCATTTCGCCGCCACGACGCCGGAAGAATACCTGCACAACACCACCGATCTGATGAACTACAACACCCGCTCCACCGGGATCGGCGGGCCGGTGGCGCGGGACGGCAAGCTCTATGCGCCCGACACGCCGGGTCTGGGCGTCCGGCCCGATTTCGACAGTCTTGGTGCGCCGATTGAGGAGTTCGCCCAATGAGACCGCAGGCTGTAGCGACCATGATGATCGACGATGCGCGCGTCCGGGTCACGCGTTTCGACTTTGCCCCCGACGCGGAAACCGGATGGCACCGCCATGAGATGGATTACGTCATCACCGCCATCACCGATTGCCACATGCGCCTGGAATTGCCGGACGGCACGGCCAGCGAAGTCGTGGTCCCGGCGGGAACCGCCTATCGCCGCGACGAGGGCGTCGAACACAACGTGATCAACGCCGGGGACACGCCCATGTCCTTTGTCGAAGTGGAACTGAAATGAAGATCACCCGCATTTCGGTCCATCATGTCGATTTGCCGCTCGAACATCCCTACTGGCTCTCCGGCGGCCGGCTGAAATTCGAGGTGCTGGACGCTACGTTCGTGAAGATCGAGACGGATGCGGGCCTGACCGGCTGGGGCGAGGGCACGCCCTGGGGCCACACTTATGTGCCCGCCCATGGTCCCGGTATCCGCGCCGGGATCGAGACCATGGCTCCCTTTATCCTCGGCCTCGACCCGCGCAAGGTGTTAGAGGTCGAACGCGCGATGGATCTGGCGCTGCCGGGGCATCTATACGCCAAATCCCCCATCGACATGGCCTGCTGGGACATCGCCGGGCAGGCGGCGGGCCTGCCGATTGCCGATCTGATGGGCGGCGGCTCGCGCACGCCGGCCCCCATAGCCTCATCCGTGGGCGCCAAGACGGTTCAGGAAACCCGCGAGGTCATGGACCGTTACCGCCAGCGCGGCTACCACGTGCATTCGGTCAAGGTGGGCGGCGATGCCGAGCGCGATATCGAGCGCATCCGCGATGTCGAGGCGCACCGGCCGCGTGGTGAACGCATCCTCTATGACGTCAACCGCGCCTGGACCCGGCAGCAGGCGCTGCGGGTGATGAAGGCGACCGAGGATCTGGGCGTCATGTTCGAACAGCCCGGCGAAACGCTGGACGATATCGCCGCGATCCGGGCCCTGCACGCGGCCCCGGTCAGTGTCGATGAAAGCCTCGTCACCCTGCAGGACGCGGCCCGCATCGCCCGCGAGGGGCTGGCCGAGGTGTTCGGCATCAAGCTCAACCGCGTCGGCGGCCTGACCAAGGCCGTCCGCATCCGCGACATCGCTCTGGCCCACGGCATCGACATGTTCGTGATGGCCACTGGCGGCTCGGTTCTGGCCGATACCGAGGCGCTGCATCTGGCCGCCACCATCCCCGATCACAACCTGCTGGGCATCTGGGCCTGTCAGGACATGTTGACGCTGGACATCGCGGGCGGGCGCGGTCCCCGAAACAGCGACGGCCACCTGAACCTGCCCGAAAGCCCGGGTCTGGGCGTCCATCCCGACGAGGATACGCTGGGCGCCCCCGTGGCGGTATACGAGGCAGAACAATGACCTTCTTCTTGCCAGAAATACGCTGGGGGGTGAATTGGCCGCAGGCCAAGAGGGGGGCGAAGCCCCCCTTCCCCCCGGCGACGCGCAACGCGCGGCGCAAAACCGGCGAGGGGCAAGCATGAAACTCACCCGCATCTCGATCTGGCATGTACTGCTGACCAGCCATCAGGCCTATTATATGGCCGATGGCAAGAGCTGCGACACGGTCGAGACGGTGGTGCTTGCGCTCGAGACCGATAGTGGCCTGACCGGCTGGGGCGAGGTCTGCCCGATCCCGCATTACCTGCCCGCCTATGCACGTGGCGTGGCCCCGGCGGTGGCCGAGATGGCGCCGGTGCTGCTGGGCGCCGATCCGGTGGGGCCCGAGGCGCTGATGGCCCGGCTGGACCGTCATTTGCACGGGCATGTCTATGCTAAATCGGCGGTCGATATCGCGCTCTGGGATCTGACAGGGCAGGTGGCGGGTCTGCCGCTTTATGCTCTGCTCGGCGGACGGCAGGCGCGGGACATGCCGCTTTATCACTCGATCACCTGCATCGCGCCGGACGAGATGGCGCGCATCGCACGCGAGGCACAAGCACAGGGGATTGCCCAGTTTCAGGTCAAGCTGGGCGCGGATAGTGACTGGCAGGCCGATGTGGCGCGGCTCCGGCTGGTGCGCGAGGCGGTGGGCGACGGTCCGCTGGTTTACGGCGACTGGAACTGCGGAGCGACCTCGCTCGATGCCACCCGGGTGGGCCGGGCGGTGGCGGATCTGGATGTGATGCTGGAGCAGCCCTGCGCCACGATTGAGGACTGTGCACGGGTGCGGGCCGCGACGGGCCTGCCGATGAAGCTGGACGAAAGCGCCCATGACACGGCAAGCCTGTTGGCGGGTCATGCGCAGGGCTGCATGGATGCCGTGGCGGTGAAGCTGTCGAAATTCGGCGGGCTGTCTCCGGCGCGGCGGGCCCGCGATCTGTGCCTGCATCTGGGCGCAAAGATGTGTGTCGAGGACACCTGGGGCTCGGACATCGCCACGGCCGCGCTGTTGCATCTGGGCGCCAGCACCGATCCCGCGCGGCTGATGAATGTCTGCGATCTGTCCGGCTATGTCGCGCCCCGGCTTGCGCCGGACGGACCGGTGCGCAAGGCTGGACGTATCGCGCCGCCCGAAGGGGCCGGTCTGGGCGTGGCGCCCGACCGCGCTACGCTCGGCGAACCCGATCTGGTTTTGGAATAGGAGGCCATCATGCTCACCACACTCAGTCAGGCCGACTGGATCGAACGGGCCAAATCCGTGCTGCCCGGCGGCGGCCTGGGCAATTTCGATCCGTCGAAATTCATCCGCGAGGGCAAGGGCAGCCGGGTCTGGGACGAGGACGGCAAGGAATATGTGGACTTCCTGATCGGTTCCGGCCCGATGCTGCTGGGTCATGGTCATCCCGAGGTGATGGAAGCGGTGGCCGAGCAACTGCCCAGGGGTATGACGTTTTTCACCAACAATGCGCGTGCGGTCGAACTGGCCGAGGAGATCTGTTCCGCCGTCCCCTGTGCCGATCAGATCCGTTATGTCTCCTCCGGTGGTGAGGCGGACATGTACGCGATCCGGCTGGCGCGCGCCTATACGGGCCGCGACCGGATCGTGAAATTCGAAGGCGGTTATCACGGGATGAGCGCCGAGGCGCAGATGAGCCTTGCTCCGTCCAAGATGGTCAACTTTCCGCAGGCGGTGCCGGACAGCGCGGGTATCCCCGAAAGCGTGCGCGCCGAAATGCTGATCGCGCCGTTCAACGATCCGGACTACATCCGCTCGCTGCTGGCCGAGCATGGCGAACAGGTGGCGGCGATCATCGTCGAGCCGCTGCAGCGCATCATCCCGCCCGAACCCGGTTTCCTGCAATTGCTGCGGGAAGAGGCCGACAAATACGGCATCGTGCTGATCTTTGACGAAGTGGTGACCGGGTTCCGCTTTGCCTATGGCGGCGCGCAGGAGCTCTATGGTGTGACCCCCGACATCGCCACGCTGGGCAAGATCATCGGCGGTGGCTTCCCGCTGGCCGCGATTGCGGGCAAGGCCGATATCATGGCGCATTTCGACAAGGGTGCTGTGGGCTCTGACAGATGGCTGATGCAGCTTGGCACGCTGTCGGGCAACCCGGTGGCTGCAGTGGCGGGGCTCAAGACCATGGAGGTGCTGCGCCGCGACGGGCAGTATGACAAGCTGCGCGCCAATGGGCGGCGGTTGATGGAGATGGCCGGGGCGGCTCTGGACGCGCACGGCATCGCGCATCGCATTGTCGGCGATCCGACCCTGTTCGAGATCGTTTTTGCCGACACAGATATTCGCGACTATCGCGATGTGTTCCGCTCGGACGGGGAGCGCACGGGCCGGTTCAACGCGGTGTTGATGCAGAACGGGATGTTCAAGTCGCCGGGCAAGACCTATCCGTCGCTCGCGTTGACCGAGGCGGATTTCGAACTGTGCGAGCGGGCCTATGCCAAGGCGGCTGAGGCGGTGGCGGGGATGTAGAACCTCGCCGCTGTGCCGGTCACACGACGTCGGACAGGACGTGGCGGATGATATCCTCGCGCGCGATGCCGCGTGCGGCGAGGTCTTCATCGCTGAGCGCCGACAGTGCCTCGATCTGGCGGACTTTGGAGTTGGCCTCGCCTATGCGGACCAGCGCATCGAAGATGCCGCTGAAGATATCGGCCACGGCGGTGACGAGGCCGTGGAATGAGGAAAGCTGTGCGGTTGAATGTGCCATGGCAATGCCGTCCCGTCTGCGGGTTTTCGTTCCCGCGTGATCTATGCCGCGCGGGCTGCGGGAGCCAGACAACAGACGGAATAGCCGCTGTGCGTTGAGCGCAAATCTGCGGCGGAAATGTGTGTTTGGGACCGGGTCGGCCGTGCCGGAGCGGAGGCACGGCCGGGACTTGTTTTGGCGGAGATCAGGCCGTGAACGCCTCGTCCACCGGCACCTGCAGACAGTTTGCCAGCGCATTGGTTTGCGAGGCCATGCCGATCACGGCCAGCAACTCGCCATACATCTCGTCCGTCATGCCCTTGGCGCGCGCCGCCGCCGAGTGGGAGTGCACGCAATAGTCGCAGCCATTGGCGCTGGAGACGGCGATATAGAGCATCTCTTTGACCAGCGGGTCCAGCGCGCCGGGGGCCATGATCACCTTGAGCCGCTCCCAAGTGGCGCGCAGCAGGGCGGGATCGTGGGCCAGCGCGCGCCAGAAGTTGTTCACGTAATCGGTGCCGCGCACTGCCCGGATGTCGTCGAAAACGGCCAGCGCCTCGGCGCTGACCTCGTTGTCGGACAACAGGGAAACTGTTGCCATGCCTACACCATCGCGAAGATACGGGCCGGTCCGCCCGAGCCGCCGCGATGAACCGGCGCGCCGACGACCAGCGTGGCACCGCTGGCGGGTACTTGGTCGAGATTGGCGAGATTCTCGATCCCGTAGCGGTTTGTGGGCAGCCAGGCGTAGTGGGTGGCGAAATCCGCCGAGGGGCCGTGATCCAGCGACAGGGTGTCCACCGCAATCGCCACCGCGCCGGTCTCTTCGATCAGCATCTGCGCGGCCTCGACGTGGAAGCCGGGGAAGTGCATCTTCCCCTCGCCATCGACATTGCGATAGCCGTCGCCGCCGGTCTTGCCGCCCCAGCCCGAATGCATGGCGACGCAGGCACCGTCGGGGATCGGGCCGTTGGTGTCGATCCAGGCCTTGAGGTCGTCCGGTGTCACCTGCGCGTCGGCATCCGCCGCGGCCTTTTCGTGGATGTGTACCACGCAGAGCGGGCAGACCAGGCTCGATACCGGGATCTCGTCCACCGACTGGCCGTCCTCAGAGAAATGCAAAGGGGCGTCGATATGGGTGCCGGTATGTTCGTTGACGGCGAGATTGAACAGGTTGAAGCCGTTGTCCTTGAAGTTGAAGCCCTGGGTCATCTCGATCCCGGGCGCGCCGAAATAGGTGGGGAAATCGGCGTCATAGACATGCGTCATGTCGGTGACATTGCCGTGCCCCATGGCCATGGCCGGCGTCGTGGTGGCCGACCCCAATGCCGCGCCGGCCGCCACGGCTGCACCGGCCTTGAAGAAAGACCTGCGGGACAGCATCCGGTCCTTGACGGCATTCATAACGCAGATATCGCACATTGCATCGCTCCCTGTTGCTGATCGACGGCTGCGGCGGGCTCGGGTCCGCCGTGCCTCGGAAGGAGCCTAGCACAATTGCAACAAAGTCAATCACCTAAGAGTGAGGGGAGCGTTTCTCCGCGGGCGGGCCAAGCCGCTTGCAAGCGGCTTAAGCGGTTTGCAAACCGCTTCAAGGCGTTTTCAAACGCCTTGGTCCCGGTGGATGTGCGGGGCCTGTTCAAAAAAGCGTGCGATGCTTTCGGCATAGGCCTTTTGATCGGCGGGGTCCTTGAGCGATGCCAGGGCGGCCCGGCAGATCTCAGGGCCCAGCGTGTCGGCCATTTCTTCGGTCAGCGCCCTGACAAAGCGCGGCTCCATCTCGGGATGGTGCTGGGTCGTGTAGATGTGATGGCCGATGGCGAAACCGGTGGTGGCGCAGGCAGTGGAGCAGGTCAGGTTCAGCGCGTTCTCGGGCAAGACCGTCACCTGCTCGCTGTGACAGCCATAGAGCCGGATCATATCGGGCAGGTCGCGGGCCCAGCCGGGGCGGGCCAAGACCCGGTTGCGGGTCAGCCCGTGTACCCAGCCGCCGGGGTTCCAGTCGACCTTGCCCCCCAGCGCGACCGCGATTGCCTGATGCCCGAAACAGGCGCCGAAAAGCGGCTGCCGTGCCTGCTCCATGTCGCGGATCAGGCCGAACAGTTGTTCCACCCAACCCGCGCCGTTGCGCACCGAGGCCGGGCTGCCGGTGATCATCGCCCCGTCGAACCGCGCCATGTCGTCGGGGAAGATTCCGTCCTTGACCGAGAAGACCTCGGTGCTCCAATCCGGGCGGGCGAGGTGGATCAGCGCGGTGAAGGTCTCACCATCCCTGGGATGCGCCTGCGCAAAGGCGCTTTCGTCGGTATTGGTCATCAGGATCGCGAGATGCATGTGGCGTGCCTTGGTGTCGGGACGTCTGAACCTATCGGCATATGACGGTCCCGGAAAGGTGGGGACAAGTGTTGCCGACCGGGTCTGCGTGCCCGGATTCCGCTTGATCTCATCTGCCAGCCAAACCACCCTTGCGGGGAAACAGAAATCCGCTGCAGGCATGACATCCGCCGGCGATCGGGGTGTGACGCAAGGTTTTCCGCGCCGCCGCCCGGTCGGAGGCTAGTCTCTGCACTATGGGAGTGCGGGCGAGTCGCGAAACCGCCCGGCAGACAAGGGAGGAGAGGCCGCATGTCCGAGGCTGTGGAATACGAACGGGTCGGGGATATTGCCGTGCTGGCGGCCAACAACCCGCCGGTCAATGCGCTGGGCGTGGATGTGCGCCGGGGGCTGCTGGCCGGGATCGAGCGGGCCGAGGACGAGGGTGCGAAGGCGGTGCTGATCTACGGTCAGGGCCGGACCTATTTTGCCGGGGCCGATATTCGCGAGTTCGGCAAGCCGCCGCAGGACCCGTGGCTGCCCGAGCTTTGCGCGCGGATCGAGGCCTCGCCGCTGCTGGTGGTCTCGGCCATTCATGGCACCGCTTTGGGCGGCGGGTTGGAGGTGGCGCTGTCCACCCATTACCGCATCGCGCTGCCCTCGGCGCAAGTCGGCCTGCCCGAGGTGCATCTGGGCATCCTGCCCGGCGCCGGTGGCACCCAGCGGTTGCCGCGTGTGACCGGCGTTGAGGCCGCGCTGGACCTGATCACCAGCGGGCGGCATGTGCGGGCGGACGAGGCGCTGACGCTGGGGATCATCGACAAGGTGGAGGAAGGCGATCCGCGTGAGGTCGGGCTGGCCTACGTGGCCGAGTTGCTGGCCAGCGGTGCGGCGCGCCGGCCGGTCAGTGAGATACCCGCGCCCGCGCCCGTGGATTTCGATGCGGTCTATGAGCAGGTGCTAAAAAAGGGGCGGGGTCAGATCTCGCCCGCCACCGCCGTTCGGGCGGTGCAAGCGGCCTGCGAGGCCGAGAGCTTTGACGCGGGGATGCGGCAGGAGCGTGAGTTGTTCATGGAGCTGATGGCCTCGGACCAGCGCGAGGGGCTGATCCATGCGTTCTTTGCTGAGCGTGCGGTGGGCAAGCTGCCGGAACTCAAGGGTGTTGAGCCACGGGTGCTGCACACCGTCGGTGTGATCGGGGGCGGCACGATGGGCGCGGGGATTGCCACCGCCGCGCTGCTGGCGGGCCTGCCGGTGGTGCTGCTGGAGATGTCGCAGGAAGCGGTGCAGGCGGCCAGGGCCCGGATCGGAAACAATCTGAGTGGCGCGGTGAAGCGGGGCAAGCTGACCCGGGCGCAGTATGACGAGATGGTCGGGACCGCGCTGACGCTTGCGACCGAATATTACGAGCTGTCGGGCGTCGATATGGTGATCGAGGCCGTTTACGAGGATATGGAGGTCAAGAAAAAGGTTTTTGCCCAGCTCGATGCGGCCTGCAAGCCGGGGGCAGTGCTGGCCTCGAACACCTCGTATCTGGACATCAACGAGATTGCCTCGGTCACCGGCCGGCCGGCGGATGTGATCGGGTTGCACTTTTTCTCTCCGGCCCATGTGATGCGGCTGCTGGAGGTGGTGGTGCCGGACAGCACCGCGGCCGATGTGGTGGCGACCGGGCTGTCGCTGGGCAAGCGGATGCGCAAGGTGACGGTGCGGGCGGGTGTCTGCGACGGGTTCATCGGCAACCGCATCCTGAGCGCCTATCGCACCTGTGCCGATCATATGATCCTGGATGGGGCCAGCCCCTATCAGATCGATGCGGCGCTGACCGATTTCGGCTTTGCCATGGGGCCGTTTGCGGTGGCGGATCTGGCCGGGCTGGATATCGGCTGGGCGGTGCGCAAGCGCAGGCGGGCCGAGGGGCTGGACCCGCGCGCCCGCGATGCGAGCTATGCCGACAAGCTGTGCGAGCAGGGGCATTACGGGCAGAAGACCGGCAAGGGGTATTACATCTACGAGGCGGGCAGCCGGGTGGGCGTGCCGAACCCGGAGGTGATGACGCTGATCGAGGCCGAGCGGGCCGAGCAGGGGATCACCCCGCGCGACTTCACCGATGCCGAGATTGTCCGCCGCTACATGGCGGCGATGGTCAACGAGGCGGCCAAGGTGGTGGGCGAAGGGATCGCGCGGCGCCCGCTCGATGTGGATATGACGCTGCTCTATGGCTACGGATTCCCGCGCTATCGCGGCGGGCCGCTGAAATGGGCGGATATGCAGGGGCTGCCCGGGCTGTTGGCCGATATCGAGACCTGGGCTGGAGAAGACGCCTATTTCTGGCAGCCCGCGCCTTTGCTGAAGCAACTGGTGGCCGAGGGCCGCACTTTCGATGATCTGAACAAGGACGCCGCATGATGAAACAGGCCGTAATCGTATCCGCTGCCCGGACGGGCCTTGCCAAATCCTTTCGCGGCTCGTTCAACACCACCCATGGCGCGACCATGGGCGGTCATGCGGTGCAGGCGGCGGTCGGGCGGGCCGGACTGGACGGGGCCGAGGTCGAGGATTGCATCATCGGCTGCGGCTTTCCCGAGGGCGAGACCGGCAGCAATATCGCCCGGCAGATCGCCATTCGCGCAGGCCTGCCGGTGACCGCGTCGGGCATGACGGTGAACCGGTTCTGTTCATCCGGGTTGCAGACCGTGGCGCTGGCGGCGCAGGCGATCACCGGGGGCGGCGCGGGGCCGATCGTGGCGGGCGGGGTCGAGAGTATCTCTCTGGTGCAGCCCAAGACGCGGCCCGCGCCCGAGGACTGGATTTTGGAGCACAAGCCCGCGATTTACATGGCGATGATCGAGACGGCGGATATCGTGGCCAAGCGCTATGGCATCAGCCGCGAGGAGCAGGATGAATACGGGCTGCGCTCGCAGCAGCGGATCGCGGCGGCGCAGGCGGCGGGCACGTTCGAGGACGAGATCGCGCCGATGCAGGCCACCATGGCAGTGAAGGACAAGGAAAGCGGTGAGATTTCCCAGCACGATGTCACGGTGGACCGCGATGAGTGCAACCGCCCGAACACCACGCCGGAGGGGCTTGCCGGGCTGGAGCCGGTGCGGGGCGAGGGCAATTTCATCACAGCGGGCAATGCCAGCCAGCTTTCGGATGGCGCGGCGGCGCTGGTTCTGATGGACAGCGACGAGGCGGAGAAGCGGGGCCTTGAGCCGATGGGCGCCTTCAGGGGGTTCTGCGTGGCGGGCTGTGAGCCGGATGAGATGGGCATCGGCCCGGTCTTTGCGGTGCCGCGCCTGCTTAAGCGGCACGGGCTGAAGGTGGACGACATCGACCTGTGGGAGCTGAACGAGGCCTTTGCCAGCCAGGCCTTGTACTGTCGCAACCGGCTGGGGATCGACGACGAGTTATGCAACGTCAATGGCGGCTCGATTGCCATCGGTCACCCGTTCGGCATGACCGGCGCCCGGATGACCGGCCATCTGCTGCGCGAGGGGCGGCGGCGTGGTGCGAAGCTGGGCGTGGTCACCATGTGCATCGGCGGCGGTATGGGGGCTGCCGGGTTGTTCGAGATTTACTGACCGGAACTGCGCCTGACCGTCCCATCGAGGGCCGGTCAGGCGCGGCCCGGCGCGGGGCGCCGGGCTGGGCATATCCCGAAGGGCGCTTTGGGGAGGAGAGCAGGGATGGATCTGAGTTACACGGATGAGGAAAAGGCGTTTCGCGAGGAGGTGCGGGCATTTCTGGCGGAGAAACTGCCCAAGGAGGTCTCGGACAAGGTGCGGGCCGGGGTCAGCCTGGGCAAGGAAGGCCATGACGACTGGCACGCCACGCTGAACGAAAAGGGCTGGCTGGCCTTCAGCTGGCCGCGCGAATTTGGTGGCGCCGAGTGGAATGCGGTGCAACGGCATATATTCGAGGAGGAATGCGCGCTGGCCTATGCGCCGCGCATCGTGCCCTTTGGTCTGTCGATGCTGGGGCCGGTGCTGCAGAAATTCGGGTCGAAAGCGCAGCAGGACTATTTCCTGCCCCGTATCCTGAATGGCGCGCATTGGTGGTGTCAGGGTTATTCCGAGCCGGGGGCGGGGTCGGATCTGGCCTCGCTCAAGACGCGGGCGGTGCGGGATGGGGACCATTACGTGGTCAACGGGCAGAAGACCTGGACTACGCTAGGCCAGTACGCCAACTGGATCTTCTGTCTGGTGCGCACCGATCCGGAGGCCAAGCAGCAGGAGGGGATCTCGTTCCTGCTGATCGATATGGAGACGCCGGGGATCGAAGTGCGGCCCATCGTGCTGCTGGATGGTACGCCGGAAGTGAACGAGGTGTTTTTCGACAATGTTAGGGTGCCGGTCGAAAACCTTGTGGGGGAGGAAAACAAGGGCTGGACCTATGCCAAATACCTGCTGACCCATGAGCGGACCAATATTGCCGGGGTCGGGTTCAGTCAGGCGGGGCTGGATGCGGTCAAACGCATCGCGCGGATCGAAAGCGCGGGTGGCCGCCCGCTGATCGAGAACCCGCATTTCGCTGCCCGGCTGGCGCAGATCGAGATTGATCTGATGGCGATGGCGACGACCAATATGCGGATCGTCAGCCAAGCCTCTGCCGGACAGGCGCCGGGGGTGGAAAGCTCGATGCTGAAGGTGAAGGGCACGATCATCCGGCAGGAGATCAACGACCTGACCCGCCGGGCGGTGGGGCCTTATGCGATGCCCTTTGCCTCGGAGGCCATTGAGGGCGACAACGATCCCATCGGGCCGGACTATGCCGGGCCGGTGGCGGCGCAGTATTTCAACAATCGCAAGCTGTCGATCTTTGGTGGGTCGAACGAGATTCAGCGCGGGATCATCGCCAAGGTGAAGATGGGAGGGTAGGGGTATGGATTTCAACCTGACCGAAGAGCGGCGGATGTTGCAGGAGACGTTGCGGCGCTACCTGACCGACCGTTACACGACCGAGATGCGCAACGGGATCATCGACAGCGAGGCGGGGTTCAGTGCCGAGATTTGGACGGAGCTGGCCGAGCTGGGCGTGATCGGAGCGTTGTTTTCGGAAGGTGATGGCGGCTTTGGCGGTGCGGGCTTCGATATCGCCACGGTGTTCGGAGAGCTGGGCCGCGCCGGGGTGGTGGAGCCGTTTCTGGACACCGCCGTGCTGGGTGGCGGGCTGGTGGCGGCGCTGGGCGATGACGGGCAGAAGGCTCTGCTGGGTGATGTGATTGCCGGTGGTCTGCATCTGGCGCTGGCCCATGGCGAGCCCGCCAGCCGCTACGATCTGAGCCGGGTGGAGACCTCGATGCGCGGGGATGGCGGCGATGTGGTTCTGAATGGCCGCAAGGCGGTGGTGATCAATGCCGAGGCTGCCGGGTATCTGATCGTTTCGGCGCGAGAGAGTGGCGGGTTTTTTGATCTGGATGGTATTTCGCTGTTCCTTGTGCCTGTGGGGACCAAGGGCGTGACCCGGCGCGGCTATCCGATGCTGGCCGGTGGCCGTGCGGCGGAGGTGGTGCTGGACGAGGTGCGGTTGCCGGGGGCGGCGCGGCTGGGTGAAGCGGGCAAGGGTTTTGCCCCGCTCATGGATGCGGTGGCCGCGGCCAATGTGGCGCTGGCGGCCGAGACGGTGGGGGCGATGGAAAGCGCGGTGGAGCTGACTCGGGAGTACCTGATGACCCGCAAACAGTTCGGGCGGCCCATCGGGACGTTTCAGGCGCTGCAACACCGGTTTGCGGATCTGCTGATTGAGTTGGAACAGGCACGTTCGGCAGTGATCAATGCGGCGGGGCATCTTGAGGCGCGGGACCGTGATCGCCAGATCGCCGCCGCCCGCAACCTGATCGCACGGGCGGGCAGGCTGGTGGCCGAGGAGGCGATCCAGATGCACGGCGGTATTGCGATGACCCAGGAATACGAGCTGGCGCATATTGCCAAGCGCATCGTCATGGCCGATCACCGGTTTGGGGACGCGGATTATCATCTGGAGCGGTTCATTGCACTCAGCGCAGCATGAAGGGGCGCGCCCGAACGTCAGGCGCTCGGGCTGTCAGAACGCGGTCGGGTTCGAGATCGACCTGTCGGACCCGGAAGGCCACGCGCGATGCCATCTGCAGATCGGGCCGCAGCATCTGAACAGTCAGGAGGTCCTGCATGGCGGTATCATCGCGATGCTGCTGGACGTAGCCTGCGGCAACGCGGCCTCGGCCTGGTTCGACCGGGCGGAGCATCCGATGGTGCTGACCGTCTCGCTCAATACCAGTTACGTTGCGGCGGTGCGAGAGGGGATGGTGACGGCCACGGGGCGACCGGCGGGAGGTGGGCGCAAGCTGGTTCATGTCAACGGTGAGTTGCGTCAGGACGACGGCACTCTGGTTGCAACCGCGACAGGCGTGTTCAAGCGCCGGGCATTGGCGCCGTGACGCTGGCGCGGGTCGAGGATCTGGGCGACCGGCTGGTGGTCGTCAACAGGAACGCCGCCCGGCGCGGGGCGCTGTCTGCGGATCTATACGCGGCCATTCGCGAGGCGATGGAAAAGGCCGCCGAGCCGCGTATTCGGGCGGTGATCCTGACCGCCGAGGGCGGGTTCTTCTGCGCCGGGGGCGATCTGAACGTGCTGATCGAGCGCCGTGAGCTGACCGAGGCCGAGCGGCGGGACAGGGTGGATGATCTGCATGATCTGGTGCGTCTGATGCGGGCTTGCCCGGTGCCGGTGATTGCGGCGGTCGAAGGCGGTGCGGCAGGGGCCGGGGTGTCGCTGGCGCTGGCCTGCGATCTGCTGGTGGCCGCCGAGGGCGCGCTGTTCACGGCGGCTTATGTCAGGGCGGGGCTGGTGCCGGATGCGGGGCTGACCTTGGCTCTGGCCCGGATGGTGCCGCGTCAACTGGCGATGGAGATGTGTTTGCTGGCACTTCCCGTCTCCGCCGAGCGGATGGCGGAGCTGGGTGTGGTCAATGCCGTGGTTCCGGCGGGCGCGGTGGATGCGGCGGCACACGCGCTGGCCGATGAACTGGCCAGGGGGCCGCGTGGCGCGCAGGGCGTGATCCGGGGGCTGGTGGCGCAGGCCTATGAGGCACCCGAGGCCCGGCAGCTTGATGCCGAGCGCGACGCCATGGCCCGCGCGGCAGGTGGTGACGAAGCTGCCGAGGGGATTGCGGCCTTTCTGGAGAAGCGGCCAACGAAGTTCTGAAGCGCCGAGAGGAGGGGCCCGACGATGGAGAAATGGCACGACTACCCGGATGCGCAGATCGCCGCGCGCCCAGATGCGCCGGCCTTTTCCGACGATGGAGGTGCCGACTGGACCTATGCGCAGCTTGGGGCGGCCATCGCGGCGCTTGAGGCAGAGCTGCACGCGGCAGGGGCCCGCCCTGGCGACCGCGTCATGATCCTGACCGAGAATTGCTGCGCGGCCATTGCCGCGCTGTTCGCCTGTTCCCGGATTGGGGCCTGCGCGTTGCCCGTCAACGCGCGCCAGACTGACACGGAGTTGCAGCGGATCGTGGATCATGCGCATCCTGTTGCCGTCCTGTTCACCTCAGCCGCTTCACCCGACGCGTTGGCCCATGCCGGGCGGTTTGCGGCCCGGGAGGTGTCCGGTGCCTTCGGCAGGATGCATCTGGCCACGCCCTTCCCCAGCGATCCCGATCCGGAATTGCAGGACGTGGCGGTGATGCTCTTCACCACCGGCACCACCGGAACGCCCAAGGGGGTGATGCTGACCCATGGCAATTTGCGCTTTGGCGGGCGCACGTCGGCGGAACTGAGGGGGATGGTGGTGGACGACGTAATCTATGGCGTGCTGCCGATCACCCATGTCTTCGGTCTGGCCTCGGTGGTGACGGCGGCGACCTATGTAGGCGCGCCGGTGCGGCTTGAGGCCCGGTTCACGGCGGCCCGGACCTATCGCGCGCTGACCTCGGGCGTGACCCTGTTCTCGGCGGTGCCGCAGATGCATGCGCTGCTGATGCAGTACACGAAAGAGCAGGGATACGACCGTCTGCCCGGCGGCACGCTGCGCTATACCTCCTCGGGGGCGGCTCCGCTGGATCCGGCGTGGAAGCGCAAGGCCGAGGCGTTTTATGGGGTTGCCCTGCAGAACGGCTATGGCCTGACCGAAAGCACCGCCGGGGTCTGCGCGTCGCGCAACGGGATCGGCGATCCCGACATCTCGGTCGGCCCGCCGCTGCCCGGCGTGGAGGTGAAGCTGGACGAAACGGTGGCCGGGGGTGGCAAGGGTGTTGGCGAGGTGCTGACCCGGGGCCCCCATGTGATGAAGGGCTATTACCACAACCCCGAGGCCACGGCGGCCGCGCTGCAGGATGGCTGGCTGCGGACCGGTGATCTGGGGTATTTTGACGGTAGGGGCCATTTGCACATCGCCGGGCGCTGCAAGGAGCTGATCATCCATGGCGGGTTCAGCGTCTACCCGCCCGAAGTGGAGGCGGCGCTGAACGACCACCCGCAGGTTATCCAGTCGGCGGTCGTGGGGCAGATGGTGGCCGGAGACGAAAAGGTGGTGGCTTTCGTGCAGGTCGCGGAAGGGGACGCGCCCTCAGCGGAAGAGCTGCGCGTCTTTGCCGCCAAACGGCTGGCGGGCTACAAGCGCCCGAGCCGGATCGTCGTTGCCACGGACTTGCCTGCGGCGCCCACCGGCAAGATCCTCAAGCACAGGCTCCTGGATGTCTTCGCGGATCGGCTGGACTGAGCCCGAACTGTTAATTTGATTTTGTACTGTGCGCGCACGCAGTACAGAAATTGCTGCGCTGTGCGTCGGCAATGATGGACGCGGCAGATAAAAAGAAACGCCCCCGAAGGAGCGTTTCCGATTTGCTGTGCCAAAGCACCCGCGATTACCTGCGGGGCGGTGGATAGCTCAGATCATCCGGCGAGACGACATCGTACCCCATCGACGCCCCGAACGCAGCCGAGGCCGAACCCGGCCAGGCAATCCATTTCACGTCGTAGAAGAGCTTGTCCGGATCGAAATTCAGAACCGGTACATCATCGTCATCATCCGATGACGACGCACTGAAGGTGACATCGCCGTCGATGATGAACTGGCCATGCAGCTTGGTATCGCCTTTGATCTTACTCATTTTCATCGGAACAAAATATTCCTGTGGCATCGTGTAATTTCCTTTCGCTGAAAAGTCGCAGCCCTTAAAATATAGTTGGGCGAGCAGAGTGTAAGGGCAGAGGGGTCGGCGCGACCAGTCAGGGAAACCATACCTGCATTGGTTGTGTCTCAGGTTTTGTGGGAATTGTAGGGTGGGTGAAACCCACGCATTGCCAGCAAAGGCTCGCGGCTCTGTTGTCTGACCTGACTGCGGAGAAGTTACAGTCGCGGTGAGGCTATAAATCGACGCTTGCGAACGACCAGTTCGGTGACATGCTCTGCGTTGCACCAAATTGTGTGCCGCGCCTGCGAACGGATTCTGCGACAGCGAAGACATTAAACGAATGACGGCAAAGTCCGCTTAGCCGACGTCAGGTCAGAACTTCTTGACGCTTGGGTCACAATTGGCTGACTCACCGCGCCTGTGGCGCGGTGCCGGGCCCAACGGGAGGAGATGTCCCGCGAGGGAGATCAACGACGGGCGGGAGCGCTCTGGCCTCCTGCAAACCTTTGGATCAGGCCCACACGCCCTCGGCGGCGGCTCGGATCGAGCGGATGTTTTCGCCGTAGGCGCTGGGGTTGGAGACCGAGCCGCCGCGAAACACGGCGGAGCCCGCCACCAGCACGTCCGCGCCGGCCTGTGCCACCAGCGGGGCGGTGTTGGGATCGACGCCGCCGTCGATCTCGATATGCACCGGGCGGTCGCCGATCATCTCGCGCACCCGGCGGATCTTGGCGGTCATGTCGATGAATTTCTGTCCGCCGAAGCCGGGGTTCACTGTCATCACGCAGATCAGGTCGGTCAGGTCCAGCAGATGGGCCACCGCCTCGGCCGGAGTGCCGGGGTTCAGCGCTACGCCGGCCTTCATTCCTGCTGCACGGGTCGCCTGCAATGTGCGGTGGATATGCGGGCCCGCCTCGACATGCGCCGTCAGCACGTCCGCACCGGCATCGGCGTAGGCGTCGATATAGGGATCGACCGGCGCGATCATCAGATGCACGTCCATCACCGTCTTCACATGCGGGCGGAACGCTTTGACCGCCATCGGGCCGAACGTCAGGTTCGGCACGAAATGCCCGTCCATCACGTCCACATGGACCCAGTCGGCCCCCTGCGCCTCGATGGCCTGAATCTCCTGGCCGAAATTGGCGAAATCGGCGGACAGGATCGACGGGGCGATCTTGATCTTGCGGTCAAAGCTCATGGGCAGCCTCATGCATGAGAGAGAGTCGGGTGCGCATATACCCGCGATCCGGGCCGAAGGGTAGTGTCCGGCGGCGGAGATCGACGAGGGGCGTTACAAAACTTTCACCGCGCTGACACATGAGGTTTGAGTCGGTGTCTTAGGCCACCGCCCAACAAGACCGGGGGGTGGCACGTGCTGCGCATCGACAGACTGACGAAGCGGTTCGGCGAGAACGTGGCGGTGAATGCTGCGACGCTGGACGTGGACAAGCCCTGCATGATCGGGATCATCGGCCGGTCGGGGGCGGGCAAATCGACGCTCTTGCGGATGATCAACCGGCTGACCGATGCCTCGGAGGGGCACATCCTCTTTGAGGATCGCGATGTGACGCAGTTGAAAGGTCGCGAGAAACGCGCGTGGCAGGCAGACTGCGCGATGATCTTTCAGCAGTTCAATCTGGTGCCGCGCATGGATGTGGTTTCGAATGTGCTGCATGGCACGCTCAACCGGCGCTCGACGCTGGCGACCGTGTTCAACCTGTTCCCGATGGCGGATATCCACCGCGCGATCGACATCCTCGACCGTCTGGGCATTGCCGAACACGCGCCCAAACGCGCCGAGGCGCTGTCCGGCGGTCAACAGCAGCGTGTCGCCATAGCGCGCGCCCTGATGCAGGACCCCAGGATCATTCTGGCGGATGAGCCCATCGCCTCGCTCGACCCGATGAACGCGCAGGTGGTGATGCAGACCCTGCGCCGCATCCATGAAGAGGACGGCCGCACCGTCATTGCCAACCTGCATACGCTGGATACCGCGCGGCGCTATTGCGACCGGGTGGTGGGTATGCGGGATGGGCGCATCGTGTTCGACGGCCTGCCCGAGCAACTGACCACCGGCGTCGCGCGCGAGATCTATGGCGCCGATTCCAACTTCTCAGAGGCCGCGACCTCGACCGAGATCGACAGGCTCGACGCGCCCGTCCCGGAAACCGTCTGAGCCAACCCCCGCCTTTCATCGCCCGGCCCGGTGAGAGGCCAGGGCAACCAAACCGGAGAGAGACAGATGAAGAAACTGATTGCAGCCCTTGTGGCCACAACCGCCTTGGCAGGCCCCGCCATGGCCGAAGAGATCACGGAATTCCGCATCGGAATCTTGGGCGGTGAAAACGCTCAGGACCGTCTGAACAACAACGAGTGCCTGCGCCAGTACACCGAGGAAACACTGGGGGTCGAGACCAAGCTATTCGCGCCTGCCGACTATAACGGCGTGATCCAGGGGCTGCTGGGCGGCACCATCGACATGGCGTGGCTGGGCGCCTCGGGCTATGCCAAGACCTATCTGAGCGATCCCGAAGCGGTCGAGCCGGTTCTGGTCAAGGTGAACACCGATGGCGGATACGGTTATTACTCGATCGGTTTTGCCCGCAAGGACAGCGGCATCACCTCGCTGGCGGACATGAAGGGCAAGCGCTTTGGTTTTGGCGATCCGAACTCGACCAGTGGCTATCTGATCCCCTCCATCGAGATCCCGCAGGCCACCGGCGCCGGCATGGAGCCGGGCAAGTATTTCGGGGACGTGAAATTCACCGGCGGGCACGAGCAGACCATCGTTGCGGTGAACAATGGCGATGTGGATGGCGGCGTGACCTGGGCCGATGGCCTGGGTGAGTGGGAAGACGGGTTCAACTCGGGCGCCCTGCGCCGCGCGGTGGATGCCGGTCTGGTCGACATGAACGATCTGGTGATGATCTGGCGGTCCAAGCCGATCCCCGAAGGCCCGGTGGTGCTGCGCACCGCGCTGCCCGGGGACGTCAAGGAGAAGATGACCGCCCTGATGGCCGGGCTGGCCGAGAAGGACCGCGAGTGTTTCTACGGTGTCGCGGCAGGCGAGGCCAAGGCGTTCGAGCCGATCACCCATGAGGCCTATGAGATCATCATCGAGGCCCGCAAGCTGAAGTCGAACTGAGGCCTGCGCTGCAATTTGCAGGGTCCGGCCTGAGCGCCGGGCTCTGTCCTTCCCGGGAGCATTCCATGACAGACCTGACCGCGGGCGCCGCGAGCCTCGCCCAAATCCGCGAGGACTATACCGCGCTCACACGGCGCAAGCGGATCTATGGCGGTATCCTCCTGATCCTGTTCGTGGCCCTGATGGCGGCGGGGTTCCGCACCGCGGACGCGCGCAATGCGGGCAGTTTCGCCGATGGCTGGCGGCGTATCCTCGATTACCCCTCCGAGGTGCTGGCCGAGGCCTGGGCCGAGATCGGCCAGTTGCCCGCGCATCTGGTGCATTTTCTGCCGGCGCTGATCGAGACGCTGAACATCGCCGCCGCCTCGACCCTGATCGGTCTGATCGCGGGCACGTTCCTGGCCCTGAAGTCCACGCGGGGCATGGCGATGTGGCCCGCGCTGATCCCGCTGTTTCGCCGCATCTCGGATATCTGCCGGGCGATCCCCGAGATCGTCATTGCGCTGGCGCTGATCTTCGTTCTGGGCGGCGGCCCGGTCCCGGCCATGATCGCAATCGCCATTCACACGGCAGGCGCGCTGGGCAAGCTGTTTTCCGAAGTGAACGAGAACGCCTCGCTGAAACCGGTTGAGGGGCTGCAATCCGTCGGCGCCAACTGGTCGCAGCGCATGTATCTGGGGGTGATCCCGCAGGTGGGCCCGAACTATGTCAGCTATGCGCTGCTGCGGTTCGAGATCAATATCCGCGCCTCGGCCATCCTCGGCTTCGTCGGTGCGGGCGGCATCGGGTATGAGCTGCGCAATGCCATGTCCTGGGGGCAGGGGCGTTACGATGAGGTTGCTGCGATCTTCATCCTGCTTTTCGTCACCATTGTCGTGGTGGACCAGATATCGGGCCACCTGCGTGATCGTCTGACCCATGGAGCGAAGGCATGAGCAGTTTTGCAACCGACCTGTCCACCGATGCGCTGAAGCTGGGGGCCGGGCGTCTGTTCGCCCGCAAGCGGCTGCTGAATTTTGGCCTGCCCGCGCTGGTGCTGATCTATCTGATCTATATCTTCTTCGCCTTCGATGTGCCGGGGCTGCATGGTGGCGCAAGCTGGAAGAACGGCAGGACGCTGGTCTCCGACAGCTACAGCTACAAGACCCATGTGACCCGGGACAATCGTTCGGGCGCGGTCTCGGTGGCCATCGAGGGCGAGCGCAAGGGCGCGTATCCCGAGGGTATGTCGCCAGATTGGGTGGCGCTGGGGGACACCACCGTTGTCGATCTGGAAGACGGTTATGTGGTGCGGTTCGGTCCCAAGACCGTGGAGTATGACATTCCCGGCTATGGCACCGTGCGTGCCACGCCCAGCCGGTCGGCAGGCGTGCAGGCCGAGTTGCCGCCGGGTGCGGTGCCCGAGTGGATCAATGTCTCGAAAAACCGGCTGGCGATCACCACTGACGCGGGCCGCCTGACCGTCACCCGCAACCGGGCGGAAGTGTTCCGCTACTTCGCGGGGTGGGAGCTGTTCTGGTTCACCCTCGACAGCCCCTATCACGGCAAATCCCTGCCCGAATTGGCGCGTCTGGCCGCGACCGGCGAGGGCGGGGCGATCTGGCACGACTTCTGGAACAACGCCATGTGGCGCCACAAGGATGTGGTCTGGGCGATTTTCGAGACCATCCTGATGGCCTTTCTCGGCACATTGGGCGCCGGGATCGTGGCGCTGCCGCTGGCGTTCCTTGCCACCCGCAACTTCAACCCGCTTCGGCCGGTGCGGTTCGCCATGCGCCGGGTGTTCGACTTCGTGCGCGGGGTCGATGCGCTGATCTGGACCGTGGTGCTGGCGCGTGCCTTCGGTCCCGGCCCGCTGACCGGGGCTCTGGCGATCCTGATCACCGATACCGGCACCTTCGGTAAGATCTTCTCGGAAGCGTTGGAGAATGTGGACCAGAAGCAGATCGAAGGGGTGCAGTCCACCGGCGCCAATGCGCCGCAGCGCTATCGCTTTGGGGTGATCCCGCAGATCACGCCGGTGCTGCTTAGCCAGTTGCTGTATTTTCTGGAATCCAACACCCGCAGCGCCACTATCATCGGCGCGATCACCGGGGGCGGGATTGGGTTGCTGCTGACGCAGGCGATCATCACACAGAAGGATTGGGAAGAGGTCGCCTATTACATCGTACTCATCATCCTGATGGTGATGCTGATGGACTGGTTCTCGGGCTGGTTGCGCAGGCGGTTGATCCGGGGTGAGGGTCGGGCACGGCGCAGGCCGCGCGATCCGAAGGCCAGGCCGTTCCTGTTGCCGTAATCGAGTTTGAGGACAGAGCCCATGGCGCGCCTGCGGTCCGACCAGCCGTTCATCCACCCCGATTGTCAGATCACCGACAGTTCCTTTGGCGAATATGTCGAGATCGGTGCGGGCAGCCGGATCGCCAACACCGTGTTCGGAGACTATTCCTATTGCGACCGGACCTGCGACATCGCCAATGCGCATATCGGTAAGTTCGCCAATATCGCCAGCTTCACCCGGATCGGGGCAACGGATCACCCGATGGAGAAAGCCTCGCTGCACCATTTCCATTACCGGTCTGCGGATTATTGGGACGACGCGGAGCATGATACCGACTGGTTCGCACATCGGGCCGGTCGGACGGCGTATGTGGGCCACGACACCTGGATCGGCCACGCGGCGATCATCAAGCCCGAGGTCACCATCGGCCATGGCGCTGTGGTGGCGTCGGGCGCCATCGTGACCCGGGACGTGGCTCCTTACACGATTGTCGCTGGGGTGACCGCAAAGCCGATCCGCCGGCGGTTTTCTGAAGGCACCGCCGAGCGTATGATGGCGCTGGCCTGGTGGGATTGGGACAATGTCCGTTTGCGTGCGGCCTTACCGGATTTCCGCTCGATGCGGGCTGAAAAGCTCCTCGAAAAATACGAGTGACGGAACTCGCATACCGTGCGGAGGGTCACAATGATCAACCCGGTGGGGCTCCCGCGCCCGCAGGATCATCGGCTGTGCCGATGATCCCTGGCGGCTTTGGGCCTGGCACCGCGCTTTGCGCGGTGCCAGGCCCAACTGGCTGAGGTCTCCGTAAGGAGGCCGAAGGCAGGAGGGAGCACTTCTGGTCCGGGAACGGGCCCTGAGGATCAGTTGTCGGTGAGGGTCAGGGTCACCCGCTCGCCTGCGAACCAGGTACGACCATATTCCACCGGCCTGCCGTCGGGATCGGCGTTGATGCCGACCGAATGCAGCACCGGTGCCCCTTCGGAGAGGCGCAGGTGCAGGGCCTGGGTGACGCTGGCCTGACGGGCAGTCAGGCGGGTCGAGATGCGGGTGTAGTCGGCGACGCCGTTCATTCGCAGCGCTTTCGTCACCGATTGGGTCTCGGTCAGCGCGGTGAGCAGGTCGGGAAAGCGGGCGGCGGGGAATACGCTTTGGAACACGGCGATGGGTTGGCCATCGGCCAGGGACAGGCCGTCATAGACATGAATCGGGTCGCCTGGGTGCAGCTCCAGCGCTTCGGCCTCAGTTTCATCCGCCGCGCGGGTCGTTAGCGACAGGATCTTCTTGCCCGGGATCTTGCCGCTGGCCGAGATGTTCTGGTGATAGCGCACCCGCTTGCCGATCGGGTATTCCGTCGGTCGTGCCGCCACGAACACCCCCGCTCCGCGCCGGGCATGGACCAGCCCCTGTTCCGCCATCTCGGCCAGCGCCCGCCGCACCGTGTGGCGGTTCACCCCGTGGGTTGCGGACAATTGCGCCTCGGTCGGCAGGCGGTCTCCGGTGCCATAGCGACCCTCGGCGATGTCGGAGGTCAGGCTGAGCGCGATGCTTTTCCAGACGGGTGTGCGGCTCATGTCATCAAAACTTCACGGGCGGGAGGATTGCGCGATTGCCTTGGGAGGCGTATGATTTGTCTAGTTGTATAGTTCATGTAGGCAACCGGGCCAAGAGGCTTTCATGGCAAACGAGACGGAAATCGACGCTGAGACGCGCAGAGGGTGGATGAGCCTGCTGGCCAAGGCCCCCGAAAGCGCGTTGATGGCGTTGTGGGGGAAAGTGGCGGAACGCCCCGCCTTTGAGTGGCTGCGCGCGCCCGAGGTGGGTGGCGTGATGGTGCGAGGCCGTATGGGCGGCACCGGCGGGGCCTTCAATCTGGGCGAGATGACGGTGACGCGCTGTTCGCTGGTGCTGGCGGACGGGACTGTCGGGCATGGCTATGTGCAGGGGCGGTCCAAATCCAAGGTCGAGGCCGCGGCGCTGATTGACGCGCTGATGCAGACCGGAGCGGCGGCTTCCGTGCGAGCCGTGGTGCTGGACCCGCTGGCCGAGCAGATGCGTGCGGCCAAGGCGGCGCGGGCGGCCAAGGCCGCGGCCACCAAGGTCGAGTTCTTCACCATGGTGCGGGGAGAGGATTGATGAGCGCGCAAACCCTGTTCTCTGGCGGGTTCGGCAATGCGCCTCTGGATGCGGCGCATGCCTTCCGTGCTGCGATGACGGTGATGGCGCGGCCCGGAGAGATTCGCGAACTGACCGGGGCCGAACCTCCGGCGCCTTTGTCGGTGGCGGCCGGAACGCTGCTGCTGACCCTTTGTGACCCGGAGACCGGCATTCATCTGGCTGGTGAGGCCGACACGGCAGAGGTGCGGCAATGGCTGGCCTTCCACACCGGGGCGCCGCTTGTGACCGCTGCCGAGGCCGATTTTGCGGTTGGCCGCTGGCAGGCGCTGGCGCCGCTCGATACCTATCGCATGGGCACGCCGGAATACCCCGACCGCTCCGCCACGCTGATCGTGGAATGCGATGCGCTGGCACAATCGGGCGCGGTGCTGCGCGGCCCCGGTATCAGGGAACGCGCCCGCCTGTCTGTGCCGGACGTTCCGGCGATGCAGGCCAATGCGGCGCTTTATCCGCTGGGGTGCGATTTCTTCCTGACCAGCGGCGCGCAGGTCGCGGCGCTGCCGCGCAGCACGCAAGTCATGGCGGAGGTTTGAGCAATGTATGTTGCAGTCAAAGGCGGTGAGACCGCCATTGAAAACGCTCACGCCTGGTTGGCCGAGGAGCGGCGTGGGGATACCGATGTCGCGGAACTCAGTCTGGCCCAGATCCGAGAGCAGCTCAGTCTGGCGGTCAACCGGGTGATGGCCGAGGGCTCGCTTTACGACCCGGATCTTGCCGCGCTGGCGATCAAGCAGGCACGGGGCGATCTGATCGAGGCGATCTTTCTGATCCGAGCCTACCGCACCACGCTGCCGCGATTTGGCTATACGCAGCCCGTCGAGACTGGTCAGATGGCCTGCGACCGCCGCATCTCGGCCACCTTCAAGGACGCGCCGGGTGGGCAGGTGCTGGGGCCGACCTTCGACTACACTCACCGGCTGCTGGACTTCAAACTGGCCGCCGAGGGTGAGGTGCCGCGTGCTGCAACCGCTGAACCGCGTGACGAGCGGACGCCGCATATCACCGAGTTTCTGCAGGGCGAGGATATCATTCAGCGCGAGCACGAGAGCGATGCACTCCCCGGCGACCTCTCGCGCGAACCGATGGAGTTTCCGTCAAACCGGCCGCTTCGCCTGCAGTCGCTGACGCGCGGGGATGAGGGGTTTGTCCTCGGCATGGCTTACTCGACCCAGCGCGGTTATGCGCGCAACCATGCCTTTGTGGGCGAGTTGCGGATCGGCAAGGTCGCGGTCGAGATGGAGGTCCCGGAACTGGGCTTTGCCATCGAGATCGGTGAGATCGAACTGACCGAATGCGAGACGGTGAACCAGTTCAAGGGGTCAAAGACTGAGCCGCCGCAATTCACCCGGGGATACGGGCTGGTCTTTGGCCAGTCCGAGCGGAAATCCATCGCCATGGCGCTGGTGGACCGGGCGCTGCGCTGGGAGGAACTGGGCGAGGACAATCTGGGTGCCCCGGCGCAGGATGAGGAGTTTGTCCTGAGCCACGCGGACAACATTCAGGCGACCGGGTTTCTCGAACATATCAAGCTGCCGCATTACGTGGATTTCCAGTCCGAGCTGGAACTGGTGCGCAAGTTGCGGCGTGAAGCCGAGGCGCGGGTGGCGAGTGGTGCCGATGTTCCGGAGGCGGCGGAATGACCGCGATGTTGCAGCCCCTCACCCTGACCCTCTCCCCCGACGGGAGAGGGGACGGCCTTGGCCGGCGGCGGCGCGGGTTAACGGACCGTTCACCATGTGGGGCGCAGGTTTGGCCGCATGCGACATTCCCTCTCCCCTCGGGGGAGAGGGTCAGGGTGAGGGGGAATATGCGCCAGAACACATTGCAGACGGCTAGGGCCCGGCAATTGCGCCAGGATCAGACCGAAGCTGAGAAACGATTGTGGTTTGCGTTGCGGGCGCGGCAGTTTCGGGGTCTGAAATTCCGCCGTCAGGTTCCGATCGGCCCTTACATCGTGGATTTTCTCTGCGCTGAGCGAACGCTGGTGGTCGAGGCGGATGGCGGGCAGCATGCGGATGCCCTGACCGACCAGCGCCGCGATCAGTGGCTTGAGGGGCAGGGGTTTCGTGTTCTGCGATTTTCGAACTCCGACATCCTGACCAACCTGCCGGGCGTGTTGGCCCGGCTCTCAGAAGAGATCGAGAGATGAGCGAGTACAACTTCGCCTATTTGGACGAACAGACCAAGCGGATGATCCGCCGGGCCATCCTCAAGGGGCTTGCGGTGCCGGGCTATCAGGTGCCGTTTGCCAGCCGCGAGATGCCGATGCCTTACGGTTGGGGCACCGGCGGGGTGCAGGTGTCGGCGGCAACACTGACGCCTGACGATACGTTCAAGGTGATCGACCAGGGGGCCGATGACACCACCAACGCGGTGTCGATCCGCAAGTTCTTTGAGAACACAGCCCGCGTGGCCACGACCGAAGAGACTGAAAAGGCCACGGTGATACAAACCCGCCACCGCATCCCCGAGGCGCCGCTGACCGAGGAGCAGATCCTCGTCTATCAGGTGCCGATCCCCGAGCCGTTGCGCTTTCTGGAGCCGCGCGAGACCGAGACCCGCAAGATGCACGCCCTTGAGGAAAACGGGCTGATGCATGTGAAGCTCTACGAGGATATCAGCCAGCACGGTGCGATCTCGACCGCATATGCCTATCCGGTGCGGGTGGCGGACCGGTATGTGATGGACCCGTCGCCGATCCCGAAATTCGACAACCCGAAGATGGAGATGGCCGCCATCCAGTTGTTCGGTGCCGGGCGCGAGCAGCGGATCTATGCCGTGCCGCCCTACACCAAGGTGGTCAGTCTGGATTTCGAGGACCATCCGTTCGAGCCCACCAAGGCTGATCATCCCTGTGATCTGTGTGCCGCTGAGGACAGCTATCTGGACGAGGTAATCATGGATGACGCCGGTAACCGGATGTTTGTGTGCTCGGACACCGATTACTGCCGGTCGCGCCGCGAGGCGGGGCATGTGGGCCGCATGGGCCGGGAGGATGCATAGATGACGCCGTTGTTGCAGGTGAAGGGCATCAAAAAGTGCTATGGCGCGCGGATGGGCTGCGCGGATGTGAGCTTTGATCTCTATCCCGGTGAGGTGATGGGGATTGTGGGCGAGAGTGGCTCGGGCAAGTCGACGCTGCTCAACTGTCTGGCAGGGCATTTGGAGCCAGATGCGGGGCAGGTGGTCTTTGATACCCGTGCTGACGGGCCGGTGGATACCATTACGATGTCCGAGCCCGAACGCCGGATGCTGGGCCGCACCGATTGGGCCTTTGTGCATCAGCATGCCCGCGACGGGCTGCGCATGTCGGTGAGTGCGGGCGGCAATATCGGTGAGCGGCTGATGGCCGTCGGCGGTCGCCACTATGGGCATATCCGGGAACGAGCTCTGGACTGGCTGGGCCGGGTCGAGATCGACGCGACCCGCGTCGATGACCGCCCCACCGCCTTTTCCGGCGGCATGCAGCAGCGGTTGCAGATCGCGCGCAATCTGGTGACCGGGCCGCGGCTGGTGTTCATGGATGAGCCGACGGGGGGCCTGGATGTCTCGGTTCAGGCGCGGCTGCTGGACCTGCTGCGCGGGCTGGTGCGTGAGATGGGGCTGAGCGCCATCATCGTGACCCATGATCTGGCGGTGGTGCGGTTGCTCGCCGACCGGCTGATGGTGATGAAGGATGGCCGCGTGGTCGAGGCCGGTCTGACCGATCAGGTGCTGGACGATCCGCAGCATGCCTATACGCAGTTGCTTGTGTCGAGCGTTCTGCAGGTTTGAGTATTTTTGAAAAGATGAAATGCGATGATTGAGCTGACCGATGTGAGCAAGAGCTTTACCCTGCACAATCAGGGCGGTGCCGTGATCCCGGTGATGGAGGGTGCTGCGCTAGCGGTGGGGCCGGGGGAGTGCGTGGCGCTGACCGGGGCCTCGGGTGCTGGGAAATCTACGCTGATGCGGGTGATCTACGGCAATTATCTGGCCGCCTCGGGGCGGGTGCTTGTGGGCGGGCTGGATGTGGCACGGGCCGAGCCGCGCGAGATTCTGGCGCTGCGGCGCGAGGTCCTGGGTTATGTCAGCCAGTTCCTGAGGGTGGTGCCTCGGGTGGCAACGCTGGATGTAGTGGCCGAGCCGTTGCTGGCGGTGGGGGTCGAGAGACAGGCGGCGCGGGACAAGGCCGCCGGGTTGCTGGTGCGGCTGAACATCCCGGAACGATTGTGGTCGTTGAGCCCGACGACATTCTCGGGCGGTGAGCAGCAGCGAGTGAACATCGCGCGCGGGTTTGCACATGACTATCCGGCGATGCTGCTGGATGAGCCGACGGCGAGCCTGGATGCGCAGAACCGGGAAATCGTATTGTCCCTGATCGAAGAGGCCAAGGCGCGCGGGGCGGCCATTGTCGGTATCTTCCACGACGTCGAGGCGCGGGCCCGCGTCTGTGATCGTGAGGTGGATGTGTCCCGTTTTGCGCCCGGAGTGGCGGCGTGACGCGCGCACCGGTCATCGCGGTGGTCGGCCCCTCGGGTGTCGGCAAGGACAGCGTCATTGATGCGCTGGTGGCGCGGGCGCCAGGCATCCACCGGATGTGCCGGGTGATCACCCGGCCCGAAGGCGCAGGCGGCGAAGACTTTGCCCGAGTCTCAGAGGCTGAGTTCGATCGGATGGAAGGTGCCGGAGCGTTCGTGCTGAGCTGGTCGGCGCATGGGTTGCGTTATGGCGTGCCGGTTGAGATCGAGATGCGGCGTCAGGAGGCGCAAGCGGTTGTGGTCAACCTGTCGCGCAGGGTTCTGTTGCGGGCGCAGGATGTGTTCGGCTCACTGATCGTCATATCCCTGACGGCCGCGCCCGAGGTTCTGGCGCAGCGGCTGGCGGCGCGCGGGCGGGAGGATGCGGCCGGGCGCGCCCGACGTCTGGCCCGGGCCGCACCTCTGCCTGAGGGGCTCGCCCGTGTCATCGAGACTGACAATTCCGGCCCGTTGGATGCGACGGTCGCGGTGATCCTCGACCGGCTTCAGCTGGAAAGGGCGTAGCGATGAATCAGGTGAAACCGCCCGTCTTCGGCCTCGCCCATCAGCGCCAGATCGGCGATGGTGAACGGCTGCGGCAGCATCGGTGCAAGCCGGGTCTCCAGCGCCGTTTGCACCTGCGCCAGCGTGGGTTTGTCCAGCCGCCCGGTGAGGGTGATGTGAAAGCGGAAGTCATCCATCACGTAAGGGTAGCCCCATTGCGAGAGGTTCTGCTCCTGCGCCGGGGTGAGCCCCGAGGCGCGGCGGCGCGCGAGTTCGGTGTCGGAGGCGGGGGCGCGAAAGCCGTCGAGTTCGCGCACGCTGGCGGCGGCGAGAGCGTTCAGCCCGCTGGTGTCACCCAGTGGACGCAGCGCGAGGAACCGGCCCAGACGGGCGATTTTCAGCCCCGCAAGTGTGACCGGCGCGCACGTGGCAGCGAGCGCCGCGCAGGCATCTTGCAGGGGGGGCAGGCTTTGCCCCTCGGCCAGACGGAACGGCGGCTTCAACGTGCCGTGCAGCCCGTATTTGCGCGGCGTGGCCGTGATGGCCGGGACGTCGAGGCGGTCCACCTGCGGATGCGCGATCTCGGTTCCCGTGTCCATGTCCCAGCCCAGCCAGGCGGCTCCGAACCGGGCCCAGTCCGCATCGGCGGGCGGAGCGTAGTAGATCGCGTATCGCGTGAATGTCACATTGGCCTCCTGCGTCGTGGCCCATCCCATAGCTCAAACCACGTGAAGTTCAGATGACAGAAGAGTTGATCCTTGCCAATGCCACGCTTGTTCTGCCCGGTGAAACCGTCACTGGCAGTGTCCGGATCGTGGGTGAGGCCATCACCGAAATGGATCAGGGCAGCGCGGTTCCGGCGGGGGCGGTGGATTGCGGCGGGGATTATGTTGCCCCGGGCCTGATCGAGCTGCACACCGACAATCTGGAGCGCCATATCATGCCGCGCCCGCGTGTGGACTGGCCCCATGCCGCCGCCATCATCGCCCATGATGCGGAGCTGGCCAGCACCGGCATTACCACCGTGTTCGATGCGATGCGGGTGGGATCGGTGACCCGCAAGGAGAGCAGCTATGGCAAATACGCCCGCCGGCTGGCCAGCGAATTGCTGGAATTGCGGGATGCGGATGCGCTGAAGATCTCGCATTTCCTGCATCTGCGCGCCGAGGTCTGCTCGGATACGCTGGTCGAGGAACTGGATGAGTTCGGGGCCGAGGATCGCGTGGGTCTGGTTTCGCTGATGGATCACACGCCGGGCCAGCGCCAGTTCCGCGACATGGCCAAGCTTGAGGCTTATGTGCGGGGCAAGCACGGGATGAGCGATGACCAGTTCCTGCAGCATGTCGCCCATCTCAAGGCGCTGCGCGATGAATATGGCACGGTGCATGAGGTCGAGGCGGTCAGGGCCGCGCGCCGGTTCGGGGCGGTGCTGGCGAGCCACGAC
The DNA here is from genome assembly GCF_040830605.1 of Ruegeria sp. GTDB lineage: Bacteria > Pseudomonadota > Alphaproteobacteria > Rhodobacterales > Rhodobacteraceae > Ruegeria. Next base: position 204,314 of record NZ_JBFOMD010000001.1, read on the forward strand.
GACACGACGCGCGATCAGGTGCAGGTGTCGGCGGGTCACGGCATTCGGCTGGCTGAATTCCCGACGACGGTCGAGGCGGCGCAGGCCTGTCACGCGCATGGCATTCAGGTGATGATGGGGGCGCCCAATCTGATCCGGGGTGGGTCGCATTCCGGCAATGTGGCCGCGCAGGAACTGGCCGAGATGGACTTGCTCGATATCGTGTCGTCGGATTACGTACCCTCGGCGCTGCTGCTGTCGGCGGCGCGGCTGGGCGAGATCTGGGGCGATGTGGCACGCGGGATGAGGACCGTGACGCAGGCCCCGGCGCAGGCGGTGGGGCTTGAGGATCGGGGGGAGATTCGCATCGGAGCGCGCGCCGATCTGATCCGGTTCCGGATGCGGGCGGGTGTTCCGGCGCTGCGGGCCGTCTGGTCGCGGGGGCAGCGCGTTTCATGAGCCATGTGGCAGGCCAAGCCGCTTGCAAGCGGCTTAAGCGGTTTGAAAACCGCTTCAAGGCGTTTGCGAACGCCTTGTCACCGCGCGCGGCGAAGGCGGCGCGTAATCAGGCCCGGTAGAACAGGTAGCGGTCGGGCGCGATGGTGTCGGGTCCGGCGATCTGTTCAAACCCCACCAGCGGCTGGCCCGAGATCAGCAGGCCACTGGGCACCATCACGCGCGCGATCAGCGGGCTGAGCCGGGCCGCCTCGGCCACATCATCCGCCTTGATCCCCATGCCGAAATCGTAATGCGCCATCGCGATCTGGTGGCTGCCGTCGGCCAGCCTCTCCAGCATCGGTTCGGCCTCGCCCCGCAGGAAGTCCTCATCGGGCGGCACGCAGGACGGGTGGCATTGCAGCACCCGGTCCATCACCCAGATGCGGCGGTCGGGCAGGACCTCGCGCAGGTGGTCATAGGTGCGCCCGTTGCCCAGCCCCATGTCCAGCACATCACCCTCAAGCCCCGAGATCAACCCCGCTGCCCAGTTCAGGCCGTCCCGTTGGGCGGTCAGGCGGCGCAGCATGGAATCCAGTCGGCTCATCGGAACATCCTTTGCGGTTCAGTTTGCGGGCGCGGTCCAGACGCGGACGGGGCTGGCCATCAGACGGGTGACCAGCGCCTCGGTAAAGGTCCAGATGTCTTGATCATGGACAAGATGATGGGTCAACAGGCCGAGCGGCTCATCGTTGTCGGCCCGGCCCGCGCGCCGGTCCTGTAACAGGGTGACCAACTGGCCGATCAGGATATCCGGGACCACCAGCCCCCGGGTCCCGCGCCAGTCGATCGGGTCGAGATGCGTGTTCACCTGTTCCAACCCCGGTGCGGCCTGTGCCGCCATGCGGGGCGTGGCGGTCGACAAGACCCGGAAGCCGAGGCCGGGCAGGCCGGACACGGTCTCGGGCGCGATCCGATTCCAGGGCGGTACGAACATCGGACGCAGCGTGGCGCCGAAGAGACTGCGTAGCCGGTCCATCCCGGTTTCGGCATCGGTCAGAACCTGTTCCAGTGGACGGTGCAGCCGGAACTCGGCCTTTTTCTCATCCTTCGGGGCGTGGTTTTTGTGCGCCCAGCCATGCACCACGGGGATCAGGTGCGGGTGGGTGGCGATGTAATCCGCCAGTGCCTCCTCCGCCGGTTTGGGGACCACGGCCAGGTGCACCGGTAGGCCCAGCCGCTGCGACAGCTCGGACAGCCGGATCAGATGTGGGGTCGGAGCGGTTGCGTCGTCGTCCCGCCACCACAGGGGCAGGGTCAGGCCCTTGTCTTGCCAGATTGCAAGTTCACGATCCAGCGGGCTCCAGTCCGGTGTCATCGGCGGGCCTCCAGCAAGGTTTCGGCGATGGCGACGGAGCGGGCCGCGCCGTCGAAATTCAGGTCCGGCCCGGTGCGTGGGCCTGCGGCAATGGCGCGTTCGATCGCCTTCGCTAGTGCGTCCGGAGACAGATCGTCGCTCTTAAGCACCTCGATAGCGGGCAGTCGTGCAAGGCTTTGGGCGCGCAATCCCTGTTCCACTTCCTTGCCGTCATCGAAGGGGATCAGGACCGCCGGGATACCGCTCTGCAGCAGATCAAGCGTGGTATTGTAGCCGCACATGCTGACCGAGGCGGCGGCATGATTCAGCATTTGCCGGAAGTCGGCACGGGCTGGTTCGATCTCGACTGGCGCATCGCTGACATGAGCGCGCAGTTCGGCAATGCGCGCATTCGCGTCCCGCCCGCCCACCAACAGGCGCCAGCGCCTGTTGGTGATCTTACGGGCGGCCTCGATGGTCGCGCGGAAGATGGGCGCGCCAACCGATCCGCCGCCCGCACTGACCAGAACCTCGCCGTCTCCGGCCTGCGACGGGTGCGGTTCGGCGGGGGGCGGGGCGACGTAGCCGGTGTAGTGCAGCCTTTGTGCCAGAGCCTCGGACACGGGCCAACTGGTCTCCAGCTTTGTGCTGTGCGGGTCGGAATGGACCAGAACGCCGTCATAGAAACCGGTGACCATTGCTTCGGTTTGCTCAACCCGGGACGGCTTCGAGGGTGGAGCCAGGATGTCGCGGATCGAGCTGAGAATGACGGGGCGCGGGGTAAGTTCATGTGCTGCTTGCAACAGGGCCTGGAACTCGCGGGCCAGAACTCTGCGGCCAAAGGGATAGAGTTCGGTGATCAGAACATCCGGCGCGAATTGTGTGATTGCAGCTTGCAGCGCCGTGATCCGTGCGTGCAGGTAAGCCTCATCCGCCACCTCACTGCTTTCGGTCAGCAAGCGCGAGAAAACGGTGCCGTCCGAGCGCAGCGGTGGCAGCCCGAGCAGATCGAGACCGTCATTGTTCAGCTGCGGTGCGGGCATGCCGCCCGAGACCAGCAGCACCGCATGGCCCGCATTCCGGAACGCGCGACCCAGCGTCAGTGCCCGGCTCAGATGGCCGGTGCCGAGCAGATGGGTGACGGCGATCATGATCTTCACGGCGCGTCTCCCGTCAGCAGGCGTACCGGTTCAGGTTCGGGGCGCATCCCGTTGAGGTCAACGATGTAGAGCCGGTTGCGCTTGATGCGGAACGGGGCCGGGCCGTCGAAATCCCATCCCCAGGCCTTGGCCAGAATTACCCGCATGATGCCGATATGGCAGACGGCGACGCTATCCCGCTCGATTCGGTTCAGCCATGCCGCCACGCGTTGCCACAGCTCTGCCGGGGTCTCACCGCCGGGCGGGAGGAACTCCCAACTCCAGTCTTCGATATGGCGATAGCCGCTTTCCGGGTCGGCGATGAGGTCAATGCCGCGCTGGCCTTCCCAAGCGCCCCAGTTCATCTCGGTCAGTTCCGGCGCCAGTTGCGGCTCTCGGCCCGCCACCAGCGCGGCGGTTTCGCGTGCGCGGGCCAACGGGCTGGACCAGAGATCGGCAGCGTCCCATGGGGGTGGCAGGTGGTACCCGGCCAGTTCGGCACGGGCGGTGTTGTCCAGCGGGATGTCGCTGCGGCCCTGTATCCGCCCGGCGCGGTTCCATTCGGTGTGGCCGTGGCGCAGCAGGGCGAGGCGGCTCACGCGGTGTCCTCCAGAAGCGGTGAAACCGCGGACCAGAAGGTTCGGGTGGCTGATGGGTTCAGGTGGTGTGCCTCGATATGCGCGCGCGCTGCGGTGCCCCGGGTGCGGTGCAGGTTGGGGTCGTTGCGTAGGGCGTCGATGACATGGGCCAGGGCGGCGGGACCACCCTCGGGCGTAGGATAGCTTCCCGGCGCCAGAACGTCGCGCACGCCGGGGCGGTCCTGTGCCACCACGGGCAGGCCGGCGGCCTGTGCCTCAAGATAGACCATGCCATAGGCTTCGTTCACGCCGGGCCAGAGGAACAGAGAGGCCCTTTGATAGGCGGCCTGCATCGCGTCACGGTCCAACTGGCCAAGAAACCGGATCTTGTCGCCATAGGGTGCCATCAGCGCCTCGACCTGATTGCGGGCGGGGCCGTCTCCGGCGATGTCTAGTTTCCAGTCTCCGTCGAGATGGGCCAGCGCCTCGGCGATGATCCGGTAGGACCTGAGCTTGTCCCCCGCACGCATCATCCCCGCCGTTAGCATGGGGCCCGCACAATCCGAGGCGGCGGGCAGGGTCGTTGTGGGCAGAAAAGGCGGCATATGCACCAGCGCCTGCGACCCGAACCGTTCCCGCTTGAGCGTGATCAGGTCGTTGGCGGTGAAATAGAAGATCACCTGCGCCGCGTCGCAGGCCTGATGCGCGGCTTCGGCAAATCCGGCCCAGGGCCCGGTCAGGCGGCTGGTGGCGCGGGTGCTTTCCAATTGGATGTAGGGAATGTTCCGGGCGCGGCAGACCTGCGGGCCCAGCAGGTCGGGGGCTTTGTAATAGTTGTGATAGGTCACCCAGAGCCCCGTATCAGCGGGTAGAGTTTCGATCAGCCGCTGCGCCTCGGCCTGAGCGGCGGCGCGCAGGCGGGACTGTAGATCGGCATCCCCGGTCTTGTCGTAGGTCCGGAACTCCGAGACCAGATCGACCTGCGCCCCCTCGGCGGCGATGGCGGTCATCAGGTTGCGGGCCATTTCACGGTCCCCCGAGGGCACCGTACTGTGCGGAGATTTCATCGGCGCGTAAAAGGCGATGCGGGTCATGACGATCCGTCCGCGCAGAGCGCGTGGAGCCGTTGGGACAGTTGTGCGATGCCCGGGGCCATGCCGAACTCCGACACCAATCTGTCGCGGGCAGCTTGCGCCATTCTGGCAGTCGTGCCGGGGGCGTTTGCGATGTCTTGGATGGCTTGTGCCAGCGCTTTCGGCGCGTCCTCGGACAGGGTGCCGTGGGTGCCGTTTTCGATGAATTCGGGGATGGCCGAGACCGGGGTGGAGAGGATCGGCAGGAGCTGTGAGGCGGCCTCCATCAGCACGTTCGGCAGCCCGTCGCGGTCGCCATCCGCCGCTACCCGGCTGGGCAGGACGAACAGGTCCGACTGTCGCATCGCCTCGACCACCTCGGGCTGATCGCAGGCGCCGCGCCATGTGATGCGGTGGGCGATACCGGCGGTCTCGGCCTGCGCCTGCAACCGCTCGCGGGAGCCGCCGCCGCCGATATGGGTCCAGTACCAGTCGAGCTCAGCAGGCAGCAGGGCGAAGGCGGCGATCAGCCGGTCGAAGCCCTTCTTCTCGACCAGCCGTCCCACCGAAAGCATGTGCAGCGGATCGCCCTCCGCCCGTAGCGTCCGATCAGGCGGGGGAGGGAAGCGGGACAGGTCGAGGCCATGGTAGATCAGGTCGATCCGGGTCGGATCATCGGTCAATTCGCGGAGGTGCTGCGCGCCAAAGGCGGTGCAGGTGGCGCCGAAGGTGGCGCCGTGGGTTTCGGCTTGCAGCTTCTCGCGTTTTTCCCACTCCGGCGAGGTCCAGATATCCTTGGCATGGGCCGAAAAGCTCCATGGCAGGTCGCGCATGATCGCGGCGTAGCGGGCGACCGAGGATGGGGTGTGCATGAAATGGGCGTAGAGCCCCTCGGCCCCTTCGGGGAGTTCGGCGGCCAGCACGCAGGCCTGCCCGAAGCGGCGGATGCGGTTATGGGTGCGGTCGCGGGCCAGATCGGCGCGCCAGACGGTGTAGGCTTCGGCATAGCCAGGCAGCCGCTGGGCGATGGCGCGGGCGTGCCAGATGCGCTGTGGCTCCTGATAGAGATATTCCGGCAGGTAATGCACCTGCGCGTGCAGCCGGTCATGCAGGGGGTGGCGTTTGGTGTCGGTGGGGTGGCGCAGGGACCAGATGTCGAAGCGGTGCCCGGCCTCTTCCAGCGCCACAAGCTCTTGCGCGATGAACGTCTCGGACAGGCGTGGCCATCCCTTGACCAGCACCGCCAGATTGGCCGTGCCTTGTGTCATCCCACCGCCCGTTCCTGTGCCCCGCCCAAAAGCGCGCTGATCCGCGCGGTGACATAGTCCAGTCCGTTTAGCAGGCCGCTGGTCATCGCCTGCGACGGCAACGGCTGGTGCGGCAAGGCGCGGATCGCCTGGATCATCGCATCCGCCGACAGCCCGTCGCGGGTTTCGTCCAGCATCCGGACCAGCCCCAGATCCTCGGCGCGCGAGGCGCGAATCCATTGTTCGAGGCGAGGCACCATGCGCGGCACGATGACCGCGCGTTTGTCGAAGGAGAGAACCTCGCAAAAGGTGTTGTAGCCGCCCATGCAGACAACGCCCGCCGCACCGGCAAAGAGCGTTTCGATCTGCGATTCAAAGCCCACCGCGGTGACCCGTCCGCCCAGAGCGGCGACGCGGGTTTCGAACTCGGCGCGCAGATCGCCCGACAGGAACGGGCCATAGACCAGCACGGCGCGGGGTTGCAGATCAGGGTCCTTTTCGTAGGCCGAGAGAACCTGATTGACCATCGCCTTGCCGTCGCCGCCACCCCCGGGTGTGATCAGGATATAGGGCTGTTCCGGTGGCTCGCCGATTGGGCCGAGATCGCGTCGCAGATAACCGGTCCAGTGCATCCGGGCCTGGGTCTGCGCGTTCAGCGGCAGGCCCGAGGTCGGGTCGTAGATCGAGCGCAGACCGTAGACCCAGATCTCGTGATAGAACCGCTCGGTCGCCGCGATTGCCTCTTTGCGGGCCCATTCGGCGGCCAACACTTCGGGTTCGTCCAGCACGTCGCGCAAGCCCAGAACCAGTTTGGCCTGCCCCTGCTGTTCCAGCATTTCGAGCGAGGGCAGCAACTCACCACGAAAGCCGGTGGGTTCCTTGTCGACGATCAGAACATCCGGATTGTATTGCTCGACCGCGGTGCGGATCAGGCTCGAGCGCAGCTCGGTCACCTCTTCGATCCCCATGCCGATGGTGCGTGCGGCATAGGATCCGTCAGCCCGTTTGGTCACACCGGGCAGGCGCACGTGGTCGACGCGGCGGGGAAAGGTGAACCGGCCCGCAACCGGCGATCCGGTCAGGATCAGGGCCGAAGCAGTTGGATCGGCTTCGGTAATGGCCGCCGCCAGCGCGCGTGAGCGCCGCAGATGCCCCAGCCCGAACGTGTCGTGGCTGTAGAACATGATACGCGGCGTGCGGCCGGAGGGGGTTGCGGTACTGTGTCGGCTCATGCCTGTGCCCGTGGTTTCGGTTGCGATGCTGGGCCCGCGTGTAAGAACCTGTTAGCGCAATTTTGCGGGCTTGGCTTATCAAACGCCCTCAGGACCCCACCGATGAGCCCGGGACATTGCGAATGGGCAACAGCCGTGCGCCTGTTGCCATGGCGTCCAGGCCAGCCGTCGCGTGCAGTGGCAGATGCTGAGCCCGTCATGGAGTTATTGCGCCCCTGTCGTTTTGATGCGCGGCCCTCCGAAAGAGCCGCCGTCTAGCTTTCCACCCCTGATCCCGGGCGGAACCCGACAGGTGACCTGAATCGGTCATATTCAAATCCGGCGGACTTGAAAACACCCTTCTGGCGCGGCGGTGCCGGATGGGCACGGCCCTGCGAGATCCGGTGAATGGGCAAGGTTGCTGTTTGAAGAGGCGCAACCGCTCCTGTAAGTTGGCGCGAGCAATAGAAACTGGACGCAAGACCTGATGACGCAAGTGTTTCTTCTCCGCCTGATCCTGACGCTTTGGGTCGCTTTTCTGACGGTCGTTCCTGCGGCATATGCGCAGACCTCGCTGATTCCCGGGTATCCGGCGGGGGACGAAGCGACCGCCACCGACGGCGATCTTGCCGCCGCGATCCGCGAGGCGTCGGAGGCCGGTGCCAGCGTGATCGTGATCGACAGCACTGGCAAGCTGGTGTCGTCGGGGCAGACGGGCGATGCCTCGGGCACGGCCGAGAACGCCGGCGATCACATGGCCGAAGGGTCACAGTTGATGAAGGCGCAGGAGCGGTTCTCGGAGTTCCGCAGTTCGCTGGAATCCCGGCTTGAGGCGCTGCCCTATTCGATATTCGAGGTCCAGTACGTCCTGCGCCAGACCAGTCCCGACGGGCGGATGATGACCTATGTCGAAGTGCTGTTATGGGCCGTATTGTTCCTGATGATCGGACGCTGGCTGTCGATCGAGATCTACGCCAAGCGGATTGCAAAGCATCTGGTCGTGTCGCGGATCAAGAAAAACCCGGTCGGCTTTCGCGAAAAGATGCCGTTTCTGGTTTTTCGTTTCCTCATGGGGATCGGCGCGACGCTTTTTGCAATGCTGCTGGCCTATATCGTTGGCGAGTTGTTTTTCATCGGGACTGAAAAGGACATCTCGATCCAGTTCACGGTGACAACCATCTTTGTCACGTTCTTTCTGGCCCGCACCGTGTCGGACCTGTGGCGCATGGTGCTGTCGCCGTTTCTCAGCCAGTACCGGCTGCCGCCGTTTTCCGACCGCGATGCCAAGCGGTTGTATATCTGGGCCTCGGCGCTGGCGACGTTCGATATCTCGGTGGTGATGTTTGCGACCTGGGTCGCGGATTTCGGGCTGAACTATAACGTCTATGCCATGGTCTATGGCTGTCTGACGCTGGTGGGCGCGCTCGGCAACGTGCTGATGGTTCTGTTCAACGCGCGGGCGATTTCTCATGCGATCCGCGGCGGCAGGAAGCCCGAGGACGTGTCGTGGATCCTGCAGCTTGTTGCGTTTGCCTGGGCGCCGGTGCTGGTGATCTATATCGCCTTCAGCTGGTTCAAGCTGGCGCTTGATCTGGTGTTGGAAAACCCGGCCTCGATCCCGCTGGTGGCAGGCACCTATGCGATCTTTATGTCGGTGGTCATTGCCTATGGGGCGATGAACTATCTGCTTGAGCGCTATTTCGACCGCTCGCGCCAGATCGACGAGCTGAATGCCGAGGCCGCCGATGCGGAAGACGAGAGCGAGGCCGATACAGATACCGACGATACGGAGGTGCCCGAGCCGCAGCGTCATCCGATTGCCACCTATGAGGATCTGGCCCGGCGCGTGGCCGGTATTCTGGCCTTTGTGGTGGGCGCCTATGCGCTGGTGGTGATCTGGTACCCGGACGCGGACTGGACTCAGGACCTGCCGGTCGAACGGGCGCTGGATCTGATGGTGATCCTGTTCATCGGCTATATCCTGTTTCACTTCTTCCGCATCTGGATCGACAGCAAGATCGCCGAGGAGGCCGATGACGGTTCGGCCGAGGCCGAGCTGGGCGACGAGGGCGGCGAAGGCGGGCAGAGCCGTCTGGCGACGCTGTTGCCGCTGTTCCGGGGCGCTATTCTGGCGGTGGTTGTGGTCTCGATTGCGCTGATTGCGCTGATGGAGCTGGGGATCAATGTCAGCCCGCTGTTTGCCGGTGCCGGTGTGGTCGGTCTGGCCGTGGGGTTCGGTGCACAGACACTGGTGCGCGACATCTTCTCGGGCGCGTTCTTCCTGATCGACGATGCGTTCCGCAAAGGCGAATATATCGACATTGGCGACGTGAAGGGGACGGTGGAAAAGATCTCGGTCCGGTCGTTCCAGCTGCGCCACCATCTGGGCGCGCTCAACACCATTCCCTTTGGCGAGATCAAGGTGTTGACCAACTATTCGCGCGACTGGGTGATCATGAAACTGCCGCTGCGGGTGACCTATGACACCGACGTCGAAAAGGTGCGCAAGCTGATCAAGAAGCTGGGGGTTCAATTGCTGGACGACCCGGTGATCGGTGAGAACTTCATCCAGCCGCTGAAGTCTCAGGGCGTGATCGAGATGCAGGATTCGGCGATGATCATCCGGGTCAAGTTCATGACCAAGCCGGGCGATCAGTGGTTGGTGCGCAAAAAGGTTTACCAGGAAATCCGCGAGCTGTTCGCGCGCGAGGGGATCAGGTTCGCGCATCGCGAGGTGACGGTGCGGCTGGCCGATGACAAGAGCTCCGAGGATCTGACGCCGAAACAGCGCGAGGCGGTGACCGGCGCGGTGCAGGCCGCCATCGACGAGGATTATCTGGACGATATCGGCCCGGGCGGCGACGACCGGTAGGCGGTGGCGCTCCCGCCCCCTCGGCGCCTCTCTGGCGAGAGGCTTCTCGAGGTTGGGCCCGGCCCGCGCGTTCCGCGCGGGGGGGCGTCAGTCCGGTAGCTCTTGCCAGGCGGGAGGATGAGTTCCGAGCTGGCAGGCGGGCGAGGGCCAGTGCATACGCGCCTGTCCGACTTTCAAAGCCGGACGCAGGCGGTGGCCCGGGCCCCAGTCTGAGGCTTCGGCCTTTGGCGTGAAATCCTTGGTCTTGGCGGCGGTGATTTCGACGCCATGGGCGGTTTTTGCGAGCGCGGCCAGCAGCTCTGCCGTGCGGGCCAGTGAGAGTTTCGCGTCGGTTACGGCCTCTTCCGAGGCAGCGGTGGCGAGTGCCGAGAGGGCGGCGGCGGCCATCAGGTAGCCTGTGGCATGGTCCAGCGCCTGCACCGGCAGGGGCGTGGGTTTCTTGTTTCCAGCCCAGTCGCGTCCGGCGGCGGCGATCCCGGAACTCATCTGAACCAGACTGTCAAAGCCGCGCCGGGTGGACCATGGGCCCTGCCAGCCATAGGCGTTGAGCGTGACCTCGATCCGGTTCGGGGCGATTTGGTCGCGGGTTGCGCGGTCCAGCCCCAGCCGCTTGAGCGCGCCGGGGCGGTAGCCGTGGATCAGCACATCCGCCTCGGCCATGAGCGTCTTGAGCCGGTCGAGATCAGCGGCCTGTTTGAGGTCCAGATAGGCGCAGCGTTTGCCCAGCGAGATGTCGGGGATCACCCCGGGCTCGTCCCACCCGGGCGGGTCGATCCGCAGAATCTCGGCGCCAAAGCCGGCCAGCGTGCGGGTCGAGACCGGACCGGCCAGCACCCGGGTCAGGTCGAGCACGCGCAGCCCGGCGAGCGGGCGCTTGGCGGTGGCCTCGGGGCGGTCGCGCAGGGTGACCCGGCGCGGTCCCGCCCATGCGATCAGCGGGCTGGAAACGACGGCCCTGCCGTGCGGATGCGCCGCCCAATCCGCCCGGCTGCGCATCGCTGCGGCCACGCCGCCCTGAGCCACGATGGCGGTTTCGAGCGCGTCCGATTGCCAGCCCGCCAAGGCCTTTGCGACCGCGTCACGCTTGGGCGCGCAGTCCAGGACTTGCAGCGCCGCGGCCCGGTGATGTGGCAGGTTGGTGTGCAGCTTGATCCAGCCGTCCGCGGCTTCATAGTCTCCGGCAATCGGGTCCCAGGCGTCGGGCATCTCCCACCCGTCGGGGCGGAAGGACCAGCCGTACCAGAGCGAGGCCAGCCGGTGGTCGACGGTGATTTCGGGCGCCGAGGGTTCAAGGTTCAGTGCCGCCACCAGCCGTGCCAGTTGCACGCCGACCGCCGCGAAAGAGGCGGTGGCCAGCTCGCTGACGGCAAAGGCGCTGGGACGATGACCCGACCCGGTCACCCGATAGGTGCCGGGGGCCGGAAGCGTGCTGAGCTGGGTCATTGCTGATAGGGGTCGAGGCTGTCGCGCAACCCGTCACCGAGGAAGTTGAAGGCCAGCACCACGATGATGATCGGCACCATCGGGATGGCGGTCCACGGGTAGATCTCGATCGAGGCGAGGTTTTGCGCGTCGTTCAGCATCACGCCCCAACTGACCGCGGGCGCCCTGAGCCCCAGACCGAGGAAGGACAGCGCGGTTTCGCCCAAGATCATGGCCGGGATCGACAGGGTGGCGCTGGCGATCAGGTGGCTCATGAAATTGGGCAGCAGATGTTTGCGGATCACCCGGCCCGAGCTTGCGCCCATCATCTCGGCGGCGCGCACGTATTCCTCTTCCCGCAGGGACAGGAACTTGGCCCGCACCGCGCGGGCAAGGCCCGGCCAGTCGAGGATGCCGAGGATGACCGAGATGATGAAGAACACCGCCACCGGGCTCCAGTTCGACGGCACGGCTGCCGAGAGCGCCAGCCATAACGGCAATTCGGGCAGGCTGCGCAGAATCTCGATCACCCGGTTGATGAACCAGTCGATCCGGCCGCCGAAATAGCCCGCGACGCTGCCGAAGAAGATGCCGAGCACGAACGAGACCGTGATGCCGATCAGGCCGACCGTCAGCGACAGTTGAGCGCCGTAGGAGACCCGGCTGAAGATGTCGCGGCCCAGACGGTCTGAGCCCATGATGAAGATCGTCGCGTCCTCGGTGGCGCAGAACAGGTGCCGGTTGCTCTTGATGAACCCGGCCAGATTATAGGTGCTGCCTTCGCAGAAGAATTTGAGCTTGAGCGGGCGCGAGGTGTCGGGTTTGAACTCCCACTGGAAGGTTTCCAGATTGGCCTCGGAGGTCATCGGATAGACGAAGGGGCCGATGAACTTGCCCTCGTGGAACAGCTTGATCGACTGGGGTGGGGAATAGAGGTGCTCGGAAAAGCGTTCATTGGGGCCGTAGGGCGCGATGAACCCGGCGAAGGGGATCAGGAAATAGGCGATCAGCAGGAAGATGCCCGAGATCAGGCCCAGCTTGTGGGTCTTGAACTTGCGCCAGATCAGCACCCAGTTGGGGGCGTCCAGATCGCGGCGTTCGAGCTGCTGGATCGAGGCCTGCGGATCGTAGGGGGCGTCGTCGACATAGCGACCGTCGGGTAGCTGGGTCATGTCTCGCGCCCCTCATAGCGGATGCGCGGGTCGAGCAGAACCAGCAGCACGTCGGAAATCATCGTGCCCATCAGCGTCAGCAGGGCCACGAACATCAGCACGAAGGCCGACAGGAACTGATCCTGTGTCTTGAGCGCGGTCAGCAGGGTGGGGCCGATGGTTTGCAGGCCCAGCACCACCGAAACCAGCACCGAGCCGGACACCATCGAGGGCAGCAGGTTGCCGATATCGGCCACGAACGGGTTGAAGGCCACCCGCAGCGGGTATTTGGTCAGCATCCGCGAGGGGGCCATGCCTTTGGCGATGGCGGTTTCGACATAAGGTTTCCCCAGCTCGTCCAGCATGTTCGCCCGCAGCCGCTGCATCATCGCCGAGGCGCCGGATGTGCCGATCACGAAGGTGGGCACGATCAGGTGAACCAGGATCGACTTCATTTTTTCATAGCTCATCGGCTGGCCTTCGAAACTGGGGTCCATCAGGCCGCCGATGGGCAGGTTGAAATAGCGGTGGCCGTAGTAGAATAGGATCAGGGCCAGCAGAAAGTTGGGCGTCGCCAGTCCTAGATAGCCGATGAAGGCCGAAGTGTAGTCCACCCAGGTCCGCGACCGCGCCGCTGCCAGCACGCCCAGCGGTAGGGCCACCAGATAGACGAAGAGCACCGCCGCCACGTTTACCAGCACGGTCAGCCACAGGCTTTCGCCGACGATCTCGGAGACCGGGCGGTCGAACTCGAAAGACCAGCCGAAATTGCCCTGGATCAGGCCGGAGAACCCGTGCGGGCCGGGCATGAAGCCCATCCAGATCATGTATTGTTCCCAAAGCGGCCGGTCGAGCGCGTATTCCTTGCGCAGGAACTCGGCCTTGGCCACACCGGCGGACTGGCCCGAGGCCTGCAGCTCGGCGATCTGGTTGCTGAGGTAATCGCCCGGCGGCAGGTTGATGATGATGAAAATCAGCGCCGAGACCACCAGCAGCGTCAGCAGCATGGTGCCAAAGCGATAGATCGCGTAGCGCAGAATGGTCATTCAGCGATCCTTGTCATTGGGCGAAAAAGAACTCGTCCACGCGGTGGATGCCGAAATGCGCGCCGGGGTCCCAGGCCCACATCGCCTTTTCCGGGACGTTGCGCAGAGCGTTCGAGACCACGACAGGCTGCGGGGCGCCGGCCAGAATACCGATGCCATAGACCTGATCGGCGTGGATATCGAGCATCTCTTTCCAGGCGGCGGCGCGTTGTTCATCGGTGGTGGCGGCGTCCCAGTCATGGGCCAGCTCCATCAGGCGCTGGGCTGCGGGCATGTCGGGCGCTTCGCCCACATCGCCGCTGGTCTGGTAGTATTGCCCCCATTTCGGCCAGGCAAGGAACACCTGATCCGTGGGGGCCAGGAATGCAGGCGAGGTGTAGACTTGCGGAATACCGTTGTCCCAGCCGAACCAGACCGCGGCCATGGTGTTGCCCGCGAACACCCGGTTGCGCAGGATATCGCGGTCCAGCGGGCGCATCACCAGTTTCACGCCGATCTCGCGCCAGGTGTCGGTGACGATTTGAAGAGCGTTCTCAACCTCCTGTCGTTCGCCCGCGGTCTCGACCACCAGCTCCATCGGGCGGCCATCAGGCAGCATCCGGGTGCCGCTGCTGTCGCGTTTGTCCAGTCCGGCCTCATCCAGCAGGGTGTTGGCCCGATCCGGGTCGTAATCCGCCCAGGCCTTCAGGTTCTTTTCATCGAAGAAGGGTGAGGCGGGCAGCACCGACATGGCCCCGGGCTTGCCCAGCTTGAAATAAAGCGCCTGATTGATCGTCTTGCGGTCGATGGCCAGCGACAGGGCGCGGCGCACGCGGACGTCGCGGAGAACCTCACGCCAGCCCTCGTCGGCATAGTTCAGGTTCGGGAATATGGCGATCTGCGATGCCACGCCGGTCTGCCACAGATAAGTCTTGTAATTGCCCTCGGCCTCGCCCTTTTTCAGGATTGACACATCGCGGAAATCCAGACCCCGCGCCTGCAGGTCGGTCTCGCCCGCGTTGGCCTTGGCGGCGACCAGCCCGGGGGCCACGATCTCCATCTCGATCACGTCGATATAGGGCAGTTGCACCCCGTTACTGTCGATGCGGTGATAGTAGGGATTGCGCACGAAGTTGTGGCGGATCTTCTTGCCCGAGCTTGCGTTCAGCCACGGCTGCAATGTCGGCAGCATGTGGTTGTCGTACTTGTACATGTTGTCGAGCTTGTTGTGCAGCGCGGCCCAGCTCTTGACGCGGGCATCGTCGACCTCGGCCGCCAGCGCGTCGGCCTCGGCGTAATCGGCGTGGTATTGTTTGAGGAAATGCGAGGGCCGGTAGATGAAGGGCGGGCGTGCCTGCGCCAGCGATTGCAGGAAGTTCGGATTCGGATCGGCCCATTCGAAGACCACGGTGGTCTCATTGGGGAACGAGACCTGCGGCAACTCTCCCTCGACCCTCAGGAAATCGGGTGGACCCGAGGGGCTGAGCAGCTCGTTATTCGCCACATCGTTCCACCAATAGGCAAAATCCGCCGAGGTAAACGGGGCTCCGTCGGACCATTTGTGCCCTTCGCGAAGATGCAGGGTGAACGTGCGGTTGTCCGCGTTTTCGTAGGAGGCGAGGATATCCGGTACCAGCTCGTATTTCTCGTTGTAACCTATCAGCCGCGAGTAGCCGTAGACCACCATCTGCCGGATGTCCTTGGAGCGGGTGACCATGGTTCTGAGGGTGCCGCCCTGATGACCGAATTCGCGGCCCTTGGCGGCCAGATCGACGATGACCGGATCGTCGGGGATGCGTTCCTCGACCGGTGGCAGATCACCCATCTCGACTTCGGATTTCCAGAAGGCGCTTTCCTGCAATGGCGGGATGGGTTCGGCGCGGGCCGGTATCAGGCCGGCCAGCGCGAGAGACGCGGCGAGGACAAGGGATGTGCGGGGGATCTTAAACATGACAACGTACCTTATGGCCGGGCTCCATCTCCACGAGTGAGGGTATCATGGCGTCGGAGAAACGGAAGGCTTCGGCCCAACTCTCTGGCGATCCCGCGCCTTGAGCAACCAGTTTCAGGTCGATCGGGCGGTTGATGTCGGGTTCCGGTTGAGCGGCGATCAGCGCCTTCGTGTATGGGTGTTGAGGATTGTAGAACAATGTGTCGGGCGGGGCCTGTTCCACCACCAGCCCCTGCCGCATCACGGCGACCTCATCGGCGATCCGGGCCACCACGGCCAGATCGTGCGAGATGAAGAGGTAGGAGAGTTTCAGGCTGTCCTGCAGGTCTTCCAGCAGGGTCAGGATCTGCTCCTGCACGGACACGTCCAGCGCCGAGGTCGGCTCGTCGCAGACGATCAGCGACGGGTCCAGCATCATGGCGCGGGCCACCGACAGGCGCTGGCGCTGTCCGCCGGAAAACGCATGCGGATAGCGTTTGAGCATGTCCGCGTTCAGCCCCACCCGCTGCAGCATCTCGGCCGCCTTGTCGCGCTGTTCGGCGCGGGTGCCGATACGATGGATTTCCAGCGGCTCGGTCATCGCGTCCTGGATGCGCATCCGGGGGCTGAGCGAGCTGTAGGGGTCCTGAAACACCATCTGCGCCTGCCGCTGGAACGCGGTGCGCTGGGCGCGTGACATTTCATGCACGGTGATGGGCTCGCCGTCGGGCGTTGCGCGGAACAGAACCTGACCGCCGGGGTCGGGCAGCTCGGCGCCAAGCGCGATCCGCGCCGCCGTGGTCTTGCCCGAACCGCTTTCGCCGACGATGGCCAGCGTCTTGCCGCGGGCAAGCCTCAGATCGACCCCCCGGCAGGCATGGATCAGCTTGTCGGCCTTCCATCCTTTGCCCGAGCGCATCGTATAGGTCTTGGACACGTCCTTCATTTCGAGGATCAGATCCTCTTGCGGCATCGGAAGGCCCACCGTCTCCTGATCGGGAATGGCGGGGGCGGCGTTGAAGAGCTGTTGCGTGTAGGGATGCGCCGGTTTTTCCAGGATCAATGCGGCGGGACCTGATTCCATCACCCGGCCCTTGTGCATCACCACCACCTGCTCGGCCATGTTGGCCACCACGCCCAGATCGTGAGTGACCAGGATCAGCGCCATGCCGGTTTCCTGCTGCAACTCCTTGATCAGCCCCAGCACCTGCGCCTGCGTGGTCACGTCCAGCGCGGTGGTCGGCTCATCCGCGATCAGCAGATCGGGCTTGGACACCATCGCCATTGCGATCATCGCCCGCTGGCGCATGCCGCCCGACATCTCGAACGGATAAGAGTTGTAGGCGCGTTCCGGGTCCGGGAATCCCACCCGTTCGAATTTCGCCAGAACGGTGCGCTTAGCCTCCTTCTCGGAGGCGCCGCGATGCAGCCACAGCACCTCGCTCACCTGATTGCCGATCTTGTGCAGTGGCGAGAGCGAGCGCATCGGCTCCTGAAAGATCATCGAGATCCGGTCGCCGCGCACATCGCGCATCTGGCGCTCACCCAGTTGCGACAGGATCTGCGGGGCCTTGCCGCCGTTCAGGGTGACGGCGCCGGTGCGGATCTGTGCGGTGCGGGGCAGGATGCGCAGGACTGCGCGGCACGAGATGGTCTTGCCCGACCCGGACTCACCCACCAGCGCCAGTGTCTGGCCCGGCATCACGTCGAAATTGACATCCCGTACAACCGCTTCCGCTGTACCAAAGCCGATGCTCAGATCTCGGACGGATAACAATGGCGTCATCCGGGTTTTCCACCCGCTTGGCCGTGAAACGACATCGACTTCTTCAACTCCCTGTTTTTTGGGTGCATCCTCACCCGCGCGGGCGTGACTCGTCAAACCCGTCTTTTGCCCAACGTCGCGGAAATCGGGAAAACGTGTCAACTGTGACTACACAATTTCTTGAGGATTTGGCATGAGGGCCGGGTTGGCGCGCGATCCCGGCGCCTGATGTCGAAAAGGAGACCGCGCACGTGACGCAGGATCAAAGCCGCCTGGATCTGTTCATCGACCGCATGGTGTCGCAGCGCGCCTGTCTGGATTTCGCCATTGCCGAGACCGCGTCGATGCCGGGCCCGGTGTTCGAGCTGGGGCTGGGCAACGGGCGCACCTATCATCACATGCGCAACCGGGTTGCGGGGCGGGATATCCACGTGTTCGAACGCGCCGTGGCCTCGCACCCGGATTCGACGCCGCCCGACGACATGCTGATCCTGGGCGACGTGCGCGAGACGCTGCCGGCGTCGCTGGAGCTGCTTGGCCCCGTGGCAAGCCTGATCCATGCGGATCTGGGCGGGCACAACCGGGAAAAGAACGATGCGTTTGCACGTTTCGTCTCGCCCCTGATCGAGCCGCTGCTGGCGCCGGGCGGGCTGATGGTGTCGAGCGACCGGATGTATTTCGAGACGCTGACCGAGCTGCCGTTGCCGGAGGGCGCGGTCGAGGGGCGGTGTTTCATCTACCGGCGCTGAGGCGGAAAAGGCGTTTGAGAACGCCTAGGAGCGTTGACAAGCCAACCTAGCCTCAAATTCCGGGGAGCTATTCCAAAACACGATCCCCCATCCGTTTGGCGCGGGCGTCAGCCCGGGCCGCGCCCGACCCTCCCCCCGGGAGGGCGCATTTGCGATGTCGTGCAAGTCTTTCACAAGGTCTCATATTTTGAGTGGTTCCCATTACTCTTGCGTGTCGCAAGCGCCCACCCAGGGTCGGGCGCGGCCCTTGTCACACCCATTCAACCGGCGCGCGGCACAGTTTCCCAGCCCCTCCCGATTCTTGAGGTCTGTGAGCAGTCTGAGGTTTTTTTTTGAAATTGGCGTCCCCGGCCGCTGCGGCATCTCATCCATTGCCGTTGTCACCGCGCGGCCCATAGGGTGCGCGGGATAGTGGGAGAGGTGAGATGAGTGCGATCCTGACACTGAACGCGGGCAGTTCTTCGATCAAGTTCGGGGTCTATCAGGCCGGGGTCGAGCCGGAATTGTTGCAGCTGGGGCAGGTGGAAAACCTCGGGCCCGTGGCGCAGATGGAACTGCAGTGGCCCCAGAAACGGCTGATCGAGATCGGGCCCGCCGATCACGCGGCGGGCGTGCGCGCGATCCTGGACGCGGTCGTGCCGGTGCTGGACGGGCAACAGGTCGACGGGGTCGGCCACCGGATCGTGCATGGCGGCAAGCGGTTCGCTGGGCCGGTGGAGTTGACCGAAGAGGTGATTGCGCAGCTTGAGGCATTCATCCCGCTCGCCCCGCTGCACCAGCCGCACAACCTGGCCGCCGTGCGTGCAGCGCAGGCGGCGTTTCCCGGTGCGGTTCAGATCGGCTGTTTCGACACCTCGTTCCATCTTGGCCACCCGTTCGTGAACGACGCCTTCGCCTTGCCGCGCCGCTTCTATGAGAAAGGCGTGCGGCGATACGGGTTTCACGGGCTGTCTTATGATTACATCACGGGCAGGTTGCGGCAGGACTACCCCGAGCTTGCCCGGGGCCGCGTGGCGATCGCTCATCTGGGCAACGGCGCGTCGATGTGCGCGGTGCGGGATGGGCAGAGCATCGGTTCGACCATGGGCTTTTCGGCGCTGGACGGCTTGCCGATGGGCACCCGGTGCGGGCAACTGGACCCGGGCGTGCTGCTTTATCTGATGGAGCAGGGGCATGGGGTCGAGGCGATTACCCATATCCTCTACAAGAAAAGCGGGCTTTTGGGGCTCAGCGAGATCAGCCACGACATGCGCACCCTGCTGGCTAGCGACGATCCGCGCGCGGGTGAGGCAATTGATTATTACGTGTTCCGAATCCGGCGGGAGCTGGGCGCGATGGCGGCGATCCTCGGCGGGCTCGACGCGGTTGTGTTCTGCGGCGGTATTGGCGAGAACGCGGCGCCGATCCGGGAACGGGTGCTGGAAGGCATGGAGTTTCTGGGCCTGCGTGTGAACTCCGAGGCCAATGACAGCAACTCGACGGTGATTTCCCAAGGTGACACGCCGGTTCTGGTGATCCCGACCGATGAAGAGCGGGTGATTGCCCGCGCGGTCAGCGCCGCGCTGGCCTGAGTTTTTGCCGTGGGGTCACGCGGGACAGGGGCTGGCGGTATGGCGCGGCCATTGCCTATCGTGTGCCGGAGCGCCGCTGATCCAAAAGGTCCCGCCATGCTGTTTTATGACTGCTCCACCGCCCCCAATCCCCGCCGCGCGCGGATGTTCATTGCCGAGAAGGGGTTGGAGATCGAAACCCAAAATATCTCGATCGCGGATGGCGAGCAGTTGCAGGATGCGTTCAAGGCGGTGAACCCGCGCGCAACGATCCCGGTGCTTGTGACGGATGAGGGCACGGTGCTGACCGAAAACCTCGGCATCGCCGCCTATCTTGAGGCGCAGTTCCCCGAGCCGCCGCTGATGGGCCGGACGTCGGACGAGCGCGGGTTGGTGATGATGTGGAACGCCATTGCCGAGCAGCAGGGCGGGTTGCCGATTGGTGAGGCGCTGCGCAACACTAGCCCGTTCTTCAAGGACCGCGCCGTTCCGGGGCCGGTGAACTATGAACAGCTTCCGGCGCTGGCCGAACGGGGTATTGATCGGGCGAAACGCTTTTTCGATCTGCTTGAGGAACGGCTGCGGGACAACCCGTTTGTGGCCTGCGATCACTTCACTCTGGCCGATATTACCACGTTTGTGTTCGTGGATTTCGCCCGGGTGATCCGGATGCGCATCCCTGAGAGCAACACCGCGACCAAAGCCTGGTACGACGCGATACGGTCCCGTCCCAGCGCGCAGCTCTGACGGTTTCGCAAGCGGTTGCATGGCCACAGCTGTGCGATGCACAGAACTGTACAGAAATGTCTAGACAGAAGTGAACAGTGCGGCTAGCGTCCTGACCGTGGCAGCTTTGGGAGGGGCGGATGAAGTCTCATTATCGCGTGGTGGTCATCGGGGGCGGCGTGGTCGGCGCCTCGGTTCTGTACCATTTGGCCAAGTTCGGCTGGTCCGATGTCTGCCTGATCGAGCGCAAGGTGCTGACCGCCGGTTCCTCCTGGCACGCGGCGGGCGGGTTTCATGCGCTGAACGCGGATCCCAACATTGCCGCCCTTCAGGCCTATACCATCGACCTGCTCAGCGAGATCGAGCGTGAAAGCGGCCAGTCGGTGGGTATGCACATGACCGGTGGCCTGACGCTGGCGGGCACGCCCGAGCGCTGGGAATGGCTGCAATCGGCCTATCGCGTGTTCCAGACCATCGGGATCGAGGATTGCCGTTTGGTCACGCCGGAAGAGGCGGTGGCGCTGAACCCGGTGATGTCGGGGGATGGCATCCTTGGCGGGCTCTGGGCCGACCGCGAGGGCTATATCGACACCACGGGCACCGTGCAGGCCTATGCCGGGGCGGCGAAGAAACACGGCGCCGCGGTGGTCGAGAACAACCGGGTGCTGGAACTGAACCAGACCGCCGATGGCTGGCAGGTGGTGACCGAGAAGGGCACGGTGACCTGCGAGCATGTGGTCAATGCCGCCGGGCTCTGGGCCAAGCAGGTGGGGCGCATGGCGGGGGTCGAACTGCCTGTCTCACCGCTCAACCACCACTACCTGATCACCGACTCGATCCCCGAGGTGGCGGCGCTGGATCATGAGTTGCCGATGACGGTGGACCTGGAAGGGTTCACCTATATGCGGCAGGACCAGAAGGGGATGCTGGTGGGGATCTACGAGATCGACCACGATCACTGGATGCAGGACGGCGCGCCGTGGGAATACGGGTTCGAGCTGCAGCAGGAGGATCTGGGGCGGATCGAAAACGAGCTGATGCTGGGGTTCCAGCGCTATCCCTGCCTGAACGATGTGGGCATCAAGACATGGGTCAACGGCGCGTTCACCTTCTCGCCCGACGGCAACCCTCTGGTCGGTCCGGTACCGGGCAAGCGCGGCTACTGGACCGCCTGCGCGGTGATGGCCGGGTTCCTGCAGGGTGGCGGTGTGGGCAAGTCGCTGGCCGAGTGGATGATCCATGGCGAGCCCGAGGCCGATGTCTATGGCATGGATGTGGCCCGCTACGGAAAATACGCCGAGAACCGACGCTATATCCGCGAGACCACGGGTCAGTTCTATTCCCGCCGTTTCGTGATGACCTACCCGAACGAGCAATTGCCCGCGGGCCGTCCGCTGAAGATGGCCCCGGCCCATGACGCGATGACGGCGGCGGGCTGCAAATGGGGCGTGAGCTGGGATCTGGAAGTGCCGCTTCATTTCGCGCCGGAGGGGTTCGAGGAGGCGCCGACCCTGAAACGCTCGAACGCCTTTGACATCGTGGCCGAGGAATGCCGGGTGCTGCGCGAGGGCGTGGGTTTGCTGGATATCACCGGTTTCTCGCGGTTCGAGGTGTCGGGGCCACGTGCTGAGGCGTGGCTGAACCGGATCATGGCCAGCAAACTGCCCGGGCTGGGGCGCGCAAAGCTGGCGCCGATGCTGAGCGAGACCGGCAAGCTCAAGGGCGATCTGACGGTACTCAACTGGGGCGACGGCACCTATTGGATCATGGGCAGCTATTACCTGCGCACCTGGCACATGCGCTGGTTCAGTGATCATATGGAGGATGGCGTCACCGTCCGCGATCTGGGCGAGGAGATTTGCGGCTTTGCCGTCGTGGGTCCGAGATCGCAGGCGGTGGTCGATAAGCTGGCGGAACAGGATATCTCACAGCTCGGCTTCATGGGCTGTGGGGCGTTCGATATCGGTGTGGTCAGTACCAGGGTGGCCCGGATGTCGGTGACCGGCGAGAAAGGTTATGAGATCAACTGTCGCTATGGCGACCACATCGCGCTGCGGCGGATGTTGCTGGAGGCCGGAGCCAGCGAAGGCATCCGCGAGTGCGGGTTCAATGCGATGCTCTCGACCCGGCTGGAGAAGAGCTTTGGCATCTGGTCGGCGGAGTTCACCCAAGGGTATACGCCGGGCATGACCGGCATGGATCGCTGGATCGACTGGGACAAGGCTTTCATCGGCAAAGAGGCCGCGCTGGCCGAGCGCGATGGCAACGGCCCGGCGCAGATGCAGGTGACGCTAGAAATCGACTCGGTGGATGCGGATGCCAGCGGGTATGAGCCGATCTGGTCCGGCGGTGAGCGCGTGGGCTTTGTGACCTCGGGCGGCTATGGACATACGCTGGGCAAATCGCTGGCGATGGCGCTGGTGAACCGGGACAAGGCCGGGGTGGGAGCCGAGTTGTCGGTGCATGTGGTTGGCGTCGAGCGCGCCGCGAAGGTGATCGCGCCGTCTCCCTACGATCCGGACGGAAAGGCGATGCGGTTATGACCCGAAGAGGGCGGCGGGGACGTGCGGCTGCCGCTGAGGCGCCGCAGCGCAAGGTGGATTATCACAACCTGCGCAACCCGTTCCCGGCGATGAATGCCTTTACCGAGGACCGGATTGAGGCGCTGCATGCCGCCTCGCTGACGGTGCTGGAAGAGATCGGGATCAAGGTGCTGTTGCCCGAGGCGCGCAGGCTGTTCCGGCAGGGCGGCGGGCGGGTCGAGGATGAGATGGTGTTCATCGGGCGCGAGATGATCAAGGTCGCGCTGGACACCGCCCCCCGGTCTTTCACCGTTAAAGGCGCGGTGCCCGCGCGCGATATCGTGCTGGAGCTGGGGCGGCTGGTGTTCCAGCCCGGTGCCGGTGCGCCCCATGCCACCGATCTGGTGCGCGGGCGGCGTCCGGGAACGCTCAGCGACTACCGGGAGATGGTGAAGATCACGCAAGCCTTCGACGTGTTGCAGATGATGCCGCCTCTGGTCGAGGCGCAGGACATCCCGATGCATCTGCGCCACTACGCGATGACGCAGGCCGAGTTGACGCTCAGCGACAAGGTGCCGTTCATCTATTCGCGCGGCACGCCGCAGGTGATGGACGGGTTCGAGATGATCCGGGAATTCCGGGGGCTGTCGGATGCCGAATTCCACGCCCAGCCGTGGTGTTACACGATCATCAACACCAATTCTCCGCGGGTGATCGACATGCCGATGGCGCAGGGGCTGATCGACTTTGCCCGTGCGGGCCAGATGTCGATCGTGACGCCCTTCACGCTGATGGGGGCGATGGCGCCGATCACGGTGGCGGGGGCGATGACGCTAAGCCATGCCGAGGCGCTGGCGGCGATCACGCTGACCCAGCTTGCCAAACCCGGCGCGCCGGTCTGCTACGGCACCTTCACCAGCAATGTGGACATGAAATCCGGTGCGCCCGCCTTTGGCACGCCGGAACATTTCACCGCCTCGCTGGTGGCCGGGCAACTGGCGCGAAAGCTGGGCCTGCCCTGGCGTTGCGCCGGGGGCAGTGCCGCCAATGTCAACGACGCGCAGGCCGCGAATGAGAGCCAGTTCGGCCTCTGGGGCTGCCTGATGGCCGGAGCGACGGTAGTGATCCATTCCGCCGGGTGGCTCGAAGGCGGGCTGACCGTGTCTTATGAGAAGATCATCACCGATCTGGAGGTGCTGCAGATGGTGGCCGAGCTGTGCGCTGGAACCCCCGCCACCGACGCCGATATCGCGTTGGATGCGCTGCGTGAGGTGCAGCCCTCGGGGCATTTCTTCGGCGCGGGTCATACGATGGAGCGCTATCAGACCCAGTTCTATGAGCCGCTGGTGGGCGACTGGTCCAACTTTGGCACCTGGACCGAGCGCGGGTCCGTCGACGCCAATCACCGCGCCACCGGCATCTGGCAGAACATCGTGGACAATTTCGAGGCCCCCGCGCATGACCCCGTCCGGGTGGCCGCCCTGCAGGATTTCATCGCTCGCCGCACGGAAGAGGGCGGCGCGGCACCGGAGAGCTGAATGAGTACGAAACCGATTCTGCACCGTGACGATCCGGATGCCGAGCCGCTGGTGGGCAATATCAAGGTCACACGCGATGACTGGCTGAACGTGGCGATGGACGTGCTGATCTCGGACGGGGTCGAGCAGGTCAAGGTGATGAACCTGGCCGAGCGGATGGCGGTGTCGCGGTCCTCGTTTTATTGGTATTTCAAATCCCGGCAGGACCTGCTGGATGCGCTGCTGGCGCGCTGGCAGGCGACCAACACCGCCGCTTTGATTGCCCAAGCCGAGGCGGACGCGGCCACCATTACCGCCGCCGTCTGCAACGTGCATCGCTGCGTGGTCAATCCGGAGCTGTTCGACACCGCGCTCGACTTTGCCGTGCGCGACTGGGCGCGGCGGGCGGGCAAGGTGCGGCGGATGCTGGATCAATCAGATGCACGCAGGGTCGAGGCGCTGCAGGCCATGTTCCAGCGCTTTGGCTATGAAGAGGTCGAGGCGATCACCCGGGCCCGCGTCCTCTATTACATGCAGCTTGGCTACGATCTGGCGCAGCTCAACGAGCCGGTGGAGTTCCGTCTGAAGCTGCTGCCGCATTACCTGCTGGTCTTCACCGGCGTCGAGGGACGCCCGGAGGAAATCGAGGAATTCAGCGCCTATGCAAGGCGCTTTTGGGAGGAGCGGGAGACATGAGCAACCCGGACGCAATCATCATCGGCTCTGGCGTGATCGGAGCCGCCACCGCTTTCGAGATGGCGAAGGCAGGCTGGAAAACCCTGTCGCTGGACCGCAATGCGCAGGTGGGCCACGGGTCGACCGCCGGGTCCTGCGCGATCATCCGGATGCATTATTCGACCTTCGACGGGACTGCATTCGCGTGGGAAGGGTACCATTATTGGCGCGACTGGGCGGCGTATCTGGGCCTGCCTGATGGGGCCAATCTGGCGCAGTTCCGCGAAACCGGCTGTCTGGTCATGAAGACCGAGGCCAACGGGCATCTGGAAAAGCACATGCAGTATTCCGCCGAGCTTGGGTGTCCGTTTGAGGAGTGGACCGGGGAGGAGGTTCTGGAGCGGCTGCCGATTTATTCGCTGGACAGTTTCGCGCCGGCCAAACGGATGGACGATCCCGAGTTTGGAAAACCGAACGGAGCCCGGATGGGTGGGGCGGTCTACTGGCCCAACGGTGGTTATGTCACCGACCCCGCGCTGTCGGCGCAGAACCTGATGGAGGCGGCAAGGCTCCACGGGGCACAGGTACGCACAGGGGCGGAGGTGGTCGAGATCCTGCAATCAGAGGGCCGCGTGCGGGGTGTCCGGCTGGCCTCGGGCGAGGAGATCCAGGCAGCGGTCGTGATCAATGTCGCCGGTCCGGGCTCGTCGATCATCAACCGCATGGCCGGGGTTCTGGAAGATATGACCATTGAGACCCGTCCATTGCGGCAGGAGGTGGTACATGTGCCCAGCCCTGAAGGGTTCGATTTCGAGGCGCAGGGCACCATCGTTTCGGACAGCGATATCGCCTGCTACGTGCGGCCCGAACATAGCAATCACATCCTGATCGGCTCGGAAGACCCGGAATGCGACCCGCATCAGTGGTGCGAGGACGATCTGCACTATGATCGCGATTTCACCGATCAATGGACCACGCAGGCGATGCGTTATGGGCAGCGGGTGCCAACCCTGGGCATCCCGTCGAAGATGCGCGGTGTGGTGGATTTGTATGATGCCTCGACCGACTGGATACCGATCTACGACAAATCCAGCCTGCCGGGGTTCTACATGGCCTGCGGCACCAGCGGGAACCAGTACAAGAATGCGCCGATTGCGGGCAAGATGATGGCGGCCCTGGTGGAGTATTGCGAGGGCGGGGCCGATCATGATGCGGCGCCGCTGCAATTCACGCTGCCTTATGTCGGGCGGAGCATCGATGTGGGGTTCTATTCGCGCAGGCGCCCGATCAACGAAGAGAGCAGTTTTTCGGTTCTGGGGTAGGGGCTTCCCCCTCACCCAACCCTCTCCCCCGAGGGGAGAGGGCTTTGCGGGTGGAAAGGGCGTTTCGACGATCAAAGGTCGCTCAAAAGGCGATCGGTTTCCGCTTGTACCCGGGCGGCGGCCTCTTCCCGGACGGGGCCGTAGCCGCGGATGTCATCGGCGCTTGCCAGCGCCGATTGCCATTCTTCGTGACTGTCAGGCGAATAGGCGCGCTGGGCTTTGTCCAGCAGCGCCTCATACCAGGCCAGCGTTTCGCGGTGCAGGCGGGCTTCGCTGTGGTGGCGGAAGGGGTTCAGAGGCGTGCCGCGCAGTCCTTTCAGGCGGACAAGGCCGCGCAGGACCAGACGCAGCCAGGAGCCGAAGGCGCGTTTGGCGGGGCGGCCGCGGGCGTCGGTGCGCCAGTTCAGGAGCGGCGGGGCCATGTGGTATCTGAGGGTGAAATCTCCCTCGAACCGGTCGGCCAGTTCGCGGGTGAAGGTGTCATCGGTCATCAGACGGGCCACTTCGAATTCGTCCTTGTTGGCCATCAGCTTGAACAGGTTGCGTACTGCGGCGCGGAATAGGTCCTCAGGCGCGTCGGGCAGGGCGGCGCGGAAGGCGGCGATGCGGTCGGTGTAGCGTTTGGCGTAGGCCGCGTTCTGGTAGCCGGTCAGGAACGTGGCGCGGCGGGCAATCATTTGGTCGAGCGTTTCGGTTTCGGGCTGGGGATCGGTATAGCCGCTCAGACGCGCGGGATCGGCGGCCATGCAGCGGCCGATGGCAAAGGCCAGACGGTTTTTCTCGACTGCCACGCCGTTGAGCAGGATGGCTTGCCCCAGTGCCGCGTCCGAGACCGGGATCAGACCCTTTTGCCAGGCAAAGCCCAGCATCATCACATTGGCAAAGACCGCGTCGCCCAGCAGTGCCTCGGCGGCTGCATTGGCGTCGAAACCTGCCACATGATCCGCGCCCACGACACTGGCGATGGCCTCTTCGCGGGCATCGACCCGGAGTTGGGCGTCGCGGCGCAGGACGAGGTCTCCGGTCGGCATCTCTGCCCGGTTCAGCACGACCCGCGTGCCAGGGCGATAGTGGGCCGAGGCCTTGGGCGCGGAGCTGACCACGATGTCGCAACCGATGACGGCATCTGCCGCGCCTTGATCGATGCGGACCTGATTGAGCGTATCCGGTGCAGTGCCGAGGCGGATATAGCTCAGCACCGTGCCGAATTTTTGCGCGAAACCAGTGAAGTCGAGCACGGATGAGCCTTTGCCTTCGAGATGCGCGGCCATGGTGATCAGCGCGCCGACGGTGACGACGCCAGTGCCGCCGACGCCGGTGACCAGCAGGTCATAGGGCTGGGCGAGGGAAGGCAGGTCGGGGGCGGGCAGGCCGGTTTCTAGCTCGGTCAGGTTCAGCGAAACCGCGCGTTTGCGGCGGGTGGCGCCTTCGACGGTGACGAAGCTGGGGCAGAACCCGTTCAGGCACGAGAAATCCTTGTTGCACGAGCTGAGGTTGATCTTGCGCTTGCGCCCAAGCGGGGTTTCGCGGGGCTCGACGCTCAGGCAATTCGCCTCGACCGAGCAATCGCCGCAGCCCTCGCAGACCAGATCGTTGATATAGGCAAAGCGCTTGGGTTCCTCCATCGTGCCGCGCTTGCGGCGGCGGCGCTTTTCGGTGGCGCAGGTCTGTTCATAGATCAGGACGGTGACGCCGGGGATGTCGCGCAGTTCACGCTGGAGCAGGTCCATTTCGGCGCGGTCGTGGAATGTGGTCTGCGACGGGAAATCCGCGTTGTGAAATTTCGAGATGTCGTCCGAGACCACGGCGATCCGCTCGACCCCCTCGGCGCGGCAGGTCTGGGCGATGCCGGGCACGCTGACCGGGCCGTCAACCGGTTGGCCGCCGGTCATGGCGACCGCGTCGTTGTAGAGGATCTTGTAGGTGATGTTGGTGCCGGCGGCGACCGCCTGCCGGATCGCGAGGCTGCCGGAATGATACCAGGTGCCTTCGCCAAGGTTCTGGAAGATATGCTTGCCGCCGTTGAATTTCGACGCCACCACATGCGGCACGCCTTCGCCGCCCATCTGCGCATAGCCCACGGTCTGGCGGTCCATCCACGACGCCATCACGTGGCAGCCGATGCCGCTGGCCGCCGTCGACCCTTCGGGCACCTTGGTCGAGCTGTTATGCGGACAGCCCGAGCAGAAATAGGGCGTCCGCGTTGCGCCGGTGACGTTGATCAGCTGCGGGGGCTTGTCGGTGAGGGCCTTGGCCTTGGCGGGCAGGCCCTCCTCGGGGAAGAATGTGTGCAGCCGCGCGGCGACGACGGGGGCCAGCATCAGCGGGCTGAGTTCGCCGGTCCAGGGGATCAGCGGCTCACCATGGCTGTCGTATTTGCCGACCATCTTGTGCGGCTTGTCGCCGGGCCAGTCGTAGAAGTATTCCTTGAACTGGCTCTCGATGATGCCACGCTTTTCCTCGACCACCAGCACCTCGGCCTTGCCCTTCACGAAACGCAGCGCGTTGCGGCGGGCCAGCGGCCAGACCATGCCGACCTTGTAGATATCGATGCCCAGCTCCCGGCATTTGGTCTCATCAAGGCCCAGCAAGCGCAGCGCCTCCATCAGGTCCAGATGGCCCTTGCCGGTGGTGACGAAGCCGAACTTGGCCTTGTCGAGGTCATAGATGCGCCGGTCGATGGGGTTGGCCTCGGCAAAGGCGCGCACGGCGCGCAGCTTGTGCTTGATGCGGGTCTCGATCTCAGGGGAGGGCAGATCGGCAGGGCGCACGTGCAACCCGTTCGGGGGGAGCTCGATCTCGGGCAGGGTGAATTGCCGGTCAGGGCGCAGCTCGACCGAGCGGGCGCTTTCGACGGTTTCGCTGACGGCCTTGAACCCCACCCAGGTGCCGGAAAAGCGCGACAGGGCCAGCCCGTATTCGCCAAACTCCAGATATTCCTCGACCGAGGCCGGGTTCAGCGTCGGCATGAACCACGCCATGAAGGCCACGTCGGACTGATGCGGCATCGAGGAACTGACGCAGCCATGGTCGTCGCCCGCCACCACCAGCACGCCGCCCTTGGGGGCCGAGCCATAGGCGTTGCCGTGTTTCAGCGCATCGCCCGAACGGTCCACGCCGGGGCCCTTGCCGTACCACATGGAAAACACGCCTTCGACCTCGCATTGCGGGTCGAGCGTGGCCTGCTGCGCCCCCAGCACCGCCGTTGCGCCGAGATCCTCGTTGACGGCGGGCATGAAGTTGATGCGGTCCGCGGTCAGCCGCTCGCGAGCGCGCCAAAGCTCCAGATCCAGCCCGCCCAGCGGTGAGCCGCGATAGCCCGAGATGAAGCCTGCGGTGTTCAGCCCCGCCGCGCGGTCGCGCCGGGCCTGGTCCATCATGATCCGCGCCAGTGCCTGGGTGCCGGTCAGGAACACGCGACCTGTTGTCAGGCGGTAGCGGTCTTCTAGCTGGTAGGTCTGAAATCCGGGGGTGGGGTGGGTCATGGCTGGGCTATCCGTGGCAGACTGGCGGTGAGACCGGAAGATTAGACCACATTCGATGAAAAGAGCTTTCAGTTTTACCCTTGTATTGCGAAAAATGTGGGTATTTTATCCGAACATGGATGATTTGTAGGATGGCTTCTTCAGTTTCATGGAGCTTGATGAGAGAGATCTGCGGATTCTGACACTGCTGCAACAGGACAGCCGGATCTCGAACGCGGATCTGGCAGAGCAGGTGGGCATGTCCGCCTCGGCGCTCTGGCGCCGGGTGCGCAGCCTTGAGGATGCGGGCGTGATCGAGCGCTACGGGGCGGTGGTCAATCCGGTCGAGATGGGGTTGGGCTTCGAGGCCATCGTGCATGTGCACCTGACCCGCCATGACCCCGACCGGATTGTCGAGTTCATCCGCGCGGTTGAGGTCAGCCCTGCTGTGCAGGACTGCTACGCCACCACCGGTCAGTCGGATTATCACCTGCGGGTGCTGTGCCCCGATCTTGCTGCCTACAACGAGTTTCTCGAAGGCTTCCTGTTTCGCCTTCCGGCGGTGGCCAGCGCGCAGACGAATGTGGTGCTGCGCGCGATCAAGCGGAACCGGCCGGTGACTGTTTGAGGGGATTGCCTGGTGCGGGAGGCAGGGTGCCCGAGGGGTAGGCGCCTAGTGCGCGAACTCGACCCAGGCCCAAGTCATGGCGATATAGGTCAGGTGATGCAGGGCTTGGTCCAGACCAGCGGCGCGCCAGAATGCGGGCTGATTGGGTTGCAATCCCTTTTTGTCCGAATAGCAGGCCTTGCCGAAGTCGATGTTGAAATGCACCACCCATTCCAGCACCGCCATGATCAGAACGAATCCGATCGGTGCGCCAACCAACAGGAAGATCGCCGCCGAGCCGATCACATGCACACCGGCATGTTGCGCGCGGCCGAGATGAAAATACTCGCCGCGTCCCGCGAGCATTTTTGGCGTTTGCAGGAAGTAATCGGCAAACATGTGCTTAATCTGCAGAAGGCAGAGCACAAGCAATACCGTGCCAATCGAAACGGGCAAGAAGATCCTCCCAAGAATCAAGCCGATTGCCAGACTATGACGATCACATGTTTCGCGCAAATGAACTAGTTCACACAAGGGGTATGCTCACGCTACGGAATTCCATTTGCGTCGCCGGGCACCGCCGCGATAAGTTAGGCGCGTTGAAACCCATAGATTTTGCCCTGGATATTTCTTCCACACCAGAACGCAGGGACCGGCCCCATCGAACGCACGCTTTTCCGTTTTATCTGGAAGTACTCGAAACGCGATCAGCTGATCCTGCTGGCCGTGACCTCGACGCTGTTTCCGCTACTCTATCTGACGCTGGAGCTGCCCAAGCGTATCATCAACGACGCCATCGGTGCGGCTGATCCGACGATCGAAGTTCTTGGCTACACGGTCGATCAGATCGCGTTCCTGGCGATTCTGTGTGTGGGTTTTCTGCTGGCGGTGCTGGCGCACGGGCTGATGAAAATGCGGATCAACACGATGAAGGGCGTGTTGTCCGAGCGGATGTTGCGGCGCCTGCGGTATCAGTTGATCAGCCGCATCCTGCGCTTTCCGCAGCCCTATTTCGAGCGGGTCAGCCAGGGTGAGCTGGTCTCGATGGTCACCGCCGAAAGCGAGCCGATGGGCGGCCTGATGGGCGACGCGATCAGCCAGCCGGTGCTGCAGGCCGGGCAGATGCTGACCATCTTGTCGTTCCTGTTCCTGCAAAGCGTGTGGTTCGGGCTGGCGGCGGTGGCGCTGATCCCGCTGCAGGCCTGGCTGATCCCCAAGCTTCAGCGCCAGATCAACCTGCTCAACAAGACCCGAATTCAGGAGGTGCGGGTGCTGGCCGCGCAGATCGGTGAAAGCGCGGCGGGGGCCTCGACCCTGCGCGGCCATGGCGGCTGGCGCTATCGCCGGGCGATGGTGTCGTACCAACTGGGACGTCTCTTTGCGATCCGCTTCGAGATCTACCAGAAGAAATTCTTCATGAAGTTCCTCAACAACTTCATTTCGCAGCTGACCCCGTTCCTGTTCTACTCGGTCGGCGGTTTTCTGGTCTTGCAGGGGCAGGTGTCGCTGGGCGCGCTGGTGGCGGCGCTGGCGGCCTACAAGGATCTCTCCAGCCCGTGGAAAGAGCTGTTGGCCTACTACAACCAGACCCAGGACATGTCCCTGCGCTGGGAGGTGGTGGTTGAGCGTTTTGCGCCGCCCGGCATGGTGGACGAGGCGTTGTTCGAGGGAGAGCCCAAGGAGCGCCCGCGCCTGAACGGAGACATCGTGCTGGACCATGTCTCGGTGCGCGACGCGGATGGCAATCTGGTGCTGGACGATCTGGACGCGACCCTGCCCGGAGGTCGTGTGATCGGGATTTCGGCGCCCAGCGAAGAGGACCGGCAGGCCGTCGCCCAACTGCTGACCCGCGAGGTGCCGCCAAGCGCGGGCAAGGTCACGCTGGATGGTCAAGACTTGTCCGGCCTGCATCAGGCCGTCGTCGCCTCGCGGATCGGTCACGCCAGTTCGCGCCCGGTGATGTTTCAGGGCACGTTCGGGGACAATGTGATGATGCCGATGCGGCCCCGCCCGCAGGGTGGCCCGCTGGATGAGGCGTTTCATGGCGAGACCGTGCGTGCGGGCAACAGCGCCGATCCCTACCGCGCCGATTGGCTGGACCCGGCGCTTGCCGGGTTCGACGATGACGCCGCTCTGCGCCAGTGGTGGCTGCGGTTGATCGAGGGCATGGGCTCGGGGGGTGCCCTGTTCCGGCGCGGGGCCGATCAGGTTTTCGACCCCGTTGAGCATCCCGAGCTTGCCGCGAAGTTGGTAGAGTTGCGCCCTGCGGTGCAGCAGGCGGTGCGCGAGGCTGGACTTGAGCAGCAGGCCTATATCTTTGACGCGGACGATTACAATCCCGCCCTGCCGGTGGCCGAAAACCTGCTGTTCGCCACGCCCTGCGTGCCGGTGACGCAGGAATTGCTGGCGGAACAGACCGTGTTTTTGGGCCAATTGCGCGAACTGGGGCTGGACGAGACGCTGGTCAGCCTGACGCAGGACGTGATCGACATGCTGCGGCAGATCTTCGGTCTGGACGGCACCGGTCATCCGCTGTTCCGCAAGCTGGGGCTTGAGGTGAAGACCTATGAGGCGGCGGTGGATCTGGTCGAGAAGACCCGCAGCGACGGTGCGGCGGCGCTGAACGATACCGAGTTGGCGAACCTGCTGGCGGTGCCTTTCCGCATCTCGGCGGATCAGATCGGTCCGGCGTTCTCGGACGAGCTCAAGACCCGCATTCTCGAGCTGCGCCACAGCCATTCGGCGAAGTTGCTCGAATCGCTACATGATGTCTTTGTGCCGCTTGATCCAGAGAGCTTTGCGCCGGGGCTGACGGTTCTGGAAAACGCCCTGTTCGGCAAGGTCAGCCAGGTGGGCGGTGCGCGCACGGATGAGCTGCGCAAGCTGGTTGTCGGCGTTCTGGCGGGCAACGGAGCCAAGCCGCTGGTGGTCGGGTTGATCTATGACGTGCCGGTGGCGCTTGGCGGGCAGAACTTGCCTGCGGTCTTTGCCGAGCCGCTGGCCTTTACCCGCGCGACGATCAAGAAGCCGGATGTCCTGATCCTCGACAGCGCACTGGCGAGCTACGACATGGAGACGCAGGTTTCGGTCTACAAGAACCTGCGCGAGCTGCTGCCCGAAACCACGGTGATCTATCTCAACGACCAGTTCGAGACGCCCGAGGCATTCGATCTGCATATCGAGATCCGGCAGGGGCGGATCGTCAGCGAGGAAGGACCTGCCGAGGTCGAAGAGGACAGCGCCGCCTCGGCCGATCTGGCGCGCAAGCTGCGGGCGCTGGAACAGACGCCGCTGTTTTCAGGGCTGGATCGGCGGCAGCTGCGGCTGTTGGCCTTTGGTGCGCGCTGGTTCGATGCGGCGGCGGGCGATGTTGTGTTCCTCAAGGACGACGAGCCGAAGGACGGCGCCTATATGATCCTCGAAGGCGAGGCCGGGCTTTACCTGCCGAAAGAGGGCGAGGCGGATCAGTTGATCACCCGGGTCGGGGCCGGGACGCTGGTCGGCGAGCTGGGCCTGATCCGCAAGGAGCCGCGCGCGTTGAGCATGGTGGCCGAGACTGACCTGACCTGCCTGCGTATCGGGGAAGAAGAGTTCCTGGCGGTGGTCGAGAACGACGCGGCGACGGCGTTCAAGCTGTTGCAGGTCGTGGCCGGGTACGTGTCGAACTGACTTTGGAGTAGTGCGAAAAAGGCGTTTGCAAACGCCTTATCACGCGGTTTGCAAACCGCGTGGAAGCCGCTTGCAAGCGGCTTGGCCCCGGTCGAGCCGTTGTGCGTCAAAGGATCAGGGTTTGCAGAACAACCGGTAGAGCAAATCGATCATCTGCGTGGTGTTCTCGTCCGACAGCGAATAATAGATCGCCTTGCCCTCACGCCGGGTGGACACCAGACCCTCATCCCGCAGCCGCGCAAGCATCTGGCTGACCGCCGCCTGACGCATGTCGAGCAGGCTTTCCAGCTCTCCCACCGATTTCTCGCCGGTTCCCAGATGGCACAGGATCATCAGCCGCCCCTGATGTGCCAGCGTCTTGAGGAACCCGGCAGCCTCGGCAGCGCGTTGTTCCATGTCCTTGGGTGTGTCGGGCGACAGGGTCTGGGCGGGATGCGGGTGGATCGTCACGGGGCTAGTCGTCCTGCAGGTCAGAAGGTGAAGGCATATTGCCTCAACCTGCCGGGCGATGTCACCCCTCCCGCGCCGGGGCGCCGCCCTGAAAAGCATTGCCGCCTTTGTAGTTGCAGGGCTCTTCCTGCATCTCCAGGTGCAGCCCGTCACCGGTATAGGGATGGGCGCGGGCCAGATCCTCGTCCACCTCGATGCCCAGCCCCGGCGCCTCGGGTGGGGTGACGAAGCCGTTTTCGACCCGGATCGAGCCCTTGATGAGCGCGTCGTGGAACGGTGTCTCGATGCTCTCCAGCAGCAGGATGTTGGGGATCGAGGCGGCGAGGTGGATGTTTGCGGCCCATTCCACCGGTCCGGCATAGAGATGCGGGGCCATCTGTGCGTTGAAGACCTCGGCCATGGCGGCGACCTTCTTCATCTCCCAGATCCCGCCCGCGCGGCCCAGGGCCGGTTGCAGGATTTCCGCCGCGCCCGCGCGCAGGACGGCACCGAACTCGGCCTTGGTGGTCATCCGCTCGCCGGTTGCCACCGGGATGCGGACATTGCGGGCGACGCGGGCCATGTCCCCGATATTGTCGGGGGGTGTGGGTTCCTCGAACCAGAGCGGCGAATAGGGCTCCAGCGCCTGACCCAGGCGGATCGCGCCTGCGGTGTTGAACTGGCCATGGGTGCCGAACAGCAGGTCGGCCTTGTCGCCCACCGCCTCGCGGATGGCCTTGCAGAAGGCGACCGACAGGGAGATATCGGTCATCGCGGGCATGTGGCCGCCACGCAAGGTGTAGGGCCCCGCCGGATCGAACTTGACTGCCGTATAACCCTGCCTGACCATTTCGGCGGCGCATTCCCCGGCCTGTTCGGGGGAGGTCCAGAACCCGGTCAGATCGTGCTGCGGCAGCGGGTAAAGATAGGTATAGGCGCGGATACGGTCGTTCATCCGCCCGCCGATCAGCGCATGAACCGGGCGGTCGCGGTCCTTGCCGAGAATGTCCCAGCAGGCAATCTCAAGCCCCGAGAAGGCGCCCATCACCGTCAGGTCCGGGCGTTGGGTGAAGCCGCTGGAATAGGCGCGGCGGAACATCAGTTCGGTGTTTTCCGGGTTTTCGCCCGCCATGTGCCGGTTGAACACGTCGCGGATGACATGCGTCATCGCCTCGGGCCCCACCGATGAGGCATAACATTCGCCCCAGCCGGTGATGCCGGTATCGGTGGTCACCTTCACCAGTATCCAATAGCGCCCGCCCCAGCCGGGGGCGGGCGGCGCGGTGACGATCACATCGAGATCTTGCAGCTTCATCGGCTCTCCTCCGTAGGGCGGGCTTCAGCCCGCCACCGCGCCCCGGTCGAACACAATCACGTTGCGTTTGGCACTGCCAGTCTTGGTGTCGGCGATGGCCTCGTTTATCTGCTCCAAAGACCAGCGGCCCGAGATCAGTTCATCCAGCTTTAGCCGCCCCTGTTCATAAAGGTCGATCATCCACGGGATGTCACGCTGGATCACCACATCGCCCATCTTGGACCCGATCAGCCCCTGACCGATGGCGGCCAGAATGACCGGCTCATAGCTGGCCTGTGCGCCGGAATGTGGCATGCCGATCATGACTGCCCTGCCGCCTCGGCCCAGATAGCGCGGCGCCTGATCATAGGCGGGGATGGCGCCGACGGTGATCAGCACCGCGTCGGCTCCGCGCCCTCCGAGCGCCTTGTAGGAGGCCTTCCACGGCGCATCGAGCGTGGCCAGAACGCCGTGGGTGGCGCCGAATTCCCTGGCGATCTCAAGTTTTTCCTCGGTCATGTCCACGGCCACGATCCGCCGCGCGCCTGCGATGCGGGCGCCCTGAATGGCGTTGAGCCCGACGCCGCCCGCGCCGATTACCACCACGTCCTGACCCGGGCGCAATTGGGCGGCGTTCACCGCTGCGCCGACCCCGGTGATGACGCCGCAGGACAGCAGGCTGGCCACATCCTTGGCCATGGTATCGGGGATGCGCACGATCTGGCGGTGGTTGACCACCACTTTCTCCGCGAAGGCGCCGCAGGCCATCGCCTGGTCCAGCGGGCCGCCATCGGCGGTGCGCAGCGGGCCCTTCACGGTGTCATACGGCGTTTCGCAGATCGTGGGCTTGCCGCCCGCGCAGGAGGGGCAGGAACCGCAGGCACGGATCAGGGTGACGACCACCGAGTCGCCCACTTTGAAGTCGCTTGCAGCCTCGCCGACGGCCGAGATCACGCCCGCAGCTTCATGCCCGTAGACCGCCGGCAGGAACCCGCCCCAGGCGCCGCTGGCATAGGTGATGTCGGAATGGCAGATCGCCACCGCATCCAGCGTCACCTCGACCTCGCCCATGCCGGGCGGGGCGATCTGGACCTCTTCGATGACCAGAGGTGTGTTGAACTCCCGGCACACGGCCGCCTTGATGGTCTGCATGGAACTCTCCCCGTTTCCTGCCGCTCACGGTGGCCTGTGGCAGGGCGCTCTGCAAGGTGGAAACCGTCACGCCTGTGTCGTTCTTACGCTACGGATATCCTTGCGCGCAGAAAGATCACGGACCCGATGACCATCAGCACCAGCGCGACGAGGAACGGGGCGCCGGGCAGGTAGAACAGCGTGCCCTCACGGGTGAATTGCGCAAAAACTGCCGTCATCGCCAGAGGCGAGACGATCATCGACAGCGCATGCACCGCCGTTAGCACGCCCTGCAACTCTCCCTGCTGCGCATCAGGCACGGATTTGGACATGATCGCCTGCAGTGCGGGGGTGACCACCGCGCCAAGGGCTGTGATAGGGATCAGCATCAGGGCGATGGTGCCGTTGGTGAGGAACGCCAGCAGAAGGAAGCTAACGACCTCGAACACAAACCCGTAGATCACCGCCCCGCGCTCGCCCAGCCAGCGGATGATGGGCCGGATCAGGCCGCCTTGTACGGCTGCCATGCCGATGCCGTAGATGCCCAGCGACAGGCCGATGATCTGCGGCGACCAGCCGAAACGCTCCTGCGTGAAGTAGGACCAGATTGCCGGGTAGACGTAGATCGAGACCGAATAGAGGAAGTAGACCCACAAGAGCGGCGCGATGTTCGGGATGTTGGTCATGGCGCGGAACGCACCGAACAGGCTGGCGCGGCGCCAGTGAAAGGGGCGGCGGTTGGCGTCGGTCACCGTCTCGGTCATCACGAAGCAGCCGATCACAAAGTTCAACCCGGCGAACGCTGCGGCGGCCCAGAAGGGCGCGCGCGTCCCGAACTCTCCCAGCAGCCCGCCGATCATCGGGCCGAGGACGAAGCCGACGCCGAAGGCCGCACCCAGCAGGCCGAAATTGGCCGCCTTTTCATGCGGTTTCGACACGTCGGCCATGTAGGCCGAGGCGGTCGAGTGTGTGGCCGCCGTGATGCCGCCGACGATGCGGCCCGCCAGCAGCAGCCAGATGCTGCCCGCGATGGCCATCACGATGTAGTCCAGCGCCATCACGAAGAGCGACACCAGCAGCACCGGCCTGCGCCCATAGGCGTCCGAGAGATTGCCCAGCACCGGGCCGAACAGGAACTGCATGGCCGCGAAGGCGGTGCTGAGGATACCGCCCCAGATCGCCGCGTCGGCCAGCGAGCCGCCCTGAACCTCGACGATCAGGTCGGGCATGATCGGCATGATCAGACCGATGCCCATGGCGTCGATCATCACGGTTGTCAGCACGAAGAGGAACGGCAGGCGCATGCAGGCTCGGGACATTGGTTCTGGCGCGACCGTAGCCGCGCCGGTGCTGGCGGGAAAGGGGCGGTCTTGCGATCAGCCGTTCGGACGTTCCGTCACTTTGCGGGCGAAATTGCGGGCCTCGTCGGGGGCCAGCCCCAGTTGCTCGCCCGGGTCGAACAGGCGGGCGGTATCGATCTGCGGCCAATAACGGGCGACGACATCACGCAGCGGCATTGACGTCTCGGTGGCTTCGCGGCAGAGCGACTTCGTGGCCGCCTGCGCCTCGGGGCGGGGCATGTGTTCGGCCAGCGCAAAGCTCAGCGCCTCGGCATGGATCATGCCCAGATGGCTGTCGAGTGCGGCCTGCATGGCGTCCGGGTTGGGCTTGATCCGTTCGGTCAGCGCACGCGCGGTCTGGCCGGCGGCCCCGGCGCCCAGAACGATCTGGGGCAGGCACATCCATTCGGTGAACCACGCCGCACCGTCGCGCTGGTAGCGATGCATCGCGGCCCCCTGCAATACGCCAGACAGCCCCGCCTGCTGCCGTGCCAGCGCCACCAGAACCGAGGGCGCCACCGGGTTCTGTTTCTGGGGCATGGTCGAGGATGCTCCGCCTTCGCCCAGCAGGATCTCTCCAATCCCGGTCTGGCTGAGTTCGACGGCATCCTCGCCCAGCTTCCCGAGCGTCAGCGTCACGCGGGTGAACCAGTCGGCCAGCCGCAGCACCGGCGCGCGGTCGGTGTGCCAGCTGTGGCCCGGGTCCTGTAGGTTGAGCAGCTTGGCCAGCGCCGTGCGTGTCTCTGCCGCTTGCGGACCCAGCGCGCCGCTGGTGCCCGCCGCGCCTGAGAGCGAGACCAACAGGTATCGCTGCCGCAGCCCCGGCAGTTCATCCAGCAGCCCCAGCAGGGGCATCCCCCAGCTTGCAATCACCGCGCCGAAACTGGTGGGTGTAGCGTGCTGGCCATAGGTGCGGGCGGGCATGGGCAGGTTGGCGTGGGTTTCGGCCAGATCGCCAAGGCTGTTCAAAATTGCGGTCAGGTCGGCCTCGATCAGGCTCAGCGCCTGACGCAGGCGCAGCATCAGGCCGGTGTCGATGATATCCTGCGAGGTCGCGCCCCAATGCACAAAGGCGGCATGTTCCGGCGCCTGCATCTCGGTCCGAAAGGCCGTAACCAGCGCCGGAACACTGACGCCGTTCTCACCTGTCGCCTGCGCCAATGCGTCGGGGTCCAGTTGCACCTCCATCGCCGCGCGGGTGATGGCCTGAGCGCTTTCAACCGGGATGATCCCCTGATCGCCCTGCACCTTGGCCAGCATCCCCTCGACCAGCAGCATGGCGCGCAGCTCGGCGCTGTCGGTGAAGAGGCGGCCCAGCTCTCCGGTCGGGAAAAGCCGCGAGAAGAGCGCGCTGTCAAAGACGGAGCCGGCCATCAGATCTGCCTTTCGTTTTTGGAGGGTGCAGCTTGTCCCCGATGCACGGCCAACGGATTAGACATGGCCTGCATCCCGCAGGAATTGCGTGAGGATGGCGGCATATTCCTCGGGCTGTTCCACGCAAGGCAGATGCCCCGCCTTGCGGATCAGGCGGAACTGCGAGCCGGGGATCAGGTCGATAGTTTCGCGCACCAGATCGGGTGGGGTCGAGCCGTCCTCGCTGCCTGCGATACCCAGCGTCGGCAGACGCAAGCCGCTGGTGGGCGTGTAGAAATCGGTGCCGGAAATGGCGGCGGAGCAGCCCACATAGCCCTCGGCCGGTTGCCGGGTCAGCATGTTGTGCCAAGCGCTCAAATCGGGCGTGGCGCGGAAGGCCTTGGAGAACCAGCGCTCCATGATGCTGTCGGCTAGCGCCTCGATACCGCCCGCGCGGACGGCGGCGATGCGGTCGTCCCACATGGCCGGGGTGCCGATCTTGGCGGCGGTGTTCGACAGCACCATCGCGCGGATCAGGTCCAGGCGTTTGACCGCCAGCCCCTGCGCGATCATGCCGCCGATGGAAAGACCCACGAAGACGCAATCGCGCACCTCGAGCATATCCAGCAACGCCTCGGCATCGCGCACCAGCGCACCCATGGAGTAGGGGCCAGACGGCGCGGAGGACAGCCCATGCCCGCGTTTGTCGTAACGGATCAGCTTCAGCCCCCCGGGCAGCAGTGGCAGCATCGCGTCCCACAGGCGCAGATCGGTGCCCAGCGAGTTGGCAAAGACAACTGGCGCGCCCTCCGGATCGCCGTCGATCCGATAGTGAAGCTGGACATCCCCCAGATCGGCGATCTGCATCGGCACTCTCCTCGTGCATGGCTCCTGCCGCACCCTAGTCGCGCCGGAAGCGCGAGGTAAAGTGGGTGCCGTGGGGGTGAGGCGGCAAATGGTCGGTAAATGTGGCGATCACAGCGTTTGCTGAGCGGATGCTCGCGGATCAAGCTAACGGTCAGTTTGAGGGACAAGACGGTCCCACATTCAAATTTCGCCAAAGTCCGCTTTATGCAAGAAACTTCTATTCACGAGATTTCCGCAAGGCGCGCATGTCTATTGTCGTCGCCGCCTGAGCGGGAGCAGCAGTGAGTTGCTGTTCGGAACTTTGGTCCGCTTTCCCCAGCGCCACGGCGGAAGCGGCCCAGATCCAAGAATGGAGCCACAAAAGGCCTGCGCTTGCAGCTGCTCCTTTCAAAAGGGCAT
The DNA here is from genome assembly GCF_040830605.1 of Ruegeria sp. Lineage (GTDB taxonomy): Bacteria > Pseudomonadota > Alphaproteobacteria > Rhodobacterales > Rhodobacteraceae > Ruegeria. Next base: position 245,112 of record NZ_JBFOMD010000001.1, read on the forward strand.
CGAGGTCAAAGTCTGGAATAGTCTGAGAGAACACGATTGATATTACCGACAATAAGAGCGGAATCATTGCAAACAGAGAAGTGAACAGTTCGAAGAAGAACTGAAGGAAGAATGACACAGCAAAGATACAAAACAACGGGATAAAACTGCGTCCCGCTCCAGCGAAAAAGCCGGCGCTCGGGGTTCCGCGGCCTGCGGCCCGCGCCGCACTGGCAAGCGGAACGGCCATGACCACACAGACCGACGTGTACATCACCAGCGACACAACGGCTTTTGCACTAAGTGCATAAAACCCAAAGGCCAATTGAAGCGACTTCTCTGCATTCAGGAAATTGCGGAACGAGACGGCATCGCCAAGTCGCCAATCGGCGTAGGCCACCGCAGCAATGTCGGATAGCAAGAGCGCCCCGCCCTTCGCGATGAGGAGGAAAACGCCATAAAGAACAGAATATAGTATCAGGATTTCATATTCCGTGCGGCGGTTGTCGCCCATGAGAGCAAGAGCCGTGCGAATGCCAAAGAGGCCGATGAAGGTCGCAGTGATTGGTCCGCTCAGAAAACTCAGATATCCTCCCGAGATGAGGTTCAGCAGGCCCCATAAGATGGACGAAACAACCATGATGGCAAGAATGGGAAGGATCATGCGCCCAAAAACGCCAAACGACAAAGTGAATGATTTGACAATGAGTCCCATAAGAGGCGGTCAAGAACCGCACGTGCCCCTTCCAAACAGATATGTGGTTTCAGGTGCGCGATATTGAGTAATTCCGCCAGTATTATGGCGCGACTATGACGATGAAGCGCGAAGAGCCTGCTTTTTTCCGATACAGACATTGCCTTCACTGTGCAGCATTTTAACCAAGGGTTCGTTACACTTCGGGCTCGGAGTTGCCATTCGACTGTATTTTCCAGTGGCCCTTCCATCGTGCTCATCCATGGCCCGTTGATCCACTACCCGCGCCTCCGGCCCTAATCCTCACCCAGCCGGATATGCGCCATGATCTGGCCGTGATCCGAGGCGAGCTTGTTGTAGGGCGCCTCGGGGTGGCTGCCGTCGGTCAGGTGGTCGTTGAAGACGCTGTAGTAGTCCATCTCGCCGATGGCCCCACCATGGGTGCCATCGAAATGGCGCGACATGTAGATCTGGTCGATGCTTTCGTAGATGCCGCCGAAGGCCGAGGTGTAGACCATGTCGCGCAGGGATTTGCGGACGAACATCTTTTCCGCCGAGCGCAGGCGCAGGCGATCCACGTCTTCGGTGATCTGGCGGTTCTCTTCTCGCGTGTAGCGGTCATTGGCGTGGCTGGCGTCATGGCGCAGCATCCATGAGTAGTTCTTGAACGGCACCTCGCCCGAGATGATCTCGGAACTCACCGCATGTTCGCCATCGTTGAAATCGCCCAGAACCATGACCGGGTGACCCCGTTCCAGCTCGGCCACGATCTCGCGCCGCAAGAGCCACGCCTCGGCCATCCGGCGCAGGGCGGCGCGCAGCGAGCCCATGGCGCGGCCCAGCGGGTCGTAGTTGGTCAGGTCGGCCTCGGGCGCGAAGTCGGCGCCTTCGGGGGTGATGTACTCGCCCAGCTTGGATTTGAGGTGGCAGTTGAACACGGTGATCACGGTGTCGCCCACCGGGATGCGCGCCTTGAGAATGGGGCGCGAGGTGCGGCGGATTGTGTAATGCCCCGCATCCGAGCCACCACCCAAGGCCGACATCGGGATGGTCAGCGGTTCGGGGAGGGTCTGGATGATCTCGGGCGTGCCCTCGAACCCGTTGCGCGACAGTATTGCGAGGCCGGGGCGGCGTCGGCCGGGCTCACCGCTGTCCGAGGCGTTCGGGGCAAAGGCCAGTGCCGCCTCGCCATAACCGCCAAAGGCCAGTTTCCGGAAAATCGCCCGCTTGTGATAGCGCTTGGAGGGGCCGGGGACCGTGGCCGCATTAGCCTCGGCCCCGCGCTTGTCGGTTTCCTCGATCAGGTCGCGCAGGGGGGCCTCGTCGAAGATTTCCTGAAAGCCCACGATGTCGGCATCCATGGTCAGCAATTGATCGGCCAGCCAGTCCTGTTTCCACGCATACTCCTCGGGCGTGTAGCTTTGGAACTCGTAATACTCCTGATCCGGTCCGATCAGGTTCTTGACGTTGAACGAGGCGATGGTGAAACGGGTCAAAAGAGGCTCCGCGTGTCAGGAAGGGAGGACGACCAGTGTGTGGTCGAGCCCGGTCAGGGCGGTGTCGATCATAGGTGCAATTTCGTCCCAGTCGCCGCCCGCCAGCCCCGCACCAATCATGGGATAGCCGATGCGGGCGGCGGGAAAGCGCCGGGCGATAAGGCCGAAACAGGTACTCAGGGCGTCGTAGTCCACCAGCCGTCCGGTTCCGCGCCAATGGTGCTGGGTATAGGCGTTGACGATGGTGATTTCATGGCCGTCACGGATGGTCTGGGCGACGGAGACCGTGCCCAGCTTGGTGCGGCTGCCATGTTCGGTGGCCCGGTCGGCGGCCAGCGCCTCAGGGAAGGTGCGGGCAATGAATTTGGCGACGCCCGCATCCATGGTGTGAAAGCAGTTGCAGCCGTGCACGATCACGTCGAATTCGCGCTGCAGGGCCAGCGCGATCAGGTCTCCCTCGCGCCGGTTCATGGGTGCCGCTCCAAGGCCGTGCGAAAGACGTCCGGGTCCACGTTGCCACCCGAGGCCACCGCGATCACCGCATCACCTTCAATCTCGTCGCGGCGGAAGAGAGCCGAGGCGAGGGCGACGGCGCCGCCCGGCTCCAGCACGATCTTGAGCCGGTTGAAGGCCAGTGACATCGCCTGCATCGCCTCGTCTTCGGACACGCTCAGGCCGGGGCCGCAGAGGCGTTTGAGGATCGGGAACGTGATCTGCCCCGGCGCGGGCGTCAGGATCGCGTCGCAGATATTGCCCGAGGTCCGGTTGTTGCGTTCGATCCCGCCCGAGAGCAGCGAGCGTTTCACATCGTCAAAGCCTTCGGGCTCGCATGGCCGGGGTCGCAGCCCGGGCGCGTGCCCCTCGAATGCCAGCGCGATGCCAGAGGTCAGCCCGCCGCCGCCGCAACAGATCAGCACATCTGCTTCAGTCACGCCCAGTTCTGCCGCCTGTTGGGCGATTTCCAACCCGGTGGTGCCCTGTCCGGCGATCACCTGCGGCTCGTCATAAGGCTTGATCAGGGTCAGGCCGCGTTCGGCAGCCAGCGCCGCACCGATCTCTTCCCGGCTTTCGCTGGCACGGTCGTAAAGCACCACCTCGGCCCCCAGCGCGCGGGTGTTGTCGATCTTGAGCTGCGGCGCGTCCGAGGGCATGACGATCACTGCCGCCACACCGTGTTTCGCCGCCGCCATCGCCACGCCCTGGGCATGGTTGCCCGAGGAAAAGGCGATAACACCGCGCTGGCGGCTATCCTGATCCAGCGCCGAGACTGCCGACCAGGCGCCGCGGAACTTGAAGCTGCCGGTATGTTGCAGGCATTCCGGTTTCACCAGCACCTGCCGTCCGGCGATCTCGTCCAGAAACGGGGAGCTCAGCAGCGGCGTGCGTCGGGCGTGGCTGTTCAACCGTTCGGCGGCGGCTTCGATCATTTGCAAGGAGCTCATGCAGCCTCCAGAACGCGGCGGATGATGTCGAGGGATTGCGGTTCGTCGAGAAACGGCATGTGGCCACGATCCGGCACGTTAGCCGAGATCAGGCCTAGGTGACGGGCGTGCATCTCGGCCAGTGTTGCGGGCCCGAGGATATCGGAATTGGCGCCCCGGATCACGCCGGTGGGAATGCCGTTCAGGGCGTCGAAGAGAGGCCACAGGTCCGGGGGCGGTCCGGCGGCGGCCTGCTCGACCAGTGCGGTATAAAGCGCCGGATCGTAACGCAGTTTCAACCCGTCGGGCGTGGCGTCATACTGGATTTCGGCCTGTTTACGCCAGACCTCCAGCGGCACGCCGGGGAATTGCGACGCTGCGGCGTCCTTGAGCAGATGTGCTGCCTCATCGTGGGTTTTCGAGGTGGGCGCTTTGCCCACGTATTCCATGATCCGGGCAATGCCTGCCAGTTCGACCACCGGCCCCACGTCGTTCAGGATTACCCCGGCCAGCCGCTGCGGGTGGCCAGCGGCCAGCGTCAGGGCGATCAGCCCGCCACGCGAGGTGCCGAGAATGGTGACCCGCTCCAGTGCCAGATGGTCCAGCAATTCGATCACATCCTGCGCCTCTCGCAGGATGTTGTAATTCATGTGGTCGGGGTCATAATCCGACCGTCCGCGCCCCCGGTAGTCCATCGCGATCATCCGCAGGTCGGTGACATGCGGCGCGAGAAACGAAAAATCGCGGCTGCAACGGGTCAGCCCGGGCAGGCACAACAGCGGCTGGCCCCTCCCGGTATCCTCGAAATAAAGCTGCTTGCCGTCGGAAGTGGTGAAGAACGCCATCAGGCCCCTGCAAGTTGCGGAATCGTTGTCAGATCGGACAGTACATGGGCAGGCGTCCACGGCAAGCGGTCCATCGGCTCGCTCGCGCGGTTGACCCAGGCAGTGGTGAAGCCATAGCCGCTGGCGCCGGCCGCGTCCCAGCCGTTGGAGCTGACGAACAGCACTTCTTCGCGGGAACCGCCGAACCGGCCTTGCACTAGATCGTAGACCCGCGCGTCGGGTTTGAAGATGCCGACGCTTTCGACCGACAGCACATCGTCCAGAACGTCTCCGATCCCCGCCGACTGCACCGCTCCGTCCAGCATCGCCGGAGAGCCGTTCGACAGGATCGCTGTCTGCTTGCCCGCCGTCTTCAGCGCGCGCAGCATTTCGGGCACCTCGGGGTAGGCCTGCAACTCCCAATAAAGATCCAGCAGTCGCTGGCGCAGGGCGGCGTCTCCGTCCAAGCCGGTCGCTTCCAATGCCCAGTCCAGCCCGTTCTGCGTCACCTCCCAGAAATCGGTATGCGCATCGGTGATCGCCCGCAGCCAAGTGTATTGCAACTGCTTGAGGCGCCAGTGGTTCGCCAATTCCGGCCACCTGTCGCGCAGCGCGTCGTGGTCCGGCTCGGCAGCCGCCTGACGGGCGGCGGCCGCTACATCGAACAGCGTGCCGTAGGCATCGAAAATGCAGGTTGTGATCGGCATCGTCCTCTCCCCTTTTCGCGCGCAGGTTTGCACAGGCGGGCAGGGTGGGGAAGGGGCAAGGGTTTACATTGGTGTGAGACCTCCTAGGGTGGGCGCCTTGACCCAATTCAGCAACGGACCGGAGACCCCATGAACGAAATCAAACAAGGCGACACGGTTCGCATCCACTACACCGGCACGCTGCTGGACGGCAAAACCTTCGACAGTTCCGAAGGGCGCGATCCGTTGGAGTTTGTGGTGGGATCGGGCCAGATCATCGCCGGTCTGGATGCGGCCATGTCCGGTATGACGGTTGGTGACACGAAGAAGGTCGAGGTGCCCTGTGTTGAGGCCTACGGCCCGATCAACCCGGCCATGCGTCAGGCAATTCCGCGTGAAGGCATCCCGGACGACATCCCGCTTGAGCTCGGCACACAGTTACAGATGCAGACGCCGGAAGGGCAGGCCCTGCCGGTGACGGTGGTCGAGGTGGACGAGGCAACGGTGACGCTGGATGCCAATCACCCACTGGCCGGGCAGGACCTGATCTTTGATATCGAAGTGGTGTCGATCAACTGATGCGTTGACTGCGGCGCGGTGGCGTTTCGGCTGATCGCGGAAACGCCTCAGTCTCCGATAACGGTCACGCCATGCCGGATCGTGACCTTGGTATTGGTGTTCTGGCTGACCTGGATTTCCGGGTCGGACGCGGAATCACCGCCGAAATCCGGCGACAGGTCCCAGTTGAGCGTGATTGCGGACGCTTTGGAGTCGGCAGGCGCTTCGGATGAAACGACATCGGCAACCGAGACTTCGACGGCAGGTGCTTCGGCAATCATGGCCGCAGTGGGCGCTTCGGTTGTCGTGGAAAAACCCGCGAGACTGCTGATTTGGAGTCTCACCGAGGGCAGGGACAAAACGACGAGTCCCATCATCGCGCCGCACATCAGCAGAAGCATGAGGCGCATGACCGTTCCGGCCCTTATCGAGGGTTGATTTGTGGGGGTGTCAAATTCCGTATCTACCTGTGCCATAGCATCGAGCCTGCCAAGCGAGTGTGGTCAAAACTTGGCAAGCCCGGGGAAAGATCAGGTCACATTGAGTCCGGCTGTGGCATGCCCAGAACGTGGAAACCGCCGTCAACCCGGATGATCTCACCCGAGGTGCAGGCGCCTGCATCCGAGGTCAGGTAGACGGCCGTACCGCCCACCGCTTCGAGCGTGGCGTTCGAGCGCATGGGCGCGTTCTGGTCACAGAACTTGTAGGTTCTGCGCGCGCCACCGATGGCGGCACCGGCCAGCGTTTTCATCGGGCCAGGCGAGATCGCGTTGACGCGGATGCCGTCAGGGCCAAGGTCGTTGGCCAGATAGCGGGTCGCCGATTCCAGCGCCGCCTTGGCCACGCCCATCACGTTGTAATTCGGAACCACCCGGTTCGAACCCTGATAGGTCAGCGTCAGCAGCGAGCCGCCATTGTCTTTCATCAGCGGGTATGCACGGCGCGCCACCTCGATGAAGGAATAAGCCGAGACATCCATCGAATGCTTGAAATTCGCCCGTGTGGTGTTCAGGAACCGGCCCGTCAGCTCGGACTTGTCCGAATAGGCAATCGCATGGACCACGAAGTCGATGGTGGGCCAACGCGCTGCCAGTTCGTCAAAGGCGCGGTCCAGCGAGGCGTCGTCGGTCACATCCGCGTCCACCATGAAATCGCTGCCGACGCTCTGGGCCAGCGGCTCCAGCCGTTTGCCGAACGCTTCGCCCTGATAGGTGAATGCCAGCTCGGCACCGGCTTCGTGCATGGCCTTGGCGATACCCCAGGCGATGGAGCGGTCGTTGGCCACCCCCATGATCAGGCCGCGTTTGCCTTTCATAAGATCCGACATTTTTTCACCCGTGATACTTGGAAAGGACCATTGACCCGTTGGTGCCGCCAAAGCCGAAGCTGTTGGTCATGACACTGTCCAGACCGGCGTTTTCGACAACCTCGGTTGCGACTTCGCCGGGATGGATGCCCTCAGCCAGCGTGTCGACATTGATCGACGGCGTGATGAAGTCACCCCGCAGCATCAGCAGGCAAAAGATCGCCTCGAGCGCGCCCGCCGCACCCTGCGCGTGCCCGGTCATGGATTTGGTCGAGGAGATCGGCGGCACGTTGCCCTCGCCGAAGATGCGGCGCACGGCTTCGACCTCGCCCACGTCGCCCACCGGGGTCGAGGTGCCGTGCGCGTTGATGTACGAGACCTTGCGGTCCTCGGGCAGGGTGGCCAGCGCCAGCCGCATGGCGCGTTCGCCGCCCTCGCCTGATGGGGCCACCATGTCATGCCCGTCCGAAGTGGCTGCATAGCCGGTCACCTCGGCATAGATCTTGGCGCCGCGCGCCTTCGCGTGTTCCAACTCTTCCAGCACCACGATGCCGCCACCGCCGGAGATCACGAAACCGTCGCGATCCTGGTCGAAGGCGCGCGACGCTTTCTCGGGCGTGTCGTTGTATTTCGACGACATCGCGCCCATAGCGTCGAACAGGCAGGAGAGGGTCCAGTCCAACTCCTCGCCGCCGCCTGCAAACATCACGTCCTGCTTGCCCAGCATGATCTGTTCCGCCGCATTGCCGATGCAATGCAGCGAGGTGGAGCATGCCGAGGTGATCGAGTAGTTGATGCCCTTGATCTTGAACGCCGTCGCGAGGTTCGCGGATATGGTCGAACACATGCATTTCGGCACCGCAAAGGGTCCGATCCGCTTGGTCGCGCCGTTTTTCAAAACCGTCTGATGCGCGGTCAGCATGGCGCTGGTCGAGGGGCCGCCGGATCCGGCCACCAGCCCGGTGCGCGGATTGACCACCTGATCTTCGCTCAGACCGGAATCGGCAATCGCCTGGCTCATGGCGATATGGGCATAAGCCGCGCCGGGGCCCATAAAGCGCAGGGTACGCTTGTCCACATGCTCGGTCACGTCGATCTTCAGCGATCCGGCGATCTGACTGCGAAAGCCATGCTCGACCATCTGCGCGTTCGCTTCGATGCCGGATTTCCCGGCCCTGAGCGATGCGGTGACCTCTTCGGCATTGTTCCCGATAGAGGAGACGATCCCCAGACCGGTGACGACGACGCGACGCATAAGCGTACTCCTGTGTTCCGTTCCCTAGTGCCCGCCGGTCAAGCTGGGGTCAGCTTTCCGACAATGCAACCTTCATGTCTTTGACCTGATAGATCAACTCGCCATCGGCCTCGACCCGGCCATCCGCCACACCCATGGTCAGGCGGCGGGTCTGCAGCGCCTTGGTGAAATCGATGTGGTAGGTCAGCATCTTGCGGTCCGGGCGGACCATGCCGGTCAGCTTGACCTCGCCCACACCCAGCGCATAGCCGCGCCCCTGCCAGCCGCGCCAGCCCAGGTTGAAACCGGTCAGCTGCCACAACCCGTCCAGACCCAGGCAGCCGGGCATGATCGGGTTGCCGGGGAAATGGCAGTCAAAAAACCAAAGCTCCGGTGTGATGTCGAATTCGGCCACCACATGGCCCTTGCCATGGGCACCGCCATCGCCGGAGATATCGGTGATCCGGTCCATCATCAGCATCGGCGGGGCGGGCAGCTGTGCGTTGCCGGGGCCAAATAACTCGCCGCGGGCGCATTTCAGCAGATCGTCCTTGTCAAAGCTGCTCGGGAATTGGGCCATTCTGCCGCCTCTCCTGCCATGGTTCTGTCCGTCGTATCAGGCCCCCTCTAGCACCCGTGCGCAAGGTCCTGCAAGAGCGGCCACGCTCTATGTCGTGACTGTAAAGCCAACCGTTGCGAATGAATTTCATTTGAATTTCCGCCCGGGGGCGCCTTATATATACTGTCAGCGAAACGCGGATGATAAGTCATGACGCCACAGAGCCAGGAAATCGCCACCGATTGGTTGGTCACTGCCGGTCTGCGACCGACCCGGCAGCGTGTTGCGCTGGCCGAATTGCTGGTTGGCGACGGCAAGCATCGCCACGTGACCGCCGAGAGCCTGTTCGAAGCCGCCAAGTCCACCGGCGCCGCCGTCTCGCTTGCCACCGTCTACAACACGCTGCGTGCCTTCTGCGACGCGGGCGTGTTGCAGGAGATCACGGTGGATGGCTCGAAAAGCTATTTCGACACCAACACCCACGACCATCCGCATTTCTTCTGGGAGGATGAGGGGCGGCTGTCGGATGCTCCGTCCGAGCAGCTGGTGATCCAGCGGCTGCCCGAAGCTCCGGACGGGGTCGAGATCGCCTCGGTCGATGTGGTGATCCGCCTGCGCCGCAAGGCCTGATCAGTCCTGCCTGAACATTTCCGATAGTACCTCCGTCGCTTCTGCCACCAGCGGATCGGCAGGGCCGGTTCCATGTCGGGCCAGCACCACGGATTCGCGCGCCTCGGGGTCCGGGATAGGCAGGCTGACAAGCGGCTTGCCGTCATAGCTGGCGGCGGCGGGCGGGTTGGTATAACTGACACCGACCCCTTCACCATGCGCGGCGAGGCTGCGCAGGATTTCCAGCGAGGCCGCCCGATGCGCCACAACCGGGTTCAGCCCCTTGCGGCGGAAGAGGCCCAGTACGTGTTGGGCTGACAGACCCTCCTCGGACAGGATCAGTGGATGGGAGGTCAGGGTCTCCAATGAAATCCGGCCCTGTTCGTTCAGCGGGTGATCCGGGGCTACCAGCGCGTTGGGGTGGCTTTCGAACAGCCGTTGCCGCGCAAACCCCGCATCCATGCCCAGATCATAGGTCAGCGCGATGTCGATCTGCCCTTTCAGCATGGCCGAGATCAGCGCCTCGAACCCGTCTGCCCGATAGGTGACGGTCGCATCCGGTAACGCAACGCGCAGGCCGTGCAGGGCAGGGGCCAACTGGAATGGGGCCAGATCGACGAAACATCCCAGTCGCAAACGGCGCGCGGCGGGGCGGGGGTGGGCCGGGTCTTCGATCCGGGCGGCGCGGGCCAGCAGCGCTTCGGCCTCGTCGATGAAGCGCCGCCCCTGCGGCGTCACCGCCATGGCCGCGCCGCGGCGGCGGATGAACAGGGGATGGCCCAGATGCGCCTCGATCCGGGTCAGCGCTGCCGACAGGGCGGGTTGCGAGACATTGAGCTGCCCTGCCGCCGCCGACAGGCTGCCCTGCCGTCCGATGGCGCAGACATATTCGTAGTGGCGGAGTGTCAGATATAACATCAGGTTATGTTCGTTTTTCGGAGATATGATTTGAACACGAATTGCAACTATGGGCAAATCACCGGGCCAACAGCCATTCGGAGGCCCCCATGCCCCATCCGCTCGTCACCCCCGAGATGATCGACACCTATCAGCGCGATGGCGTCGTTCTGGTGCGCGGCCTTTTTTCCGATCATGTCGACACCCTGCGCGCGGGTATCGATGCGAACATGGCCGAGCCGGGGCCGTATGCTTCGGAAAACAAGAAAGAGGGTGAGACCGGGCGGTTCTTCGATGACTACTGCAACTGGACCCGCATCCTGCAGTTTCGCGAGGTGATCGAAACCTCTCCGGCCGCAGAGGTTGCGGCCGACCTGATGCAATCGGACAGCGTGCAGATGTTCCATGATCACGTGCTAGTCAAGGAACCCGGCACCTCGATGGCGACGCCCTGGCATCAGGACGGGCCATATTACTTTGTCGAGGGGCAGCAGACCGTCAGCTTCTGGTCGCCGCTCGATCCGGTGAAAGAGGCGACGCTGCGCTGCGTGGCGGGCTCGCATCTGTGGGAGAAAGAGGTGCTGCCGACCCGCTGGGTTTCGGAAGAGGGGTTCTTTCCGGACGAAGGCCAGTACATGCCAATCCCTGATCCCGACGCCGAAGGGATGAAGATCGCCGAGTTCGAGATGGAGCCGGGCGACGCCGTGGCCTTCAACTATCGCATCCTGCACGGCGCGCGTGGCAACACGTCGCCGTCACGCCGCCGTGCATTTTCGCTGCGTCTGGTGGGCGACGACGCGCGCTATGTCGAGCGCCCGGGCCGCACCTCGCCGCCTTATCCCGGCCACGACATGCAGCCGGGCCAACGCCTGCGCGAGGATTGGTTCCCGATTCTCTTGAGGCGATGAAAGCCAGGAGTTCTTAAGCTTTGCGCTTCCTGCGCGCACGAAAGTAATATGGCCTCTCGGGGGGGTCAAAAACGCCCTCGTCAAACATCTGCTCTAACTTTTTCGGAAACATGTGGCGCATGAGCTGACCGCGCGCGACGTTTATTAGCCTCAGGGCACGGTTGCTGCGATATGTTCCCAAATACTCCTCAACGTCCTCCAAGCTGTCGTAGTGGAGTGGCTGATGAAAAAAGCGGTTTAACTCCTGAAGTGTCGCATGCACCTTCAATAGATCACGTAGATTAACTTCGACTGTTTCGCCCGCCGGGATGTTCTCATCAATTCCGAAATAGGTGAGTTTGGTTAGGTTCTTTGTGTATTTCTTCCGCAAGGATCAACTCCTGTCAGGTGCGCTTCCAAATTTTCTGCAATCAGGCTCAGTTCAGAACCACTGCCCCGGTTCCATCAGCCCCAGATCCAGCAACTGACCCGAAGTCCAGTCGAACGGAACCGAATTGCGCCAGCGAAAGCTCTGAATCTCGAAGGCCGAGCCGGGGTTGCGCTTGAGCGCCTTGGCGGTGCGGAAGGAACAGATGGCCGCCGTCAGGTTGTGGTGCCAGGGGCAGGCATAGGTGTTGTACTCCGGCTCGTTGAACGTGTGGTTCGCAAGCAGCTTCAGGCCCGGTTTGGATTTGAAGAGCGCGATGCGGTCGATCTTGCGGCTGTTGAAGGGGATGTGTTCCTCGAACCGCCAGCGCACGCCGCCAAAGAAATCCAGTTGCCGGTCCAGCGCGCAGTTGTTCTGCGTGTCCCAGCGGGATTGGGCGTAGTAGCCGGACCTGTCCAGCAGCGCCTCGTCCCGCGAGACCGCGTTGGGGTGCGCATTCAGATCGGCGGCGTAGAGGTCGATGACATAGGCCAGCATCGCGTCGCGCCGTTCCTCGGTGTGAAAGGCCAGCATCTCTCCGACAGTTCGGGATTCGCAGAAGGGATGGAACAGAAACTCGGCGTTATAGCAGTAGTACATCCAGATGCCCGGTGCGGCGTCGATGATCTGGTTGATCGCGGTCACGACGACCTCGCGCGGCCCGCACTGAAACGAGATGCGGTGTATTTGCGCCTCGACCTCTTCGGGCAGTTGAAAGGCGTCGGGCATGAACGCCAGGACAGTCTTGAAGCCGCGGTCCAGATGATGGTGCAGGGTGGCCTCGACCTCGACATCGTCCTCGACAAAAACCATCGCGACAGGCCCTTTGGCCAGCACACCGGCGCCGGTTTTCAGAAAAATGTCGAGCGTGGCATAGCGCATATGGCGGTCCTGATGCGAACTTCTGGCTTTCGGGGGCAAATTCGGGTAATTGCGCCAGCATTGCAAGCGGTGCCTGATCCGGATACATGGCGCCGATCCTGCGACTACAAAGGCCCGCTCCATGTCTGAACCCAAAAAGCTGTTCATCAAAACCTACGGCTGCCAGATGAACGTTTACGACAGTGAACGCATGGCCGAGGCGCTGGGCGGGCAGGGCTATGTCGAGACGCAAAGCCCCGATGACGCGGACATGATCCTGCTCAACACCTGCCACATCCGCGAAAAGGCGGCGGAGAAGGTGTATTCCGAGCTTGGCCGGTTCAAGGGGCTGAAGGCGGACAAGCCCGACCTCAAGATCGGGGTTGCGGGCTGCGTGGCGCAGGCCGAAGGCGAGGAAATCATGCGTCGCCAGCCGCTGGTCGATCTGGTGGTCGGCCCGCAGAGCTATCACCGCCTGCCCGAGATGGAGGCCAAGACCCGCGCGGGCGAAAAGGCTCTGGACACCGATTTCCCCGAAGAGGACAAGTTCGAGAAACTGAAAAGCCGCCCCAAGGCCACGCGCGGCCCCACGGCGTTTCTGACCGTGCAGGAGGGCTGTGACAAGTTCTGCGCCTTCTGCGTGGTGCCCTATACCCGTGGTGCCGAGGTCAGCCGTCCTGCCGACCGCATCCTGACCGAGGCCCGCGATCTGGTCGAACGCGGGGTGCGTGAGATCACGCTGCTGGGGCAGAACGTCAACGCCTATCACGGCGCCGGGCCGAACGGAGATACGTCTCTGGCCGGGCTGATCTGGGAGTTGAACAAGATCGACGGGCTTGAGCGCATCCGTTTTACCACCTCGCATCCCAACGACATGACCGACGACCTGATCGAGGCGCACGGCACCTGCGACAAGCTGATGCCTTATCTGCACCTGCCGGTGCAGGCGGGTTCGGACAAGATCCTGAAACGGATGAACCGCAGCCATACGGCAGACAGCTATCTGCGGTTGGTCGAACGTATTCGGGCAGCGCGCCCCGATATTCTGATGTCGGGTGATTTCATCGTCGGGTTCCCCGAAGAGACCGAAGAGGATTTTCAGGCCACGCTCGATCTGGTGGAAGAGGTCAGGTATGGCTACGCCTATTCCTTCAAGTATTCGACCCGCCCCGGCACCCCGGCCGCCGAACGTCCGCAGGTGCCCGAGGATAAGGCCACGGACCGCCTGCATCGCCTGCAGGCCCTGATCACCCGCCATCAGCGGGAGGTACAGGATGACATGGTCGGCCGCGAGGTCCGTGTGCTCTTTGAAAAAGCAGGACGGCTCGAGGGGCAGATGGTCGGCAAATCGGAATATCTGCACGCGGTCCATGTTGGCGGGGCCAACGTTACATCCGGTGATCTGCGACGCGTGCGGATCACCGCTTCGGGAGCAAATTCTTTGGCAGGAGAACTTGTCTGACAACCGGGCGAGGCCCTGCCAGGCCATAAGGGAGACAGCGAATGTTTGGCGTTAATTTAGATGAAGTTTTACGTAACGATTTCGCAAACGAGCTGAATTCCCGCGAGCGCCGAAAAGCCGACACAATTGTGTCAGGATATCCGGGCAGCGTCGTCTGCCAAGTAATGAGTGAATGAGGTTTCAAATGTTTAAGAAAGTCGGCAGGAGACCTGCCGCCTGCACGCGCCTGCTGGTCAGCGCGTCCATCATGGGCATGTGTTCCCTGGTGGCGTCAGACGCAGCCGCAGGGAATGTCCTCGATCCGGTCGCTGATCCTGAAGTACTTCGGCCCAAGGCCCGCGAGTTTGACTGGAGTGGTTTCTACGTCGGCGGTACCGTCGGATACACCTTTGGTCAGGACGACGATATCGGTCATACAAACCCGGCCGGTACACTTGTAGCCAGCCCAGGAACCCTGACGCCCAGCGGAACAAGTTTTGGCCTGCGGTTCGGCTGGCGCAACTGGCTGCCACTGGTTGATCGCAAATGGGTGTACGCGTTCGAGTTGGGATACGATACCGGAAGCATTTCGGATTCGTTTGTTGCCAGCACGCATTCAGCCGAGGTTGAGCTGGAAAACGCCAAGTCATTCCGGCTCAAGAGTGGCATCACCAGTGTCCGGGGCAACACGTTGTATTACAGCACGCTCGGCTATGTGCGGGGCGATCTGGATTATGCGGTGACCGGCTTTGCAGGTGGTGATCTGATCGACGTATCCGATCAGTCGGACCGAGACGGGTTCTTGCTGGGACTTGGGGTCGAACACAATCTCAACGACCGTCTGTCGTTGGTGTTCGAAGTGGATTACACCCGAATAAGCTCCTACACGCTGACTGATTCCGACGGGTCCTCGACGGTTGCGACGCCCAGTTTCAGCAACGTTCGCCTGGGTCTGAATTATAACTTCTGATCTGCGATGTGGGAGTTGTTGGCGGGGCCAGTTCTGAAACCGATCGGTTCCGAAGTTTCCGTCAGGCAAGCCACGATTTTTTGCCCTTGGCGCTTGCGCTGCCAAGGGCAACTTGGCTACGGTCGAAACAAACGCCAAGACAGGAGAACGGATTGGCCATCGGTGCAGTGACCCCACCGCCACAAGACATGCCCCCCAACGAGGTGCTTGTTGAATTTCCAGACAACAGATTGCTGATCGACCTGTGCGGTGAATATGACCGCAACTTGGCCGAGATCGAGCGCGCCTTGTCCGTGCAGATTCTGCGCCGCGGCAATCAGCTGGCGATCCTCGGAGAAGAGGCGCCGCAAAAGCAGGCCGCCGAGGTGCTGCACGCGCTCTATGACCGCCTGCAGGCGGGCCGCCCGGTCGAGGCGGCGGATGTGGACCGCGAGCTGCGCATGGGCAATTCCGAGCAGGGCACCGGCGTCCGTGACGGTGACCAGCTTGAGATGTTCAAGGGCGAAACGGTCGAGATTAAGACCCGCAAGAAATTGGTCGAACCGCGCACCGACGCGCAAAAGGCCTATGTCCGGTCTCTGTTCGAAAACGAACTGGCCTTCGGCATCGGCCCGGCAGGCACCGGCAAGACCTATCTGGCTGTGGCCGTGGGCGTGTCGATGTTCATGGGCGGCCATGTGGACCGCATCATCCTCAGCCGCCCGGCGGTCGAAGCGGGTGAAAAGCTCGGCTACCTGCCCGGCGACATGAAGGACAAGGTCGATCCCTACATGCAGCCGCTCTATGACGCGCTGAACGATTTCCTTCCGGGTAAGCAGCTGGCCAAGCTGATCGAGGAAAAACGGATCGAGATCGCGCCGCTGGCCTTCATGCGTGGCCGGACGCTGGCCAATGCGTTCGTGGTGCTGGACGAGGCGCAGAACGCCACCACCATGCAGATGAAGATGTTCCTGACCCGCCTGGGCGAGGGCAGCCGCATGGTGATCACTGGTGATCGCAGCCAGGTCGACCTGCCGCGCGGCGTGCAATCGGGGCTGACCGATGCGGAACGGCTGCTCAAGACCATTCCGAATATCGGCTTCAACTACTTCACCTCCAAGGATGTTGTGCGTCACCCGCTTGTCGCCGCCATCATTGAGGCGTATGAGGCCGATTCAGGCCGTCCCCAACCTTCTTCTGTTTGAAAATATCCCGGGGGTGTGGGGGCTGGCCCCCACTTGGGCTGAGACCGCAGATGACCGTCGATCTGACATTGGAAGACCCCCGCTGGCAGGACCTCGAAGCACTGGCCGACCGTGCGATTGCGGTCACTTTGGCGCACCAGCGTCTGGATTCAGAGATTTGCGAAATCAGTGTGCTGGGTTGCGACGATGCCCGCATCGCCGAGTTGAACTCGGAATTCCGTGCCAAGCCGCAGCCCACCAATGTGTTGAGCTGGCCCGCCGAGGATCTGTCCGCCGACACCCCCGGCGGGCAGCCGCACGCGCCTGAGCCCGATTTCACCGGTGAGATCGCGCTGGGTGATATCGCGATTTCCTACGACACTTGCGCGCGTGAGGCGGAGGCGACGGGAAAAACCATGTCCGATCACACCGCGCATTTGCTGATTCACGGGCTGTTACACCTTCTGGGGTACGACCATATCCGTGACCCTGACGCCACCTTGATGGAAGGGCTCGAAATCGAGATACTTGGCAAATTGGGTATCGATAACCCATATACTGAATAAGTGGGCCCCGGGGCCCGGTCATTTGGAACAGGAAAATGGGCGACACAGACGGCAGTTCTATGGCGGCGCAAAGCGCGCAACCCGAGAACGGCGATGACATAACCGAAGAGAAAACCGGATTTTTCTCCCGCATCATGGATGCATTCTCTTCCTCCGAAACACCGGAAGACGCGCAGGTCAACGGCCATCCGGCCTCGGCAGTACAGCCGCGCGGCATGATCAACCTCCGCCGCATGCGGGTCGAGGATGTGGCCATTCCAACGGCGGAAATCGTCTCGGTCCCAAACACCATTTCCAAAGATGAACTGGTGCAGGTGTTCCGCGACAGCGGTATGACCCGCATCCCGGTCTATGAAGGCACGCTGGACACGCCGCTAGGCTTTGTCCACCTCAAGGACTTTGCCCTCACGCACGGGTTCAACGGCAACTCCACCGAGCTTGATCTGACCGCCATGCTGCGGTCGCTGCTCTTCGTGCCGCCGTCGATGCCCATCGGCGTGCTGCTGACCAAGATGCAGACCGAACGCCGCCACATGGCGCTGGTGATCGACGAATATGGCGGCGTTGACGGCTTGCTGACCATTGAGGACCTGATCGAACAGGTCGTTGGTGAGATCGCAGATGAACACGACGCCGACGAGGATCAACTCTGGGTGCAAGAGAAACTGGGCTGCTACATCGTGCAGGCCCGCACGCCGCTCAAGGAGTTCGAAGCCGAGATTGGTTGCTCGCTGACCCATCACGAGGATGTCGATGAAGAAGACATCGAAACGCTGGGCGGGCTGGTCTTCATGCTGTCGGGCCGGGTTCCGGCGCGCGGTGAGGTGGTGCTGCATCCGGATGGTCCCGAGTTCGAGGTGATCGACGCCGATCCCCGCCGTATCAAACGTTTGCGCGTCATGCTGTCGGACCGCGCCGCATGAACCTATCGGCAGGCGGGCCATTCTGGCAGCGCATGGCCGGAGCGGGCGCGCTCGGTGTTCTCGCGGCCTTTGGGCTTGCTCCGCTGGGGATTTGGGTGGCAACGCTGGCAGCACTGATCTGCCTGCCGCGCCTGTTTCTGTCCTGCGAAACGCGCGGACGCGGGGCGTGGCTGGGTTGGGCTTTCGCGACCGGGTATTTCGGTTACGCGCTGATCTGGATCGTCGAGCCCTTCATGGTCGACCCCGAACGCCACGCGTGGATGGCGCCTTTTGCGCTGGTCTTCATGGCGGGCGGGCTGGCGTTGTTCTGGGCGGCGGCCTTCTGGCTGGCCAAAAGCCCCGGACGCTCGGCCAGTGCTCAGATCTGGCTGTTGGTTCTCGTCCTTTCATTGGCGGAGTTCGCGCGCGGTTACGTGCTGACCGGGTTCCCATGGGCCGGGCTGGCGCAAATCTGGGTGGACACCGGTGCAGCACAGATGCTGGCGCTTGTCGGCCCGAACGCTCTGGGTGCCCTGACCCTCGCAATCGCACTGCCGCTTGGCCTGTCGTTGGCCGGATGGCGCGGAACACGCGCGTTGGCAGGACATGCGCTGCCCGCGCTACTCTTCGCTGCTGCCGCACTGGGATATAGCGCGACCCGCCCTGAGGTGACCTCGACAGGGAAAACCGTCCGCTTGATTCAGCCCAACGCGCCGCAGCATCAGAAATGGGATCCGGCCTATGCGCCGGTGTTCTTTCAGAGGCAGGTCGGGTTCACGGCCGAAGGCGCCCGCCCGGACCTGATCGTCTGGCCGGAAACCTCGATCCCGGTTTGGCTGGAGAATGCCGAGCAAACGTTGTCGGTAATCGCTGATGCGGCGCAAGGCAGCCCGGTGGTGCTGGGCATTCAGCGCCGCGGCGGCGCGCGCATCTACAATTCCATGATCTATCTGGATGAAAGCGGTGCTCAGGTGGGGCTCTATGACAAACACCATCTGGTGCCTTTCGGCGAATACGTGCCCTTCGGCGATCTGATGGCGCGCTTCGGGCTCTATGGATTTGCGGCCAATGCCGGGCAGGGGTTCAGCTCTGGCCCGGGGGCGAGGCTGATCCAGCTTGGCGCCCTGGGCCGGGCTCTGCCCCTGATCTGTTACGAGGCGATCTTTCCGCAGGACATCCTGGCTGCACCGGATCGGCCCGAGATGCTGCTGCAGATCACCAACGATGCGTGGTTCGGAACCTGGTCGGGCCCCTATCAGCACCTCGCCCAAGCCCGGATGCGGGCAATTGAACAGGGATTGCCGATGATCCGGACGGCCAATACCGGCGTCTCGGCGATGATCGACCCGCTGGGGCGGATCGAGGCGTCGCTGCCTCTGGGTGAAGCAGGTTATGTCGACGCACAGCTGCTCGCGCCTGTGTCGCCGACGCTCTATGCCAGGACTGGCGACAGTCCTGTGCTACTGCTGCTGATCGTCCTGACGTTGGGGCTGTTGCGCATCACCCGTCCTGCCGGGAGATAATTACCGATTGACCATTCGTGCGGCAGCGCGTATCTCGTCCGTCGCCCGTCACAACGGCTTCCTGGCGTGACGGGCTGTTATCTCAATGGAGCGCTTTCATGTCCCGACAGAACTACATTTTCACTTCGGAATCCGTATCCGAAGGTCACCCGGATAAGGTCTGTGACCGGATTTCCGATGCCGTACTTGATGCTTTTCTCAGCGAAGAACCCGAAGCGCGCGTTGCGTGCGAAACCTTTGCCACCACCGATCGCGTGGTCATCGGCGGAGAGGTTGGGCTGTCGGATCAGAACAAGCTGCGCGAATATATGGGGCGGATCGACCAGATCGCCCGCGACTGCATCAAGGATATCGGTTACGAGCAGGACAAGTTCCACTGGAACACCTGCGAGGTGACCAACTTGCTGCACGAACAATCCGCGCATATCGCGCAGGGTGTGGATGCAGCAGAAGACAAGGACGAGGGGGCGGGCGACCAGGGCATCATGTTCGGTTACGCCACCACCGAGACGCCGGCGCTGATGCCGGCGCCGATCCAGTATTCCCACGCGATTCTGCGCCGCCTGGCCGAGGTGCGCAAAAACGGCAGCGAAGCGACGCTTGGCCCGGACGCAAAATCGCAGCTTTCGGTGGTCTACCGCGACGGTGTGCCGGTCGGTGTCAGTTCGATCGTCCTGTCGACCCAGCATTTGGACGAGGCGCTGACCAGCGCCGATATTCACGCGCTTGTTGAGCCTTACATCCGCGAAGTGCTGCCCGAGGGCTGGCTTACGAACGAGACAGAGTGGCATGTGAACCCCACCGGCAAGTTCGTCATCGGCGGCCCCGATGGCGATGCCGGCCTGACCGGGCGCAAGATCATCGTGGACACCTATGGCGGGGCCGCCCCGCACGGCGGCGGAGCCTTCTCGGGCAAGGACCCGACCAAGGTGGACCGCTCGGCGGCCTACGCGGCCCGCTATCTGGCCAAAAACGTAGTCGCGGCGGGCATGGCCGAGCGCTGCACCATTCAGCTCAGCTATGCCATCGGTGTCAGCAAACCGCTGTCTATCTACGCCGACACTCACGGCACGGGCGAGGTCGCACCCGCGGAGATCGAAAAGGCGGTGGCCGAAGTCATGGACCTGACCCCGCGCGGTATCCGCAAGCATTTGGGGCTCAACAAGCCGATCTATCAACGCACTGCGGCTTACGGCCATTTCGGCCGCGAGCCGAGCGCCGATGGCGGCTTTAGCTGGGAACGCGCGGATCTGGTGGACGCGCTGAAAAAAGCAGTCTGATCCGGTTCCATTGGTTAAGTTGAACGGGCGGTTTCAGTGACCGCCCGTTTTGCATTGGTGAGGACGGGTGATGCAGAGGATCATGGTCATCGGCGGGCCGGGCTCGGGCAAGTCCACGCTTGGCCGGAAACTCGGCGCACGGATGGGCCTTCCGGTGGTGCATATGGATCCGATCTACTGGCTGGGCGATTGGGTCGAGCGCGACAAGACCGAGGCGATGCGCCTGGCAAAGGAAGCTGCCGACCGCCCGGAATGGGTGTTCGAGGGCAACCACTCCGCCTCGATGGCATACCGGGCGGAACGTGCCGATCTGATCGTGTTCCTCGACATGCCCCGCGTGTTGCGCATGTGGCGGGTTCTGTGGCGGTCATTGCGTTTCCACGGCCATACCCGGCCGGATATGGGGCCGAACTGCCCCGAACGGTTTGACCGTGCCTTTCTGGAGTTTTGCTGGAGCTATGACAGCAACGGACGCCTGCGCGCGCTTCGGTTCATCGACGACTGGCGGGGCCGCCGCAACGTCCGTGTGCTGACGTCGCGGCGGCAGGTCGAGGATTTTCTGTCCGAGTTTTTGGCGAGATAGAGACTGAGTATGGTGGAGATTGCCTGCTTTTTTGGCGAGTTTTGCGCGCCGTCACATAAGGATATCGGGCCTCTCTGGGGCCGTGCCTCGGCCCAAAGGACGCAGTGCAGCAAGCCGTTTGCCGGTTGCGTGCGGCAAATGGCCCGAATGGAGCTTGGTAAGTTATCTTACCTTGACGAGATTGGTTGAAATCCCCAGCTCTTGCCCGGCGTTCAGCGCCATGCGATGCGCTATCGCGATTTTGACAAGGGGAACGACACTCATGGGGTTAAGACGGCTGCTGAGGCAGGCAAAGGTGCGGCTCGATGCCAGGACCTTTCAGCAATACGGGCTGGCGCGGTTTGACGTGGAGGCGGTCCGTGACAGCGATGTGGTGATCGCTGCCTGGCCGAAATCCGGCAATACGTGGATGCAATGCCTCGTCGCCGGCTTGCAATATGGTGTGGACAGCTCCAACGCACCGGATCGTCTGATCCAGACACTGGTTCCGGATCTGCATCAGAACCGTACCGGCGTGGTCATGTCCGACACCATGGTTTTTAAATCTCATCACATGCCGCAGCCTCAATTTCGGCGCGTCATTCATCTGGTCCGGGATGGGCGGGACGCGCTTGTCTCGTATTGGCATTTTCGAAAGGCCCTGGGCTATACCGGCTCCATGTCCGATTTGATGGGCGAGACCGACAAGGTCTACGCAAACTGGTGGGAACACACCAAAAGCTGGAAAACAAATCCGTATGGGGCCGAGGTCCTGACGGTTCGGTACGAAGACCTTCTGGGCGATCCCCAGCCGCAGCTGCGCCGTGTCGCCAAATTTTTGGATATAAATTGCGACGACGAGCGGCTGGCGCAGGTCATTTCCACTTCGTCCTTTTCCCGGATGCAAAAGCGCGAAAAGAAACAGGGTTGGGACAACGAGGTCTGGCCAAAGGATGCGATGTTCGTCCGGCGGGGGGTGTCCGGGGCATTCCTTGATGAGATGTCACCCGAGGATATTGCGGCTTTCGAGACCCGCTGCGGCGACGTGTTGCAGGACATGGGATATGGGTTGAGCTCGCAGGACCGGTAGGGGTATTTGGGGGATCAAACAGGACACCGGCTTGCCTCTCAAGACCCAAGCATTTATGGGCCGTGCGCATGAACACCGACCATCCTCAAAGACCCCGTCGCAACTTCTACGGCCGTTTCAAGGGCAAATCCTTGAAGCAGAGCCAGAAGGCCTATCTGGACGAGGATCTGGCCGCGTTCGCGCCCGGCGCCGTCGATTGGGACAGTAATCCCGAGCGCACGCCGCTGGATTTGGGAGGGCTGTTCGGCGGGCGGCCTGTCTGGCTCGAGGTTGGGTTTGGAGGCGGCGAGCATCTGGTGCATCAGGCGGAAAGCAATCCCGGTATCGGAATCATCGGGGCTGAGCCTTATATCAACGGCGTCGCCACGCTGTTGGGCAAGATCCGCCGCGCCGGGGTCAGCAATCTGGCGGTGCATGCGGGTGATGCGCGCGATCTGTTCGACGTGCTGCCCGATCAGAGCATCTCGCGCGCGTTCCTGCTCTATCCCGACCCCTGGCCCAAAAAGCGCCATCACCGCCGCCGGTTCGTGACGCCCGAGCATCTGGAACCTCTGGCCCGGGTCCTGAAACCCGGCGCGATCTTTCGGGTGGCGACGGATATTCCCGATTATGTGCGCCAGACGCTGGAAGAGGTGCCGAAGGCCGGGTTCGAATGGTTGGCCGAACGCCCCTCGGATTGGCGCGCGCCGTGGGATGACTGGATTTCGACCCGGTACGAGCAGAAAGCTCTGCGCGAGGGGCGTGTTCCCCACTATCTGACCTTTCGTCGCGCCGGTTGAGCGGCGGGAGCGGTTGCGATCCTGCCTGTCGGTGCGCCCGGCGGGGCCTGCGGGATATGCGTATTTATCAGCGAGAAGAAGCGGTAGAGGCTTTGGTGCTGGACCCTGTGGCGCCAATTCGCTAATCGGCCAGTGATGATAGCGCAAAAGGAGCCCCCATGTCCGGACACGGCACGCCCATCCCGATGACCTCGCATCCCTGCGGCCCGCTGACCGGCACGGCAGAGGTGCCGGGCGACAAGTCGATCTCGCACCGCTCGTTGATCCTAGGCGCGATGGCGGTGGGCGAGACGAAAATCTCGGGCCTGCTTGAAGGTGAGGATGTGCTGGACACGGCCAAGGCGATGCAGGCCTTTGGCGCCGAAGTGGTCAATCACGGCGGTGGCAACTGGTCGGTGCACGGAGTTGGCGTTGGCGGCTTTGCCGAGCCGGATCAGGTGATCGACTGCGGCAATTCGGGTACAGGCGTGCGGCTGATCATGGGCGCGATGGCGACTTCTCCGATTTCCGTGACCTTTACTGGGGATGCGAGCCTGAACGGGCGCCCGATGGCGCGGGTGACCGATCCGCTGGCGCTGTTCGGCACCCGGTCGGTGGGCCGCGCGGGCGGGCGGCTGCCGATGACCATCGTGGGGGCCGCCGATCCGGTGCTGGTGCGTTACGAGGTGCCGGTGCCTTCGGCGCAGGTGAAATCCGCCGTCCTCCTGGCGGGGCTCAATGCGCCGGGCCAGACGGTGGTGATCGAGAAGGAAGCGACCCGTGATCACTCGGAACGGATGCTGGCGGGCTTTGGCGCCGAGATCACGGTCGAGGAGACCGACGAGGGTCGGGTGATCACCCTGACCGGGCGTCCTGAGTTGAAGCCGCAGGAGATCGCGGTGCCGCGCGATCCGTCCAGTGCCGCCTTTCCGGTCTGCGCCGCTTTGATCACACCGGGATCGGATGTGCTGGTGTCGAATATCGGCCTCAACCCGACCCGCGCCGGTCTCTACTACACGCTGCAGGAGATGGGCGCCGATCTGACCTTCGAGAACATGCGCGAAGAGGGCGGCGAGCCTGTGGCCGACCTGCGCGCGCGCTATTCGCCCGACATGAAGGGCATCACCGTGCCGCCCGAGCGTGCGGCCTCGATGATCGACGAATACCCGGTGCTGTCGGTGGTTGCAGCGAATGCGACGGGCACCACGATGATGGGCGGCGTCAAGGAGTTGCGCGTCAAGGAAAGCGACCGCATCGACGCCATGGCCTGCGGCCTGCGCGCCAATGGTGTGACGGTGGACGAGGGCGATGACTGGTGGACGGTCGACGGGCTGGGCATCGGGCAGGTGCCCGGTGGCGCCACCTGCGAGAGCTTTCTGGACCACCGGATCGCCATGTCCTTCATGGTGCTGGGAATGGGCGCCAAGGCGCCGGTTTCGGTGGATGACGGCGGCCCGATTGCGACCTCCTTCCCGATCTTCGAGCCGCTGATGTCAGGTCTGGGTGCGAAACTGGTTCGCGACTGACGGGTTCATTTGCGCGGCAGTCGGGCCATCGCATTTTCGGGCAGCTGTTCAGCCCCGCCCAAGAACTCTGCCACGGTGCCCGCTCGGCTGCGGCGGGTCCGAAACAGAAACTGCCAGACCTCGTGCAGGATCACCCGGCGGCCCATACGGCTGTACCAGCGCATGGCATGCCTCAGGTCCGGGTCGGTCTGGGTCAATTGCCGCCAGATGTTGCGGGGGCGCAGGGTCACTGCGACCTCAATCGTTTTCACAAAAAAAAAGACCCGCCAGGCCGGAATATTCGGTGTTTCGACGACCTGATGCTTGTAGTCCCAACGGCGCAGGTCGGGCTGGATGACTTGATGACCGCGCACCGTTCCGAAGAACGAGGTCCAGCGGTGAGGGGTCGCGTAGATCGACATGATCTGATCTGGATCGTATCGGATGAGCTGGCGCAGGATCTTCAGAAAATCCCGGTCGCGTTCATCCGCGAACCCGACGGCGAAGGTACACAGCCCGATCATGCCGTGGTTTCGCAGCAGTCGGATGGCCTGCTGGTCCTTGGTCGTGGTCCCGCCTTTTCGGATCTTGCACAGCGTTGCTTCATCCGTGCTTTCCAGCCCCAGCAGGAACCGCAGAACACCAGCCTTCTTGTAGAGCGGCAACAGGTCCGCGTCGCGCACGATGTCATCGGCGCGGGTCGATCCAATCAGCGTGACGTTGACGTTCTCTTCAATCAGCGCCTCAAGAAACGCCTTCCATTTGCGGCGAGAGGATGTGGGGTTTTCGTCGGCAAGATTGACCAGTTCGACGCCTTGTTCGCGCACCAGCCAGGCGATTTCGCGGGCCAGTTTCACCGGATCACGATGGCGCCAGCGGGTCCAGAATCCCCGCTGACCGCAATAGCTGCACAGATGCGGACAGCCTCGTGAAAACTGCAGGATCACCGATTTCAGCCCGCCCCAATAGGAATAGTCGTCGAAATCGATCAGTTCCCACCCGATCCTGTGCGCATCGAGATCGGTGAGAACCGACGCGGGCGCGGTCGCGCGGATTTGGCCTGTGTCGCCACGGTAGGCGATGCCGGGGATTGCCGAGAGATCGCGCCCGGTTTCCAGCGCTGCGATGACAGCCGGTGTTGTGGCCTCGCCCTCACCCCGGATGATGATGTCGATGGCATCGCACTCCTTCAGTACGTCTTTCCAATGATAGGTGGGGTAGACGCCGCCATAGATGATCTTCACCTGGGGTCTGACGGCTCGGATCATGGCGGAGAGTTCAAGAACGGTCGGGTGGGCAGAGCTTGATCCGGAATGGCCGATCAGCACCACGTCCGGGTCGGTTTCAAGAACAGCGTTGACGCAGTCCGCCAAGCGCATCGGGCCGAGATCCGCGTTGACCAGTGAGACCTGATGCCCGGCATCGATCAGGGGTCCACCGATACAGAGCAGGCCGAACGGGGGCAGGTTCTCTTTCGGGATTCGGCTTCCGATCGCGGTGTGAGGTGGATGCAGCAGGGTAAGTCGCATTTTCGGTTCCTTTCCGTTCACCCTGTTGCTAAGGCCTTACCCGTGCAGATTTTCCGGAGAAGATGATGAGATTTACCGTAGCCATCGACGGCCCGGCAGCGGCAGGGAAGGGTACGATCTCGAAAGGGGTCGCCGCGCATTTCGGGCTGGCGCATCTGGATACTGGCCTGCTCTACCGGGTGGTGGGCCGCCGGATGCTGGATGGCGAACAGCCGGTCGATGCGGCCCGGGCGCTGGTTCCGGAGGATCTGGAAAGGGATGATCTGCGCACGGCGGACGTGGCGCAGGCGGCGTCCAAGGTGGCGGTGATCGCCGAGGTCCGCGCGGCGTTGGTGGATTTCCAGCGCGCCTTTGCGCGGCGCTCGGGTGGGGCGGTTCTGGACGGGCGCGATATCGGGACGGTGATCTGCCCCGAGGCCGAGGTGAAGCTGTTCGTGACGGCCAGTGCCGAGGTGCGGGCCGAGCGGCGCTATCTGGAGCTTAGCGCCAGAGGCGCGGATGTGGACCGCGCGCAGGTGCTGGCCGATGTCAGGGAACGCGATACGAGGGATACGGACCGCAGCGAGGCGCCGTTGAAGCCAGCCGAGGATGCGGTCTCGCTCGACACGTCAGACCTGAGCATCGAGGCGGCGCTGGCCGCCGGCATTGCTGCCGTCGAAGCAAAGATGCCCGCGAAAGGGTAATCTTTCGCGGGCGGTTGCCGGGCCTGGAGCCTCACCCCGACAACTTGGTGGACCTTACAGTTCGCCGACGGCGACGTGCTTGATCTTGGCCCACTGATCGTCGGCGGTCGCGGCGGTTCCGGTGAGATCCTCCAGGAACGCCGACCGGGTGGCCGCGTTCAGGAACAGGAACAGCTTACCATCGGCCAGCACATACTGATCCGGATCGCCGTCGAACTTCTTGCCCACCGACACCCCGTACGAGCAGAAGCCGCCATGCTGGGGCAGGTAGGCCGCCGGGTTGGCCTCGAACGCTTTCTGATTGTCTTCCGAGGCAAAATAGTAGGACGCGCCGTCATAGGTCGACGAGTAGTTGGCGAACCCTTCGACCGGGTTGCCGTTGTTGACCAGCGCGACCAGATCCACCCCATGGGCGGCCAAGGGAGCTCCGGCGGCGGAGATGCCGTTCGAGACGTTGATCTCGTCAGCGGCAAAAGCAGGCGCGGCGGCCAATGGCAGGGCGGCGATCAGCGCGGTAAGAACGAAGGACTTCATCGGGTTTCCTCTTCAAATCTGGGTTTCAGGACGGGACCGTTGCTGGCCCGATGCGCTCAAGGTAGGAGGGGGTGGCCGGGGGCGTTATCGCCGATCCGCCAGAGTTTCTTGCAGATCGTTCAAAGCGGCGGGGGAACGGCAAAACGGGCTGGTTCACCAAGCTGTGTATCGCCTGAGCGTGGCTGGCATCCTAGGCTGGCGGGATCACCACCCGGGAGCCATGCCGATGATCCGACTTGCCCTTGTCCTGACCCTGCTCGCCGGCCTTTGTTCGGCGCAGGAGGCCGAGCCGCCGATGACCTATGAACGGTTGGGCAACATCATTTTTGCACTTGACCCCGAGGCGCAACCGCTTGGGCCGGGGTTTGAGTTGACGGTTGCGGACGTAACGGTGCTGGTTGTCACAGATACCGCTGCGGACCGGATGCGGGCGATGGTGGCAATCGGCAGCGCCGCAGATTTGTCGCCCGAGGACCTGCAACGCATGATGCAGGCGAATTTCGACAGTACGCTGGATGCGCGTTATGCGATCGCCAATGGTACTTTATGGGCTGCGTTCATCCACCCCTTGTCTAGACTGGACAAGGACCAGTTGATCTCGGGTCTGGCCCAGACCGTGAACATCGCCAAGACCTACGGCACCTTGTACACCGGTGGTGCGGCGGAATTCGGAGGGGGCGACAGCCATGATCTGCAGCGCGCTCTGATCGAAGAACTTCTGAAAAAAGGCGAAGAAATCTGACACACGCCTAGAATTCGCGCTTACCCTGATGCCAGCCTGTCTCGCAGAAGCCACCATGCAGAGTAAGATACGCGTTGGGGGTTGTTTTGAACGCTTGGCGTTTTGTGCGGAGCCCTTGGGGGCGAAGGGTCCGTCACTGTCGGTCGCGGGGGCCGGTTGGGCATGCTGGCTTGGGGCGTCATAGGCTCTAGCTGGACGCAGGAAAGCTGCTATAGTTCTCCTCAAGCCAAAAGGGAAAGCTGCTATACAAACCCCAAAACCTAAAAAGGGGCGGCAGCAATATAATCCCCCGAGCCAACAGGGACAGAAATACATGAATAATCGTTTGCGCAAAATCACCATCGTGGGTGGTGGCACGGCGGGTTGGATGACCGCGCTGATCCTGGATATGGTGTTTTCTCGCACTTCAGCGCAAAGGGATCGCCCGCGCATCTGTCTGATCGAGAGCCCCAATATCGCGACCGTGGGTGTAGGCGAGGCCACGGTGCCGCGCATGCCGGTCACGCTCCGTCAGGCGGGCATTTCGGAGCGGGATTTTTTTTGCGAGACCAACGCGTCGTTCAAACTCGGTGTCAAGTTCTGCAATTGGAACAAGGACGCCAAGGGAAATCGCATTGATTACGTCAACCCCTTTGCCCATGGCCAGTTGTTAGAGGGCTTGGAGGCTGCCGAGTATTTCTTGCGCTTCGGCAATGGGGATCGGGATTTTACCCAATCCATCTCGCCACACGATGATCTGGCCCGCCTGTGCAAAGGCGCGCGGCAATTGGGTCAGCCCGAATTCGAGCAGCGCTTTGGCTATGCCTATCACCTGGACGCTGTGAAATTCGCAGGTATGCTCACCAAGGTTTGCACGAAACGCGGTGTGGAACACATCCAGGATGAGGTGCAATCGGTTGAGCTGGATGAACAGGGCAACGTCAGCCACCTGATGTTGGAGCGTAAAGGCCGCCATGACATCGAGATGGTCGTAGATTGCACCGGGTTCCGCGGGCTGATCATCAACCAGGCACTTGGCGAGCCGTTTCTGGATTACTCGGATTATTTGCCAAACGATCGCGCCATGGCGTTGCAGGTCGAGCATCCCGATCCAGACAAGATCGAAAGCGTCACACGGTCTACCGCACTTGGCGCAGGTTGGACATGGCGGGTGCCGCTCTACAACCGTGTGGGCACAGGATACGTG
The DNA here is from genome assembly GCF_040830605.1 of Ruegeria sp. Lineage (GTDB taxonomy): Bacteria > Pseudomonadota > Alphaproteobacteria > Rhodobacterales > Rhodobacteraceae > Ruegeria. Next base: position 273,984 of record NZ_JBFOMD010000001.1, read on the forward strand.
TACTCGTCCGCCCATCGTACCGATGATCAGGCGGCGGATGAATACCTCGAATGGCTGGGTGACAGCGGAAAGGGCCTGACGCCGCGCGTGATCCCGATGCGTGTAGGGCGCGTACGCAATGCCTGGGTCAAGAACTGTTTGGCGATCGGTCTGTCCGGGGGGTTTATTGAGCCGCTTGAGAGTACCGCGATCCATATGATTGACCATGCAATACGCTGGTTCGCCGAGCATTTGCCGACGCGAGACATCGAGCCGTCCCTGCGGGCCAGATATAATCGGCAGATGGATAAGCTCTATAACGAGGTTCTGGAGTTCATCTGTCTGCACTATCGATTGGGCAACCGCACGGATGATCAATATTGGATCGACGCGCGTACAGAGATGAAGCTGCCGGACCGGTTGGCCGAGAACCTGGATTTGTGGCAGAACCGCCTGCCAATTGAAAGCGATATCGAGTTCGCAACGCTATTTAACTTTCGCGTGTATCAGACGGTTCTTTTGGGCAAACAAGTCTATGACACGGGATATGGTACTGGCATCCGCGATCGTCTGCGGCCGTTGAAGAAACCGATTTGGTTCCAGTGGTGGAAGGGTGCGAAAGTGGACCTCGCCCAGATACTCAAAACGATGCCGGATCACAAAACGCTGCTGCTCGATATCCGAGGGGAGTTGGAGCGACCAGCCTTTGGCAAGGCGGCGGCGAAACCGACAGTGGCGGTGCCGGGCGCGGCACCGGCACCCGTGGCGATTCAGAACATGCCGAACTTCGCCGAAATCCAGTGCGGCGTGAAGGATTTGCAACTGTTCTAGAAATTCTGTGCGGTCCGCGCGGAGAGTGTTTTGAGATGAAGATGGGGGCGGAGAGTTAAACCTCTGCCTTCAGGACGGCCACTAGGGTTTCAAATTGGTCTTGGTAGCGCACTGATGCAAAAATTCAGTGTGGGATGCGTAGGGATCGTGGGGTCTCGCTCAGGGGGTGAACACCGCCAAGACCTACGGCACGCTCTATTCCGGCGGGGCGGGGCAGTTCGGTGGCGGTGACAGCTGCAACCTGCAGCGGCAGTTGATCGAGGAGTTGCTGAAGAAGGGCGAGGAACTCTGAGCTACAGCGGCGAGCCCTCGCGCATTTCGTCCTGTTCGGTGGGCGTCGGCGTATGGTTGAAGACAAAGGCGGTGCGGCAGGCCTCTTCACCGCCCAGTTCCTCGATCTTGCGGCGCTGATCGGCAAAGGCGCGGGCGTTGACCTCGTCCGGATCACAGATGGCACGCAGACGGCGCTCGCCTTCGGTCAGTGCCGCGCGGATATCAGGGTCGTTCACCCCGTCCATGGCGCGGTTCACCTGTTCGTGCGGGTCGCTCTGCAGATCGAACAGCTGCGGCGGCTGGCCGACATAATGCACGTACTTCCACCGCCCCCAACGCACCAGGAAGCTGCCGGTCTTTGACCCGCCATCGTGGTATTCGCTGAAACCCGTGCGGTCCGGGTCATCGGGCGCGCTGGCGATAACACGCAGGGACTGCCCGGGCTGCCCCGCATTGCCCACGTCATCAGCCACGCCACAGACCTCGCGCGCGGTGGCGGCGATGTCGGTGAGATTGGTGCAGGTCGCAACGCGATGCCCGACGGGCACACCGGGCCCGGCGGCGATCATCGGCACGCCTGCGCTGGCCTCATACATCACCTGCTTGGTCCAGAACCCCTGATCCCCCATCATGTCGCCGTGATCCGAGACATAGAGCACCACTGTGGTTTCAAGCTGCCCGCTGGCCTCAAGCGTGCGCAGAACACGGCCCACGCAATTGTCCATGAAAGAGGTCAGACCGTAATAGGCCGCCTTGGCCTCGCGCATCTTCTGCTCGTCGAAATAGTCGCCGTAGTTGAAGAAATCGGCGATGTTGCGCAGCTCTTCGTGGTCCGGCAGCCCTTCGCCATAGCCCACCGGAAGATCCATCTTGGCCGGATCGTAGAGCGCATACCACTCCTCGGGGCAGGTCAGCGGGTAGTGGGGGCTGACCAGAGAGACGAAAGCCGCCCAGGGCTGTTCACCCCGTGTCGGATCGGCCAGCCAGGCCTCGGCGGCTTCGGTGATGGCGCGGTCATACTCGGTGTAGGTGCTGGGGCCTGTGCCCACGTCGCCCGCCAGTTCCTCTGCCGAGTCGTAGGGTGGCGGGTTCTCACGCAGCAGGCCAACGGCCCAGCCGACGCCGCCCACCACATGCATGGGCAGGATTTCCTGCGAGAACCCATTGTCATCTTTGTTCGAGCGAAAATGCAGCTTGCCGATGGACACCACCTCGCGCCCCGCATCGCGGAGCTGCCGCATCCAACTACGGGGCTCGCCCGCATAAGGCGTGGCGCTGTCCCAGTGGCCGGTCCGGTGCACCCAGTTGCCAGTTGCCAGCGCCGCCCGGGTCGGCACGCACATGGGCGAGGGGGTATATGCGGCCTCGAACAGTGTCCCGCGCGCGGCCAGAGCGTCCAGGTTCGGCGTTTTGACAATCGGATGCCCGGCGCAGCCCATCGCGTCCTTGCGATGCTCGTCCGAAATAATGACCAGAAAATTTGGTGTCATTGCCGATCCCTTCAGAACGGTTCCCGCTCGCCAAGCGCGTAGCGACCCACATCGACGATATCAAAGGCCAGAGACACCAGCAGTGTCGCCATGATGACCCAGATCAGCCGAACCGCCCATGGCGACAGTTCCCTGTTGCCCTGCAGCCTGTAGAGATACAGGACAACCGGCACCCAGATGATGATATGCGGCAGACCCATCAGGCGGACATAGCCAAGCTGGTCGTAAATCCACTGGACGCCCATCCCGGCCACGACGCTGGCGGCGACCGTCACCAGCCCGGCGATTCTGGTGTTGCGCCAGATCAGAAGCCCCAACGGAAGGATGAAGGCGCCGATGACCAGCCAGGTCACCCAGATCCGCACCCAAAGCGACTGAACGGCAAGCGCCTCTTCAAAGGTCATCGTGATCCTCCCTCGCGTCTGCCGGGACCCTAGCATATGCGCGGCATGCCGCAACTCGCCTGATGAGCGGGCTTGCCTTTTGGTGAAACCCGGACTAAGACACGCGCGTCGACAAGGCGATGTGAGCCATAAAAGAAAGAGACGAGCAGGGTCGGGAGCGTCCGGCCCTCTTTGTTTTGCGGCATGAGACCCAGGTCGCCCGGACCAACCCCTAAGACCGGCGGAGACAACCGCTCGGCCAGAAAAACCGAAGTGAAAAGGAAACCTGAGACCTCATGGCTCAAAACGTATCGATGGAGGATTTCGAAGCCCTCCTGAACGAAAGCTTCGAAATGGACACACCCGAAGAGGGTACTGTCGTCAAAGGCAAGGTGATCGCTGTTGAAGCGGGCCAGGCCATCATCGACGTAGGCTACAAGATGGAAGGCCGCGTCGATCTGAAAGAATTCGCAAATCCCGGCGAAGCCCCTGAAATCGCTGTTGGTGACGAGGTCGAAGTTTACCTGCGCGCCGCAGAAAACGCCCGTGGCGAAGCTGTCATCTCGCGCGAGATGGCCCGCCGTGAAGAGGCATGGGACCGTCTTGAAAAAGCATATGCCGACGACCAGCGCGTCGAAGGTGCAATCTTTGGCCGGGTCAAAGGTGGCTTCACCGTCGATCTGGGTGGTGCTGTTGCGTTCCTGCCCGGCTCGCAGGTTGACGTCCGCCCCGTGCGCGACGCTGGCCCGCTGATGGGTCTGAAGCAGCCGTTCCAGATTCTGAAAATGGACCGTCGCCGTGGCAACATCGTTGTGTCGCGCCGCGCAATCCTGGAAGAATCGCGTGCCGAACAGCGTGCCGAGGTCATCGGCAACCTGTCCGAAGGTCAGACCGTCGAGGGTGTCGTCAAGAACATCACCGAATACGGTGCATTCGTTGACCTGGGCGGCGTTGACGGCCTGCTGCACGTCACCGACATGGCATGGCGCCGTGTGAACCACCCGTCGGAAATCCTGTCGATCGGCGAGACCATCAAGGTTCAGGTCATCAAGATCAACAAGGAAACCCACCGCATCAGCCTGGGCATGAAGCAGTTGCAGGAAGATCCGTGGGATCTGGTCGGCGCCAAGTACCCGTTGAGTTCGGTGCACAAGGGCCGCGTCACCAACATCACCGACTACGGTGCGTTTGTTGAGCTGGAGCCGGGCGTCGAAGGTCTGGTTCACGTGTCCGAGATGTCCTGGACCAAGAAGAACGTCCACCCCGGCAAGATCGTTTCGACCAGCCAGGAAGTCGACGTCATGGTTCTGGAAATCGACGGTGCCAAGCGCCGCGTGTCTCTGGGCCTAAAGCAGACCATGCGCAACCCGTGGGAAGTCTTTGCCGAGACGCACCCCGAGGGCACTCAGGTCGAAGGCGAAGTCAAGAACATCACCGAATTTGGTCTGTTCATTGGCCTCGACGGCGACATTGACGGCATGGTTCATCTGTCCGACCTCAGCTGGGACGAGCGGGGCGAGGATGCCATCCAGAACTACCGCAAGGGCGACGTCGTTCAGGCGGTTGTCTCGGAAGTGGATGTCGAGAAAGAGCGTATCTCGCTGTCGATCAAAGCCCTGGGCGGCGACAAGTTCGCCGAAGCCGTGGGCGGCGTGAAGCGTGGCTCGATCGTGACTGTGAACGTGACCGCAATCGAAGATGGCGGCATCGAGGTGGAATACGAGGGCATGAAATCCTTCATCCGCCGTTCGGACCTGTCGCGTGACCGCGCCGAGCAGCGCCCCGAACGCTTCTCGGTTGGTGACAAGGTCGACGTCCGCGTCACCAATGTCGACAGCAAGACCCGCCGTCTGGGCCTGTCGATCAAGGCACGCGAGATCGCCGAAGAGAAAGAGGCCGTGGAACAGTACGGTTCGTCGGATTCGGGTGCATCGCTGGGCGACATTCTGGGCGCAGCGCTCAAGTCGGGCGACTAAGCCTTACGGCTTTCGAGGAATGGAAGGCCCCGCAGCGCTGGCTGCGGGGCTTTTTTTGTTCGCCGGTTTCTGATCGGTACCACGGCTGCCATCTGTGGTATAAGTCAGTTTCGGGCAAAGACATGCCCGCTGACGGAGAGAACAGATGCCCCTAGACCTGATCCTGGCGCTGATCGTGGCGACCGCCGTTCTGGTGGCCATCCCGGGACCCAACGTGGCGTTGATCATTGCCAACACGCTGGCGCATGGGTTCCGTTTTGGTGCGATCACTGTTCTAGGTACCACGCTGGGCATCGCGCTGCAGCTTGCGCTGGTGGTGGTAGGTCTTGGCGCCTTGCTGCATCTGGCCGCAGGCGCGTTTCTCTGGCTGAAATGGGTGGGGGTCGCCTATCTCTTCTATCTCGGTGTGACCGCCTGGCGGCAGGGCGCACGTGACATGCCCGAGGTCGCGGCCTCGGGCCGCCCGGTCCGGCTGGTGTTCTGGCAGGGGCTGGGCATGGCCCTGATCAACCCCAAGACATTGCTGTTCAGTGCGGCCTTCCTGCCGCAGTTCGTGCCGGTGAGCGCCGGGTCACAAGGGTTGGTTCTGGCCGCACTGATCCATCTGGTTGTCATCTTTGGCAGTGATCTCTGCTGGGCCGCCATGGCCCAGACCGCGCGGCGGCCGATCCGGCGGCTGGGGCGGCTGCGGCACCGGCTGACCGGGCTGTTTTACTTCGCCTCAAGCGTCGGCCTGTCGCTGGCGCGCGCTGACCGCTGACCTCAAACGCCATCGCTTTGCGTTCCGAATCAATGGCTTCCCGGATGCCCGCCGCGGGGCGCATTGCTGCGTCGCGGCAACGGCGAAGTTATGCCGAGCGGCACCGAGTCGTGGATATCCGCCCGCAAACCGCCCAAAAAACCGACGAAAGCGGCACCACACGTCGTTTCCCCGAACCGGATTTTTTCCTATACTCCCAGACTAATAACACATCGCCACCACGTTGCCTTGGGAGGGGAACAGCACATGATCCGTTCTGAACTGATCCAGAAAATCGCCGATGAAAACCCGCATCTCTATCAGCGTGACGTCGAGCGGATCGTGAACACGGTGTTCGAAGAGGTGACCGATGCCATGGCCCGGGGCGACCGGGTGGAGTTGCGCGGCTTTGGCGCGTTTTCGGTAAAACAGCGCGACGCGCGCATTGGTCGCAATCCAAGAACCGGCGAAACGGTGCATGTGGAGGAAAAGCATGTGCCGTTCTTCAAGACAGGCAAACTGCTGCGGGATCGTTTGAACGGAAAAGCCTGAACTCATGATGCGTTACATTCGCTATGCCTTCCTCGCGGCGCTGGGGATCGTCCTGATCTCGGTGTCGCTGGCAAACCGTGCCTTTGTCACCCTCAAGCTGATGCCGGATGATCTGGCCGATCTGCTGGGGTTCAACTTCACCATCGCGCTGCCATTGTTCCTGGTTGTGCTGGGCGGGGTTGTGGCAGGTCTGGTGATCGGTTTCATCTGGGAATGGCTGCGCGAACACAAGCATCGCCGTCAGGCCGATGTGAAGCACCGCGAGGTGCGCCGACTTGAGCGCGAGGTGAAGTCGCTCAAGAAAAAGCAGAATGAAGGCAAAGACGAGGTTCTGGCGATCCTTGACGATGCCGCCGCCTGAGGGCCCTCATGTCGTCCGACATCAGCGTCAAAATATGCGGTCTGACCGCTTCGGAACATGTGCGTGCTGCGGTCGAGGCCGGAGCCCGGTACGTGGGTCTTGTCTTCTTCCCCAAATCCCCGCGCTACATTGATGTGCCTCTAGCTGCCCAACTGGCCGCCGAGGTGCCGCCCGGCGTTGCCAAGGTGGCCCTGACGGTGAATGCAACGGATGCCGAGTTGGATCATATTCTGGCTTCGGTTCCACTGGACATGTTGCAGCTTCACGGGCAGGAAAGTCCCGACCGCGTGGCCGAGGTGAAGGATCGGTATGGCCTGCCGGTGATGAAGGCCGTTGGTGTGGCCGATGAAGAGGATCTGGCCCAGATCGACCTCTATTCCGATGTGGCCGATCAGCTTTTAATTGACGCCAAGCCGCCCAAACACTCGGAATTGCCTGGTGGCAATGGCCTGTCCTTCGACTGGCGCTTGCTTGCGGGCCGTAAATACTGGCGGCGACCTTGGATGCTGGCGGGGGGGCTGGCACCGGATAATGCGGCCGAGGCCATCCGCATGACCGGGGCGCGGCAGCTCGATGTTTCGTCCGGAGTGGAACGCGCGCCCGGGGTTAAGGACAGCGGGCGCATCCGTGCATTTCTGGACGCGGCCCGGGCTTAACCCGACATTAACTATGACCGGGGAAAGTGCGGCATGGCCAAGCTACCGGAACACCTGACCCCTGAACTCTGGCTGTCGCAGGTCTTTGGCTCGAATGAGGCGATGCGCGGTGGTATCGTCAAGCGGCAGGTCCGCGATGTCGAGCGGCTGGTCGGACGGGCGGTCTTTGCCCGCGAGGTCAAACGGCGCGGGTTCCAGGCAGTCGAGAACGGGCGCCATTTCGTGATCTTCTGCAACGACAACCCCATTCGGATGGTGCGCTGACAAGGGCTTTCGAAAGCCCTTGCCCAAGCCGCTTGTAAGCGGCTTTGAACGCCGTTTGAAAACCGCGTTTCTCAAGGCATTTCGAAATGCCTTGGCTTGCCCTTGCCGCCCGCGCGCTCTAGGACAGACAAAACCCAACAGAGGGCGCGACCATGGCCAACGACCTTTTCAACTCCTTCATGTCCGGACCCGATGAACAGGGACGCTTCGGCATCTTCGGCGGACGGTTCGTCAGCGAAACCCTGATGCCGCTGATCCTGTCGCTGGAAGAGGAATACGAAAAGGCCAAGGATGATCCCACCTTCTGGGCCGAGATGGACGACCTCTGGGCCAACTACGTGGGCCGCCCCTCGCCGCTCTACTTTGCCGAGCGGCTGACCGAGCATCTGGGCGGGGCCAAGATCTATCTCAAGCGGGATGAGCTGAACCACACCGGCGCGCACAAAATCAACAACGTGCTGGGCCAAATCATCCTGGCGCGCCGCATGGGCAAGACCCGGATCATTGCCGAGACCGGGGCAGGGCAGCATGGCGTGGCCACAGCCACGGTCTGCGCCAAGTTTGGCCTGAAATGCGTGGTTTACATGGGTGCCCATGACGTTCAGCGTCAGGCCCCGAACGTGTTCCGCATGCGTTTGCTGGGTGCCGAGGTGATCCCGGTGACGTCCGGGCGCGGTACGCTGAAAGATGCGATGAACGACGCGCTGCGCGACTGGGTGACCAATGTGCGCGACACGTTCTACTGCATCGGCACCGTGGCCGGTCCGCACCCCTATCCGGCGATGGTGCGCGACTTTCAGTCGATCATCGGTAAGGAAGCCAAGGAGCAGATGCACAAGGCCGAAGGCCGTCTGCCCGATACGATCATTGCCGCCATCGGCGGTGGATCGAACGCGATGGGGCTATTCTATCCCTTCCTGGACGACAAGTCGGTCAACATCATCGGTGTCGAGGCCGGTGGCAAGGGTGTGAACGCTAAGATGGAGCATTGCGCCTCGCTGACCGGAGGCCGCCCGGGCGTGTTGCACGGCAACCGCACCTATCTGCTGCAGGACGATGACGGTCAGATCCTCGAGGGGTATTCGATCTCGGCGGGTCTCGATTATCCCGGCATCGGCCCCGAACATTCCTGGCTGCACGAAGTGGGGCGCGCCCAATATGTCTCGATCACTGACAAGGAGGCGCTTGAGGCGTTCCAGTTGTGCTGCGCGACCGAGGGGATCATCCCGGCGCTCGAGCCCTGCCACGCGCTGGCCCATGTGATGAAAATCGCCCCTGACCTGCCCGAGGATCACTTGATCTGCATGAACATGTGCGGACGGGGAGACAAGGATGTGCAGACGGTCGCCAAGTATTTGGGCTTTGACATGTCCGACACCGAGGGCCGGGAGGCCATCTGAGCCGCATGTAACTTTGGTTTAGGCGTATAGGTCTGCAGGTTTATGCGGCCCGAAATAAACCTCATGCAGATGGGCCTAACCGTCCCCTCGTGGTCCCATCGACGCGGGACCCGCCCGGTTTTTCCCCGGCGGGCAAAGCGCAGATGGAGACCGGGATGAAGCGTATGTATGCCTTGACTGCCGCTATGGCAATTGCCGCTGTTTTGCCAGCGAATGCACAGACCTTCGCCGACCGTGTGATCGACACGCTGGCGCAGCAGGGGTTCCGGACAACCGAAGTCAAGAACGGCCCGACCCAGACCAAGGTCGAGGCCATCAGGGGAACGACCAAGCTGGAAGTTGTCTATGACCGGTCCACCGGCCAGATCGTCAAGCAGGAGACCGAGCCCGCCACCGCCCGAGACCTGCAGGGGGGCGGTATCGAGATTTCCACCAGGGATCGCGACTTCACCAGGGACGCCCGCCGGAACGACGATGACGACGACGACAATCGGGGCCGGCGTGGTGGTCGGGATGATGATGACGACGATGATGATGATCGCAGCGGGCGCCGTGGCGGCGACGACGATGATAACGACCGTAGTGGGCGCGGCGGTGGGGACGATGATCGCGACGACGACGATGATGATGACGACGATGACGACAATTCCGGCCCGGGCAGCAATGATGATTGAGGGTCCCGCCGGTGCTTCGCAAAGCGCCCGGTCTCTGGCATGGTGAGAGAGACAGGAAACCGCCACATGGGCGGTTTCCCCATGTGGGCGGCGGAATGAGAAGCTCAGTTTACGTCATTGTGCTGGGATTGGCGCTTGCCGGAACTGCGGTTGCGGGCCCGGTCGAGGACAGCATCGTCCGGCAATTGCATGATCAGGGGTTCGACCGGATCTCCGTGTCGAGAACATTCCTGGGGCGCAGCCGGATCAAGGCATCGGGCAGGGCCATGGAGCGCGAGATCATCGTCAACCCGGCCACCGGCGAGATCCTGCGCGACTATTGGGTACGCCGCGATAAGGGCGAGTCGAGCATCTTTTCGCCCGGCAGCGGTTCAAGCGGAAGCAACTCGGGATCGGGGAGCGGCAATTCGGGATCCGGAAGTGGCAACTCCGGCTCGGGCAGCGGCAACTCCGGGTCTGGCGGGGGCAATTCCGGCCCGGGCGGCGGCGATGACGACGACGATGATGACGATGACGATTGATACGCATCGGGGATCGTCGCCATGACGCGCAATCTCCTCGTGATCGCGCTGCTTGTTGTTCAGGTGGCTTGCGCCCTGTTCTTCGTGTTCGATATTCTGTCCAGCGTCCTGGGCCTGCCGATCGGGCCGATCAACTGGCATGCGCGGGAGATCATCGAGATTGGGGCGGCTCTGGGCCTTATCCTGGGGATCGTGGTGGGCTTTGTCGTGCTGCGCCAATCCGTGGCCGAGGCCGCACGGATGAAAACCCGCCTGAAAGCGGCGCAAAGCGCGTTTTCCGATCTGCTGGAGGAGAGCTTCACCGCCTGGCATCTGACTCCGGCTGAACGCGACGTGGCGCTCTTTGCCATCAAGGGGATGACAACCGCCGAGATTGCCGCCCTGCGCAACACGTCCGAGGGGACGGTCAAAGCGCAAACCAATGCGATCTACCGCAAAGCGGGCGTTCATGGCCGGTCTCAGCTATTGGGGCTGTTCATCGACAATCTGATGGCGGACGACCTGCAGGAGCGCGAGCCCGAGAGCGATCAGGTGTCTTCCTCGGCATAACGTTTCAGAATCTCCAGCGGCACGATTTCCAGCGCGCGCTGATGCGTGGCCGCCAGGTTCACCTGCGGCGCGCAGCCTTCGTCATGGGCCTGAAGGAATCGGGCGGCGCAAAGGCACCAATGATCACCGGGGTTCAGACCGGGAAAGTGGAACTCGGGGCGTGGGGTGCTCAGGTCGTTGCCGACATACTTGGAATAGGCCAGGAATTCGGCCGTCATCACCGCGCAGACGGTGTGGCTGCCCTGATCCTCGGCGCAGGTGTTGCACTGACCATCGCGAAAGAACCCGGTCAGCGGGTTGGTCGAGCAGGGGGCCAGTACCTCGCCCAGAACGTTGACGCTGTCGTCTTTTTTCATGCCGCCAGTCTACAGGCTTTGCGCGATCTTGCGAAACATCTCGACATTTGCGTTGTTCACGCCCTTTTCGCGGAACTTCCGGTCCGCCCCAGTGGTTACGATCAGCACATCCCGGGACTGGTCCAGATAGAGGTATTGGCCATAGACGCCGCGCCCCATGAACTCGCCCTCATGAGCGCCCACCGGGATCCACCACTGAAACCCGTAGCCGATCTTGCCCGGGGCCGTCGGGGCGCTGGGGGCGGTGGACCAGGCGATCCAATAGGCAGGGACTATCTGTTGCCCGCCATAGTTGCCATTCTGCAGGATCATCTGGCCGAATCGGGCATAGTCGCGGGTGGTAAAGTTGAGCCCGCCCAGAACGAAGGCCACACCGGCGCCATCGGTTATGTAGTACCCGTCCTGCTCCAGCCCCAGCGGCGCAATGATCTTTTCTGCCATCAATTCAGCAACGCTGCGCCCGGTGGCGCCCCGGATCACCATGCCGATCACATGGGTGTCGATGGAAACGTATTGCCAGGTCTCGCCCGGCGTCGCGAAACTGTCCTTGAGCGAGGCGGCGAAGTCGTCCAACTCTCCACCAAGAGCCACCACCCGGCCCATCCGGTTGATGTCGGAATTGTAGTCCAGGTAGTCCTCGTCGAAGGTCACCCCACTGGCCATGTTCAGCACGTTGCGGATCGTGGCGGTCTCATAGGCGCTGCCCTTGAGTTTGGGGGCATATTTGACCACCGGCTCGTCCATCGAAGCGATGGCGCCTTCGTCGAGCAGGATGCCGAACAGGGCCGACAGATAGCTTTTGGCGATAGACCATGAGATGCGGCGATCATCGGGTTCGGTGCCGAGAAAATATTCCTCGTACCGGATCTCGCCGCCTTGCATCACCAGAAGCGAGGTCACCGCCCGCTCGGTGATCCAGTCCTCAGCACCCGACGGCAGATCGAATTCGGCCCCATGGCGCAACTCCGAGGTCTGCCCGTCGCCGCGCGGCAGCTCGGCGGTCAGAAAGGCGGCGTTCATGTTGGAGAAGTTGAAGACGATCTTGTCCTCGGAAAACAGCGAGTTCACGGCCATCAGCCGCCGGATCTCGTCCCGTTTCCAGACCCCGACAACGGCGGCGGCCAAAACCAGCGCCAGCAGAATGCGGCCCAGCCATTTGCCGAATGTGCGCATCACGTGCCCTCCCTCACTGCCTGCATAGATGAGCGCGGGCGGCGGTCCGGTGCAATCGCTACGTTGCGGAAATTGCGGCCGGTGCGGTCCATGTGATCCACCGGCCATGGAAATCGACGCGGGCGAGCGTGACATGGTGATCGCTGGGCCACAAGCGCAGGGTCAGCGATGCACCGGGGCTCCGTCCATCTGCCTCCATCTTCAACCAGGCAACCGGAGTTGAGGGCGTGGCCGACGCGCCCGCCTGCTCGATCAATGCGGTGCCCCGGGTCTGAGCCTCGGGCGGGAAATACTGCCATGCGACAGTGTGATAGACCAGATGCAGCGTGCCCTCGGGCTGCTGCGGCAGGCGGTCGGCCAGCCAGTCGATGGCGTCGCCCCGGTCCACAGTGGCGTCCTGCACGGCGATTGCCGCGCCGGTCAAGCGCATACGCTCCGGCTGATCCGGCCAGAGATAGGCCCGCAGCCGCAGCGCACCATCCGCATCATGCGGGTCGATCGGGTTCAGATCGACCCCGCGCCGGTCCCGAACCGAGATGGCCTGTGCGGCAGGAGGCGGGCCAGCCCAGTCGGGCGACAGCACAAGGGCGGAGTGCTCTGCACCAAGCCGACCGTCGGGCGTTGCGATCGCAAACCGGTCCCACATCAGGTTGAGCCCGGCGCTGGCGCCAAGCTCGGACACCATCATGGGCATCGGGTGATGCGCGGCGACCCAATGGGCGGCGGGGATCAGGGCCACGCTACGCCGCACTTCGTTGGTCTGTGGTGGCGATTGTATCCACTCGCAAAGGAAGTCGGCCTGTGTGTCGATAGCGTTCAACACGGCCTCAACGAGGTCAGCGTCTGTGACCGAGTTCGGCGGATAGACTGCCGCCAGCGCCGGATCATCTCCGCGCAGCACCACCGCGTGCAGCCCGGCGGCAATGCGCAGGGGCAGCGAGGCGCCGCTGGGGCCAAGATCCTCTCCGTCCCACGCCGCGCAGGCGTGGGCCAGGGCGCTGTCTTTGGGCCAATGTTCGGACAGACCGGTCAACAACCGTTCCATGAAGGGCGAGCCCAGCGACGCACAAGCCCGGGCCTGACGCCGCAGCGCGTCCCTGAGGCTCAACGAAACTTGTCCAGAAGTTTCTGCATGGCCGAGCGCGTATCGGGCTCGGCCTCCGGCGCGGCGGGACGCCCTCCGGCTTCCGCAGGCGTCTTTGCCTTCAGTGTGGTCGACGAACGCGGCGGCGCGGTGCGCAGCGCCACCGCGTTCATGAACTTACCGCCATCGCCCGCCGCCAGATGCGGTGCACCGTCCGAGACGCCCCGCAGCACATCCTCGAGCCAGTCCTCATCCGCGCGAGCGAAATCGTGCAGGACATAGCCCGAGACCAGCTCTTTGCGGCCCGGATGGCCGATGCCCAGCCGCACCCGGTCATACGCCGCACCGATATGGTCATGGACCGACCGCAACCCGTTATGCCCGGCATGCCCGCCACCGGCCTTGACCCGCACCTTGCCGGGGGCCAGGTCCAGCTCGTCATGCAGCACGGTCACATCCGTTGAATCCAGCTTGTAGAACCGCATCGCCTCGCCCACCGACTGGCCGGAGCGGTTCATGAAGGTGCCGGGTTTCAGCAGCAACACCTTTTCGCTGCCCAACCGCCCTTCGGCGATCTGACCCTGAAACTTGGACTTCCACGGCCCGAACCCGTGATCCCCGGCGATCCGGTCCACGGCCATGAACCCGATATTGTGCCGGTTGCGGGCATATTTCCCGCCGGGATTTCCCAGTCCGACAAAGAGTTTCATGGTGCGGTCCTTCGCGTGATCTTTCGTTCCCGCGTCTCAATGCACCGGATTCGCGCAAAAATCCAGACAGGTGCATCGGGCCATGGGTGCCTCCGCAAAATCAAAACGGGGCCCCGAAGGACCCCGTTTCGAAATCGTGCGGATCGGTGAAGAGATTATTCTTCGGCCTCTTCCTCGACTTCCACTGCTTCGACTTCGGCCTCTTCGCCACCTTCGTCCTCGTCTTCGCTGGTCGTCAGGCCAGTCGGTGCCGAGATGTTGGCGATCACGAAGTCGCGGTCGATGGTCGGCTTGGTGCCTGCGGGCAGCTCCACCGACGAGATGGTTGCGACATCGTTGATGTTCATGCCGGTCAGATCGACGGTGATCTTCTCGGGGATGTCACCGGCGGTGCAGACCAGTTCCACCTCGGGGCGGACAACCGTAAGAACGCCGCCCTTCTTGATGCCGGGCGCGTCGGCCTCGTTGAGGAACTCAACCGGGATAAACAGCGCGATCTTGGTGGTCCGGCGCAGGCGCATCAGGTCCAGATGCGTGGGCAGGTCCTTGACCACGTCACGCTGCACGTCGCGGCAGATGACGCGGACGTCTTCCTGGCCTTCGACCTTCAGGTTGAACAGGGTCGACTTGAACCGGCCCGCCTTCAGGCGTTTGAACAGTTCGTTGAACGGGATCTGGATCGGCAGCGGATCTTTGTCGCCACCAAACACAATGCCCGGAACCATGCCATCGCGGCGTGCCTGACGAGCGGCGCCCTTGCCTGTCCCCGTCCGTTCCAGAGCTACGAGATCAGGAATCTCACCAGCCATGATAAATCTCCAATGTTAGGGCAGGGTGCCTCCAAGGCTGTCACCCCGCGTGAAGGCTGCCGTTTAGACCGGATTGATGAGGTTGAAAAGGCCTAAAATGCGCCGCTTTTGGCTAGACGGGCGCAATTGGCTGTGTCAGCGGTGGCATATGCGGATTTGGGACGATCTCTATGCCTCACGCCGGGCGCTTGCCGGCTTTGTCGTGATCGGGCTGGGCTGGGCGAGTTTCTCGGCCCAGATGCCAGTGGTCAAGGCGCAGGTGGGCGTAAGCGACGGGTTCTGGGGCACGCTGGTGCTGATGGGTTCGACCGGGGCGCTGATGGCGATGTGGCTGGCGCCACTGGTCTACCGGCTGCTCGGGACATGGGCGATGATCGCCGGCGCCGCCGTGATGGCGGGCGGGTTCATACTGGTAGGGGTGGCACAGAGCCCTGTTGTGCTGGGGCTGGCGTTGTTTCTGGCGGCGGGCGGGTCGGGCGTGGCCGACGTGCTGGCCAATTCCGAGGTCAGCGAGGCAGAGGCCGAGACGGGCCGGAGCCTGATGAACCTCAACCATGGTTGCTTTTCGCTGTTCTACGCCATTGCTGCCGTCTGCGTGGGTGGCGCGCGCGAGGCCGGGCTTGGACCCGTGGCGATTTTTGCGGGAACGGCGGCGGCCATAGCGGTCCTCATGATCTGGATGAAGCTGCCGGATCGCCCGGAGCATGAAGATGAACGGGCTGAGGCGGCAGGCATGCCCTATGGGCTTGTCTGGGTTGGTGGGCTGGTGGTGCTCGCTGCGTTTCTGGGCGAGGCGGCCTCGGAAGGATGGTCGGCCCTGCATGTGGAACGTACCTTGGGCGGCGGCCCCGCCGAAGGGGCGATGGGTCCGGCGCTGCTGGCAACCGGCATGGCGGTCGGGCGGCTTGGTGGCCACATAATCGGTGCGGGCTGGCCGCCGATCCGCACGATGGTGATTGCGTCCTGTATCGCTGGCGCGGGGCTTGCGCTGTCCGGGATCGCGCCGGATATCCCGGTCGCCTACGCAGGATTCCTGCTGGGCGGTCTGGGGGTTTCGGTCGTTGGCCCTCTGGCCCTGGGATTGGTCGGTCAGGCGGTGCCGCCACGGCTGCGGCTGGCGGCGATCTCACAGGCGGCGGCCCTGGGCTATGCGGCGTTTTTCCTCGGGCCGGTGATGATGGGCTATGTGGCCGAAGGATTTGGGTTGCGCGTGTCGTTTTATGTGATCGCCACCATAATGTTCGCGGTTGCGGCGGTGCTTGTGCCGCTATGGGCACGGCTGTTGGCAGGTCAGTATCCGGGCAGGCATCTCCGGTCCTGAACCCCTCCATGATGTCTCCGGGCGCCGGGTTCAGGCTTGCCACCGCCCCTCAAAATCTTCCGGGACGAGCAGGTTGTGGCGGCCCAGACCGGCGACGTTCTTCTCACCACAGAGCGCCATGGTGGTATCCAGCTCCTTCTGGATCACCTCCAGAGCAGCGGTCACGCCCTTCTGCCCCATCGCACCCAGCCCATAGACGAAGGCACGCCCGATATAGGTGCCCTGCGCGCCCAGGCTGAGCGCCTTGAGTACGTCCTGGCCCGAGCGGATGCCGCTGTCGAGATGCACCTCGATATCGCCGCCCACCGCATCCATGATCTGCGGCAGCATCCGGATCGAGCTCAGCGCGCCGTCCAGTTGCCGCCCGCCATGGTTCGACACAACAATGGCGTCTGCCCCGAGCTTTGCGGCCATCTTGGCATCGTCGGCGTCCAGTATCCCCTTGAGGATCACCTTGCCGCCCCATTGCTCCATCAGCTTTTCGATCTTCTTCCAGTCGAGCGACGGATCGAATTGCTCCGCCGTCCAGGCCCCCAGCGAGGAGGCGTCCGAGATGCCCTCGACATGC
This sequence comes from Ruegeria sp., assembly GCF_040830605.1. Lineage (GTDB taxonomy): Bacteria > Pseudomonadota > Alphaproteobacteria > Rhodobacterales > Rhodobacteraceae > Ruegeria. The sequence continues at coordinate 290,653 of NZ_JBFOMD010000001.1, forward strand.
CCAACGATATTGCCGAACTCCCGCCGCTTGGCGCGCAGCATCTCAAGGCCCCAGGACCATTTGGTCATCAGGTTGGCGATGGTGCTGGCGGTCAGCTTTGGTGGCGCTGACAGGCCGTTCTTCAGATCCTTGTGCCGCTGGCCGAGGATTTGCAGGTCCAGCGTGATCACCAGTGCCGAGCATTTGGCATCCTTGGCACGCTGGATCAGGCGGCTGACGTAATCCTCGTCCTTCATGGTGTAGAGCTGAAACCAGAACGGGGCAGAGGTATGTTCGGCCACATCCTCGATCGAGTTGATCGACATGGTGGAAAGTGTGAAGGGCACGCCGAACTCTTCGGCGGCCTTGGCGGCCTTCATCTCGCCATCCGCGTGCTGCATGCCCGTCAGACCCACCGGGGCCAGCGCCACCGGCATTGCCACATCCTCTCCGATCATCGTCGACGCAGTGGAGCGCCCGGTCATATCAACCGCAACCCGCTGGCGCAGCCGGATCTGTTCGAAATCCGAACTGTTCTCGCGAAAGGTCTGCTCGGTCCAGCTGCCGCTTTCGGCGTAATCGTAGAACATCCGGGGCACCCGGCGTTCATAGATACGTCTGAGGTCTTCGATATTGGTGATGACGGGCATTGCGCGGCAGCTCCCTAAAATTGGTTAATCTTTTTTACCAATTCTTGAGATCGGGCGCAAGAAAGCATCATGCGGATATTTGCCGCATCGAGTGATTGAGGACTTATTGTCATGTTTTCAGATAGTTACGGCCCGGGAAACGTCGCCGGGCGGGCCCCTGCGCACGCGCGGCGACGTGGCCCTTGCACCGAAGGGCACCTGCAGATGCCGTTGTGAGGGATAATTTTGGGTCAGATCAGACCGAATGTGCGCCGTCAGCCAAGGTTTTTACAAAGTCCAGCACCTCGCCCACAGGTTTGCGTGCGCCGATTTGGCTGACAATGGCCGAGCCGACCACGGCGCCATCTGCGATGGTCGCGATGGCACGCGATTTGTCCGGCGTGTTGATGCCAAAGCCCACGATCACGGGCAGATCGGTTGCCGCCTTGATCCGGGCCACCTCGGGGCCGACATCGCCCGCCTCGGCCTCGGCGGCGCCGGTGATGCCGGTGATCGACACATAATAGACAAAGCCGGAGGTGTTCAGCAGCACGCGCGGCAGGCGCTTGTCGTCGGTCGTCGGTGTGGCAAGGCGGATGAAGTTCAGCCCCGCCGCCTGCGCGGGCAGGCACAGCTCGTCATCCTCTTCGGGGGGTAGGTCCACCACGATCAGTCCGTCGATGCCTGCGGCCTTGGCCTTTTCCAGAAACGCATCCACACCACAGCTGTAGATCGGGTTATAATAACCCATCAGAACGATCGGCGTGGTGTCATCGGCTTCGCGAAAGCTGCGCGCCAGTTCCAGTGTCCGGTCCAGCGTCATCCCGGCATCCAGCGCGCGCTGACCGGCGGCCTGGATTGTGGGGCCATCCGCCATCGGGTCGGTGAACGGCAAACCAAGCTCGATGACATCCACGCCGGCCCCGGGCAGGCCTTTGATCACCTCAAGCGACGTGTAATAATCCGGGTCCCCCGCCATCACATAGGCGACAAAGGCCTTTTTCCCTTGGGCTTGCAGGGCGGCGAATTTGGCGTCGATACGGGTCATCGGAGTTCCTTGCGATCAGCTTTCGACCCGATGTGCAGAAACTGACCGGGAAAATCAATCCCGCCCGCCGTCTTTCCTGTGTCAGAACGCGAAGTGATACCGCAGCAAGGCTGCATTTACCCCCGGATTGGAATCGTTCGTGCTGGCATTCGATTTGTGGGTAATCGCCACCGACAAGCGATTGCCATTGTCGAACGTGTACCCCAAACCCAGCAAGCTTCGGATTTGGAAGCTGCCGCCAAGGTCATTGATTTCATCGGCCTCGGAAAAAAAGCCGGGCATCACGCTGCCTTCCACAAACCAGCGCTGGTTGAAGGAATAAATGCCGTAGACGCCTGCCCCGACATGCACGTCGCCGTTTTCGTGCACGGACAGGGCCCCGCCCAGACCAGTGCTGAGGCGCTCGCCTTGATGGAACGGCCTATGCTGGTATTCAAGCGATATCAGCCCCTGGTCCAAGGACTGGCTAAAGGAGAAATCGGCATAACCCGCACCCACGATCAGGGTTTGGGCCTGTACGGAGGTTGCACCGGCAAGGATGGCAAGTGAAGTGAAGAGGTGTTTCATTGTCATGAGCTTCAACTGGAAAAATTAGGTAGTTAACTGGTTACGCGGTCCCATGGATTTCAATGTTCACGGACGCACAGTGTCTGCACAAATAAGTGAGCTGTCAATTTGAGCGGATGAAACTAAGCGGCAGTGTGTCTTGCGCATCAACACCAAGCTGCATAGAAGCAGCCGTCGATTGGAATGCAGGAGGCCGGAATGGGCTTTAAAATGGGAATCGTGGGTCTGCCGAATGTGGGCAAGTCGACCCTGTTCAACGCGCTGACCAAGACGGCTGCGGCGCAGGCGGCCAATTTCCCCTTTTGCACCATCGAGCCCAATGTCGGTGATGTTGCGGTGCCCGATGACCGGCTGGACAAGCTGGCCGCGATTGCTAGCTCGCGCCAGATCATCCCCACGCGCATGACCTTTGTCGACATCGCCGGCCTGGTGAAGGGCGCCAGTAAGGGCGAGGGGCTGGGCAACCAGTTCCTGGCCAATATCCGCGAGACCGACGCCATCGCCCATGTGCTGCGCTGTTTCGAGGATGGCGATGTGACCCATGTGGATGGCCGTGTCGATCCGGTGGCCGATGCTGAGACCATCGAGACCGAGCTGATGCTGGCCGATCTGGAAAGCATTGAAAAGCGCCGTGCCAACCTCGTGCGCAAGCTGAAGGGCAACGACAAGGAGGCGCAGCAGCAGGAGCGCCTGCTGACCATCGCGCAGGCGATGCTCGAGGATGGCAAACCCGCCCGCATGGTCGAGGTCAGCGATGAGGACGCCAAGGCCTGGAAGATGCTGCAGTTGCTGACCACCAAGCCGGTGCTCTATGTCTGCAACGTCTCCGAGGAAGAGGCCGCCGAGGGCAACGAATACTCCGCCCGCGTGGCCGAAATGGCAGCAGCGCAGGGCAACGCGCATGTGATCATCAGCGCCAAGATCGAGGAAGAGATCAGCCTGCTGGAAGAGGACGAAGCGCAGATGTTCCTCGAGGAAATGGGCCTCTCCGAGCCCGGCCTCGACCGTCTGATCCGCGCGGGCTACGACCTGCTCAAGCTGGAAACCTATTTCACCGTAGGCCCGAAAGAGGCCCGCGCCTGGACCATCCGCACAGGCACGGCGGCACCGGCCGCCGCGGGGGTTATCCATGGGGATTTCGAAAAGGGCTTCATCCGCGCCGAGACCATCGCCTTCGACGATTTCATCTCATGCAATGGCGAGCAGGGCGCGAAAGAGGCGGGCAAGATGCGGGCCGAGGGCAAGGGCTATGTCGTCAAGGATGGTGACGTGATGCATTTCCTCTTTAACACCTGACCCGGTTTTCCACTTTCCCCACTTGAAATCCCCGCATGGTGCTTGACGGGCTGGCCGCACCTGTTGGTATGCTAACGACAAGCGGCGGGCCGTCAGGGGAGGGTGCGATGTCCGGTAAGCTAGTCATCAGGAATATTGGCCTGATCCTGTCAGGCAAGATGGAACAGCCGATCCATGACGGCGATTGCGTGATCGCGGTGGATGGCAAGATTGCCGACTGGGGGTATGAGAGCGACCTGGACACGGAAGAGGCCGATACGCTCGTCGATGCCAATGGCGTGACGCTGGCGCCGGGCCTGATCGACAGCCATGTGCACCCGGTGGTGGGCGATTACACACCGCGCCAGCAACAGCTGCACTGGATCGACTCGACCCTGCATGGTGGGGTGACGACGCTGATCTCTGCGGGCGAGGTGCATATGCCCGGGCGGCCCAAGGACGTTGTGGGCCTCAAGGCGATGGCGATCGCGGCGCAGCGCTGGTACGAAAATTTCCGCCCCTCGGGCGTCAAGGTTCACGCCGGCGCGCCGGTCATCGAACACGGCATGGTCGAGCAGGACTTCAAGGAGATGGCCGATGCTGGAGTCAAGCTGCTGGGCGAGGTCGGCCTGGGCACCGTCAAGGATGGCAAGACCGCGCGGCAAATGGTCGACTGGGCGCGCAAATATGGCATCCAGTCCACGATTCACACCGGCGGGCCGTCGATTCCGGGCTCGGGCCTCATCGACGCGGATATGGTGCTTGAGACCGGAACGGATGTGATCGGCCATATAAATGGCGGCCATTCCGCCCTGCCGGACGATCAGATCACGTGCCTCTGCGAAAGCTGCACGGCGGGGCTGGAGATCGTGCATAACGGCAACGAACGCGCGGCGCTTCTGACCCTGAACACCGCGCGCGAGCTGAAACAGATGGACCGGATCATTCTGGGCACCGATGGTCCCGCAGGCTCGGGCGTGCAGCCGCTGGGCATTCTGCGGATGGTGGCGATGCTGTCTTCGCTGGGCAATGTCCCGGCCGAGATCGCGTTCTGCTTTGCCAATGGCAACACGGCGCGGCAGCGCGAGCTGGATACCGGTCTGATCGAGCGGGGCTATTGTGCCGATTTCGTGCTGATGGATCAGGCGCAGCACGCGCCGGGCGCGACGTTGCTCGAGTCGGTGCAACTGGGCAATCTGCCCGGGGTCGGCATGACCGTCATCGACGGTGTCATCCGGTCCGAGCGCAGCCGCAACACCCCGCCCGCTACCCGCCTTCCCGAGATCGTGTCTTCTTAGGCCTCGACCTCAGGTGATCTTGCGCAGAAGCCGCACCAGACTGCGCTGCTCCGAGACGCTGAGCGGCGCCAGCGTGTCGGCGGTGATCGTATGCCCCGCCTCAAGCATCCGCGCCAGCAGAGCCTCTCCGGCGGGTGAGAGCGAAATCAGCGTGCGGCGCTTGTCGTCAGGGTCCGGTTCGCTGATCGTCAGCCCCTTGTCGCGCAGCCGGTCGACCACCCCCTTGATGGTCGCCACATCCATCGCCGCAAGCCGCCCCAAGCGGTTCTGCGAACACTTGCCCTGCTCGGAAATCCGCACCATGGCGGCGAATTGCGTGGCCGTCAGCCCCTCAAGCGTATGGGCCTGAAAGATCGCGGCATGCCGCTGACTGGCCAGCCGCAAAAGATACCCCACCTGATCGTCCAGAACATAAGTCGCGCTGTTGTCGGTCATTCTCTGTTCCTCGGTCAAACCGCAAGATAGGCGTTCGAAACTTCGGGCTTGGCGTCAAGATCGGCAAAGCTGCCCTCGTACCGCATGGCGCCCTTTTCGATGATATACGCCCGATCTGAGACGGCGCGGGCAAAATGCAGGTTCTGCTCGGACAAGAGCACCGACAACCCCTCGCGTTTCAACTCGGCGATAACCTGCGCCATCTGCTCGACAATCACCGGTGCGATCCCTTCCGAGGGTTCGTCCAGCAGCACCAGTTTCGGATTGCCCATCAGGGTGCGGGCAATGCTCAGCATCTGCTGCTCGCCGCCCGAAAGCTGCTTGCCCAGATTGCGGCGGCGCTCGCGCAGGTTAGGGAACAGCTCATAAAGATGCTCCAGCGTCCATTCCGGCGCATCCGGGCGCGGGGCGCGGCGTCCGACCTCCAAGTTCTCTTCGACCGTCAGATCGCCGAACACCCGCCGATCCTCGGGCACGTAGCCAAAACCGGCGCGGCAGATGACGTGTGAGGGCTTGCCCAAAATCTCCTGCCCGTCATAGGTGACACGCCCGTCGATCTGCTGCACCAGCCCCATGATCGACTTGATCGTGGTGGATTTACCCGCGCCGTTACGGCCCAGCAGCGCCACCACCTCGTTCTCGCCAAGGCTCAGCGCCACGCCGTTCAAGATCTGCGCGCGGCCATAGCGGGCGTTCAGGCCGGTGACCTCAAGCATGGGCGCCCTCCTGCGCAAAGGCCGTGCCGCCGCCCAGATAGACCTCTTGCACCAGCGGGTTGGCGCGGATTTCGGCGCCGTTGCCCTCGGCGATCAACTCGCCCCGGTTCAGCACCAGAATACGGTGGGCATGGGCAAAGACCACGTCCATGTCGTGTTCGGTGAACACCACGCTGACACCACCTTTGGCCACGATCTCGGCGGTCAGCGCCATCAGCGCGATGCGTTCCGAGGGTGCCATCCCGGCGGTGGGCTCGTCCATCAGCAAGAGCGCGGGCTCATGCGCCAGCGCGATGGCCAGTTCCAGCCGTTTCAGGTCGCCATAGGCCAGTTCCGAACAGGCTCGCCGCGCCTGATCCTGCATCGACACCAGCTCCAGCAGCGCCATCGCCTGATCGACATAGAGCCGTGTGGCGAGCGAGAACAGGTCGAACACCCGGTGATGATGCGAGATCAGCGCCATCTGCACATTCTCCAGCACCGTCATCGACAGAAAGGTCGCCGTGATCTGAAAGGTTCGCCCGACCCCCAATCGCCAGATCTTGCGCGGCGGGCGCCCGATTAGCTCGGCCCCGCGCAGCCGGACCGAACCTGCATCCGGCCTCAGATACCCGTTGAGCATGTTGAAACAGGTGGTCTTGCCCGCGCCGTTGGGACCGATCAGGGCCAGGAACTCACCCTCGTTCAGATCGAAATCCACGCCCCTAACCGCATGTACGCCATCAAAGCTCTTGGACAGGCCCCGCACCTCCAGAACATGGATCACGCGGCACCTCCTTTCACGGCGCGCAACAGGCGCCGGACCCCGCCCGCGATGCCGTCAGGCGCCAGCAGCACGACGATCAGGATGATGGCGCCGAAGATGAACCGCCAGTAATCCAGCCGCGTCACCCAGTCCTCGATCATCACAAAGGCGACCGCGCCAAAGATCGGCCCGGCCAGCGCGTGGATGCCGCCCAGAAGCACCATGATCAGCCCGTCGATGCTCTGCGCGATGCCGAGGCTGTCGGGAAAGACGCTGCCCTTGGAAAAGGCAAAGACTACACCGGCGAGACCGGCGAACCCTCCGGCAAGTGCAAAGCCCATCCATTGGTGCAGGTTGGTGTTGATGCCGATCGCCTCGGCCCGGGTCTGACTGTCGCGGATGCCGCGCAGGGTGTAGCCAAAGGGCGAATGCGCCGCGCGGCGCAGGAACCAGATGCCTCCGATGCAAAGCACGAAGGCCACGTAGAAATAGACCTGATCCGAACTTGCCCATTTCGCGGGCCACACTCCAAGGATGCCATCATCCCCGCCGGTGAAGTCCTGCCACTGAAAGGTGACGCCCCAGAGGATTTGTGCCGCTGCCAGGGTCAGCATGGCCAGATACACGCCTGACAGTCGGACGCAGAACCAGCCGAAGAAGATCGCCGCCATCGCCGCGCAGACGGGGCCGAAGACCATTGCCGGAAGCATACCGAAGCCGAAGAATTTCACGGCCATCGCCGCCCCATAGGCGCCGACGCCGAAATAAGCGGCGTGGCCGAAACTCACCATGCCACCGATGCCCATCATGAAATGCAGCGATACGGCAAAGAGCGTGGCGACCATCACATCGACCAGAAGGATCATGGTGAAATCTGCGGCGACCGCCGGGCTCAGCGCCAGCATTGCGACAGCGGTGGCCATCACCATGGCCGAACGCTGGCTCACCAGCGCCAGAGGCTGGTCCGGTTCCTCCGGCGACCCATGCTCGCTGCCCGGCTTGCCGAACAGACCATAGGGACGCACGATCAGCACCACCGCCATGACGACAAAGGGCAGGACGATGGAGATTTGCGGAAAGACCAGAATGGCAAAGGCGTTCAGGACCGAGATCAGGACGGCAGCCACGAAGGCGCCCGAGACGCTGCCCATGCCGCCGATCACCACAACAACGAAGGCCTCGCCGATGATCGAGAGGTCCATCTGCAGCGACACCGCCTCGCGCGGGATCTGCAGCGCGCCGCCGAGACCGGCAAGGAACGCGCCCAGCACAAAGGCGGCAGAGAACAGCCAGGCTTGATTGACGCCAAGCGCCCCCACCATCTCGCGGTCTTGTGTGGCGGCGCGAACCAGCACGCCCCAGCGGGTGCGGTGGAACAGCAGCCAGATCGCCAGCAGAACGGCGGGGCCGATGGCGATCAGGGCAAGGTCATATTCTGGGATCGGCTCGCCCATGATCCGCACCGCGCGGTCGAGGCCCGGTGCGCGCGGACCCAGCAGGTCCTCGGCCCCCCAGATCGCCAGCGTGGCATCTTGCACGATCAGCACGACGCCGAAGGTGGCGACCAGCTGGAACAGTTCCGGTGCCTTGTAGATGCGGCGCAGGATGGTCAACTCGATCACCAGCCCCAGCAGACCCACGGCAACGGCGGCAAGGATCACGCCGCCCCAGAAACCCAGCACGCTGCCGCTCCACATCGTCACCAACGTGTAGGCCAGATAGGCGCCCACCATGTAGAACGAGCCATGGGCGAAATTCACGATCCGGGTAACGCCGAAGATGATCGACAGCCCGGACGCGATCAGAAACAGGGACGAGGCGTTGGCCAGCCCGGTCAGCAACTGCGCGAAATAAAAGCCCATTCGGTCTTGGTCCCCGTTTCATGTGTCCGGCGGCGGGGCTCTGTGCGCCCCGCCGCAGGGGCTTTATTCCGCAGGCCGCATCCCGGCGGCTTCTTCCTCAGACGGCAGATAATCCGCGCCATCGGCGTATGACCAGTCCACCATCACCGGATTGCCATCGACCAGCCCGGTCTTGCCCACATAGGCGCCCATGGTCGACTGGTGGTCGGCGGCGCGGAAGGTGAAGGGGCCGGTCGGGCTGCTCTCGACGGTCAAACCCTCCATAGCGGCTAGCAGCGCCTCGGTATCGGTTGAGCCCGCTTTTTCCAGCGCGGCAGCGATGGCCAGCACCGAATTGTAGCCCACGATCGAGCCGGTCTTGGGCTCTTCCCCGAACTTCTCGATATAGGCGTCGGCAAAGGCTTTGTGCTCGTCGGTGGTGATATCGGTGGCCGGGTAGCCGGTGACGATCCAGCCTTCGGGCGCCTCGCCCGCCAGCGGTTGCAGATACTCTGGCTCACCGGTCAGCAGCGAGACGACATCGCGATCCTCGAACAGGAACCGCAGCGAGCCTTCGCGGACGAACTTCGCCAGATCGCCGCCAAAGGTCACGTTGAAGATCGCGTCGGGCTTCGAGGCCTCAAGCGCCCGCACGGTGCTGCCCGCGTCGATCTTGAAGACCGGAGGCCATTGTTCCTCGACAAATTCCACGTCCGGGCGCAGCTTGCTGAGTTCGCGCTTGAAGGCGGCCACGGCGTCCTGCCCGTAGGCATAGTTCGGCGCCACGGTGGCCCATTTCACCGCATCCAGCTTGGCGGCCTCTTCAGCCAGCATCGCGGCCTGCATGTGGGTCGAGGGGCGCAGGCGGTAGGTATACTTGTTGCCCTTGGACCAGACGATGGCATCCGACAGCGGTTCCGAGGCCAGAAACAGCACCTCTTTCTGCTTGGCGAAGTCCGAGACCGCCAGGCCGATATTCGACAGGAAGGTACCGAAGATCAGCACCGCGCCTTCTTTCGAGACCAGCTCCTCGGCAATCCGGATCGCGGTGGCCGGGTCGCCGGTATCGTCGCGGCTGATCACCTCAAGCTGCTTGCCACTCACGCCACCTGCCGCGTTGATCTGTTCGACCGCCAGTTGCCAGCCTTTTTTGTAGGGCTCGGTGAAGGCTGGGAGGCGAGTGTAGCTGTTTACTTCGCCCAGCACGATGGTGTCCGCCGCGTGTGCCTGCGGGGCCAGTGCCGCAAGGGGCAGGGCGGCAAGTGCACCCAGCACGGTGCGTCTGATCAGGGTCATGTCATGTCCTCCTGTTGATCTTGTTTCGCGGCCAGTTGTGCCCGGCTTCTGCGTGGTTGTCAGTGCCAAAGTGACGTTGGGTCATGCGATTAGCGCAAACCGTCCTTCCCCTCGGCCTCATTCGCCGTCAGCCCGCCGACGCGGGGCAGGGGGCGGCCGCTGTCGGTGACGGCCACGGCGACCATGATTTCACCCGCGCGCGGGGCGTCGTTCAGGCGGACCTCGATGCCGTCGAAATGGCTGCGGACATAAGCCGCGTCCTTGTGGCCCAGCGGTACGTCCAGTACCTGTCCGGGGCTACCCATCTTCTTGGACGACGGCACCAGTGCCGCGCCCTTCTCGACCTCCTTGCGCAGCGGTGCGCCAAGCTTGGGATGCAGGATAGCGGCGGCGTGTTCCAGCTCGCCATTCTCGCCCACCATCGCGGATTTCCCATAACTTTCAGCCTGTTCCGGGGCGATGCCCAGTGCCTCGACACAGCGGCGGCCCAGCAGGGCGCCCAGCTCGGCGCCGGTTTCCATCAACTCGGACAGGTCCTCGACATAACGTCCGGCGCACGGGTTTTCGATCACCGCCACCGCGACGGCCTTGCGGGTGGGCGGGGCGATGTCGCGGCCTGCCTCGATATAGGTTTCCTCGACATTCACGGCGATCTTGCGAATCTTGGTCATCTCAGTCCGTCCTCTCCCTCGATCTGCCAGGCCTCGAGCCCGCCGGAGCGGGAATGGATGCGCGGGCCGGTCGTCATCACCAGTGCGAAGGCGAGTTCGTCTGCACGCGGGGCGTCGTTGCAGCCGACCTCCATACTGTCGAAGTGGCTGCGCACATAGGCGGCGTTGATATGGGTGATCGGCACGTCGAGGCGCGCGCCTAACCCGCTGACTTTCTTGGAAGAAGGCACGATTGCATTGGCCTTGCCCAGAAGCTGGCGCATGGCGTATCCGCCCGGTGCGTGCCACAGCGCGCCATGTTCCAGCTCCCCACCCTCGCCGATCAGAGAGCCTTTGCCGTAGCCTTCAACGGTCTCAGGCCCACCCAGCATGTCGAGCAGCTTTTGCGCCATTTGCAGGCCGAGGGGCTTGAGGTCTTCCATAAACGATTGAATTTCAGTCACATAACTCCCGGCGAACGGGTTGGATATGATGGCCAGAACCGAGGCGCGGCGCAGGGGAGTGTCAGAGACGGGGCCGCCCTCGTGGTAGATTTCTTCGAGCGAGGAGACCGTTTTTCGCAGCACGACATCAGGCATGTTCGGCGACCTCGGCTCGGCTCGGGGCGATCACATCGAGGCCTCCTGCTTGGCAGGACCTGCCGCGCAAGCTCAGGTGCGCGGCGCGTATTATGTTCGTTTTGTACATGTCCTGGGCCACCCTATGTCCGTTTTGTACAGCCCGCCAAACCTCGTTTTCGGTCAGATCGCCGCACTGGACCACGACCAGCCGACTGCCCAGATCGCTGTCGTCGCGCAGCTCGCGGGCCGCGACGCGCCGGATTGCCGGATGGCCGGGCAGGTCCACCGCGTTGGCGATGAGCGTTGCGGCCACATCCGCTGCTGCCGCGTTGCGGGCGAGAACCGTGACGCTGTCGGCGATGCCGAGGCTGAGGCTGCGCCCGCCGAGGCCCGAGGTGGCGAGACCTCCGATCCCGTCCGAGGTGTGGAGGGTGATGCGGCCAAGGTCCCTACCGCCGAGACCGCGCATCGCCATCGAGAATGTCTCGTCTCCGGTCAGATGAATGGCGATGTCGCCGCCGTTGTTCACATAGGCGCGGCGTAGTGGCGCGGCCTGCGTCATGGCATCCAGCACCTCATCGGCGACGGCACCTGCGACGGCGGCCATTCGGGTGACGAAACTGGCGGCATGGGGGCGGGCGGCCCGGTCCATCCGGCGCGCGACGCGGCCTGTCGGTTCCGGCGCGTCCGGTGTCATCGGCGTGCGCAGCGTTTGCAACTCGTCAACCAGTTCCTGCAGGATGGTGTCGAACCGGGCGCGGGCGGCCTCGAAAGCGCGGGCGCGCCTGCCATCTGCCCCGATAACCAGGTCGATCGGCCCGTGCTGCAGATGCAGCCGGGTCCCGCAGGGCAATATGGCGGCCACCGGTCCCATATCACCTGGCCCAGCGATAGTTCTTGCGGTTCATCGGGTCGGACTTCGTGTCCTCGGGCGTCACCTTGCGGTCGCTGTCCGAGACCACCTGTGCGACCGGAGTGATCTGGTCCATATGCCCGCCGAGCGCCTGATAGTCGCTGACCCGCATGGTGAACTCGATGGGGGCGACCAGCGCAGGGGTGGGGACGTATCCGAAGGATTGCGTGGGCATGTCCAGCACATCCACCATCACCGTGATGCCGCCGCCGGGCCAGACATAGCTGTCGGCGCCGCCGCAGGAGACATAGGCCAGCGAGTCCTTGACCGACCGGGTCAGACGCACCGGGTTCTCGGTCACGCCCGCGCGCAGCGAGCCGCCCGCGCCGCCCATGAACAGGACCGAACAGACCGAGGGCTCGCAATTTTCGGCGATCAGGTCGGCGGAGGCCTTGAGCGCTTGCGGAGTTTCCACCGGTTGTGGGGTCAGGTCGGCGTCCAGTTCGAAATAGGCATATTGCTCACCCGTGGTCGAGACCATCAGCAGGCGCAGACCGGGCCAGGCGACCTCGGGTTTGAACGTGTTCAGGATCACCAGCGGGTCGGTGATGTCGGTGCCGCCCCAGCCGGTGCCGGGTTCGGCCACCTGAAAATAGCGCCCCGGGGTCGAGCGGCGGCCCTTGATGCGGATGCCGGTGGGCGGCACGTCCAGCATCTTGCCCGCTTGATGCTCACTGAGCACACCGGTGATGTGATCGTCGACCACCACCACCTCGTCCGCATGGCCCATCCACTGCTTGGCGAACATGCCGATGGCGGCAGAACCGCAGCCGACGCGCATCAGCTTTTCCTCGATCCCGTTGATGATGGGGGCCTGGCCCGCCTGCACGATCACGGTCGTCTCGTGGCCGGGCTCGCCGATTACCATCTCGACCGCCTCGCGGTTGCAGAGCCGGAGCAGCGCGTCGCATGTCACGCGGCCTTCTTTCTTGGAACCGCCCGTAAGATGCTCGACCCCGCCGAGCGACAGCATCTTGGAGCCGTATTCCGAGGTCATCACGTGGCCGATGGGTTCGCGCTGCACCCGCACTACATCGCGCTCGTGGCCGATATGGCGGTCGGTGTCGATCTTCACCTTGACCCCGCAATAGGAGAAGATGCCTTCGGTCACCACGGTGACCATGTCGACGCCCGCGACCTGTTGGCTGACGATGAAGGGGGCCGGTTTGTAGTCGGGATAGGTGGTGCCGGCACCCACGGCGGTGACGAAGGGGCGGCTGCCTTGCAGGATGTCGCCATCCCATTCGTCGGGGCGGGCGTCCTTCATGAAGGGCACCAGTTTCTGGTCGGTGTGTTCGATCACCGTCAGCGCGTCGAGTCGGACAAGTTCGCCACCGTGATTGGCGTAGCGATCGCAGGCGCCCGAGCGGCCTTCGGCGATGTAGCAGAGCACCGGGCAGGCGTCGCAGCGGATCTTTTCCGGTTTCATGCGCTCAGCGGTCATGGCTTTGCTCTCGGATGGCGGCCCGCAGGCGCGCGGGCGTGGCGGGAACCTTGGTGATCTGTACGCCGCAGGCATCGCGGATGGCGTTGAGCAGCGCCGGGGCGGTTGGGATCAGCGCGTGTTCGCCCAGCCCCTTGGCGCCATAGGGGCCGTGGGCGTCCGGTTCCTCGATAATGATGGTGTCGATGGGCGGGATGTCCCCGATGGTGGGGATCAGGTAGTCATGCAGATTTTCGGTGGTGCCGGGGAGATATTCCTCCATCAGTGCCATGCCGAGGCCTTGGGCGATGCCGCCTTCGACCTGGCCCTCGACCAGCAGCGGATTGATGGCGCGGCCGACGTCATGGGCGGCGGTGAAGCGGAGCGGTTTGACGGTACCGAGCCGTGTGTCGACCTCGATCACCGCCAGATGCGCGGCATAGCCGAACTGGGCGTAGGGAATGCCCTGTCCGTTTTCGTCGAGCGGTCTGGTGGGCGGGTCATAGGTTTCCTCGGCGCGCAGGACGTAGCCTTCGGCGTCCGGGGGCAGGGCGGTGAGGTCGATGTCGTGGGTGTCGCCCCGGTCGGTGATGCGGATCGTGCCGGTGTGGATCTCCAGTTGCGCCTCGGCGCTGGCGTTGACGCGGGAGAGGATCTGCGCCCGGAGCGCTTCGCCCGAAAGCCGCGCGGCGTTGCCCGAGACATAGGTCTGGCGCGAGGCCGAGGTCTTGCCGCCGTCCGGGGTGACGTCGGTGTCGGGGCCGATCAGGTGCAGGCTGTCCACGGGCACCCCGAGTGCGGTGGCGAATATCTGGGCGATGACGGTGTTGGCGCCCTGGCCGATATCCATGGCGCCCTGGTGCAGCATGACGGTGCCGTCGGCGCGGATGCCGGATTTGATGGTCGAGGGATTGGGCAGCGAGGTGTTGCCGCAGCCGTACCAGCCCGCCGCCACGCCGACACCGCGTTTGAGCGTGTTGTTCTGTGTGTTGAACGCGGCGGCGGCGGTGCGTTCGGTGTCCCAGGCGGGGCGCAGCGCCTCGAGGCAGGCGCGGATGCCGACGCCCTGGTCGAACACCTGCCCGCACACGGTCGGGGTGCCGTTTTCCAGCGCGTTGCGGATGCGGAACTCCAGCCGGTCGATGCCCAGCGTGTCGGCCAGTTCGTCGAACAGGCATTCCTGCGCGATGGCCGCCTGCGGCACGCCGAAGCCGCGGAAGGCGCCGGCGGGCGGGTTGTGGGTGTGGATGCCTTTGGCCTCGGAGCGATAATCAGCCACGCGATAGGGGCCGGAGGCGTGGACGGGCACGCGGTTGGCCACGGTCGGCCCCCAGCTGGAATAGGCGCCGGTGTTGAAGAGGCCGTCGAAGGTGAACCCGCTGAGCCGCCCGTCCCGGGTTGCGCCGATGCGAAGGTGGAGGTCGGAGGGGTGGCGCTTGGTGGTGGCCTGCATCGACTCGGTGCGGGAATAGGTCAGGCGGACCGGCTTGCCGGTCTTGAGCGTGGCCAGCGCCAGATAGGGCTGCACCGACAGATCGAGCTTGGCGCCGAAGCCGCCGCCCACCGCCGTGGGGATGATGCGGACCTGAGAGCGGTCCGTCCCGAGGATATCGGCGAGTGATTCCTGGTCCATTACCGGGGCCTGGGTGCAGGCATGGACCTCGACCCGCCCGTCGGCCATTTGGGCGAAACCTGCCTCGGGCTCGATATAGGCGTGTTCGACGAAACCGCTGCGGTAGTGGCCTTCGACCACCGTATCCGCCTGTGCCAGTGCGGCCTCGGGATCGCCGCATTGCACCAGCCCGGCGCACATCAGGTTACCTTCGCGCCCGTCGTGCAGGAGGGGGGCTTCGGGGGCCATGGCCTCGTGGACATCGTCGACCGGTGGGCGTTCGTCCCATGTGACCGGGAACCGGGCCGGGTCGAGGGTGGCCAACGCTTCGGGGGTGCCAACGACGGCGGCGACCGGGTCGCCGCGGAACCACGCCTCGGTCTCGGCGAAGACCGGCTGGTCGATGAAGTCGGGGATGGTGCCGAACAGGTTGCGGCCCGGTATGTCGGCGGCGGTCAGGACGGTTTCGATGCCGTCGGTGGCGGCGACATAGGCGTCGAGACCGCCGAGTGTGAACCCGGCGCGGGGGTAGGGCGAGCGGATCAGCCGAACCTCCAGCGTTCTGGCAGGGGCGACGTCGTCGCCGTAAAGCTCATTCCCTGCGACCTTGGCCAGCCCGTCCAGACGCGGGATGGCGGCGCCGACCTCTCCGGTGGGGGGAGGCGGCGGAGTGGTTCCCACCTCCATCACCGCGCGGATGATCTTGCGGTATCCGGTGCAGCGGCAGAGCACGCCTCCGAGGGCGTCCTTGACCGCGAGCTCGTCTGGGTCAGGCGTGCGGCGCAGGAGGGCCAGTGCGGCGACCATCATGCCCGGTGTGCAGATCCCGCATTGCGCCGCCCCGTGGGCCTGAAAGCTGTCGGCCAGTTGCTGCATCAGGGGATCGTTCTGCATGAACCCGGCCAGGGTTTCGACCGCGCGTCCCTCGGCCTGATGCGCGGGCATCAGGCAGGCGCAGACCGGATCGCCATCGACCAGCACGGTGCAGGCGCCGCAATCACCGGCATTGCAGCCAATCTTGACGTCGCGCGCCCCGAGCCGTTCGCGCAGGGTTTCGGAGAGGCGTTCGCCCACGCGGGGGCGGGGGCTGACGGGGTGGCCGTTCAGCGAGAAGCCGACAGTGTCGTTTTCAACCCGCCAGTCCATCAGACCCTCCCGCCGTTTTGATGGCCCGCTGGCATTGCTCGGCCACCGCGTCCAGCCGGTAGGCACCGCTGGCCCGCACATCGTCGATCGGGCTGAGCGGATGAAGATGGTTCGGGGTCACGACCGCCGCGTCGGGTGTCATCCCGATCAGCTCGGCCTCCAAGTGGTGCAGGCGCTGGGCGGTTGCCGAGCAGGCGCCGACCGCCACCCGGGCGTGCGCGATCCGCCCGGTATCGTCCAGCGCGATCAGAGCCGCCGTCATCGTGATCGAGATCACCAGATATCGCCGCGCGCCCAGCTTTTCGAAGCTGCCGACCGCCCCGGCGGGCGGTTCGGGCAGCACGAGCGCGGTCACCATCTCATCCCCGGTCAGAGCGGTGCGGCGCACGCCGGTGATGAAATCGGTCAGGGGCAGGGTGCGCAGACCGTTGGCCGAGGCGACCTCGACCTGCGCCCCGAGCGTCAGGAGCGGCGGCACCCCGTCGGCAGCGGGCGAGGCGTTGCACAGGTTGCCCGCCACGGTTCCGGCGTTCTGGATCTGGATGCCACCCACCTCGCGCGCGGCGGCCTGAAGCCCGGCAAAGGCGCGGGGCAGATCGGCCTGGGCAATATCGCTCCACCGGGTTGCGGCGCCGATGCGCCAGCCGGTGTCGTTGCGGGTGATACCGCTCAGCCCGGCGATGCGGGTGACGTCCAGCAGGTCGGTCTGAGGTGCGCCGTCCCTGCGCGAGGGGTAGAAATCGGTGCCTCCGGCGACGATCCGGACCTGACCCGCGGACAGGCGGTCCAGTGCTTCGTCCAACTCGGTCGGCGCGAAATAGTGCAAACGTCCGATCTCCCCCCGAAGGTCAATCTCGTTAGTATGCGAATGATATTGAGCGAATCGCATTTCTGTCAACGGCGGGCTTCGCCGCCCTGCGGCAACAGGGGTTTCGTCCGGTGCCGCCATCGCTATTGTAAGGCCGGACCCGGCCCGAGGACTACCCAAGTGATCGAACTGCGTGACCTGCAACTGCTCAGCGCCCTGGCGCGGCATCGCCATTTCGCCAAGGCGGCCGAGGAATGCGGGATTTCGCAGCCTGCGTTCTCGATGCGCATCCGCAATCTGGAGGATCGGCTGGGCCTGTCCATCGTGCGCCGCGCTAACCGGTTTCAGGGCCTGACCGAAGAGGGCGAGATGATCGTGCGACGCGCCCGCCGCATTCTGGGCGACACCAAGGCGCTGGAGCAGGAGGTCGCGTCGATCCGGGGCGAGATCTCCGGCGCGCTTATCCTCGGGGTGATCCCGACGGCGCTGGCCTTTACCGGGCGGCTGGTGCGCCGGTTGCATCAGGCGCATCCCAAGATCGTGGCGCGGATCGATTCGATGTCCTCGACCGCGATCCAGCAGGGTCTGGACGATGGCAGGATCGACGCGGGCATCACCTATGGCGACAGTATCGGCACCGATCTGCGGCATGTGCAGCCGCTGTATGAAGAGAGCTACGTCCTGCTGGTGCCGTCGCATATGACCGACGAGACCGGCCCGATTCCCTGGGCCCGGGTGGCCGAGTTTCCGCTGTGCCTGCTGGAGCCGCAGATGCAGAACCGCCGCATTCTGGACCGTATCTTTGCCGAGCTGGGCCTGCATCCGCGCGTGGTGGCCGAGACCAGCGGGTTTACCGCCGCCATGGTGATGGCGCGCGAGGGGCTGGCCGCGGCGGTGGTGCCGCGCGTGCTGATCCGAGCGCTGGGCGATCCGGCGGGGACGACGGTGTTGCCGCTGGTCGAGCCGGAGGTGTCGAAACCGATCTGTCTGGCGACCCTGGATCGCGATCCGGAGCTGCCGACAGTGGCGGCGTTGCGGCGTGTGGTATCCTCTTTAAGGTGATAATTTGTCGTTATCGTGCGATTGAGTTTTGCGATTTGACGATATGATGAGCTGATGAGAGACGGGGATCTCAATCGGAGGGCATCATGGCACCATTGGATACCAAGCCATCAGGCGCGCCAAAGGGCGTCTGGAAGTCAGGTAAAGGCAAGGGGCGGCGCACGCCCAAGGGCCGTCAGTTCACGGATGAGGCGCAGGCCGAAGTGCAGCGTCTGCTGGGCGACCGTCCGCGCCGGCGCGACCTGCTGATCGAGTTCCTGCACCTGATTCAGGATGCCCATGGCCATATCAGCGCCGATCACATCGCCGCGCTGGCGGTCGAGATGCGGATCGGGCAGGCCGAGATCTATGAGACCGCCACCTTCTATGCCCATTTCGACGTGGTGAAAGAGGATGAGGTGCCGCCGCCCGCGCTGACCATCCGGGTCTGTGATTCCCTGTCGTGTGAGATGGCCGGTGCCCAGCAGTTGAAAAAGGCGCTGGAAGAGGGGCTGGATGCCTCACAAGTGCGTGTGCTGCGGGCGCCCTGCATGGGCCGGTGCGACACCGCGCCGGTGCTGGAGATCGGGCACAATCATATCGACCATGCGACCCCGGAAAAGGTCGATGCCGCCATCGCGGTGGGGGACACCCATGCGCATCTGCCCGAGTATGAGGATTTTGCCAGTTATTCCGCGGATGGCGGCTATGCCAAGCTGAGAGAGCTGCGCGAGGGCGGCGATTGGGAGCAGGTACAGGAACAGGTTCTGGCCTCGGGGCTGCGGGGGCTCGGCGGGGCCGGTTTCCCGTCGGGCAAGAAATGGGGCTTTGTCCGCATGAACGATGGTCCGCGCTATCTGGCCGTGAATGGTGACGAAGGCGAGCCGGGCACCTTCAAGGATCGCTACTATCTGGAACGCACGCCGCATGTCTTCCTAGAGGGCATGCTGATCGCCGCCTGGGCGGTCGAGGCCGAGACCTGCTTTATCTACATGCGCGACGAATACCCGGCGGTGCTGGAGATCCTGCGCCGTGAGATCGCAGCGCTGGAAGAGGCCGGTATCGTCGCCAATGGCTATATCGACCTGCGCCGGGGGGCCGGTGCCTATATCTGCGGCGAAGAAAGCGCGATGATCGAGTCGATCGAGGGCAAGAAGGGCCTGCCGCGTCACCGTCCTCCGTTTGTGGCGCAGGTGGGGGTCTTTGATCGCCCGACGCTCGTGCACAATGTCGAGACGCTCCATTGGGTCGCCAAGGTGTGCCGGGAGGGCCCGGGGGTTCTGAATTCCGTTCAAAAGAACGGCCGCACCGGTCTGCGCAGCTATTCGGTCTCGGGCCGGGTGGCGAAGCCGGGGGTCTACCTGCTGCCCGCAGGCTCGACCATTCTGGATGTGATCGAGGCCGCCGGAGGGATGGCCGAGGGTCATGCGTTCAAGGCGTATCAGCCGGGCGGGCCGTCGTCGGGTCTTCTCCCTGCTTCGATCGACGACGTCCCGCTCGACTTTGACACGTTGCAGCCGCTGGGCACGTTTATCGGCTCCGCCGCCGTGGTGGTTCTGTCCGATCAGGACACCGCCCGCGATGCGGCGCTGAACATGCTGCGGTTTTTCGAGGACGAAAGCTGTGGCCAGTGTACGCCCTGCCGGGCGGGGTGTGAAAAGGCGGTCAAGCTGATGGAGGCCGAGCGCTGGGATCAGGACCTGCTGGAGGATCTGTGTCAGGTCATGGGTGATGCCTCGATCTGCGGTCTGGGGCAGGCAGCGCCGAACCCGATCCGGCTGGTGATGAAGCATTTTGCGGAGGAGATCTGAGGATGCGCTTCGATCCGATCTCTAGCCCGGCGGGTACCGCCGGGCAGCGCCCGACCCGCCCCCATGGGGCGGGCGCTTCTCGCCCACCCCTCGGGCCGGGCGCCGCCCTCATTTTCACGTTCGCCACGGAGGTGCGCCATGCTTGATGCAAGCCCAACCAAGACCGTCACCTTCAGCTTGAACGGCGATGACGTCACCGTGCCCGAGGGCACCACGATCTGGGAAGCGGCCAATGGCCGGGGTCTGGTGATCCCGCATCTGTGTCACAAGCCTGCGCCGGGTTACACGCCCGATGGCAACTGCCGGGCCTGTATGGTCGAGGTCGAGGGTGAGCGCACGCTGGTCGCCTCGTGCATCCGCCCGGCGGTGGACGGGATGGTGGTCAAGACCGACACCGACCGCGCCGAGAAGTCGCGCGCGATGGTGATGGAACTGCTGGTGGCGGATCAGCCCGAGCAGCCGCATGACGCGTCGAGCCATTTCTGGGACATGGCCGGGATTAATAACGTCTCGGAGAGCCGATTCCCGGCGAAGGAGCCCGAGAAAATCCCGCTGCTGGATGACAGCCACGTGGCGATGCGCGTCAATCTGGATGCCTGCATCAACTGCAACCTCTGCGTCCGCGCCTGCCGTGATGTGCAGGTGAATGACGTGATCGGCATGGCCGGTCGCGGGCATACCGCGCAGGTGGTGTTCGATCAGAACGATCCGATGGGGGCCTCGAGCTGTGTCGCTTGCGGCGAATGTGTTCAGGCCTGTCCGACCGGTGCTCTGATGCCTGCCACGGTGCTTGACGATCGGCAACTTGGCGACAGCAAGGATTACGATTCCGAGACCGAGAGCGTCTGCCCGTTTTGCGGCGTGGGTTGCAAAGTCTCGCTGAAGGTCAAGGATGGCAAGGTGAAGTATGTCGAGGGCATCAACGGCCCCGCGAACGAAGGCCGCCTGTGCGTCAAGGGCCGGTTCGGTTTTGACTACATTCACCACCCGCATCGCCTGACCAAGCCGCTGATCCGGCGCGAGGATGCGCCTGAGAAGGGGTTGAACGTCGATCCGGGCGATCTGTCGACCCATTTCCGCGAAGCGACCTGGGAAGAGGCGATGGATCTGGCCGCCACCAAGCTCACGGCGCTGAGGGACGAAGACCCGCGCAGCGTTGCGGGCTTTGGCTCGGCCAAGTGCACCAACGAAGAAGCGTATCTGTTCCAGAAGTTCATCCGGCAGGGGTTCAAGCATAACAATGTCGACCACTGCACCCGCCTGTGCCATGCCTCTTCGGTGGCGGCGCTGATCGAGAATGTGGGTTCGGGCGCGGTGACCGCGACGTTCAACGAGATCGAAAACGCGGATGTGGCGATCATCATCGGGGCCAACCCGATCGAAAACCACCCGGTTGCGGCCACCTTCTTCAAGCAGTTCACCAAGCGCGGCGGCAAGCTGATCGTGATGGACCCGCGCGGCGTCGGCATGCGCAAATTCGCCACCGAGATGCTGCAGTTCCGGCCGGGTGCCGATGTCTCGATGCTGAACGCGATCATGAACGTGATCGTCGAGGAAGAGCTGTATGACAGCCAGTATATCCACCGCTGGACCGAGAACTGGGAGGCCGAGAAAGAGCACCTGCGCGCCTTCACGCCCGAGAAGATGTCCGAGATTTGCGGCATCGAACCGGATCAGCTGCGCCGCGTGGCCCGTATCTTTGCGAATGCCGAGGCCGGTCTGATCTTCTGGGGCATGGGCGTGTCGCAGCATATCCACGGCACTGACAATTCGCGCTGCCTGATCAGCCTTGCGCTGATGACCGGCAATGTCGGCAAACCGGGTGCGGGTCTGCATCCGCTGCGGGGGCAGAACAACGTGCAGGGCGCGTCCGATGCGGGCCTGATCCCGATGTTCCTGCCGGATTACAAATCGGTCACCGATGACGGTATTCGCGCTCAGTTCAACTCTGTCTGGGGGTCGGAGGATTTCTCGAACGAGAAAGGCCTGACCGTCACCGAGATCATCGACCAGATTTATGCCCGCAATATCAAGGGCATGTATATTCTTGGCGAAAACCCGGCGATGTCCGATCCGGATGTGGGTCACGCGCGTGAGGCGCTGGCCAAGCTGGATCTGATGATCGTTCAGGACATCTTCCTGACCGAGACGGCAAACTATGCCGACATCATCCTGCCGGCCTCGGCGCTCTATGAAAAGAACGGCACGGTGTCGAACACCAACCGTCAGGTGCAGCGGGTGCGGCCCGCGGTGGCACCTCCGGGCGAGGCGCGCGAGGATTGGGCGATCACGGTCGAGCTGGCGCAGCGGATCGGGCTGAACTGGGAGTACACGGATGTGTCCCAGGTCTTTGCCGAGATGAAGCTGACGATGGAATCGCTCGACAACATCACCTGGGAGCGGCTGGAGACCGAGACCATCACCTATCCGTCGCTGAGCGAGACCGATCCCGGTCAGGCGATCGTGTTCGGGGACGGGTTCCCGCGCGCGGGGGGGCGGGCGAAGTTCACGCCGGCCAGCGTGATCCCGCCGGATGAGGCGCCGGATGACGAGTATCCGATGATCGCCACCACGGGGCGTCAGCTGGAACATTGGCACACCGGGTCGATGACCCGCCGGTCCAACGTTCTGGATGCCGTCGAGCCGGAAGCGAACTGTTCGATGAACCCCCGGACGCTCAAGCTGATGGGGATCGAGCCTGGCGACATGGTGCGGCTGACCACGCGGCGGGGCTCGATCGAGATCATGGCGCGGGCCGACCGGGCGATTGCCGAGAATATGGTGTTTATCCCGTTCGCCTATGTCGAGGCGGCGGCGAATATCCTGACCAACCCGGCCATCGACCCCTATGGCAAGATCCCCGAGTTCAAGTTCTCGGCGATCCGGGTGGAAAAGGTCGAGGCCATCGCGGCAGAATAGACGCGCTGGCGATGAACGTTGTTGAGGCGGTCCCAATGGGGCCGCCTTTTTCTTTGGTGCCTCTGGACACCGCCTACGAGACGGGCAAGCTGACGGTGAACGACAGGAGGGAGCGATGACCCAGACCCCGCCCGGCGGCCATGACGGCCCTTATCCGGCACCCGTGGTGGTGCCCGGTTTCGACGTGAGGCCGGAGTGGATCGACTATAACGGCCACATGAATGTGGGCTATTACGGTGTCGCGTTCGATATGGCGTTCGAGGTGATGCTGACCGACCATCTGGGCATGGGCGGCGATATGGTCACGCATTCCGGGCAGGGGCCTTATATCCTGCAGTCGCACCTGCAGTTCCTGCGCGAGGTGCGGCAGGGCGAGCGGTTCAATTACCATATCCGGCTGCTCGATCACGATCACAAGCGGGGGCATTACTTTGCGCAGATGTTTGCGGAAGCGGACGGTGCGCTCTGTGCCACGCAGGAGGGGTTGTTCATGAATGTCAGCCACGATACCGGACGCTCGGCCCCGTATCCGGACTGGGCCGTGGCGCGGCTGGCGCGGATGCTGAAGGACCACAACGGGCTGGAGCCCGCGCCCCAGATCGGCCGCCCCATCGGCATCCGCCGTTAGCCACCCGTGGCCTGTCAGTAATCCCGCTCGAAGAAGATGCCCAGACCCGTGCTGCCGGTTCCGTCCACGGTGCCCTTGAGGGTGAAATTGTCGGTCACGTCCAGGTTCAGGTTCACCTCGGTATCGCCCTGGGTGTTGACGGTGAAATCGGTGTAGAGGTTCTCGCCCAGATAGGCCCCGGCACCGAGCCGGCCCGCGCCGCCCGAATCCGCGCCGACGTCAATGGTGTCGGCGCCGGTGGAGTCGCGCAGACCCTTGGTCGAATCCCCGCCCACGCCGCTGAGCTGCGCTAGTGACGCGGCCATCTGGGCGATGACGAAGGGCGAAAGCTCGGTGAACTGGTTGCCGAAGAGCAGGAGGGCCAGCGCCTCTTCCGACGGGCGTTCGGGGTCGGAGGTTACCTTAACCTCGGGGCCGTCCAGAGGACCTTCGATGGAGATCGTGGCGGTGCCTTCCGAGGTGCTGTTGGTCGAGGCGAAATCGACATAGGGCGTCAGGTCGCCCTGTAGCGTGACGGTGCCCCGGGTCAGGTCCAGCCTGCGGCCCAGAATGTTGAAGACACCGCGGATCAGCTCGATCTGGCCCGAAGGTACGACCGCGGCGGTGGTGCCGCGGATGCGAATGTTTCCGCCCAGTTCGGCATTCAGGCCGCGCCCGCGCACGAAGACCTGCTGTGGCGCCAGCAGCGAAATATCCAGCGCGATCCGCGACTGTTTGCCCTTGCCGTTGCCGGTGTCGACCAGCTTGGCCCGCTCACGCGTGACATAGACCGGACGGGGCTCACCTACATGGCGGATCGGCGGGATCGGGGCAGCGCCGACCGCGCCGGTGGCGGCGGCGAGGTTGATATTGGTTTCGCCGAAGCGGATCTGCCCTGCCAGCGTGCTGTTGCCCGCCAGCGGGCCGGACATCACGATCTGGCCGTTGAGCGAGGTTTCGTAGAGGATCTGGTCGGTCAGGATCAGCTCGTTCAGCGTGGTGGTGATCTGGCCGTTGAAGGGCGGCGTCAGGTCGACCGGACCGGCGACCGTGAACCCGCCGCCTGCGCGCAGCCCGCCGTTCAGCGCGATAGTGGCCCGGCTGTTTGCCAGCGTGACGGTGCCGCCGATCCCCTCGATGGTCTGCCCCGCGCCGGGGATGGCCATCGCCGTTCCCGAGGTGGTGATCGTGCCGCTGACCGCATCCAGACCGGGTGTGCCGCGCAGGGCGAGATCGAAGCGGGCGGTGCCGCCGATCTTGTTGGGCGAGATGTATTTGTTCGCCACCCCGAGGTTGATCGTGCCCTTTGCCGTCACATCGGCCTCGCCTGTGCCCTCGTCGAAGGTGCCGCCCACGGTGGTGTCGATCTCGGCAGGGCCCCTGGCGCTGGTGTCGATGGTCCAGATGCCGTCATTTCGCTTGGCGTTGCCGGTGGCGGTGATGGTCCCGGGAAAATCGGGCACGAAGCGTTCCAAACGGTCCATCCGGGCGTCGAAATCCAGATCGGCGGTGCCATCGGTGTTCACGTGTCCCACCAGATTGGCGTAGGAGCTGTCGGGGCCTTCGAGGCGCAGATCGCCCTCGTACCCGGATCTGGTGGGCGAGACGTTGCCGGTGAGTTGCAGCGGTCCCGAGACACTGGTTGAAATGCGCGACAGCTCATCCAGCGCGGCAGAGAAGTTCAGCACGCCCTCCTGTTGGCTCAGCAAACCGCGCGCCTGCGCCGTCAGCGCGGCGCCGTTCAGGGCGAAATTGCGGACATTCAGCCCGCTTTGATCGTTGGCGGCATCGAGTGTGAGTGTCGTGTGGCCTTCGATCAGGCGGTCGACTTGGGCGAGACCGCTTTGCAGGTCGGTGGCATCCATGTTCAGGCGCAGGTCGAAGACCCGCCCTTCGACCGCGCCGCGCCCATCCGCATCGGCGCTGACGGCGCCGCCCAGTTCGCGCCCCGCCAGTGCGGAGAACAGCGACAGGTCGGGGGCGTCGATCTTGGCGCGGCCTTCGACCGAGGGGGAGCCTTCGGGGTCGGTCACGGTTGCGGCCACATCAGCCTTGAGCGCGGTGCCGTTGAGGATGGCCTTGCGCAGGATGATCTGGGTGGCCGTTCGGGCGGCGTCGAGCGAGATGGTGGTGCGGCCCGAGATCAGCGGGTCGATCTCGACCATGCCGGTTCTCAGGTCGCGTCCGGTGATTTCGGCCCGGGCGTCGAATTCCAGCGTCTCGACCGTGCCCTTGCCTTCGACCGAGGCCTGAATGGCGCCGCCCAGATCCTGCCCGGCGAGCGCCGAGAACGGCGACAGGTCGGGCGCGTCGATTGTGGCGCGGCCTTCGACCGAGGGGGAGCCTTCGGGGTCGGTCACGGTTGCGGCCACATCGGCATTGAGTGCGGTGCCGTTGAGGATCGCCTTGCGCAGGATGATTCGTGTGGGCGTCCGGGCGGCGTCGAGCGAGATGGTGGTGCGGCCCGAAATCAGCGGGTCGATCTCGGCCATGCCGGTTTTCAGGTCGCGTCCGGTGATCTCGGCCTGGGCGTCGAATTCCAGCGTCTCGACCGCACCCTTGCCCTCGACCGAGGCCTGAAGGGTGCCGCCCAGATCCTGCCCGGCCAGTGCCGAGAAAACCGCCAGATCCGGCGCGTCGACCTTGGCGGAGCCGTCCAGCGTCAGGACGCCAGCGGGGCTGGACGCCTTGGCCGAGGCCTCGGCCTTGAGGGCGGTGCCGTCGAGCGTCGCCTTGCGGATGGTCAGGCCCTGTTCGTCGCGGACTGCGTCCAGAAAGATCGTGGTTTCGCCGGTGATCAGCGGGTCGATATCGGCGCGCCCGGTGGCCAGATCGCGGCCTTGGACCGAGAGCTGGCCGTCGAAGCTGCCGCCCAGTGGCGCGCCGCTGCCGGTCAGTTCCGCCGACACGGCCCCGGCCAGATCCATCTGCGCGAGGCCGGAAAAGCGGAACAGGTCCGAGGCCAGCAGCGCCACAGTGCCATCCATGTCGAAGCCGCTGTTCAGCCCGTCGATCACGGCATCGGCGCTGATCGTATAGTCCGAGCCCACCAGTTCGAAGCCGGAAAGCTCTAGCGCGTTGTCCTGGCGCAGGCCGAACAGCCCGTCGAGCGTGATGCGGCGACCGACCGCCTGGTTCAGGGCCGGGTCGGCAAAGACGAGCCCGTCGAGCACCGATTGCAGGTCGCCCTCGAGCTGGGGAGTTGCGCCCTGTTCCAGTACCCCTTGCGCGGTCAGCCGGGCCCGGTCCAGTTGCAGGTTTGGCGTTTCAAGCCCGTCGGCAGTCAGGCTGAGGTCCCAGATATTGCCGTTTGTCTGGTCGAAGAGCGCCGAGACCTGTGCCGCCGCCAGTGTAGTGTTTCCGTCGCCCGCCGGCAGCACCACACGCTTGCCATCCGGGGGCAGGATACGGCCCTGCAGCGCGGCCTTTTCCAGATCGCCGTTAGCTGCGAGCGCCAGTTCGCCTTTCAGCCGCAGGGCGTTCGAGGTGACCTCGAACGCGGAGACCTCCAGCCGGCCGTCCGGGTCGCTGCGCCCGTCGAGATAGAGCCGGGTGCGGACGCCGAAGAAGGGGACGAACTCCTGCGTCAGGAACGGGGTGACATCGCCGCCCAGATCGGCGGTGAAGGCGATGCCCTTGGCGGCGGTTTCGCCGCCGGGGATTTCGGCCTCGCGCAGGCGGACCTGACCGGTGACCCGCTCGGTATCCTCGCTGATCAGCGAAATGTCGGCGGTGAAATCGGTGATCGGCCCGGATCCCTTGGCCGACAGCAGCAGCGGTGGCTGGCCGGGCAGCTTCAGGGCCGTCGAGATCAGGCCGCCGGAATCCTCGGCCACTTGCAGATCGAGCCCGATCTGGCTGCCTTCGTTCTGGAACTGGGCCTTGAGCGTGATCGCGTCGCCGGGGCGGTCCAGACGGGTCACGCCCAGATCGGTATCCAGCGCGCCATCGGCCAGCGACAGGGCGCCGTTGACCTCCAGTTCGGCGGCCAGGCCGATCAGCGGCTCGCCAAGCGCCAGCCTGTCCACCCGGATCTCGCCCAGTTCGACCGCCACCGGCAGTTCGGGCAGCTGGAACGGCTGTGCCTCGGGCGTCGGCAGCGGTTCGTCGGTCGTGGTCACGCCGGGGGGGCGGTCGATCAGGATTTCCTCGGCCGTCAGCGCGTTGACCGAGAACCGCCCGCGCAGCAGACCGAGACGGTTCCAGTCCAGTTCCGCGTTGTTGATGGTCAGCCAGATGCCCTCGTCATCGGCCACGGTGATCTGCTCGATGGTGGCCTGCGAGCTGAGCGCGCCGGACAGCCCGCGCACCTTGATGTTGCGGTTTTCGCCCGACAGGTTGCTTTCGAGGAAATCGACCAGCAGGCCGCCGCTGTCCTGCGCTTGCACGCCTGCCGGAAAGGCTCCGGTCATGGCGACCATCACAAGGGGGAGAGCCGCGCGCCGCATCAGAAGGCCTGTCCTATGCCGATATAGAATTGCAGCCCGTCATCATCCGGGCCCTGCACCGGATAGGCCAGATCGAAGCGCAGCGGGCCGAAGCCGCCCAGATCGTAGCGGACGCCCAGACCGGCGCCGGAATGATGGGCGGAATCGCCGCTGACGAACGAGGAGCTGTCCACCGCGCCGTAGTCATAGAACCCCACCAGCGACAGCGCATCGGTCACGCGGCCGCGTACCTCGGCAGAGAGGCCGAGAAACGAGCGCCCGCCGGCGGTCTGGCCGTTCACGGGGATGCCGAGGCTTTCGAAGGCCTGACCGCGCACGGTTCCGGCGCCGCCCGAGAAGAACAGGAAATCGGGGCTGACATTGTCCGCCGATGGTCCGATGACCGAGCCGACCTGCACCCGCCCGGCCAGAACCAGTCGCCCGGCGGTGCCGATATCCCAATAGCCGCGCCCGTCCAGATAGAGGCGCAGGCCCGAGTCGCTGTCGGAGAGGCCAAGGAACGGCTGTGCCTGCGCGTCCAGGTAGAAGCCGCGCGTGGCGCTGACCTTGCTGTCGCGCTCATCCCATTCCGAGCGCAGCGGCAACACCAGGTAGCGGAACTTGCGCCCCTCGCCATAGGCGTCGTCGGCATCCGCGTAGGCGAAGGCCACCGATGCCTCGGCATAGAGCCGGTCGGAAAAGGTGCGGCGCGCACCATAGCCCAGTGCGGCGCGGGTGACGTTGTAATGGGTGCGGTTGCGGCGCTCGATCTCGGCGACGTAGAAGGTGCTGTCATCCGGTCCCAGCCGGTCGGGCTGATCCAGACGCAGACCGATGCGGCCGTCGATATCCTCGGTCCCGCCGATATTGCGTATGCTAGCCTCGAACCGCAGCCGTTCGGCACCGCCAAAGAGATTGCGGTGCAGCCACGTGGTGCTGACATCCAGCCCCTCGCGCGATGAGATTTCGACCCCGAAGGTGAACCGCCTTTTGGGCATGTCCTCGAAGGTGGCATCGAAATCCAGCGAGCCGTCGGGGTTGGGGGTTTCGCGTTCCTGCAGCGAAACCACGCTGAACGTGCCGGTCCGGCGCAGGCGGGTGCCCACCCGTTGCACCTTGTCCGGCGAATAGACCTCGCCCGTGGGAAAGCCCGCGATGCGTTCGATGGACCGGGCGCGCACGTCGCTGTCGCCCTGTATGAACATCCTGCCGAAGGTCAGTTTTGGACCCGGCAGAAGCTCGATATCGGTGTCCAGCGTCGCCTGGCTGTGGCGGGCGGTGATCCTCTGGTCGCCGATATCGGCCTTGGCGTGGCCCACATTCTTCCAGCCCAGCACTCCGGCGCGCGCGGCGTCCTGAATGATGCTGGTATTGGCGGGGGCGCCACGGGCAAACCCGTCCGGAAGCTCGGTGCCGCGTGCCAGCGGTGCAATCCGGGCGGTGCCGAAACGGAAGGCCGGGCCGGTCTGTACCGCGATGTCGATCCGGTTCACCTGCGCGGGTGAGTTGAGCGGGTCGATATTGGCGGCCTCGCGCCCGTCGAGGCGGATGCTGACGACCGGGCTGAAATACCCTTCGTCATAGAGGATCTGCACCAGTGTCCGGTAATCGGAGAGCGACGCCGACAACAGTTCGAGCGGGGTTTCGAGGCCGCGCGCCTCGGCGGTCAGGACCGAGGAGGTCTCGGCGATCCGGTCCCGCAGGTCGCTGGATGCGCCGGGCGTGGACAGGGTTGTTTCCAGTGCGCCTGCCGAGTCAGCCAATGCCAGAACGCAGATTATGAACAGCCCGCGCTTCAAGGCATTCCACGGCCTTTTCGATGTCATGGCACGGCTCCAAACTGCCCCAACTCGCGAATATCCGCTGCCGCGCAACTGACTCGCGGCTCAATATCCGTCAGTTAGATCATCCGGGCGCCGGGATGAAAAGAGCCTTGGCGCCTATCTTGGGTCACGGGGTCAGGTGGGGGGCCGCAGCGGTCAGCCGTTTGCGCCCCGGAACCATCGGATGATGGCGGCGCGGTCTTCGGGTTCCATGAAGGTCACGTTGGCGGGTGGCATCGCGTGGCTGATGCCGGCCTGCAGATAGATCGCCTGCGCGTTGCGGGCAACGTCGGCCTCGGTTTCCAGGAGCACGCCCTTGGGCGCCCAGAGCATGCCTTCCCACACCGGCTCGCGCGCGTGGCACATCGAGCAGCGGCCCAGCACCACGTCATGCGCCTCGGAAAAGCCGGGGGCTGCGGCATAGCGCTGTTCGTAAGCGGTCAGGGGCTGCGCCTCGGCCTCTTCCAGGGTCTGGTGCATCGGCGCCGTGGACAGCCAGATGATGGCGAGAAACAGCAGTGCGGTGGCCAGCCAGGTCCAGGTGGGGTTGCCGGTGCGGGCGTGCATCGAGTTGAAATAGTGCCGGATGGTCACGCCCATCAGGAAGACGAGGCTGGCGATGATCCAGTTGTACTCGGTGGCGAAGGCCAGCGGGTAGTGGTTGGAGAGCATCAGGAACACCACCGGCAGCGTCAGGTAGTTGTTGTGGGTCGAGCGCAGCTTGGCAATCTTGCCGTATTTCGGGTCGGGCGTGCGCCCGGCCTTGAGGTCGTCGACCACGACGCGCTGGTTCGGCATGATGATGAAGAACACGTTTGCGGTCATGATCGTCGCGGTGAAGGCACCCAGATGCAGCATCATGGCGCGGCCGGTGAAGATCTGGTTGTAGCCCCAGCCCATGATGACCAGCAGCACGAAGAGCAGCACCATCAGCAGGGTCGGGCGTTCGCCCAGGCCCGATTTGCACAGGAAGTCGTAGACCAGCCAGCCGATGGTCAGCGAAGCGGCCGAGATCAGGATGCCCTGCCACAGCGCCAGATCGGCCTTGGAAGCGTCGATCAGATAGAGTTCGCCGCCCACCCAGTAGACGATCATCAAAAGCGCGGCGCCGCTCAGCCAGGTCGCATAGCTCTCCCATTTGAACCAGGTCAGATGCTCGGGCATCTGCTCGGGCGCCACCAGGTATTTGCGGATGTGATAGAAGCCGCCGCCATGCACCTGCCATTCCTCGCCATGAGCACCGGGCGGCAGATCGGGGGCTTGGCGCAGGCCCAGGTCCAGCGCGATGAAATAGAAGGACGATCCGATCCAGGCGATCGCCGTGATCACGTGCAGCCAGCGCACCGCAAAGGCGATCCAGTCCCAGAAGGCGGCAAGGTCGTACATAGGGGCAGTCTCCGCTTGATTGGCGCCACACTAGGCAAGCTGGGTTTTCTTCGGTATTCCCGTATATTGCCAAGCTGTATCAAAAATTTCCGAAAAGATGTCCTATCTCGACAACATACGCACCTTTGTCCGGGTCTACGAGCTGGGCAGCATGTCCGCCGCCGGGCGCGATCTGCGGATCTCGCCGGCGGTGACCTCGGCGCGCATTTCGCAGCTTGAGGATCATCTGAGCGTGCGGCTGTTCCAACGTACCACGCGCAACCTGACGCCGACCGAGCAGGGGCAGGCCTTTTATCCCGGCGCGGTGGCGGTGCTTGAGGCGGTGGATGACGCCGAGGCCAAGGTGATGCACCTGACCGAGGCGCCGCGCGGCTCGCTGTTCGTGGCGGCCCCCTTCGGGGTCGGGCGGCGGTTGCTGGCGCCGCAAGTGCCGGAGTTTCTGGCGGAATATCCCGAGATCGACGTGCGGTTGCGGCTGACAGACCGCTCGGTGGATCTGACGACCGAGGGGCTGGATCTGGCGTTCTTCATCGGCCAGCCCGAGGACAGTACCCTGCGCATCCGCAAGATCGCCGATTGCCAGCGGGTGCTGTGCGCGGCGCCGGGTTATGTCGAACGGCGGGGCATGCCCGAGTCGGGGGAGGCACTGATCGCCGATGGTCACGAGTGCCTAAACCTGCGCTTTCCCGGCGCGACCGAGTTCCAGTGGGTGTTGCAGACGGCGGACGGGCCGAAACGCTTTGCGGTCTCGGGCCAGTTCGAATGCGACGACGGAGACGTGCTGACGGATTGGGCGCTGTCGGGGCAGGGCATCGTGCTGAAGCCGGTGTTCGAGATCGCAGCGCATCTGAAATCCGGGAGCCTGGTGCCGGTGGCCACGCAGACACCGCCGGTGCCGGTGCAGATGGCGTGTCTTTATACACATCGCAGGCATCAGGACCCGAAAACGCGGCTGTTCATGGAGTTCATGACCGCCCGCATCGGCGTGTCCGTGCGCGAGGCGGAAAAGCAGGCGGGCTGAGGGGCCGGGGCGCTCCCGCCTCTGTTTGCGCCTTGCGGGCGCCGTACAGCGTTGGGCCGGGCGCCGGGCCCTGACGGGCCCGGCGGGGGCTGCTCCATAGGGCGGTACGATGAGCGTGGGCGCAACCCCGCCGCGCCTGCAAGGCGCGGCGCCGGGCCCAACGGGAGGCTGGCCTTTCAGGCCAGTCCGACGGGCGGGAGCCCCTGTTGGCCCGGTTCAGCTGCCTCGGTAAGTGGAATAGCCGTAGGGCGAGAGCAGCAGGGGCACGTGGTAATGCGCCTCGGCGTCCGACATGCCGAAGCGGATGGGGATCTGGTCGAGGAACAGCGGCTCGGGTGCATCCAGCGGCCCGGCGCGCAGGTAGTCCCCGGCGAAGAACACCAGCTCGTATTCTCCGGTTTGGAACGCGTCCTGTGGCAGGATTGGGGTGTCGGTTCGCCCGTCGTCGTTGGTCACCCGCTCGGCCAGCTTGGTCCGGTTCTCGCCTTCGAGCCGATAGAGCACGATCTTCATCCCCGCGGCGGGCAAGCCGGTTGCGGTGTCCAGAACGTGGGTCGTCAGATATCCTGCCATGGTCCAATCCTCCTGCCTTGGCCATCAGATGTGCCGCAAGCGGCGCGGCTTGGCAAACGCGAACCATTTGACACAGTCTCAGGAAGTTTTTGAAACTCTCAGCCGAGCGTCCTGTTTCTATGGGATTATAAGAAGAATCGGAAACAGCGTTCTGTTTGATTTGAAAATCTTTCGGTCCGAAACGCGCTATTGCTCGTCAGGACCACATCAACCCCGGAGACGGACACCACCATGCAGCCCCCCCGCTATCCCCGCGACATGATCGGTTATGGCGCCCAGCCGCCGCAGGCGCGCTGGCCGAACGGTGCCAGGATCGCCGTGCAGATCGTGCTGAACTATGAAGAGGGGGGCGAGAACTGCATCCTGCATGGCGATGCGGCATCCGAGGCGTTCCTGTCCGAGATTGTGGGCGCGGCGCAATGGCCCGGTCAGCGGCACTGGAACATGGAATCTATCTATGAATACGGCGCGCGGGCGGGGTTCTGGCGGCTGCACCGGCTGATGAAGGATATTCCCGTCACCGTCTACGGCGTCGCCTCGGCGCTGGCGCGGTCTCCGGATCAGGTGGCGGCGATGAAGGAGGCCGGATGGGAGATCGCGTCCCACGGGCTGAAATGGATCGAGTACAAGGACGCCGCCGAGGCGGACGAACGCGCCGATATGGACGAGGCGATCCGGCTGCATACCGAGGTTGTCGGGGAGCGCCCGCGCGGCTGGTATACCGGGCGCTGCTCTGTCAACACGGTGCGGCTGGCCGCCGAGGAGGGCGGGTTCGACTATATCGCCGATACCTATGCGGACGATCTGCCCTTTTGGGTGCAGATGGGCGGGCGGGATCAGTTGATCGTGCCTTACACGCTCGACTGCAACGACATGCGCTTTGCCACGCCGCAGGGGTTCAACTCGGGCGATCAGTTCTATGCCTATCTCAAGGACACGTTCGACGGGCTTTATGCCGAGGGCGAGGCGGGGGCGCCGAAGATGATGTCGGTTGGGCTGCATTGCCGCCTGATCGGGCGTCCGGGGCGGGTGATGGCGCTGAAGCGCTTTCTCGACTATGCGCAGGGGCATCAGGACGTGTGGTTCGCCACGCGGCTGCAGATTGCCGAGCATTGGGCGGCGGAGCATCCGCCGGTTGCTCATCCGCGCCCGTCGCAGATGGACAGGGATGCGTTTGTGGCGGCCTATGGCGGTGTGTTTGAGCATTCCGCCTGGATTGCCGAACGGGCTTATGAATTGGAACTCGGACCCGCGCATGACACCGCTGGCGGGTTGCACAATGCGCTGGCGCGCATGTTCCGGTCGGCCTCCGGGGACGAACGGCTGGGCGTGCTGACTGCGCATCCGGATCTGGCGGGCAAGCTGGCGCAGGCAAAGCGGCTGACGGCCGAGAGTACGTCCGAGCAGGCCTCAGCCGGGCTCGACGCGCTGACGGATGAGGAGCGGGAGGCATTCACCGCGCTTAATCAGCGTTACACGGAGAAGTTCGGTTTTCCCTTCATCATCGCGGTGCGGGATCATGACAAGGCCTCGATCCTTGCCGCGTTCCAGCGCCGGATCGATCAGGACCGCGACACGGAATTTGCCGAGGCCTGTCGTCAGGTCGAGCGTATCGCCGCGTTTCGATTGCGCGACCTGCTGCCGTCATGAGCCGGATTGTCGTTGAGCCGATCTCGGCGGCGGGTTTTGCGCCTTACGGAGACCTGATCGACTGTGCCGGGGAGCCAGACAAGATCATCAATCAGGGGCAGTGTGGCCGCTATCACGACCGCGCGTCGCTGGATTTCGCCGAGGGCCGCGCCGGGATCAGCCTGTTCAACGCCAATCCGCGCGTGCTGCCTTATCGGCTGGATATGGTCGAGCGGCACCCCGAGGGCAGCCAGGCCTTCATCCCGATGACGCATCAGCCGTTTCTGGTGATCGTGGCGCCGGATGAGGATGGCAGGCCGGGCCGCCCGCGCGCCTTTGTCACCGAAGCGGGGCAGGTCGTGAACTATCATCGCGGCACCTGGCACGGGGTGCTAACGCCGCTGCACGGGCCGGGCCTGTTCGCGGTGGTGGACCGGATCGGTGGCGGCGCCAATCTGGAAGAGTTTTGGTTCGACGACCCTTATGAGGTTGTGGCCGAATAGATGAAGCCGCCGGGCAATAAGCGGCAAGACCCCCATGAGATCCAACAGGGAGGACAGTGAGATCATGGCCGACACTTCGATAGGAACGCCGGAACAGCTCCGCGATCCGAATTACACACCTGCGCTGCACAAGGCGGTGCCGCTGGGTATCCAGCATGTACTGGCGATGTTCGTTTCCAACGTGACGCCCGCCATCATCGTGGCGGGGGCCGCAGGGTTCGGGTTCGGCTCGAACTCGCCGGATTTCCCGGAGCTTTTGTACCTGATCCAGATGTCGATGCTGTTTGCCGGTGTCGCCACGCTGTTGCAGACCATCACGGTGGGGCCGGTGGGCGCCGCGCTGCCTATCGTGCAGGGCACGAGCTTTGCCTTTCTGCCGATCATGATCCCGCTGGTTGCGGGCAAGGGTGTCGATGCGCTGGGCGCGCTGTTCGGGGGCGTCATTATCGGCGGGCTGTTTCACGCCTGCCTCGGCGCGGTGATCGGCAAGATCCGCTTCGCGTTGCCGCCGCTGGTGACCGGGCTGGTGGTCACCATGATCGGTCTGGCGCTGGTCAAGGTGGGCATCCAGTATGCCGCGGGTGGCGTGCCTGCGATCGGGACGCCGGAATATGGCTCATTGCTCAACTGGTCGGCGGCGCTGGTGGTGGTGCTGGCGACGCTGGGGCTGAAGTTCTTCACCAAGGGGATGCTGTCGGTCTCGGCGGTGCTGATCGGGCTGGTCGTCGGCTACATCTATGCGTTGATGGTGGGCATGGTGACCTTTGAGGCCATCGGCAGCAGTTGGGGCCGGGCCGCCGCGTTCGCTCTGCCGGTGCCGTTCAAATACGGGTTCGAGTTCTCGGCTGCGGCGGTGATCGGGTTCTGCCTGATGGCGTTCGTGTCGGCGGTCGAGACCGTGGGCGATGTCTCGGGTATCACCAAGGGTGGCGCGGGGCGCGAGGCCACCGATACCGAGATCGCGGGGGCGACCTATGCGGATGGTGTGGGTTCGGCTGTCGCGGGCCTGTTCGGGGCGTTCCCGAACACCTCGTTCAGCCAGAATGTCGGCCTGATCGCCATGACCGGGGTGATGAGCCGCCATGTGGTGACCTGTGGCGCGCTGTTCCTGATCCTGTGCGGGCTGGTGCCCAAGGTTGGTGCGATCATCCGCACCGTGCCCATCGAGGTGCTGGGCGGCGGCGTGATCGTGATGTTCGGCATGGTGGTGGCGGCCGGTATCTCGATGCTGTCGGATGTGAACTGGAACCGGCGGAACATGGTGATCTTCGCCATTTCGCTCTCCATCGGTCTGGGTTTGCAGCTTGAGCCCGGCGCGGTGCAGCATTTGCCCGACACCGTG
Organism: Ruegeria sp.; assembly: GCF_040830605.1. Taxonomy (GTDB): domain Bacteria; phylum Pseudomonadota; class Alphaproteobacteria; order Rhodobacterales; family Rhodobacteraceae; genus Ruegeria. Next base: position 326,697 of record NZ_JBFOMD010000001.1, read on the forward strand.
CGCATTCTGATGACCAGCGGTCTGTTGCCTGCGGCGCTGATTGCCATCGTGCTGAACCTGGTCCTGCCTGAGGAGTTGGCGGATGAGTCGACCGAGGAGGTCTCGGGCGGCATGGCCGGTCACGGTTCGGGCAGTTTGCCGGGGCGGTAGCGCCTCAGACGTCCGGTGCCATCAGGCGCGCGACGTCGAGCATGCGGGCCGAGAACCCCCATTCATTGTCGTACCAGCCGAAGACCCGCACCTGGTTCTCGCCCACCATGCGGGTTTCCGGCCCGGCGATGACCAGCGACTCGGGGCGGGTGCGCAGGTCGGAGGAGACCAGCGGCTGATCGGTCCAGCCGAGAACCGGAGAGGCGGTTACCGCATCGCGGAGCGCGGTGTCGAAGCTCTCGGCGCTCATGCCGCGTTCCAGTTGCACGATCAGGTCCACCGCTGACACGCTGGCGGTTGGCACCCGCACGGCGGCGCCGGAGATGCGGCCCGCCAGATGCGGCAGTACCGTGTCGATCAGGTGGGTGGCGCTGGAAGTGGTCGGCACCATCGACAGCGCGCCGGCGCGCGAGCGGGCGAGATCGCCGCGCGGGGCGTCCACCATCGGCTGGCTGTTGGTGTAGCAATGGATCGTGGTCATGTGGGCCGAGGCGATGCCCGCGATCCCGTCGATCACCTTGACCAGCGGCGCCAGCCCATTGGTGGTGCACGACGCGTTCGAGACGATGCGGGCATTGCCCAGCTGATCCTCGTTGGCGCCCAGCACGATGGTCACCTCAGCCGCCGGGGACGGGCCCGAGATCAGCACTTTGCTTGCGCCCGCCGTCAGGCCTCGGCTGGCCACGTCCGAGCTGCGTGCGATCCCGGTGCAGTCGAGCAGCACGTCGATTCCGGACAAATCCACGCGGGTCATGTCGGGGCTGTGGGTCATCGGGATGGTGTGGCCATTGATTTCCAGCGCCTCGTCCCCGGCTTGAACCGTGCCCGGATAAGGGCCAAAGGTGCTGTCGTATTTGAACAGATAGGCGCAGGTTTCGAGCGGGGCGATGTCGTTGATCTGCACCAGCTCGACATCCGAGCCCTGCGGCAGGGCCAGAAGCTGCCGCAGGATCGTGCGGCCGATGCGGCCGAATCCGTTGATCGCGAGTTTCATGGCCAAGCTATGGCAGGAGGGATGGGGGACCTCAATGCCCGTTTCCCGCTCGCGTTAGCCGCAGCTGACCTGCGAGAAGAACTGGCCCGAGATGTTCTGATACATGCTGGACCGGATCACCCGGCAGCCGGTGGCCTTTTGGATGGCGGCGATGGCCTGCGTGGTGCGCAGACGTGCCGGGGGCCCATACGGGTTGAGGTTGTTGCGGTCGCGCGTGGCGCGGTAGATCACCGGTTCCTCGGAAACCTGCGTCACCGCCCAGGTGCGGCTGAGGACGTGAACCGTGCGGGTCTGATCCTGCGCGGCGGCGACGGTTGCCCCGAGCATGGCGATGACGGTTACGGCGGCCAGTGCCGCAAATGCGTTACGTGTTTTCATAATGTGACTTCCCGAATGACTCGAACCATTGGAGTGATTTGAACAAATTAAGGGGTGTCTGAGAAGCCCCGGTAGACAGGTGTGTTCCGAAGGGCGCCTTGGTGGAGTGGCGGGACAGCTCAGGCGGCAAGGAGATGGAACACCGACCCTCATGGAATTATTCAAAGACAAAAACGTGACCTCAATTTCATTTTATTCGCGCGTGTTCGGGGGAGCAGATATTCTGATTTCAAGAAGCGCAATGCGGATTGCCTTCTGGTTTATTAGTATCGGTGATCACCGAATAAAGTGCTGATCCGAACATGTTTTTTGGTAAGAAATCTGCGGCTCCGACGGCTTTCGGAGCCGCAATTCAATTCACATAGTCAAGTCGCGAAAAAGCGCTCGACCTATCGGGGTGATCACGTTGACGGGAGCCGTTAAGTGAGGTCGCTTGTAGGTCAGAATACCCCCTCTATGTCGAGGCGCAATGCAGATTAGTGGTGGAGTCTGGAATGTCTTCGAAGCTTGGAATTCAAAACAGTGTTGTTGATGAAGTATCCCCGCAAGAGGCGTGGGCCGGGTTGAAAACGCAAGGCAGCGCCGTGGTCGTCGACGTCCGTTCGCGGCCCGAATGGTCCTTTTCCGGCAAGCCGGATCTGACCTCGATCGACCGCCGCCTTTTGTGTGTGGAGTGGAAGATTTGGCCGCAGATGGCCCCGAACCTCGGGTTTCTGTCCGATCTGGAAGAAATGCTTATCGGGGAAATGCCCGAACGCTTTTTCTTTCTGTGCCGCACCGGTGATCGGTCATTCATGGCGGTGCAGGAGTTTTCGCGGCAGATGCAGTCTCGCGGGATAAACCTGCATTGCACCAATATTCGCAGCGGGTTCGAGGGTGAGAAAGACGAGAGCGGCCATCGCGGCAAGATCAGCGGATGGAAGGCGGAGGGTCTGCCGTGGATGCAGGACTAGCGGCGAGCGGTTGGATGCCGCGTCACTGACGTGGGGCGTCCATGTCGGGCGGCCTTCCTGGGAGCGCGAGGCCGCTGCGTTCCGCCGTGTCCGGTATCATTGACCCAGGTCAACGAACGCAAAGCGGATGAACGTTAGCCATCCTGCGTTCCTTGGGAAAACGCGATGACCTCAGACAAGACAGGCCGGATCGTTTGGCACGATCTGTTCACCGACAATCCGCTCCGGTCCCGATCATTCTATGAGAAGGTTGCCGGCTGGCACTATGTGATCGAACACGCAACGGATTTCGCCTGGGGCGGGGGTGAGAGAGACTTCATTCTGGCGCTTTGCAGTGATGAGGCCGGGGCCGGATTCGTGCAGAACGATAGCGCGCAATTCCACGGCTGGATTCCTTATGTCGAAGTGCAGGATGTCGATTCAGCCGCCGAGACGGCCGTTGGCCTGGGTGGCATTGTCGAGAAAGCCCCGTTCGAGGTTCCGGGTGTGGGGCGCAACTGCCTCTTGCGCGATCCGAACGGAGCTCTTGCCGGTATTTCCCTGTCCCGGCACGGCTTTCCTGCGCCGAAAAGACAGTTCGGCACTGAAGCCTATCACGTGCGGGTGGGCGAATATCCCGAGGAGTTTTATCGCACTCTGTTCGAATGGAGCATCCTGCCATCAGAATGTGCGGAGAAAGCCACCCAGTCGATCAGCCGTGCGGGACTGCAGGTTGGGTTTCGATCCGCGGTTGAATGTCAATTCGATCAGAACGCGTCATGGATCCCCAGCATCCGCGTTGAGCAGCTTTCCGACGCGCTGCACCGGGTGCGAGAGATGGACGGGTCCGTCATCTGGCAAAGCGAAGACGTGTCGAGCGAAAACGGCAATGCTTTGGTCAGGGATTCAAACGGCGTTCTTTCGTATCTCGTCGCGAAGTGACGATCTGCTGATTGGAGGTCCCGGTTGAAGCCGGTTCTTGCGAGAGAAGCGCACGCCGCAATCGATCCGGGCGAACTGACCTCTGCGTCCCCTCCGATCCGTTGACTTGAACGCCGCCGTAGCGCTCAGGGCGTGGCTGTAAGCTTTGAGTGGAATTACGGGGTGCCCGGGAACAGGGACGTCCCAAAGAGAAAAACCGCCATCATGAGAGCTATGTAACAGGCCAGGATGGCCAACCCCATGCCGAATACTATCCGCGGGTGCGCGTGAAGTTTGAGGAGTCTTCCAACGATGTTTCTGGTTATCGTTGCGGACAGGCTTGCGAGTGAAAACGCAAGGATGGTCAGGACGACCGCAACGACCGCTGCCAGAAACCGAACCCACTGATTTCCAATTGGAAAGGCCCAAAGAACACCTCCGATCAGCGTGAGGACAAAACCCCGGGCAAGCCAGATTCCGACCGCTCGGGCCTCTGCCTTTTCGTCTGGATCCTTGATCTCCATAGCTTGACCTATCAAGGATTCGAGGTTTCCCAAAGTCGGCTCTGGTTTAACCCTCAACTCGGCGCACCGCAGCTTGGGGGGCCTGTTCACCGCCCCGCCAGCGACAGCGGCATATGGCGGTTCACGTCCTTGTAGAGCAGGTAGCGGAACCGGCCCGGGCCGCCCGCGTAGCAGGCCTGCGGGCAGAAGGCGCGGAGCCACATGTAGTCGCCGGCCTCGACCTCGACCCAGTCCTGATTGAGGCGGTAGACGGCCTTGCCTTCGAGCACGTAGAGCCCGTGTTCCATCACGTGGGTCTCGGCAAAGGGGATCACGCCGCCGGGCTCGAAGGTGACGATGTTGACATGCATGTCGTGGCGCAGGTCTTCGGGATCGGCAAAGCGGGTGGTGGCCCAGCGGCCCTCGGTGCCGGGCATCGGGATGGGGGCGACGTCGCGTTCGTTGGTGATGATCGGGTCGGGGGCGGCCAGGCCGGGCACCGCCTCATAGGCCTTGCGGATCCAGTGGAAGCGGGCCACGGGACCGGCGCGGTTGTGCAGGCTCCAGTCGCTGCCCGCCGGGATATAGGCGTAGCCGCCGGGTTCCAGCACATGGTCCGCACCGCCAAGGGTCAGGGTCACCGCGCCCTCGACGACGAACAGCACGCCCTCGGCGGCCGGGTCGGTCTCGGGGCGGTCGCTGCCGCCGCCGGGCTGCACCTCCATGATATATTGCGAAAACGTCTCGGCAAATCCGCTGAGCGGGCGCGACAGCACCCAGAGCCGGGTGCCGGCCCAGAAGGGCAGGGCGCTGGTCACGATATCGCGCATGGTTCCCTTGGGGATCACCGCATAGCCTTCTGTGAACATGGCGCGGTCGGTCAGCAGTTGGTCCTGCCCCGGATGCCCGCCGGTGGGCGCGAAATAGGTCGGATGTGCCATCGGATGCCTCTTGTCGTTTCCGGGGCACTATGGGGGCAAAGGCGGGGCGGTCCTAGCGGCGAGGCCCGGATAGGTTTGTTCGGGATAATTTGAAGATTGCGGTGCGGGGCTTGGATAAGCCGGGGCAGGCAGTATAACCTTGACGGTAAATGGATTTCAGATGGGTGAGGCAGTCATGAAAAGGTTGATAACTGCGGTTTTGGCGGCGTCGGCACTGGCCGGGGCCGCTGTTATGGCCGAGGCCAAGCCGTTGTCGCGAATCATCGCGGAAATGGGGTTGAGCCCGGCGGATTTCGAGATGGTGAACGCGGCTTCGAATTCGCTGTTTGCCGACGGAGCGCCGAGTGCGGGCCAGGAGGCGGAGTGGCAGAACGAGGCGACCGGCGCCAAGGGCACGGTGCGGGTGCGTGAGATGCGGGACAATTGCGCCCATCTTCAGCACTTTATCCTGCCCAAAGGGGCCGACGCCTCGAACCAGGTGCGCACCCGCCGGTGCCGGGATGCCAGCGGCAATTGGGTGCTGACGCCCTGAGCCTGCGGTACAGGGGGCGGGACCGGAACGTGTGGCCCGCTGCCGCTGAACACAAAAGATCAATGCGAAGTCCAAGGGGAAGAGGGACATGAAGTATACCGAGGAACACGAATGGCTGGTGGCCGATGGCGATGTGGTGACTGTGGGGATCACCGCCCATGCCGCCGAGCAATTGGGCGATGTGGTGTTCGTGGAACTGCCGGATGTGGGCGACGAGGTCAGCAAGGATGACGAGATCGTGGTGATCGAGTCGGTCAAGGCGGCCTCGGACATTCTGGCGCCGCTCGACGGGGAGATCGTCGAGGTGAACGAGGTGCTGGTCGACAACCCCGGCATGGTCAATGAAGACCCGACGGGGGATGCGTGGTTCTTCAAGGTCAAGGCCTCGGACCTGTCGCAGATGGACGACTACATGGACGAGGCCGGGTACAACGATTTCATCGGCTGAGTTTTGATGAAGCGGCCGCTGCCGGGCATGGCGGCGGCCTGCCGTTTTCGGGTGGGCGGCATTGAGTGACCACTGCCCCTGCTTCCCGCATTATTTACCCTGTTTCCGGCCGTCCCGTGGTAGAATTGACGGGCAACAGGGAGATTGACCATGGACGGGAATCCTCGCACCGGGCGCCGGAAATCGGCGAGCGACTTTGACCAGCGCATTCTGGAAATCTTTGACGGCTATGTGCATGGAACATTGTCCAAACGGGAATTCATCACGCAGGCAGGGCGGTATGCTGCTGCCGGGGTGACAGGGGCGATGCTGCTGGAGCAGTTGCAGCCCGATTATGCGCTGGCCCAGCAGGTGGCGCCGGACGATCCCGAAATCGAAACGGAAATCGCCGAGTTCGACAGCCCGAACGGGCATGGGCAGATCAAGGGGCTGATGGCTCGGCCCGCGGGGCAGACCGGACCGCTGCCCGCCATACTCGTGGTGCACGAGAACCGGGGGCTGAACCCCTATATCGAGGACGTCGTCCGCCGCTGCGCCAAGGCCGGGTATCTGGCCTTTGGGCCGGACGGGCTGACGCCGCTTGGCGGGTATCCCGGCACCGACGATGAAGGCCGCGCGATGCAGAAAACGCTGGATGGCGGCAAGCTGATGGAGGATTTCTTTACCGCGTTCGAATTCCTGCGCGACCATGACGGGTCGACCGGCAAGGTCGGGGCGGTCGGGTTCTGCTATGGCGGCGGGGTCTGCAACGCGTTGGCGGTCGCCTATCCCGATCTCGCCGGTTCGGTGCCATTCTACGGTCGGCAACCGGTGGCCGAAGATGTGCCGTCAATCGAGGCGCCGCTGATGATCCACTATGCCGGGCTGGACGACCGCATCAATGCGGGCTGGCCCGCCTATTCCGAGGCGCTGAAGGCAAACCAGAAAGCGTTCTCGGTACATTTCTATCCCGAGGTGAACCACGGGTTCCACAACGACACCACGCCCCGCTATGACGCGGCGGCGGCGGAACTCGCCTGGGCCCGGACGATGGATTTCTTCGGCCGTCACCTGAGCTGAGGGATCAGTACCCGCGCGCGCGGTCGACCTCGTGCAGCAGCGGCTCGCCTGCGGTCAGCCGGCGGTAGTTCTCGGCCACGTCTTTGAGCGCGTCGCCCAGATGCCAGCCCGAGACATGCGGGGTGATGGTGACCTGCGGGTGCGACCAGAGCGGGTTGTCGGCGGGCAGCGGCTCCTGGCTGACCACGTCGAGCACCGCATGGCCCGGTGTCCCGGCATCGAGCGCCTGCATCAGTGCCGTTTCGTCGATCAGATCGCCGCGGCCCGCGTTCAACAACTGGTTGCCCGGTTTCATGGCCGAGAGCAGGTTCGCGTTGAACAGGCCCACGGTTTCCGGGGTGGACGGCAGGATCGCACAGACATGATCGCATGCGCCCAGCAGGTCCGGCAGGCTGTCGTAACCGTGGCGGCAGTCAACGCCGTCAATGTCCTTGGGGGATCGGCTCCAGCCCTTCACCTGAAACCCGATATCCCGTAGCATTCGCGCGGTGCGGCCGCCGATATGGCCCAACCCAAGAACGCCAATCACCGTGTCGGGGGTGTAGCGCGGCTCGACCGGGGTCCAGGTTGATGTCGCCTGTTCAGCCTCGTGAACCGGCATGTTGCGGTGGGCGCGCAGGATGTAGGCGAGGAACCATTCGGCAATCTCGCGCGCCGGGGCATCGGGTTTCAGCCGCGCGACCCGGACATGGTCGGGCAGGGCCGGATGCTTCACGATGGTCTCGACGCCTGCCCCCAGCTTTTGCACCAGTTGCAGGTTCGGCAGCTTCGCGGGTTGGCCGTCGCGCAGCGTGACCACCGCGACCATGGTGATCTCATCCACGTTGCCAAGCGTATCCGGTGTGCGCACATCCGCACCGGGCAGTTGCGTGCGCACCTGACCCGCGATCTCTGCGTCGGTCATCCATCCCGACAGCCCGCCATCGATCAGTAATGCCACTGGACCCTCCCTCATATTCCCTGCGTTACGTTCCGTCACGCAACTGGACTTTACCGGCGCAGCTAAGTCATCCTTTTGCCCAAGGTAAAGCCCTGTTCGGCGGGCAAGGGAGACGTTTTCATGAACATGACTTTCGGAATGCGGGACGAGAACCGCAAATTGCTCGACCGGGTGGCCGCGATGGTGCGGGATGAGATCATGCCGTTGGAGGAGGAATACCAGGCCGAGATCGGCAAGGGGGACCGCTGGCAATATACCGAGCGGCAGACGGAGATCCTTGAGGGGTTGAAGGCGAGGGCCAAGGCGCAGGGGCTGTGGAATTTCTGGCTGACCGACAGCGACAAGGGGTTCGGGCTGACGACGGTCGAGTACGCCTATTTCGCCGAAGAGATGGGCAAGACGCCGCTGGGGGCCGAGGTCTTCAACTGCTCGGCGCCCGATACCGGCAATATGGAAGTATTCGAACGCTACGGCTCGGAGAAGATGAAGGACGAGTGGTTGAAGCCGCTTCTGGAGGGTCAGATCCGCTCGGCCTATTTGATGACCGAACCGGATGTGGCCAGCTCGGACGCCACCAATATCTCGATGTCCTGTGTGCGGGACGGGGATGAGTATGTTCTGAATGGTGAGAAATGGTGGTCGTCCGGCGCGGGTGATCCGCGCTGCAAGGTCTATATCGTGATGGTCAAGACGGGCGGCGAGGAGCTGCCCAAGCACAAGCGCCAGTCGATGATCGTGGTGCCCGCCGATACTCCGGGCATCGAGGTGCTGCGCCCGATGGAGGTTTATGGCCACGACGACGCCCCGCACGGGCACATGCATATCCGGTTCACGGATGTGCGCGTGCCTGCTGAGAACATCCTGCTGGGCGAGGGGCGCGGGTTCGAGATCGCGCAGGGGCGTCTGGGGCCGGGGCGCATCCATCATTGCATGCGCGCCATCGGTCAGGCCGAGATCGCGCTGGAACGCATGTGCAAACGCGCGATGCAGCGCGAGGCGTTCGGTAAGAAGCTGGCGCAGTTGGGGGCGAATTACGACATCATCGCCGAGTGCCGGATGGAGATCGAGATGGCCCGCCTGCTGTGCCTCAAGGCCGCGTGGTACATGGATCAGGGCGATGCGCGGGCAGCAGCGCCCTGGATCAGCCAGATCAAGGTGGTGGCGCCGCGCGTGGCGCTGAAGGTCATCGACGAGGCGGTGCAGATGTTCGGCGGGCAGGGTGTCAGTCAGGACACGCCGCTGGCCATCGCCTGGACCCATGTGCGCACGTTGCGGCTGGCCGATGGGCCCGATGCGGTGCACCGCCGTCAGGTGGCCCGGGCCGAGTTGAAGAAACACACGCAGGAGAAGGTCTGAGGCGCATGACCGGGCTGGCCTATTTCACCGAAACCCGGGACGGGCTGTTTCTGGGCAACGATCCGGCGCGGGGCCCGTGGTCTGTGGATCATTGCCATGCCGGGCCGGTGACTGGTCTTGTGGCGCGTGCGGCCGAGGCCGCTGTTGGCCCCGACAAGATGTTGACCCGGCTGACGTTGGATGTGCTGCGCCCGCTACCTCTGGCCGGGCTGCGGGTCAGGTCCGAGACCGTCCGCAACACAAGGACGCTGGCCACCACGAAGGTTGAGGTGCATGACCTCGACGGGACCTTATGCATCGCCGCAACCTCGATGCATCTGACTCGCAAGGAGCTGGGCGAGGTGCCGACCGCGCCGGTGACGCCTCTGCGGTTCGAGGATGCCGAACAGGGTGAGACACTGCTGATCGGCAGCCTGCATGACAAACCGGCCTTCGGGAACTTCATTGAGATGGCCTATCCCAAGGGGCAGGAGCTGAAACCCGGCCCCAAGACCATCTGGATGCGGGTGCCGCCCCTGCTGGCCGATGAGGTGCCGTCCCCGATCCAGTCCATGTGCGCGCTGGCCGATTGCGGCAACGGGATCTCGTGGAACGAGCCGCCCACGCGGCTGGGCTTCATGAACACCGACCTGACGCTGCAGGTGCATCGTGAGCCGGAAAGCAATTGGCTGGCGTCGGAATCGGCGTCGCATTGGCACGGCACCGGGGTGGGGATGTCGCAGTCGATCCTGCATGACACCAGAGGGCCGGTGGCCACCGCCCTGCAGACGCTGGTTCTGCATCCGCTCAAGCGCTAGATGACCCGGCGCAAGGGTCTGTGGACCGGCGGGATTCTGCGGCCAATACTCCGGTTGCGATTGCCGATCCGGATTGCGCGGCTTATCTTCACCCCATGCGCATCTTGCCCATCCTCGCGACCTGTTGCCTGCCCCTCTCGGCCGTGGCCCACCCGCATGTCTTCATCGACACCGGGTTCGAGCTGATCTTCGACGATGAGGCCCGGCTGACCCATGTTCGGGTGACTTGGGCCTATGACGAGTTCTACTCGCTGCTGATCCTCGAAGACATGGGGCTCGACCAGGACGGCGACGGGGTTCTGACCGGGGAGGAGGTCAAGGCTCTCGCCGGGTTCGATGCGCAATGGGTCGAGGGCTATGACGGCGATCTGGTGGTCGCGAATGAAGGCCTGCGCGTGCCGCTCTCGGGCCCGCAGGAGCCGACCGCCACCGTCGAAGCGGGCCGGATCGTGACGACGCATCTGCGGGAGGTGACGGCGGAGCCGGTCATCGCCAGCGACCTGTCGGTCAAGGCCTATGACGAGAGCTATTACACGGCCTATGAGGTCGCCCGCCCGGTCGTCGTGTCGGGGCCGGTGTCCTGCGCGCTGGAACGGATCGAGCCGGATATCGACGCGCGTCTGGCCGAGATGCAGGCCTTTCTGCTGACGATCGACGCCAATGCCGACTTGGAAGAGAACGACATTCCCCTGATCGGCGTCGAATTCGCCACCGAGATCCGCATTTCATGTCCCGGTTCCTGATCGTTCCGGTCGCGCTGGCTTTTACCCTGTTGCTTTGGCTGTGGGCCAGCGGCGGGTTCGATCAACTGGCACTTTGGGCCGCAGGCGAGCAGCGCGAGTTCCAGAACCAGATCGCCCGCGCCCTGCGTGCGGTGCGGGCCGGGCAGCCCGAGGCGGTGGCGCTGTTGATGTCGGTCTGTTTCGCCTACGGGTTCTTTCATGCCATCGGGCCGGGCCACGGCAAGGTGCTGATCGGCGGCTACGGGCTGGGGCGGCGGGTGCCGTTTCTGCGCCTGACGCTGATCAGCCTGCTGTCCAGCCTCGGCCAGGCGGTAACGGCGGTGGTGCTGGTTTATGCGGGTGTTCTGATCTTTGAGCTGTCCCGCGCCCGGCTGGTGGAGACAACCGAGCAGGTGATGGCGCCGGTCAGCTACGGCGCAATCGCGGCCATCGGCATCTGGCTGATGGTCCGGGCGCTGCGCGGGTTCGCGGCGCGGACCGATAGCCCCGATCATGCCGAGGTCTGCTCAAGCTGCGGACACGCCCATGGGCCGGCGCCGGAGGATGTTGCGCGGGTAAGCTCGGTGCGCGAGGCGGTCGTGCTGATCGCCAGCATCGCGGCGCGGCCCTGTACTGGGGCCCTGTTCGTGTTGATCCTCACCTGGCAGATGGGGATCGCCCTGATCGGGGTCGCGGGCGCTTTTGCGATGGCGCTGGGCACCGCAACCGTCACTACGCTGGTGGGGTGGACGTCTCTGGGGCTGCGCGGCGGGCTGTTTGCCTCGGCCTCGGCGGCGCGCTACGCGGTCATTCTGGCCCCGGCGATCGAACTTCTGGCCGGGCTGCTGATTGCGGTCATTGCAACGGGGCTGTTGCTGCGGGCATTCTGATCAGTTGAATACCGGTTCCGGATACCCCACCCGCGCCAGATAGAGGCCTTGCGGCGGGCAGACCGGACCGCAGGCGGCGCGATCCGCCGCTTGCAGCGCGTCCCGGACATCATCCGGCGTCCAGGCGCCTGCGCCGACCCGTTCGAGCGTGCCGACAAAGCTGCGCACCTGATTGTGCAGGAAGGACCGGGCGCGGACGTGGAAGTGGATCTCGGGGCCCGAGAAGCCCGCCACCTCCTCCACCCGCAACTCGTCCAGCGTCTTGACCGGGCTCGCGGCCTGACAGATGGACGAGCGGAAGGTGGTGAAATCATGCCGTCCGATCAGTGTGTCGGCGGCCTGTTGCATCGCTGCCGCGTCCAGGCGGTGACTGATCCGCCAGACCTGACCCTGATCGTGGGTCGCGGGCGCCCGGCGCATCAGGATGCGGAACAGGTATTGACGCTCGACCGCCGAAAACCGCGCGTGCCAGTCCTCGGCGACCTGCGCCGCCGCGACGATGGCCACCGGCTGCGGTTTCAGGTGATAGTTCAGTGCTTCGGACAGGCGGAACGGGTCCCAGTCCTTGGCCAGATCGCAATGGGCCACCTGACCCAGCGCATGCACGCCCGCATCGGTCCGCCCCGCCGCCGCGATTGTGTGGGCCCCGGGTTCGAGGCGCGCCAGCGCATCCTCGATGGCGCCCTGAACCGACGGCAGATCCTTCTGCCGTTGCCAGCCCGCGAAGGGCGCCCCCTGATATTCGACTTTCAACGCATAACGTGGCATGGCGGCGCTGGTATCGCGTGGCTGCCTGCAAGTCCAGCGCTGGAAGGGGGCGCTGCCCCCGCCGCGGCAAGCCGCGACTCCCCCGGGATTTTTGTTAAACAGAAGAAGAAGGGCAGAACGCACCTTGCTTCTTCTGTTCACAAATATCCCGGAGCGCGAGGCAGAGCCTCGCAAAAAGCCGGTGCAGCCGCGTCAGGTGCGGGGAGGCTGGCAAGTTCTTTGGCCGCTGCCTATCTTGGGGCAAACGATCAGGGGCAGCAGTTTGGTCATATCCTCCATCGCCGACACATTGGTGCGCAGCGCCGAAAGCGTGGGCGACACGATTTCCGGGACATTCTTTGAGCCCGTGATCCGTCTTGGTGTCACCGGTCTGGCGCGATCCGGCAAGACGGTGTTCATAACCTCTCTGGTGGCCAATCTGCTTGATCGGGGGCGGATGCCAGGACTGGTTGCGGCGCAGGAGGGGCGGATCGAGGCCGCGTATCTTCAACCTCAGCCCGACGACACGGTGCCGCGTTTCGATTACGAGGCGCATCTGGGGGCGCTGACCGGGACCGCGCCGCATTGGCCCGACAGCACTCGCGCGGTGTCGGAGCTGCGCCTGTCGCTCAGGGTGCGGCCTTCGGGCCTGCTGAGCGGGTTGCAGGGGCCGCGAACGGTCCATCTGGATATCGTGGATTATCCGGGGGAGTGGCTGCTGGATCTGGCCCTGCTCGATAAGAGCTATGACAATTGGTCGAAGGAAACGCTTGAGCGGATTGCCGGGCGCGAGACGGCGCAGGAATTCATGGGCCGGGTTCGCGAGGTGGACCCGACCGCCTCGCATGACGAGGTGCTGGCTCAGGATCTGGCGAAAAGTTTTGCCGCTTACCTTAAGGCCGCCAGGGCGCGGGGCTATTACGACTGCACCCCGGGCCGGTTCCTGCTGCCCGGCGATCTGGCCGGGTCGCCCGCGCTGACCTTTGCACCGATCCCGGTCGAGGCGCCCTCGCGCCGCCGCACGCTGCACCGCGAGATGGAGCGGCGGTTCGAGGCCTATAAGTCGCGCGTCGTCAAACCGTTCTTCCGCGACCACTTCTCGCGCATCGACCGGCAGGTGGTGCTGGTGGACGCGCTGGGGGCGATCCACAAGGGGCCGAAGGCGGTCGAGGATATGCGCCGGGCGATGGTCGATATCCTTGCGGCGTTTCGCCCGGGGCGGAATGCGTGGCTGAGCCAGCTGTTACTGGGCAAGCGGGTCGAGAAGATCCTGTTTGCCGCCACCAAGGCCGATCATCTGCACCACCTGCAGCATCCCCGCCTGACCGCGATCATGGAGGCGCTGACCCGCGAGGCCCGCGACCGGGCCCGCTTTGCCGGGGCCGAGACGGCGGCGCTGTCTCTGGCGGCTTTGCGCGCCACGACCGAAGAGATTCGCGCTCATGACGGGCAGGACCTGCCCTGTGTGCGGGGCAGCCTGTTGGAGAGCGGGAAGCAGGCGGCATTTTACCCCGGAGCCCTGCCCGAGGACCCGTCGCACCTGCTTGGGCCTGCGCGGGATGGGGCCGAGGGGTGGCTGGATGCGGATTACGGCTTCATGGCCTTTGCGCCTGCGTCGTTGACCCTTGCCCCCGGCGATGGCCCGCCGCATATCCGGCTGGACCGGGCCGCCCAGTTTCTGATCGGAGACCGGCTGTGAGCGTCCTGTTGCGCCCCGCCCGCAGCCTGGATGCCGGTGCCACCGGAGAGATTCTGTACGCCTTCACCCGCGACAATGACTGGATGCCCAAGCTCTATTCGCGGGCCGAGACCATCGCCTTTTGCGGCACGATGATCGATCGGGGATGGGTGACGGTGGCCGAAAATGGCACGGGTGTCGCCGGGTTTCTGGCGCGCGACGGCGAACATGTCTGCGCGCTGTATCTGGCGGGCCGGGCGCAGAGGCGCGGGATTGGCAAACGCCTCTTGGATGAGGCCAAGGCCGGGCGTGACCTCCTCCGGCTGCATACCTTTGCGGCCAACACCGGCGCGCGGCGCTTCTATCTGCGCGAAGGGTTCCGCGAAGTTGCCCGGGGCGACGGGGCCCAAAATGAAGAAAATCTGCCCGACATTGCCTATGTCTGGCGCAAGGAGGACTGAGGATGGCCAAGGGCCCGGTTCTGATCGACCTCGAAGACGATGACCTGCCAGCCGAAAGCGTGGCCGAGGCGCCGCCGGTGCCCGATGTGGCGCCGCCGCAGGGGCAGGCGATGCAGGCGGCTGCGCGGGTTGTCACCCATCGGCCATCGGCGCTGGCCAAGTGGTTCTGGGGGCTGGCGTTGGCGGTGGTCGGGGCGGCGGTCTCGGTCGCGGCGTGGGATTTCGCCACAGCGCTGGTTGCACGGTCACCGGTCCTGGGGTGGATCGTCACCGGTCTGATCGGTGCTCTGGTGCTGGTCGCGCTGATCATCGCCTTGCGCGAGATTGCCGCCGTTGCGCGCCTGTCGCGGGTGGACGGGTTGCGGCAGGCGGCGGATGAGGCGCTGGCCGCCGAGGATCTGGCGCAGGCGCGTGCCGTCACCGACCGGTTGACCGCCTTCTACAAGGGCCGGGATGAGACCCGCTGGGGCCGCGAGCGGCTGGCCGAGCGGGCGGGCGAGCAATTCGATGCCGCCGCCCTGCTGGCGCTGGCCGAGGGTGAGTTGCTGGCGCCGCTTGACGCAGCCGCCAGCCGCGAGGTCGAGGCGGCGGCACGGCAGGTGGCCACCGTCACCGCACTGGTGCCGCTGGCGCTGGCGGATGTAGTGACGGCGCTGACGGCCTCGCTGCGGATGATCCGCCGGGTGGCGGAAATCTATGGCGGGCGGGCCGGGGTCTTGGGCAGCTGGCGCCTGACCCGGGCGGTGTTCGTGCATCTGGTGGCGACCGGCGCCGTGGCGGTTGGCGATGACCTGCTGGAGCCGGTTCTGGGCGGCTCGATCCTCAGCAAGCTCTCGCGCCGCTTTGGCGAGGGGCTGGTCAACGGAGCGCTCAGCGCCCGTGTCGGCGTGGCGGCGATGGAGGTCTGCCGTCCGCTGCCGTTTTCGAAACGCCACAAGCCGTCGACTCGGGGCATCGTGAAACGGGCGCTGGCCGGGCTGTTTTCCAAGGGTTGATCTGACGCAAGGCCGCTGCCCGCCGCATCGCGCAGGATCGGATGCAGGAGGGCCCAGCCATGACCGATCACGGCCACAGCCAGCAGGAGGTCGCCCGCAGGATCAACGCCCCGCCCGGGCGCGGGGTGCTGCGCGACGTGGTCTATGGCGGTATCGACGGCTCGGTCACGACCTTTGCCATTGTCGCGGGCGTTGCGGGGGCGGGGCTGTCGCCCTTTGTCATCGTGGCGCTGGGGCTGGCCAATGTGCTGGCCGACGGGTTTTCCATGGCGGCGGGGAATTATTCGGGCACCAAGGCCGAGCTGGACAATATCCGCCGCATCCGTGCCATCGAGGAGCGTCACATCGCGCTCTACCCCGAGGGCGAGCGGCGCGAAGTGCGCGAGATCCTGGCGCAGAAGGGGCTCTCGGGCCCGGTTCTGGAGGAAGCGACCGATGCGATCACCGCCAATCGTGAGAACTGGATCGGTTTGATGCTTGAGGGCGAATATGGGCTCGGCAGTGTCGATCCGCGTCCAATTAAGGCGGCGGTGGCGACGTTTCTGGCCTTTCTGGTCGCGGGGATGATCCCTCTGCTGCCGTTTCTGGCGGGGCTCGATGGGGCCTTTGCGATTTCGGTCTGGATGACGGTGGGCGTGTTCTTTGCCATCGGCGCGCTGAAAAGCCGCTGGTCGCTAGCGCCCTGGTGGCGGTCCGGGGGCGAGACACTGGCGATCGGTGGAGCGGCGGCGACCATCGCCTATGCGGTCGGGACGCTGTTTCACCCATGAGCGGCGACGATTGTCGCAGAATTTCCGTCCGGTCTGGTCAGCGGCCCGGTTGCGCGTAGAGTGGCAGCGAATGGGACGGGATACGGGCAAGGCATGACGGCAGCGAAACATGTGCTGATTCTGGGCGCTTACGGATTTATCGGCGCTTCGGTTGCGCGGGCTTTGGTGGCCGGGGGGCATCGGGTCACGGGGCTTGCGCGCGATGTGTCGATGGCGAGCCGAGTGCTGCCCGGTATCGAGGTCATCGACGGCGATTTACGCCAGATGACCGGGACCGGGGCGTGGCGGGCCTATCTCGACACGGTCGATGTCGTGGTGAATTGCGCCGGTGCGTTGCAGGATGGCGGGCAGGACGATCTTGCGGCGGTGCATCATCACGCCATCGCCGCATTGGGGCAGGCGTGTGCGCAGCGCGGTGTGGCTGTCGTTCAGATCTCGGCCATCGGGGCGGAGCCGTCGGCCAATACCGCCTTCATGCGCACCAAGGCCGAAGGCGATGCCGCCTTGCGCGAGTCCGGTGCGCGGCTATGGGTGCTCAGGCCGGGGCTGGTGATCGGGCAGACGGCTTATGGCGGCACCGGGCTGCTGAGGATGCTGGCGGGGGTGCCGGTATTGCAGCCGCTGGCCATGCCGCGCACCCCGGTGCAATGCGTGGGTATGGACGATCTGTGCCGGGCGGTTGTTTCGGCGGTGCGCGGGGAACTGCCCGAAGGAACCTATGACCTTGTCGAAGACCAGCCGCAATCGCTGGCCGAGGTCGTGGCCGAGACACGCCGCTGGCTGGGATTCGCCCCGGCGCGGGTAACGGTAGCGGTGCCGCGATGGGCAACGTGGCTGATCGGTCGCTGCGCCGATGGGCTTGGCGCGTTGGGCTGGCGCTCGCCTCTGCGCAGCACCGCGCTGACCGTGATGCAGGACGGTGTTCTGGGCGATCCCGGACCTTACCGGCAGACAAGCGGGCAGGGTGTGGCACCTCTGTCACAGGTTTACGCGGAGCTTGTTGCGGCGCGCGAGCACCGGCTGGCGGCGCGGATGTCGCTGCTGATGCCGCTGGTGATCGCCATGCTCAGCCTGTTCTGGCTGCTTTCGGGGCTTTTCGGGTTGATCCGGTTGCCAGAGGCCGCTGCGCTTTTGACCGGGGTGGGCTGGCCGGCGGCGCTGGCGGTGGCGAGCGTGATCTTCTGGTCGCTGGTGGATATCGCGTTGGGCGCTGCGGTGCTGTGGCGGCCATGGGCGGCGCGGGCCTGTCTGGCGCAGATCGCCGTCGCGCTCCTCTATCTGATCGCCGCGACCTGGGCGGTGCCCGCGCTGTGGGCCGACCCGCTGGGGCCGCTGGTCAAGATCCTGCCCGCGCTCATGCTGTCGCTTGTCGCCCATCAGATGCTGGAGAGCCGATGACCGATCCCGACCTGATCCTGCGCTGGCTGCATGTGATCGGCGCCTGCGTGCTGCTGGGCACCGGTGCGGGCATCGCCTTTTTCATGCTGATGGCGCATCGCAGCCGGAGCGCGCAGATCGTCGCCCATACCGCCGGGATCGTGGTTCTGGCCGATCTGCTTTTTATCACCACCGCCGTGATCGTGCAGCCCATCACCGGCACATTGCTGGCCTGGCGGCTGGGGTGGAGCCTGACCGAGGGCTGGTTGCTCTGGTCGCTCGTGCTTTATGGTTTCACCGGTGCGTTCTGGTTGCCGGTGGTGTGGATCCAATTGCGGATGCGCGATCTGGCGCGGGTAGCTGTGGCTGAGGGCACGGGCCTGCCGACGAGGTATTTCGCTCTTTTTCGCGTGTGGTTTGTTTGTGGCTTTCCGGCCTTTCTCGCGGTGCTGGGGATTATCTGGCTGATGCTGGCAAGACCGGATATTGCGGCCCCGATTGCGGGTTTGTAACGCGGTGCGCTGGTTGCGCGCCTGCCGACGATCTGGTTGATGCCTTAATGTGCTGTCCGGAATACCGGACTATTTGCCGGTTGCATCAGAAGGTAGCATCGCCGGCGAGTCATCTGGAGGTCGCCCGTGGAACCGGTGCTTGTTCTGATTGGTCTGATTGTACTGGCAATTCCGGTCACGATTGTCGTTTTGCTGGTGGGCCAGTCCAGCCTGCGGCGGCGGGTGGACGATCTGGAACAACGGCTGGCGGGTGTGGATATGGAAGTCCGGACCCAGGATGAAACGGCGGATCAGCCTGAGAAAACAAGGCGTTCGGTACCGGCCAGACAAGAGCCTGTGGCGGACGAAACGGTTCGCAAACCCGCGCCGTGGGCGCGCGCGGCAAAGCCGTCGGATGCTTCGACCGAGGAGGTCGCTCGGGATCCCGAAGGCGAGAGCGGTGCTCCTCCATCTCCGCCACGGGCTGTCGTCTTCCGTCAGGACCGGATGCAGGCCATGGGCAAGTGGTTCCGCGAGAACTGGTTTTATGCGGTTTCCGCCCTGTCCCTGGCGCTGGCGGGTATCTTTCTGGTGCAGTACGGGGTTGAGAACGGGCTGCTGCCTCCGGCGGCGCGGGTTGCTGCCGCCTTGGCGTTTGGCGCTGTACTGATCGTCGCGGGCGAGGTCGTGCGCCGCCGGTTCGGGGACGATGAGACCTCGGCCACCGCCTATCTGCCATCGGTGTTTTCGGGCGCCGGGCTGGTGACCCTGTTTGGCGGCATCCTCGCAGCGCGGCAGATGTACGACCTGATCGGCCCCGAAACGGCGCTGGGCGCGATGGTTACCATTGCTCTGCTCGGGTTGGTTCTGGGCTGGTATCATGGGCCACTGCTGGCCGCGGTCGGACTGATGGGCGCGTTTGCCGCGCCGTTTCTGGTGGGCGGATCATCGGAGGATCCGTCCTGGCTCTATGGCTATTTCCTGATCGTCGCGTTGCTTGGCCTCGGGATCGACACCGTGCGCCGGTGGGCCTGGATTTCGGTGCTGACATTGATCGGAGCTTACAGTGCGGCCGGGTTGATTGGGGCGGGGCCCGCAAGCGGTGCCGGTTTCGTGGTCTACCTGATGGCGATTGCCGTGGCTGCAGTCGTGATACCGGGCCGCAGCCTGATCCCGGACCATGCGGGCCAGATGATAACCGAGGTGATCCGTCGCAAGAAAGGCGATCCGTGGCCCGAGTTTCCCACCCGGCTGGCCTTTGGCGCGGTTCTGGTCAGCACCGGTTTCGCCAGTGCGCATTGGGTAGATACCGAGGCCATGTTCTGGCTGACATCGCTGTTGCTGGCGGGGCTGGCAATTGCGTTGATGACATGGGCCAGCAACGCGCGAGCGTTGCAGGATGTCACGGTCTTTCCGGCGGCGGGGTTGCTGTATCTGGTGTTCCATCAGGGTTTTGACGGTGTCCTCTACCTCAGATTTGCGGGGACCTATGCTGAGACGAACGAAGCCGATTACCCGATGGCCGTAACGGTTCTGGTGGGGCTGGGGGCGTTGCTTTCGGTTCTGGCCGCGTGGCGGTCGTTCCGAGGCGGAGACTATGCGGCGGTCTGGGCGGGTGCGGCAGCCGTGCTGGCTCCGGCAATGGCCATCGTGCTTGAGATCAGCTGGCAGCCCGCCGAAGTGATCGGGGCATACCCCTGGGCGCTGCATGCGATCGCACTGGGCGCGCTGATGGTGGTTCTGGCCGAGCGTTTCGCGCGGGTGGATGGTGACGATCGGATGCGGGTGGCGCTGGTGACGCTGTCGGCGCTGTCCTGCCTTGCCTTTGCCTGCATCATCGTGCTGAGTTCCGCCGCCCTGACCGTGGCTTTGGCCGTGACCGTGGCGGCGGCGGCTGCGCTGGACCGCAAGTTCTCACTGCCGCCGATGAGCTGGTTCATCGCGGTAGGCATCGCGACGCTGGGGTTCCGTCTGGTGGTGGACCCGGGGCTGGACTGGGCCAGCTGGGCGCCGCTGCCGGAAATGCTGCTGGCCTATTGCGGGACTTTGGCGGGCTTTGTCCTGTCGCTGCGGTTCCTACGCCCGATGGACCGGCCGATGGCACGGCTGATGCTGGAAAGTGCTGCGTGGTCGACCGCCGGGATCCTCATGTCACTGTTGCTCCTGCGGTGGCTGGAGAGCATCGGAGAAGTTGGCGCAGAAGACAGTCATTGGGGGCTGGGGCTGGCGTCGGTGATCTGGCTGGGTCTTGCCTTTGCTCAGGTGCAGCGGCTGGAACTGGGCGGTGCCATGAAGACGGTCCGCGTGTTCCTTGCGGCGGCGTTCGGGTTCATCGGTGTGCTGGCACTGGTGGCCGCCCTGTCCGATGCCAACCCGCTGGTCGAGTTCGGGGCCGCCCCGGTGCTTGGCCCGCCACTCTTCAACACGCTGACCGTGGCCTATCTGCTTCCGGCGCTGGTCATCGGGCTCGCCGTCTGGCGCATCCGGTCCATGCAGCCGATGGTAAAGCAGGCCTGTCAGGTCGCTGTCTTGGCGCTCTCCGCCTTCTGGCTGGGCATGACCATTCGTCATTTCTGGCAGGGTGCGGCGGGTATGTATGTCGACAACGGCGTCACCCAGCCCGAGCTTTATACCTATACGATGACCTTGCTGGTGATCGGCGCGCTGCTGTTCTACCAGTCCCTGGCGCGTCAGTCGGACATGATGCGCAAGGCGGGGTTGGCGGTGATCGGGCTGGCCGTGGCCAAGGTGTTTCTGATCGACATATCCGGTCTGGGCGGGCTGATCCGGGTGTTTTCGCTGCTGGCGCTGGGCCTGGCGCTGGCCGGTCTGGCGTGGCTGAACCGCTGGGCGCTCATGCGCCAATCGCCGCAGCCATCGGAAGCTCTGGACCAATAGAAACAGGCACCCTATAAGCCAGCTATGTTTGACCGGCTGGCCATCATTATTCGAATTATATCCCCGGCGCTCTGAAACAACCGAGACGCCGGGCAAAGGTGTTGGATATTTCGCACCGACCGCTTCGATCCAATCAAGACCAGATCATCCAAGGGACGCCTGACATGTGCGCCGAAACACCTGACTACAAAGACACGCTGAACCTGCCGAAAACCGATTTCCCCATGCGCGCGGGTCTGCCCAAGCGCGAGCCTGCCTGGCTGGAGCGGTGGGAGAAGATCGGGGTCTATGACCGCCTGCGCGAAAAAGAAGCGCGCACGCCGTTCATCCTGCATGACGGCCCCCCCTACGCCAACGGTCACCTGCATATCGGTCACGCGCTGAACAAGACCATCAAGGACATGGTGGTGCGCTCGCACCAGATGATGGGGTACGACTCGCGCTATGTGCCCGGTTGGGACTGCCACGGCCTGCCCATCGAGTGGAAGATCGAGGAACAGTACCGCAAGAAGGGCAAGAACAAGGACGAGGTGAACGTTGTCGATTTCCGTCAGGAATGCCGGAAATTCGCCGAGGGCTGGATCGACATCCAGCGCGACGAGTTCAAGCGTCTGGGCATTACCGGCAACTGGGCCGATCCCTACATCACCATGGACTATCACGCCGAGGCCGTGATCGCGGATGAGTTCATGAAGTTCCTGATGAACGGCACGCTCTATCAGGGTTCGAAACCGGTGATGTGGTCGCCCATCGAGAAAACCGCGCTGGCCGAGGCCGAGGTCGAGTATCACGACAAGGAAAGCTTCACCATCTGGGTGAAGTTCCGCGTTGTGGATACCGGCGACGTGACGCTGGACAACGCGCATGTGGTGATCTGGACCACCACCCCCTGGACCATCCCGTCGAACAAGGCGGTGGTCTATGGCGAGGGTGTCTCATACGGCCTTTACGAAGTGATCGGGCGGCCTGAGGAATGCTGGGCCCGGATCGGTGAGCGGTATCTGCTGGCCGACAATCTGGCCGATGACGTGATGAAGCGTGCGCGGCTGCAGCCGGACATGTACCGCCGTTTGTGCGATGTGACGCTGGACGACCTGGCGAAGGTCAAACTGCAGCACCCGCTGGCCGGAGCCGAGGGCGGCAATGGCGAGTGGGACGATATCCGCGACTTCCGCGCCGCCGAGTTCGTGACCGACACCGAGGGCACCGGCTTTGTGCATTGCGCGCCGTCCCACGGGATGGAGGAATTCGAGCTCTACCGCGATCTGGGCATGCTGGAACAGGTCATCACCTATAACGTGATGGACGATGGCTCTTTCCGCCCCGATCTGCCGTTCTTTGGCGGCACCTACATCCTATCCCGCAAGGGCGGGGAGGGTGACGCCAACAAGGCGGTGATCGACAAGCTGGCCGAGGTTGGCGGGCTGCTGGCGCGTGGCAAGATCAAGCATTCCTACCCGCATAGCTGGCGGTCCAAGGCGCCGATCATCTACCGCAACACGCCGCAATGGTTCGCCAGCGTCGACCGCAAGCTGGACGATGGCATGGGCGGCATGGGCGATACTATCCGCGAACGTGCCCTGCGCTCGATCGACGAGTTGGTGAAATGGACGCCCAGGACCGGGCGCAACCGCCTGCACTCGATGATTGAGGCGCGGCCCGACTGGGTGCTGTCGCGTCAGCGGGCCTGGGGCGTGCCGCTCACCTGTTTCACCAGGAAGGGCGCGTTGCCGACCGATCCCGATTTCCTGCTGCGTGATCCGGCGGTGAATGCCCGCGTCAAGGCGGCCTTTGAACAGGAGGGCGCCGATTGCTGGTACGAGGACGGGGCCAAGGAACGGTTCCTAGGCAACGACTACAACGCCGACGACTGGGAACAGGTCTTTGACGTGCTGGATGTGTGGTTTGACAGCGGCTCGACCCACGCCTTCGTGCTGCGCGACCGTGAGGACGGTGCGCCGGACGGTATTGCCGACGTCTATCTGGAAGGCACCGACCAGCACCGCGGCTGGTTCCACTCGTCGCTGCTGCAGGCCTGCGGCACCAAGGGGCGTGCGCCCTATCGCAATGTTGTGACGCATGGGTTCACGCTTGACGAGAAGGGCATGAAGATGTCCAAATCGCTCGGCAACACCATCGTGCCCGACGAGGTCGTCAAGCAGTACGGTGCCGATATCCTGCGGCTCTGGGTGGCACAGACCGACTATACCGCCGACCAGCGGATCGGGCCGGAGATCCTGAAAGGGGTCGCCGACAGCTATCGCCGTTTGCGCAACACCATGCGGTTCATGCTGGGTTCGCTGGCCGATTTCACCGAGGCCGACCGGATCGAGGACCCCGCCGATATGCCGCCGCTTGAACGCTGGGTGCTGAGCCGGCTGGTCGATCTGGATGAGCAGGTGCGCAAGGGCTATGCCAATTTCGACTTTCAGGGCGTGTTCAGCGCGGTGTTCAACTTTGCCACGGTGGATCTGTCGGCGTTCTATTTCGACATCCGCAAGGACGTTCTGTATTGCGATGGCGACAGCCCGCGCCGCCGGGCCGCGCGCTCGGTTCTGGATATCCTGTTCCACCGGCTGACCACCTGGCTGGCGCCGATCCTGGTCTTTACCATGGAGGAGGTGTGGCTGGAGCGGTTCCCGGGTGAGGAGAGCTCGGTGCATCTGGTCGATATCCCGGAAACGCCCGCCAGCTGGCGCAATCCGCTGAACGAGGAAAACGTGGCCAGGGTGCGCCGCGTGCGCCGGGTGGTGACGGCGGCGCTGGAAATCCAGCGCCGGGACAAGGTGATCGGGTCGAGCCTTGAGGCCGCGCCGGTGGTGCATGTCGAGGATGCGGATGTCCGCGCGCTGCTGGGTCAGATCGACATGGACGATCTGTGCATCACCTCAGGCCTGATCCTGACCGGCGACCCGGCCCCGGCCGAGGCCTTCCGCCTGCCCGAGGTCGAAGGCGTGGGCGTCGTGTTCGAGAAGGCCGAAGGCGAGAAATGCCAGCGTTGCTGGAAGATCCTGCCGGATGTCGGGCGGCACGCGCATCCCGGCGTCTGCGGGCGCTGCGACGCGGCGCTTGGTTAAACATGTTCCGATCCCGTGCGTGGGCGCGGGATCGGAGCTGATGCGGTCAGTGATCCTCTTCCTCGGGGTCGAAATTCTCGATCACGAGGTTTTCAAGGAAGGCGATCAGTTCCTGCTGCTGATCCTCCGGCATGGCTGCAAACGCGGCCTTGCTGGCCTCGGCCTCGCCGCCATGGGCCAGGATCGCCTCGCGCAGGGTGGTGGCGTGGCCGTTATGCAACCATGGGCCGGTGGAGCCCACACCCGCCAGCGATCGGGTCGGCCAGACCGACGCGCCCATGCCATAGGCGTCGACCGGATCGGCCAGTGCCGGACCCATGTCGTGACGGCGGAAATCGGAATACCAGGTGACCGTGGCGCCGTGGTCGCCGGACGGGGCAAAGGCACCGAGCAGAACCTCTTCGCCACTTGCGAGCGTGATGCGGTTATTGGGCTGATCCTTGGTCAGGTCGAACCAGAGCGGGCGATCGGGGTCGAGACCCAAGGCCCGCGCGTCAGCGCCGCTGGGCAACTCCTCTTCGGCAAAACCGGGTACGGCGCTGGGCTCGGAAAAGACCGCCTTTTCAAGCTGCAAAGACGGAACATGGCATGAGGTACAGGCGGCCTCGGCCAGCCGCGCCTCGCCGCGCTCGATCCGCGCGCGTTCGTCGTCGGTGAGCTCCGTCAGGCCCAGATCGGCCAGTTCCAGTTTCGAGGTCGGGCGTTCCAAGGCGGCCATGTAGAGGGTCACGGCGGTCAGATCGCCGATGCTGAGTTCACCCGTGACCCCATCATGATCGCCATCGGCGTCGCCGACCAGTTCCACAGCCTGCATGCCCATCTCGTTATGGGCTGCACCCCGGGCGAAACTGCGCAAGGTGATGTGGGTGCCTTTCCAGCCAAAGGCGCGGATGATCAGATCATCGGCAACGCCGTAGAGCTGTTCATAGTCGATCTGGCCCGTGCAGCTTTCTCCCTGCGCATCTGGCGTCGCCGTAAGATCGCCAAAGGAAATGCCCTTGGCGGTCAGCGCCAGAGTGACAGGTTCCTGTTTGGCACAGGCCTGTTCCGCCACCAGCGCCTCTTGCGCCTTGAGTTCCTGCGTCATTTCCTCGGCGATCCGCTGCACTGCGCCAAGGCCGAACAGGTGCAGGGTGTTGCGCTCCAGAAACTGGCCCGGCTCACCCGAATGCAGCGGGTCGATGGCCACGTTCATCGCCAGCGGCCCGGCGCCGTTGGCCAGCGGGGACGAGTGGCAGGAGATGCAGGAATGCGCCTGCGGGCCGCCCTCGCGCTGCGGCTCGTGCTGGGCCCAGTCGCCCGTATCGGCCAGATCGGCGCGGGGCAGGCGGGTGAAGTATTGCCCCTCTGCCACCCGCGCGCCGACGCCGCGCGCCATCGTATAAGTTGCCTCGGTTATCTCGTCACCGGCCTCGAAGGCGTGGTTGAAACAACTCAGCCGGTCCTCATCGAGACGGCGCATAAGCTCCATCTGGTCGACCGGCTGCGGAATTTCGGCGAACGCCACGCTTGCTGAAAGCACCAAAAGCCCCCCGCAAACGCGATAAGAATATGGCTGCATGATCCCAAATCTCTGTTGCTAAAGTCACGGATGTCGCGTTTTCGGCGCCAACGGTAAGTGCAAAGATCAATCGCGGCAACAATTGATATGAATGTATCGAGGTGACGGCAAACGCACGCTTGCACGCCGCGCGATGGTCTGCGAGCGTGGGATCATGCCGATGATCGCAGTCGATACGCAGTTTGGCCGCCTTGGCCTGTTGGAAGAGGATGGGGCCATCACCCGGCTGGTCTGGGAGGGCGAGGATGACGAACCGGACACGCCGCTGTTGCAGGAGGCGGCGGCGCAGCTCAGGGCCTATGGTGCAGGTCAGCTGCACCAGTTCGATCTGCCGTTGTGGGTGAACGGGTCCGAGATGCAGCGCCGGGTCTGCGATGCGATGTTTGCGATCCCTTTCGGCGACACCCTGACCTATGGCGATATTGCCAGTGAGCTTGGGTATTCCGCGCAATCGGTGGGTCAGGCCTGCGGCGGCAACCCGATCCCGGTCATCATCCCCTGCCACCGGGTGCTGGGCGCCACCAGCCTGGGTGGCTTTTCGGGTGACGGTGGGATCGAGACCAAGGTGGCGCTGCTGCGTCACGAAGGCGCTGCCGGTCTGCTCATCTGAGCCGCGAAAACCATTGCATTTATGCCTTTTGCGTCCCAACCTATGCTGAAGATCGAATTTGAGGACGCCATTGAATGAGTTCCGAACAAGACCGCGCCGCCCGCAAAAAGGCCATCCATGACGGCCTGATGTCGCTTGAAGCCGAGGAACTGGCCACGGCCAAGGCCCATTACGAAGCCTTCATGAAGGACTCGCGGCTGGATGACCGGGAAGGCCATGACAAGGATGACATCGCCGCCTCACGCGAGAATGCCGATCTAGCGGCGGCCTTCGACACGCCGGTGCAGGCGCATCACGCCAAGATCGACGTGATCGAGAACACCGATTTCAGCCTGACCGATACCGTGGGGCCCGGAGCCGTTGTCATCTTCGACGATCGCAGGTTAGTCGTGTGCGTCTCGACCTCGCGCTTTGACGTGGATGGCGAGACTTACATGGGTATCTCGACCCAAAGCCCGATCTACAAGGCGATGGCCGGGTTGCAGGCTGGCGACAGCTTTACCCATAACGGCACGGAGCATGAGGTCGAGGACGTCCTCTGACCGGAGCGTTCAGACCTTTTCGGCGCGTTTGCTGCGTGCGCGTTCCGGGATCAGTTGCTGGGCGATGCCCGCGCCGGTCAGATAGAGGCTGGTGATCACCAGACCCCAATGGGCCCAGCTTTCGGGGTGAAAATCGACCCAGGCTGCCCAGCCGGCAAAGAAGGTCCAGGCAAAGGCCACCGGCAGCGACAGCATTCGCCAGCGCTCGGTCCGCACCGGGTGGATGAATTTCAGCGGCAGGAACATGGCGATGGCCAGCAGGGTGACCAGCACCAGGCTGATCCAGAAATTGGGTTCCAGCGCGAAGATCACCAGCACCAGCATGTTCCAGCAGCCGGGAAAGCCGGAAAACGAGTTGTCCTTGGTCTTCATCCGCGTGTCGGCGAAATACATCGCGCTGGCAAAGGTGATGACGATGATCGCGAACCAGCCGGTCCAGCCATCCATCAGCCCCGATTTGAACAGGGCGAAGGCCGGGATGAAGACGTAAGTCAGGTAGTCGATGATCAGGTCCAGCAGCACGCCGTCGAACTCGGGTGCGTTCTTCTTGACGTGATAGTGCCGCGCCAGCGGGCCGTCGATGCCATCGACCATGAAGGCCACCACCAGCCACAGGAACATCAGGCTCCACTTGGATTCGACGGCGGCCAGCATGGCCAGCATTGCGAAAACGGCGCCGGTAGCGGTGAGCAGGTGGACAGAGAGCGCTTGGATCCGGGGTGTCATGGCCCTGTCATGACGGAAAAGCGCGCGAACTGCAAACTGTTGCTGCACCCATTTGTGGTGCGGAATGCCGGGTGCCTCAAGCCTTGGGGTGGGCGCGGTTGTAGACATCCATAAGATGGGCGGTATCCACCGCCGTATAGGCCTGTGTGGTCGAGAGCGACGCATGGCCCAGCAGTTCCTGGATCGCGCGCAGATCGCCCCCGGCGGCCAGCAGATGTGTCGCAAAACTGTGCCGCATCGCGTGCGGCGTGGCCGATGACGGCAGGCCAAGCTGCATCCGCGCCTTAGCCATGGCCCCCTGGATCGCGCGCGGGCTGAGCGCGCCGCCACGCACGCCGCGAAAGAGCGGCGATTGGGCCTCCTTGGGATGCGGGCAGAGGCGCAGATAGCTGTCTACGGCCTGCCGTGCGACCGGAATGACCGGAACCACCCGTTCCTTGCCGCCCTTGCCGATGATGCGCAGTGATGCGGGCAGCGGCGCGTCGGCACCCGTCAGCGACAGCGCCTCGGAGATCCGCAGGCCGCAGCCATAGAGTAGGGTCACCACAGCGACATCGCGCGCGGCGACCCAGTCGGTTGTGGATTGCAGCTCGACCGTGTCGATCATGGCGCGGGCGGCGTCCTCGGCCAGCGGGCGGGGGAGTTTCTTGCGGAACTTGGGCGCGCGGGTCGACAGGACCGCGGTGGGCTCGAACCCCTCGCGCTCGGCCAGCCAGCGATAGAAGGTCTTGACCGCCGACAGCTTGCGCGCAAGCGACCGGGCGCCTACACCGTCGCCGCGCTGCTGGGCCATCCAGGCGCGCATGTCCGAGACCGAGATCCGTTCTAACGCCGCCAGCCCGTGCGGAGCGCCGTGATGCAGCGTCATGAACGACAGGAAATCGGTGACATCGCCGCGATAGGCGACAAGGGTGTTTTCGGCATGGCCCGACAGGGCCTTCTGGCTCTCCAGCCAGTGCTGGAGCGCGTCCCGGCAGGCCGGAGAGATCAGGCTCACGACAGCCAGTGGCGCATCGAGCGTTCGAACACGCCGGCGAAAAAGGACAGGAGGTCGGTGCCGAGCTGCGGTGAGAAATGACGCGGGTCTTCGGCGCCCATGACCAGCATGCCCGGCAGGCGGCCCGGGCCCAGATCCAGCGTCAGACAGGCCTCGGACCGGATGCGGGGGGCACGGTCGCCATAGATGCGGGCCTCGGCCTGCTGCAACTGGCGCAGCGTGACCGGGCGCGCCGGGTTTCGGTTCGAGAGGTAGGCCGCGATAAAGCCGGGCTCGGCCACGGTCAGCACGCCTTGCAGCCGCTGCACTGCCGGATCGGGATCGTGCTGTGCAGATTCCAGGACCAGCGTGATCACGTCCACCCGCAGGATATCCGCGATCTCTCCGCCCAGCAGACGCAGGAACGGTTCGAACTCGGTCGGTTCCAGCAGGCTCAGGATCGCGCGGTGGATCTGATTGGTTCCGGCGAGGTTCTCATAGGCTGCGGCGATGACCGAGCGATGGGTGTCCTCGAGCCGGTCGAACCGCGCCTCGAGCCGCTCCATGGCGATACCGCGCAGGTCAATGATGTTTGCGCCCATTGCCCGCTCATTGGCGGCCACCAGCGCTTGCATCAGGTCCTTGTCTTCCAGCACGGCATCGGGTTTGGCCAGAATCGCCGCGCGCAGGCTGTCTTCCAGTTTGGGGCTGCTGCTCATCTCGGTTCCATTATTGGTTTTGCGAAAGTTATAGCATGGCCTGACGGGTTTGACTCGTGAAAAGCGACGGATGGCGAAAACCGGCCACGGGTTTGTGGCGTTTGAGAGGCCGGTGGCGCTCCCGCCTGCGGTCGCCTGATCAAGGATCAGGCATCAGCAGTTGGGTCGGGCGCTGCGCCTGGCGGCGCAGCGGGGAGCGCAAAAATGCTATCCGGTTAATCGGTACTGCAGCGCGCCCTTGGCGCGCTGCCGGGCCCAAGTCCCTATACCGTCAGGCGAAGCCGGGCGGTCTGGGGCGCGGGAGCCCTGCGCCCTTTGGTTCCGGGGCGTGTCGGACGGTTACAGAATCTTTTGACCGGTCTTGGCCCAATCCGACAGGAAGGCGTCCAGCCCCTTGTCCGTCAGCGGATGGTCGGCCAGCTTCTTGATCACGCCCGGCGGTGCGGTGATCACATCGGCACCGATGCGGGCACTGTCGGCCACGTGGTTCACGCTGCGGATCGAGGCGGCCAGAATCTCGGTTTCGAACCCGTAATTGTCGTAGACCTGACGGATATCGGCGATCAGGTCCATGCCGTCGAGGTTGATGTCGTCCAGCCGCCCGATGAAGGGCGAGATGAAGGTCGCGCCAGCCTTGGCTGCCAGCAGCGCCTGATTGACCGAGAAGCAGAGCGTCACGTTCACCATCTGGCCTTCGCCCGTGAGCGTTTTGCAGGCTTTCAGACCCGCCCATGTCAGCGGTACCTTGACCGCGATATTCGGCGCGATCTTTGCCAGCTTGCGACCCTCGGCGATCATGTCCTCGGCCTCGGTGGCCACGACCTCGGCCGAGACCGGTCCGTCGACCAGATCGCAGATCTCCTTGGTCACTTCCAGAATGTCGCGGCCCGATTTCAGAATCAGCGAGGGGTTGGTGGTCACGCCGTCCACCATGCCCAGATCGTTAAGCTCGGCAATCGCGTCGATCTCGGCGGTGTCTACGAAGAATTTCATGGGGCAGTCCTTTGATGGGTTGGCCTCTGTCGCGCTTGCCTTTACCTCAAAGGAACCTCTGCCGAAACCCCCGGCGATGAAAGGTGACAGGTGAGCGATCCGGAATTTTTCGATCACGGCGAACTGGTGGCGGTGCTGACGACGCAGCCGCTGGACCGGTTGCTGGACTACAAGGCGCCCGAGGGCGGCTGTTTCCCCGGCGCCTTTGTCGAGGTGCCGCTGGGACCGCGCAAGGTGCTGGGTGTGGTCTGGGGGCCGGGCCGGGGCGATTTTGACCGCGCCAAGATACGCTCGGTGATCCGGGTTCTAGATGTGGCGCCAATGCGGGAAGAGATGCGGGCATTCCTGGGCCGCGCCGCCGATTACACCCTGACGCCGATGCCCGCCATGCTGCGGCTGGCCACCCGCGCGCCGGGGCTGGGTGATCCGCCGTCGATGCGCAAGATCTACCGGCTCGGCGACTGCGCGCCAGACCGGATGACCGATGCCCGAGCCCGGGTGCTGGAGCTGCTGCGCGACTTTGGCGGGCTGGCGTTCACGCTGAAAGAACTGGCCGAGATGGCCGGGGTGACCTCCTCGGTCATCAAGGGGTTGGTGAAACAGGGCGCCGTGCGGGAAGAGGACAGCCCCCGCGATCTGCCTTTCCCGCAACTCGACCCGGACCTGTGCGGCAAGGATCTGACCGAAGATCAAACCGCCGCTGCCGACACCCTGCGCGCGGCCATGCGCTCGGACAGTTACGGGACCACCCTGCTCAAGGGCGTGACCGGCTCCGGCAAGACCGAGGTTTATCTGGAGGCGGTGGCCGAGGCGCTGCGGCTGGGCAAACAGGCGCTGGTGCTGCTGCCCGAGATCGCGCTGACCGCCGAGTTTTTGACCCGGGTCGAGGCCCGCTTTGGTGCGCGGCCTGCCGAGTGGCACTCGGGCGCCACCATGACCGAGCGCCGCCGGGTCTGGCGCATGGTGGGGCAGGGTGATGCGCAACTGGTGGTGGGCGCCCGCTCGGCCCTGTTTCTGCCGTTCCGCCATCTGGGCCTGATCATCGTCGATGAGGAACACGACACTTCCTACAAGCAGGAGGATGGCGTGCTCTACAACGCCCGTGACATGGCGGTGCTGCGGGCGGCGATCTGCGGGTCGCAGGTGATACTGGCGAGCGCCACGCCATCCCTTGAAAGTTGGGCCAATGCTGAGGCGGGTAAATACGACCGGCTGGAGTTGACGGCCCGGTTCGGCGCGGCAGTGTTGCCTGAGATGAAAGCCATCGACATGCGCGCCGAGCAGATGCAGGCGGGCACCTGGATATCGCCGACCCTGCGCCGCGCCGTGCTGGACCGGATGGAGAAGGGCGAACAGGCGCTCCTGTTCATCAACCGGCGCGGCTATGCCCCGGTGACGCTCTGCCGCGCCTGTGGGCAGCAGATCGGCTGCGATCATTGCGATGCGCGCATGGTCGAGCACCGGTTCCTCAAGCGCCTCATGTGCCATCAATGCGGCGAAACCAAACCGGTGCCCGAGACCTGTCCGTCTTGCGGGGCCGAGGGCAGGTTGGCTCCGGTCGGCCCGGGGATCGAACGGCTGGCGGAAGAGGCAGGGGCTGCGTTTCCGGATGCAAACATCGCTGTGCTGAGTTCGGACATGTTCGGCTCGGCCCGCGCGCTCAAGGCCAAGATCGAGGAGATCGCCGAAGGTGAGGCGGATATCATCATCGGCACGCAACTGGTGGCCAAGG
Organism: Ruegeria sp.; assembly: GCF_040830605.1. Classification (GTDB taxonomy): domain Bacteria; phylum Pseudomonadota; class Alphaproteobacteria; order Rhodobacterales; family Rhodobacteraceae; genus Ruegeria. Next base: position 358,613 of record NZ_JBFOMD010000001.1, read on the forward strand.
GGCACAATTTCCCCAAGCTGACGCTGGTTGGAGTGATTGACGCCGATCTGGGGCTACAGGGCTCGGATCTGCGTGCGGCCGAGCGGACGTTTCAGCTGATGCGGCAGGTGGCCGGGCGCGCGGGACGGGCGGAGAGGCCGGGGCAGGCGCTGCTCCAGACCTTCCAGCCCGAACACCCGGTGATCCGCGCGATTCTATCCGGCGACGAGATCGGGTTCTGGAAGGCCGAAGCCGCCGAGCGGCAGGTGGCGGGCGTGCCGCCCTATGGCCGCATGGCGGGGATCATCCTGTCGGGCCCCGAGGTCGGCCCGGTTTTTGATCTCGGCAACGCCATGGCCCGCAACGACGCGCCACTTCGCCAGATCGGGGCGCAGGTTTTCGGCCCCGCCCCGGCCCCGATCGCCCGGATACGGGGCCGCCACCGCGTGCGTCTTCTGATCAAAGCGCCCAAGGGCGTGCCGCTGCAAGAGGCGATTGCCCGCTGGATCGCGCCCCTCAGGCTCAAGGGCGACTTGCGGCTGAGCGTCGATATCGACCCACAGAGTTTCTACTGACTTCGCACCTTCTTCTCGTTCCAAATACGGCCGCCGGAGGCGGATGCCCGACCGGTACCACCTGCGGTAACAGTGGGGTTATTTGCGTATTTTCAGCAAGAAGAAGCATCAGGCGGTCACAGCTTCGGAACGTTGGTCGATCAGGAAGTCGGTCAGCATCGCGCCCACCCACATGAAGAAGAGGGCAGCCCATGCCGTACCGACAAAGATCGAGCCGCCGGTCACGCCTGCGCCGATGGCGCAGCCGCCGGCTAGCATGCCGCCAAAGCCCATCAGTGCGGCCCCGATCATTGCCTTGCGCATGGTGACCGGGCCGTCGAAGGCCTGCAGCTTCATTTCTCCGGCAAACCAGGCGGCGAGCATGGCGCCGATGAAGACGCCGGGCACCAGGCCGATGTCGAACTCCAGCACCGCGTCCCGGTCGAGGAAGAACATCAGCGTGTGCGCCGACGGGCCGGTAAAGGTGGCGCTTTCGATCTGCACCGGGTCAAAGGCAACCTGCGCCAGCGCGTAGGTCAGCACCCAGCCCAGTGCCACGGCAAACCCCACACCGGAGGCAAAGATCAGCCGTGCCGTGCCGATGCGGTGGCGCCGGGCGAGCACCAGGGCCAGCACCGCGATCAGCGCGCCGAGGACGAGACCGGCATAAGGCGGCAGGCCGGTTGCGGCGAGCAGGTCCATGTTGCGCCCGCCCTCAGTGATCCAGAGCGCGGCGATCCGGTCGCGGGCGGGCGACAGCAGGCCCGAGAGGCTCATCTGTGCCACCACCGCAAAGATCAACCCGGACACCACCGAGCGCAGGTTGCCCGTGGCCGCCAGCACCAGCAGCCGCCCCGAGCAGCCGCGCGCGAGCACCATGCCGGTGCCGAACATCAGCCCACCGATGATCGCCCCGGACCAGCTGCCCGGCACCGCCATCATCCGCGCATCCGCCGCATCCATCAGCCCCAGCATCTGCGTCGCCTGCACCCAGACCAGCGCCGTCGAAAAGGTCAGCAGCCAGACCGCCACCTTGTCTTCCATCCGGCCCCGGGCAAACTCCACCGTGGCGGCCCTGAGACAAAAGCGCGAGCGCTGTGCCGCCACGCCGAAGGTGATGCCGGTCGCCAGACCGAACAGGGCGGCGGTCGGGGCTTCTCCGATCCGTTCGACGAGGCTGATCAGATCCATGTGGTGCTCCGTATCAATTCATGAATTGCGATATATCTTTGCGATCCGCCCTGCGCATTGATGCAGATCAGATGTGCGCAGGCACCTTTCCCCTCGCAAAGTGGGCACAATGGGCGTAGAGGACTCTCATGTTGAAACCGATCCCTCTGTCGGAGGCAGAGAACCTGCCCCTGTGGCGGCGCCCCATCGTGCTGCTTTTCGTCATGGCGATGACCATGCCGATTGCGTTCAACGCGTGGAGCGCGCTGCTGAACAACTTCGTCATCGAGGTGGCGAATTTCGACGGGGCGGATATCGGCCTGCTGCATACCGTGCGCGAGATCCCGGGCTTTCTGGCCGTCGGCGTGATCGCCGTGATCATCTTCGTGCGCGAGCAGGTGCTGGGGCTGATTTCGCTGGCCCTGCTGGGGGTCGCCACCGCCGTGACCGCATGGTTCCCGAGCCTTGGCGGGTTGCTGTTCGTCACGCTCTTCAGCTCAATCGGCTTTCACTACTATGAGACGGTGAACCAGTCGCTGCAGCTGCAATGGCTGCCCAAGGATCGGGCGCCGCAGACCCTGGGCTGGCTGGTGGCCATGGGCTCGGCCGCGACGCTGGTGATTTACGGGCTGATCGTGCTGACATGGGAGCGGTTCGATCTGGCCTATAACACCGTCTTCATGGCGGCCGGGGGTCTGACCCTGTTTCTGGCCGTTTTCTGCCTGGTGGCCTATCCGCAATTCGACGCGCCCACGCCGCAGACCAAGAAGCTAATCCTGCGCCGCCGCTATTGGCTCTATTACCTGCTGCAATTCATGGCGGGTGCGCGGCGGCAGATCTTCGTGGTCTTTGCGGGCTTCATGATGGTCGAGAAATTCGGGTTCGACGTTCACGAGCTCACCGGGCTCTACATGATCAACCTGATGATCAACATGACCGTGGCGCCCCTGCTGGGCAAGGCGGTGGCCCGGTTCGGCGAGCGGCGAACGCTGATCTTTGAATATGCCGGGCTGGCGCTGGTCTTTGCGGCCTATGGCGGGATCTACTGGTTCGGCTGGGGCGTGCTGCTGGCAGCGGTGCTTTACGTGATCGACCACATCCTGTTTGCGCTGGCACTGGCGCTCAAGACCTATTTCCAGAAGATCGCCGACCCGGCGGATATCGCACCCACCGCAGCGGTGGCGTTCACCATCAACCATATCGCGGCGGTGTTCCTGCCCGCGCTTCTGGGGCTGCTCTGGGTGATCTCACCCGGCGCCGTCTTTGGTCTGGCCGCTGCCATGGCGCTGATCTCGCTGGGCCTGTCGCTGCTGGTGCCGCGCCATCCCGAGCCGGGCAACGAGACCATTCTGTCGAAATATGCTCCGGCCCCGGCGGAATGAGGGCGCATGAGTGAAAAAGGCAGGTTCCTGACCGGCTCGACCATGGGGCATGTGGTGCGCATGACCCTGACCGGGGCCACCGGGATTACCTTTGTCTTTCTGGTCGATGCGGCCAACCTGTTCTGGATTTCCAAGCTGGAACAGCCCCGGCTGATGGCCGCGATCGGATTTGCCTTTGCTATCCAGTTTCTTTCGGTCAGCGCCGGGATCGGGCTGATGATCGCCGCTACCGCCCTGATCTCGAAGGGGATCGGGCAGGGGCGGCGGAGACTGGCCCGACGGCAGGCGACCTCGGCGCTGGTGCTGGCCTTTCTGATCCAGAGCGCTGTTGGCCTGCTGATCCTGATCTTCCGGCACCAGATCCTGGCCTTGTCGGGGGCCACCGGCGAGACGGCGGCGCTGGCGGCGCGGTATCTGGCGATGACGGTGCCCTCGCTGGGCATCATGGCGGCCGCGATGATCGCCAATGGCGCGCTGCGGGCCGAAGGGGATGGGGTGCGTTCGATGTCGGTCACGCTGACCTCGGGCGGGGTGGCGCTGGTGATCGATCCGATCCTGATCTACGGGCTGGGCCTGGGCCTCGATGGGGCGGCGCTGGGCGTGGTGCTGTTTCGTTTCGTGATGCTCGGCATGGCGATCTATTTCGCCACGGTGCCGCACGACCTGCTGGCACGGCCCCGGCGGCGGGATTGCCTGGGCAGCCTCAGACCCTACCTGCTCATCGCTGTGCCCGCGATCCTGACGCAGCTTGCCGCGCCTGTCGGCAACTATGTCCTGACCTCGGTCATGGCACAGTTCGGGGATCAGGCGATGGCGGGCTGGGCCGTCGTCGGGCGGCTGACGGTGGTGGCGTTCGGAGGCATCTTCTCGCTGGCTGGCGCCATTGGCGGCATCTTCGGCCAGAATTACGGCGCGCGGGACTATGCACGGGTGCGGTGCACCTATCGCGACGCGGTTCTGTTCGGGCTGGGGTATACGCTTGTGATGTGGGCCATCCTGGCGGCGGCGGGGCCGGGCATCGCGCGGGGGTTTGCCCTGCAGGGCCCCTCTGCCGAGGTGTTGGTGGCCTTTACCCAGGTGGGGGCGGGCGGTTTTGTCTTTGCCGCCTTGCTCTTTGTTTCGAACGCCGCGTTCAATGCGCTGGGCCGCCCGCGCCGCGCGACGCTGACCAACTGGTTCCGCGACGGGGCGCTGACCCTGCCGGTCGCATTGTGGACGGCTGCCGCCTTTGGCGCGCCGGGCGTAATATATGCGCAGGCGCTGTGCAGCGTTCTGGTCGGGCTCGCCGCCGCGCTCTGGGGCTGGCACTATGTGGTCGCGCTGAGCCGGCAGGCCCTGCCGGTGCTTGACCTCGCGCCCTCCCGGTCCTACGCGCATGCGGACAGATTCAGGAGACGCTGATGCCCACCTATACCGCTCTGACCACACTGACCGGCAAGGCCGCTGCCGAAGGACTTGGCGAGGCGATGGAACGTCTGACGCCCGAGCCGACCGGTGTCGGCGTGTTTGAGGTCGAGGACGGCTCGGGCCTGTGGGAGGTTGGCGGTTATTTCACCGAAACCCCGGATGAAACCGCGCTGGCGGTTCTGGCGGCGGCATTCGGGGCGAAGCCCTTTGTGGTTTCGGAACTGCCGGAAACCGACTGGGTCGCCCATGTGCGCCGTGAATTGGCCCCGGTCGAGGCCGGACGGTTCTTTGTCTATGGCAGTCACGATGCTGACAAACTGCCCGACGGTCGCATCCCGCTGCTGATTGAGGCCGCGATGGCCTTTGGCACCGGGCATCACGGCACCACATTGGGATGCCTGCGGGCGCTTGACCGGCTGATCGAGGAAGGGTTCGAAGCCAGGACAGTGGCCGATATCGGATGTGGCACGGCGGTGCTGGCGATGGCGGCGGCACGGGTCTGGCAGGGCGACATTCTTGCCAGCGATATCGACGAGGTGGCCGTCGATGTGGCCGAGGCGAACCTGCGCGCCAACGGGATGGACGGTGCGGTCCGGTGCCTTGAGGCCGCCGGCTTTGATCACCCCGATCTGAAGGCCCATGCGCCTTATGATTTGATCTTTGCCAACATCCTGAAAGGCCCGCTGGTCGCCCTGGCGCCGGATCTGACAGAGAATCTGCGGCCGGGCGGATATGCGATTTTGTCGGGGATTCTCAACGAACAAGCCGATGACGTATTGTCCGTTTATGTCCAGAATGGAACCAATCTGCACGCTAGGAATATGATTGGTGAATGGACGACGCTTGTTTTGCACAAAGAAGGCGCAATTTAGGCCAATTTGCCAACATCAACGATCTTTTGCCTTGGTTTTGGCTCATTTCATACGTAGCCTCAATCAGGTTTTTATGGAGGGACCGGTTATGGAGGCTACCATGGCCAACAGGCAGATGCCTTTTGAGCAGCGCATTCAGCGTCTGACCAAAAAGCATCGTGCCATGACACGCGGGTATCGCGCGCAGATGCGTGCAGACGGACTGGTGGTGATGAAACCCCGCCGGGTCCGGTCGGCTGCCCCGCTGAGGGTGATGGTGCTGTCTCTTGTCGCCTTCTTCCTGTTCAAGGGCTTCTTGCTGGCGACCCTGGGTGCGACTTCCTACGATCAGCGTGTCGAACGTTTGAACGAGGGAACATCGGTCGAGAAAGCCGGTGCCTGGGTGATGCAAGCCGATCCACTGTCGGCGCTGATCGCCGAGCAGATTGGACCGTTCCTGCCCTAACCCTACCTCCTACCGGACAAAAGAAAACGCCGCGTGTATGAGACACGCGGCGTTTCTGTTTGCCCCTTAGGGAGGAGTGGGGCAGGGAGAGTGAGTGGCTTTGCTCAGCGCTTGCCCTCGGCCACGGCGTCGATGTCGCCACGGCACAGGCCGATATCTTCCAGTTCGCGATCCGACAGATCCGACAGCGCGTTGCGGGTGGCGCGGGCGTCGTTCCAATCAACAACGGCGTTCACGACCGATGCGAAAGTTGCGCCGATACGGCCAAAGAGGCCGAACGAGCCAATGGTGGGGCGGGTGGTGTCCAGTGCAGCCATATCCTGTGTCCTTCTGGTTTGCGTTTTCAGTGTGATCTCTCGATCTGACGGCCATCTAGTAACGCCCGATTGCCCGCGCAAGAACGAAAATTGCATGTGTCCTATGCAGTTTCTGCAATGCTCGAAAACACTGTAACCCCTTTGAAATGTTGGTGATTATCGGACTCTCCAAACGGTCGCTTCTAGGCAGTTCTGGGTCGTTTTTCGCCCTTGATGTCGCGGGTTGGACAGCCGTGTCGCTTTCGGGCGTGAGGTCAAAGCGCTTGGAAAATGTTCTTGCTTCGTGCTAGTTCGAATAAAAGGCAACAAAACCCGAGCAGGCCGAGGCGATATATGCGGATTCTGGGCATTGATCCGGGGCTGAGAACCCTGGGATGGGGCGTCATCGAATCGCATGGCAGCCGATTGAGTCACGTGGCCAACGGGCATTGCCATTCCGATGGTGATGATCTGGGGGAGCGGCTGCTGTCGCTGCACAACCAGATCGTCGAGGTGATCGCAACCCATGCGCCGGATCAGGCGGCCATCGAACAGACCTTCGTGAACAAGGACGGCGCTGGCACGCTCAAGCTGGGTCAGGCGCGCGGCGTGGCGCTGCTGACGCTGGCACAGGCGGGGTTGCCGGTGGGGGAATATGCGCCCAACCGGGTCAAGAAGACGGTTGTGGGTGTCGGGCATGCCGAGAAGGAACAGGTTCTGCACATGGTCAAGCTGCAACTGCCCGGCTGTCAGCCGAAAGGGGCCGACGCCGCGGATGCGCTGGCGATTGCCATCTGCCATTCCTATTACGGCGGGGCAGCGCCGATGCGGGTGAGAGAGGTGCGGGCATGATCGGTAAACTGACGGGACGGCTGGACTACCGCACGGCAGACCACATCCTGATCGACGTGCGCGGCGTGGGCTACATCGTCTATTGCTCGGACCGCACGATGGCCGCACTGCCCGGGCCGGGTGAGGCCGTCTCGCTGTTCACCGACATGGTGGTGCGCGAGGATCTGATGCAGCTTTACGGCTTTCTGTCGCTGGTCGAGAAAGAATGGCACCGGTTGCTCTGCTCGGTGCAGGGGGTGGGGGCCAAGGTTTCGCTGGCTATTCTAGGCGCGCTGGGCCCCGATGGCGTAAGCCGCGCGATTGCGCTGGGGGATTGGGCCTCGGTCAAGGCGGCCAAAGGGGTGGGCCCCAAGACGGCGCAGCGGATCGTGCTGGACCTCAAGGACAAGGCGCCCGGCGTGATGGCAATGGGCGGCACCGTGGCCGAGGCGATGGACGGCCCGGCGCTGGAGGTGGTCGAGCTGGTCGAGGCCGCGCCGGCGTCTGCCCGCAAGCCGGCGGCAAGGGCGTCCTCCGGGGCGGCTGCCGCGTCGGCGGGTGCCCTGTCGGCGCTGTCCAATCTGGGCTATGGTCCGTCCGAGGCCGCCGCTGCCGTGGCCGAGGCGGCCGCTACTTTCCCCGACGCAGGTGAAGCGGACCTGATCCGCGCCGCGCTGAAACTGCTGGCTCCGAAAGGCTGAGTGAGAAATGATCGACGCCGATCCCACCATCCGGCCTGAGCCGCTGCCCGAGGATCATGACCGCGCGCTGCGCCCGCAAGGACTCGATGAGTTCATCGGTCAGGCCGAGGCGCGGGCCAATCTGCGTATCTTCATCCAGTCCGCCCGCCAGCGCGGCGAGGCGATGGATCACACGCTGTTTCATGGCCCGCCCGGTCTGGGCAAGACCACGCTGGCGCAGATCATGGCGCGCGAGTTGGGCGTGAATTTCCGCATGACGTCCGGCCCGGTGCTGGCCAAGGCCGGTGATCTGGCGGCGATCCTGACCAATCTGGAATCGCGCGATGTGCTGTTCATCGACGAAATCCACCGGCTGAACCCGGCGGTGGAAGAGGTGCTCTATCCCGCGATGGAGGATTTCGAGCTGGATCTGGTGATCGGTGAGGGACCTGCCGCGCGCACCGTGCGGATTGAGTTGCAGCCCTTTACGCTGGTCGGTGCGACCACCCGGATGGGCCTGCTGACCACGCCGCTGCGGGACCGGTTCGGCATCCCGACCCGGTTGCAGTTCTACACGGTCGACGAGTTGCACGAGATCGTCACCCGCAATGCCCGCAAGCTGGGGGCGCCTGCCGACGACAAAGGCGCCCGCGAGATTGCGCGGCGCTCGCGGGGAACGCCCCGGATCGCGGGTCGGCTGCTGCGCCGGGTGGTGGATTTTGCCGTGGTCGAGGGCGACGGGCGGATCACTCGCGATCTGGCAGATGGGGCGTTGACGCGGCTGGGGGTGGACAATCTGGGGCTGGATGGTGCCGACCGGCGGTATCTGAAGCTGATCGCCGAGAATTACGCGGGTGGCCCGGTGGGGATCGAGACGTTGTCGGCGGCGCTGTCGGAAAGCCGGGACTCGCTTGAGGAAGTAATTGAGCCTTATCTGTTGCAGCAGGGGCTGATCCAGCGCACACCGCGCGGGCGGATGCTGGCGCAGAAGGCCTGGGCGCATCTGGGGCTGCCGATGCCGAAGCGGCAGAGCGATCTGTTTGGTTGAAGCCGCGCGCCGGAGATTTTATGCCTCCGGCGGGAGTATTTGGAAAAAGATGAAGATCTGCGCGTGACACCGGAAGAGATCGAAGCCCTGTTTACCCGCGAAAGCGGTGAGTTCGTGTTTGCCCGCTGGGGGCGCCCGATCGTGCCCATCGTGTTCGGGGTCGAGGATCAGACCCTGTCGGTGGTCAAGGGCGCCTTCGAGGCGGTGGTGACACTCGCCGGGCACAAGATGGCCGAGACCGATCCGGAACTGGGCGCCAATTGCATGGTGTTTTTCTTTCGCGATTGGGCCGAGTTGCCCGAGGTCCCCGATCTCGACCGGCTGATCCCGGATCTCAAGCCGCTGGTGAAGCGTCTGATCGCGGCCGATGCCAACCAGTACCGCGTGTTCCGGTTCGAAGAGGATGGCGCGATCAAGGCGGCGTTTGTGTTCCTGCGCATGGATGAGCAGATGTCGAAGTTGCCCGCCGAGACACTGGCGCTGAGTCAGGTCGTGCAGACCGTCCTGCTGTGGTCCGATACCGCGTTCCGCACTCAGTCTCCGTTGGCCGTGGCGGGCGAGGCGACGATCCTGCGGCCCGACATTGCCGGGCTGATCCGGGCTGCCTATGATCCGGTGCTGCCGGGGGCTGCGCGGGACAGCTCTCATGCGCTCAGGTTGTTTGCCCGTCAGGAGCAGTCGTGATGAAGCATGTCTTCCCGGTCCGGGTCTATTACGAAGACACCGACATGGGGGGCATCGTCTATCATGCCAACTACCTGCGCTATATCGAACGGGCGCGTTCGGACTGGGTGCGGCAACTGGGCAATGACCAGAACGCGATGCGGGATGCGGGCATCGTCTGGGTCGTGCGCAAGATCGAGGCGGAATACCTTGCAACCGCGAAATTCGACGATGAGCTGGTGATCGAGACCGAGATGACGGCGATTTCGGGCGCTCGCCTGACCATGGCGCAACTGGTGCGGCGGGGGGATACGGAGGTCTTCCGGGCGACTGTCACTGCCGTCTGCATAAATGCCGAGGGCAAGCCGGTGCGGCTTCCGGCAGAGATTCGCGCATTGCTGTAACAATTTTGTCGGCAGGGGTGGTTCTGTTGGCATTTCACCCCGATCTACGTTAGCGTTTCGCAAAACAAGCCCGAACCAATGGGCTGTCAGGCAACAAAGAGCAGGTCATGGAAGCTGAAACGCTGGCGCTGGCGCAGGAGATCGATTTCTCCATGTGGGGGCTGTTTGCCCGTGCAACCCTTGTCGTGAAACTAGTGATGCTGATGCTGCTGGCCGCGTCGTTCTGGGCGTGGTCGATCATCATTCAGAAGCTCATCACCTATCGGTCTGCGCGCGGCGAGGCGCAGGTATTCGATGAATCCTTTTGGTCGGGCAACCCGCTGGATGAGCTGTTCGAACGGATTGGGCCGCAGCCAAATGGCAGTTCGGAAAAGATCTTTGCCGCCGGAATGATCGAGTGGCGGCGCTCGCACCGGACCGATGGCGGGCTGATCGCGGGCGCGCAGGCGCGGATCGACCGGTCGATGGATGTGGCGATCGCGAAAGAGGCCGAGGGGCTGCAAAAGGGGCTGCCGGTGCTGGCCACGGTGGGCTCGACCGCGCCGTTTGTGGGGCTTTTCGGCACCGTCTGGGGCATCATGAACGCCTTTATCGAGATTGCCGAGCAGCAGAACACCAACCTGGCCGTGGTGGCGCCGGGGATTGCCGAGGCGTTGCTGGCCACCGGTCTGGGCCTGCTGGCGGCGATCCCGGCGGTGATCTTCTACAACAAGCTGAGCGCGGACAGTGACCGGATCGTGGGCGGGTACGAGGCCTTTGCCGACGAGTTCGCCACCATCCTGTCGCGGCAATTGGACAGCTGAGCCATGGGCGCGGCGGTACAGCAGAGCGCGGATAACGGCCGCAGGCGCGGGCGGCGGCGGGGCCGGGCGCAGCCGATGGCTGAGATCAACGTCACGCCGTTTGTCGATGTCATGCTCGTGCTGTTGATCATCTTCATGGTGGCCGCTCCGCTGCTGACCGTGGGCGTGCCGGTGGATCTGCCCAAGACCGCCGCAAACGCGCTGCCCTCGGACAGTGAAGAACCGCTGACCGTGACGTTGACCGGTGATGGCCGGGTGCAGATCCAGACGACGGATGTCGCTCGCGCGGAATTGATCGGAAAACTGCGCGCGATTGCGGCAGAACGGAGCAGTGACCGGGTGTTTCTGCGTGCCGATGGTGGCATTCCCTATGCGCAGGTCATGCAGGTCATGGGCGCGCTCAACGCGGGCGGGTTTTCGAATGTAGGCCTTGTGACGGATACCGGCGGGCCGACGCTGGACGAAGGCGGAGAGTGAGGCAGCGGTTTGCAGACCGGCACCAAGATCTCAGGCGTCCTCCATGTGACCTTGGTCGGATGGGCGTTGTTCGGCGGTACCTTCCGGTCCGAGCCGTTGCCGTTCGAGGTGCAGGATGTGTCGGTGATTTCGGCTGAGGAATATGCAGCGCTGACCGCGCCGAAACAGGCGCCCGAGGTTGTGGATGTGCCCTCGGACCTGCAACAACCTGAGCAGCCGGACGATCAGGTCGCGGTGCCGGCGCCCGCCGAGCCCGAGCCGGAACAGGCGCCTCCCGAACCCGTGGCCCAGCCCGAACCTGAGCCGGAACCACAGCCCGAAGTGGTTGCCGAGCCCCCGGATCCCGAGGTGGTCGAGGACACGCCCACCCTGGAGCAGCCCGACCCCGAGGAAGTGGCGCTGCTGCCTCCGGGCCCGCGCCCGCAACCCCGGCCCGCTGACCGGGTCGCGCCGCAGCCTGTGGCACCGCCGCCCCCCGATGTGAAGCCCGACGATGTGGACACGCCTCCGGTCTCGGCCGAGGACGGCGCCGAAGAGCAGCAACCCGAGCAGGAAGAGACGGCGCAGAAAGAGGCGACCGACCAGATCGTGACCGAGGCAGAGGAAAGCCCCGATCCGGCGGCCCAAAGCTCGCCCCGTCCAAAATCGCGCCCGTCACGGCCCAAGCCCGAGCCGGTGCAGACGGCTGAACAGGAAGATCCACCCGACTCCAGTCCCAACACGCAGGATGCGGTTGAGGATGCGCTGGCCGAGGCCCTGGGCGGCGCGCAGGCGGCCCCGGCCCCCAGCGGCCCGCCCCTGACCGGTGGCGAAAAGGACGCACTGCGGATCGCGGTTTCGAACTGTTGGAATGTCGGCTCATTGTCCACGGACGCGCTGAACACTACCGTTGTGGTGTCCGTCGCCATGCAGCCCGACGGCAAACCGATCAGCAACAGCGTGCGGCTGCTGGAAAGCTCGGGCGGCTCGTCCGCAGCCGCGCAGCAGGCCTTTGAGGCCGCGCGCCGCGCCATCGTTCGCTGTGGTGCCAAAGGATACGACCTGCCGACCGAGAAATACGGTCAGTGGCAGAATATTGAGATGACCTTCAATCCCGAGAGGATGCGGATCAAATGATGAAATTTCTGACCAGCCTCTTTCTGGGCACGGCGCTGCTGGTGGCCCCCGCCCAGGCGCAGAACCAGCCGCTGCGGATCGAGATTACCGAGGGCGTGATCGAGCCGCTGCCGTTTGCGGCTCCGAACTTCGTGCCCGACAGCCCGGCGGCTGCCGAGTATTCGGCGCAACTGGCCCGCGTCGTGGCTGCCGACCTCAGCGGCACGGGTCTGTTCCGCGAGATCGGCTCGGACGCCTATATCAGTCAGGTCAGCAGCTTCGAGGCGCCGGTGCAGTTCGCCGACTGGAAGGCGATCAATGCGCAGGCGCTGGTGACCGGGGCGGTGAACGTTTCGGGCAACCAACTGACGGTGCGGTTCCGGATCTGGGACGTGTTCTCGGGTGCGGAACTGGGCAACGGGCTGCAATTCGCGGGCACCACCGACGGCTGGCGGCGCATGGCGCACAAGGTGGCCGATCAGGTCTATAGCCGGATCACCGGCGAAAGCGGTTATTTCGACAGCCGGGTGGCCTTTGTGTCCGAGAGCGGCCCCAAGAACCAACGGCGCAAGCGGCTGGCGATCATGGATTACGACGGCGCAAATGTGCAGTACCTGACCGACAGTTCGGCCATCGTGCTGGCGCCGCGGTTTTCGCCAACCGGGGATCGGGTGCTTTATACCAGCTACGAGAGCGGTACGCCGCGCATCTACGTGCTGGATGTGGGCCGGGTGCAGCGCCGCGTCCTGCAGAGCCAGGAAGGCACCATGAGCTTTGCGCCGCGCTTTTCGCCGGACGGGCAGACGGTGCTCTATTCGCTGGCCCAGGGCGGCAACACCGATCTGTGGTCGATGAATATCGGCTCGGGCCAGAGCGCGCGCCTGACCAACGCGCCCTCGATCGAGACCGCGCCCAGCTATTCGCCGGACGGCAGCCAGATCGTGTTCGAAAGCGACCGGTCGGGCACGCCGCAGCTTTACATCATGCCCGCGCGGGGTGGCGAAGCGCGGCGGATCAGCTTCGGCAAGGGCCGCTATGGCACTCCGGTCTGGTCGCCGCGTGGCGATTACATTGCCTTTACCAAACAGAACAAGGGCCGGTTCCATATCGGTGTGATGCGCACCGATGGCAGCGAGGAACGGCTGCTGACCGCCTCGTTCCTGGACGAGGGGCCGACATGGGCGCCCAATGGCCGGGTGATCATGTTCACCCGTGAAACCCAGGGCGCCAGCGGACGCTCGGCGCTCTATTCCGTGGACATTTCGGGCCGCAACCTGCGCCCGGTCCGTACCCCGGACGGTGGCAGCGACCCGGCATGGTCTCCGTTGCAGTAGGGAACGGGGCAGAAGTGATCGGCGCGGCCCAACGGCTGCGTTCACATGAGACGGCGCCTGTGGTAGAAACAGGCGCAGAACACAAAAGAACGAGTGAGGCATTGAGATGAACCTATTGGGCAAGATCGTGGCCCCCATCGCCCTGGTGGCGCTGGCGGCCTGTTCCAACACCGACCCGTCGGCCTGGGGCAGCGGAGGCGCTGGCGGAGCGGGCGCGGGTGGCGCCGGGGCTGGCGTGGCCAGCGACCCGACCTCTCCGGCCTATTTCCAGCAGGCCATCGGTGACCGGGTGCTGTTCTCGGTCGACCAGTCCACCCTGACCGCCGAGGCGCAGACGATCCTGCAAGGGCAGGCCGACTGGCTGCTGCGGAATGTCGATTTCACCGCCACCATCGAAGGTCACGCGGATGAGCAGGGCACGCGGGAATACAACCTTGCGCTGGGCGCGCGCCGGGCCAACGCCGCCCGCGAGTTCCTGATTTCGCGCGGGGTTGCGGGCAACCGGCTCAAGACCGTGACCTATGGCAAGGAGCGCCCCATCGAGATCTGCAGCGAAGAGGCATGTTATGCCAAGAACCGCCGCGCCGTGACGGTTCTGACGGGTGCAACCACGGGGTAAGATGATGCGCATTGCGGCTTTGGTTCTGGCGGCGGCCGTGGCAACGGCTGGTATGGCCCGGGCGCAGGATCAGCAGACACTGGCGGATATCCGGCAGGAGCTGACTGTCCTGCATGTGGAAATCCAGCGGCTCAAGCGTGAGTTCTCGACCACCGGGTCGCCGTCTCCGAACCTGTCCGGCAGTTCGGTGCTCGAGCGTGTGGATGCCATCGAGGCTGAGTTGCAACGCCTGACCAGCCAGACCGAACAGCTCAACCAGCGGATCGAGCGGATCGTGGCCGATGGCACCAACCGCATTGGCGATCTGGAGTTCCGTCTGGTCGAGCTTGAAGGTGGCGACATCAGCACTTTGGGCGAAACCTCGACGCTGGGCGGCGAAACCGGCACCCAGACGACGGCCCCGGCGATTGAACCCGCGACCCCGACCGTGGATGACAGCGAGCTTGCCGTCGGCGAACGCGCCGAATTCGATGCGGCCTCCAAGGCGCTGGACGACGGCGATTTTAGCCGGGCCGCCGAGATGTTCGGCCAGTTCGACAGTTCGTATCCCGGCAGCCCGCTGGCGCCCGAGGCTCAGCTAAAGCGCGGCCGCGCGCTGAAAGGGCTGGGCGATACGCGCGAGGCGGCACGGGCGTTTCTGGCCAGTTTCACCGGCGATTCCGAGGGTCCCGTGGCGCCGGAAGCACTTTATGAGCTTGGCGCCGCGCTGGGCCGTCTGGGTCAGACCGATCAGGCCTGCATCACGCTGGGCGAGGTCGGCGTGCGCTTTCCTGCATCGGCTGCGGTCGCCGAGGCGAGCCGGGAAATGGCGGCGCTGGGCTGTTCTTGACGCAAGAGACCGACAGGCTGCGCGCCGATCTGCGCGCGCAGTTGCCGTCTGAGCTGCCGCGCCGGCTGGGCGTCGCCGTCTCGGGCGGTGGAGATTCGATCGCGCTGCTTGATCTGTTGGTTGATGTATTGAACGGCGAGGGTGTCGCCATCTCTGCCGCAACCGTGGATCATGGCCTGCGCCCCGAGGCGGCAAAGGAGGCGGCACAGGTGGCTGCCTTGGCCGCGCGGCTGGGCATCGCACATGAGACCCTGCGCTGGGAGGGCTGGGACGGGTCCGGCAACCTTCAGGATCAGGCGCGGCAGGCGCGGTATCACCTGCTGACCGGATGGGCCAGGCGCAACGGGATCACTCTGCTGGCGCTGGGGCACACGGCGGACGATCAGGCGGAAACGGTGCTGATGCGGCTTGGGCGCGCTGCCGGTGTCACCGGGTTGTCGGCCATGCCCGTGCGGCGGGTGCAGGACGGGGTGACACTCTGGCGCCCGATGCTGGGGATCACCCGCGCCCGGCTGCGCGACCATCTGCGCGCGCGCGGTCTGAACTGGATCGAGGACCCGTCGAATCAGGATACCCGCTTTGATCGAATCAAGGCACGCGAGGCTCTGACCCATCTCGGTCCGCTGGGGATCACGGCCGAGTCGCTCGCCTCGGTGGCGCAGAATCTGGCGCAGGCGCGGGACGCGCTGGATCACTACACGCTGAAATCCGCGCAGAATTTGGCCCGGCCGGACGAAGGTGACGTTCTTTTGAACCTGCGTGGGTTTTCCGCCCTGCCCGAAGAAATCGCCCGTCGCCTGCTGCTGGCAATCACCGGCTGGATCGCCGGGCATACCTATCCGCCGCGCCGTGCCGCCGTGCAGGAAGCTCTGACCGCTCTGCATGCGGGGCGGGCAGGCGCGCTGGGCGGCTGTCTGATCCTGCGGACCGGCGATGAGGCGCGGTTCTGCCGTGAATACAACGCCATCCGCGACATCGCTGGGCCGGTTGACCAGCCCTGGGACAACCGTTGGACCCTGACTGGCCCTACGATCCAGGGAGCAACCGTCCGCGCGTTGGGCGAAGAGGGCTTGACGCAGATGCCCGACTGGCGCGCAACGGGCCGTCCTCAGGCCGCGCTGATCGCCTCGCCCGCGGTTTGGAAAGACGGGGACTTGCTGGCCGCGCCCATCGCCGGATATGCGAATGGCTGGCAGACGGGACTGCTGGTTGAATGGGAAGAGTTCCTTGCAACCCTTTTATCGCATTGAACCTGCCTCAATCATCTCTATTTTAGTTGTCTAGCCGGCAACTTCCTCCGATGCCGAAAGATTTGGGAGTATTTCCTTGGGCAACGCACGCAACATCGCCTTCTGGGTCGTCTTGTTTCTGCTGATTCTCGCTCTGTTCAACCTGTTCAGCGGACCGGGCGGCACTTTGCAGAGCCATGAGAAGACCTATTCAGAATTCGTCAGCGCCGTAGACGCGGGTGAAGTCAAGAACGTGACGCTGGATGGCGAACAGATCCGGTACCGGACCAGCGACAACCGCGACTATGTGACGATCAAGCCCGGCGATGCCGAGGTGACCCGGCTGCTGATCGACAAGAACATCCCCGTCCGCGCCGAGAAACAGACGCAATCCGGGTTCCAATCCTTCCTGATCACGCTGTTGCCCTTCCTGCTGCTGATCGGTGTCTGGGTCTATTTCATGAACCGGATGCAGGGCGGCGGCAAAGGCGGAGCGATGGGCTTTGGCAAGTCCAAGGCCAAGATGCTGACCGAAAAGCATGGCCGCGTGACCTTTGACGACGTGGCGGGCATCGACGAGGCCAAGGAAGAGCTGGAAGAGATCGTGGAATTCCTGCGCAACCCGCAGAAGTTCTCGCGCCTTGGTGGCAAGATCCCCAAGGGCGCGCTGCTGGTGGGCCCTCCGGGCACCGGTAAGACGCTGCTTGCGCGTGCGATCGCGGGTGAGGCGGGTGTGCCGTTCTTCACCATCTCGGGTTCCGACTTCGTGGAAATGTTCGTGGGTGTCGGCGCGTCCCGTGTCCGCGACATGTTCGAACAGGCCAAAAAGAACGCGCCCTGTATCGTGTTCATCGACGAGATCGACGCTGTTGGCCGCCATCGTGGCGCCGGTTATGGCGGCGGTAACGACGAACGCGAACAGACACTCAACCAGTTGCTGGTCGAGATGGACGGGTTCGAGGCCAATGAGGGCGTGATCATTCTGGCAGCGACCAACCGTAAGGACGTTCTGGACCCCGCGCTGCTGCGTCCGGGCCGGTTCGACCGTCAGGTGACCGTCGGCAACCCCGACATCAAGGGCCGCGAAAAGATCCTGGGCGTGCATGCCCGCAAGACTCCTCTGGGCCCCGATGTGGACCTGCGCATCATCGCGCGTGGTACGCCCGGCTTCTCGGGTGCCGATCTGGCGAACCTCGTGAACGAGGCTGCACTGATGGCCGCCCGTGTCGGCCGCCGCTTTGTCACCATGGAAGATTTCGAGAACGCCAAGGACAAGGTGATGATGGGGGCCGAGCGCCGATCGATGGTGCTGACCCAGGACCAGAAGGAAAAGACCGCCTATCATGAGGCTGGTCATGCGGTTGTGGGCATGACGCTGCCGCTATGCGATCCGGTCTACAAGGCCACCATCATCCCGCGTGGTGGCGCCCTGGGTATGGTTGTCAGCTTGCCCGAAATGGATCAGCTCAACTATCACCGCGACGAATGCGAGCAAAAGCTGGCCATGACCATGGCGGGCAAGGCCGCCGAGGTGATCAAGTATGGCGAGGATCATGTCTCGAACGGTCCCGCAGGTGACATTATGCAGGCCAGCCAGTTGGCGCGGGCCATGGTGATGCGCTGGGGCATGTCGGACAAGGTCGGCAATATCGACTATGCCGAGGCGCATGAGGGCTATCAGGGCAACACCGCCGGGTTCTCGGTGTCGGCGCATACCAAGGAGATGATCGAGGAAGAGGTCAAGGGTTTCATTCAGGCTGGCTATGAGCGCGCCCACGAGATCCTCGTCGAAAAGAGCGAGGAGTGGGAGCGTCTGGCGCAGGGCCTGCTGGAATACGAGACCCTGACCGGGGACGAGATCAAGCGGGTGATGAATGGCGAGCCGCCGAGTGCGGGCGATGACGAGGATCAGAGCTCGGATGAGGGCAGCGCCCCCAGCGTCACCGCGATCCCCAAGACCAAGCCCAAGAAGTCGCCGCCCGAAGGCGGGATGGAGCCGGAACCAACCGCGTGAAGGCTGTGGGATCCATAAGGAAAGGCCGGGATTTGCCCGGCCTTTTTCTTGCGTAATCGTCATTCTGCGCAAGTTGTGAGGGGGATGTGATGACGCGAGAGGACTGGAACCCGGATCAATACGCGAAGTTTGCCGGGGTGCGCCTGCAGCCCGCCATTGACCTGATGAACGCGGTGGGGCCACTGCCGGAAGGCGGGATGGTCGATCTGGGCTGCGGCGCCGGCGTCATGGGCGAAGCGCTGAGCGCGCGCTATCCGAACCGCAGGCTGATCGGGGTCGACAGCTCTCCTGCCATGTTGGAAAAGGCCAAGGAAACAGGGGCTTATGCAGCGCTGGAAAAGGCGGATATCGCCACGTGGCAGCCGGATCGGCGGCCCGCGCTGCTGTTCTCGAACGCTGTTCTGCAATGGCTGCCCGATCATCCAACCCTGATCCCGCGCCTGCTGGCCGGATTGGCTCCGGGCGGCGTTCTGGCGGTTCAGGTTCCCTATCAGCAGGCGGCCCCGTCGAGCACCGGCTGGCGGGACGCGTTCGCGGCGCTTTTCAAGGACCGGCCCCTTGCCAAGCAATCCGAAGTCATGGCTCCGGAAGAGTATTTCGAGCTTCTCTCCCCGTTAGGAGAGGCGCGCCTGTGGGAAATCGAGTATCACCAGCACCTGCCCGCGGCAGAGCATGGGCATCCTGTGCGGCTCTTTACCGAAAGCACCTTTGCCCGCCCGTATCTTGAGGTTCTGGACGAGGTTGAACGCCTGCACCTGACGGCGGCTTACGAAGAGCGGATGCGCCAGGCCTATCCCTTGCGGTCCGACGGATCGGTGCTGTTTCCCTTCCGCAGGCTGTTCTTCACTTTGCGAAAACCCTGACGCCCAAGAACGGCGCCCGCCAGTAGAGCCTTGTCAAGAAACCGCGTTCGGGGTCTTCTGTCGGCAACAACAGGGGAACGCCCCGCAGCGGACAGGAGGGACGGGATGCCGGTGCTGAGGGAAAGCGGATACGCGGGCGAGGTGGTCTGGCTGGGCCACGTCGCCGCCGGGGGCTCGCTGCGCGCCACGCCGGTCGAGCGTCTGAGCCTGGGCTTCGCCGGGGCGCCGGGTGAACGGCATGAGGGGACCAACCGCGCCTCATGCGTGCGGGTGCGCAACCTCTATCCCGAAGGCACCGAGATCCGGAACGTCAGGCAGTTGTCGATCCTGTCGCATGAGGAACTGACCGAAATCGCCGCCGGGATGGAACTGGAAGAGCTGGACCCGGCGCTGGTGGGGGCGAATGTGGTGGTTAGGGGCATCCCCGATTTCACCCACGTCCCGCCCGCCTCGCGCCTGCGGGGACCGTCCGGCGTGACACTGACCATCGACATGGAAAACCGCCCTTGCGTTCTGCCGGGGCGCGAGGTCGAGGAGGAATCGCCCGGCCATGGTGCTGCCTTCAAGCCCTCTGCCACCGACCGGCGCGGGGTTACCGCCTGGGTGGAACGGCCCGGCGGGCTCGCCATCGGCGACCGGATGGAGCTTTTTGTACCCGATCAGCGCCCATGGGCACCGTGATTTGCGTATAAACTGCGTGCAGTCTCCGATCTGAAACGTCTGTTCTCGGCATACGCCGTTTCGCGGCTTGATTATGTCGGAATCTATAGCCTTCCGATCGGTTTGCGACGTTAATGAAGTCACAGCGTCGATGCCCGTGTGCATCGGTATGCACGGAATTCTATCAGGGACCCTGCCCAATGAGCTACAAATCCGACATCGAAATCGCCCGCGAGGCCAACAAGAAGCCGATTCAGGAGATCGGTGCCAAGCTGGGAATCTCCAGCGACGACCTGCTGCCCTATGGCCATGACAAGGCGAAGGTCAGCCAGGACTTCATCAACTCGGTGCAGGGCCGCGAGGACGGCAAGCTGATCCTGGTGACCGCGATCAACCCGACCCCTGCGGGCGAGGGCAAGACCACCACCACCGTGGGTCTGGGCGACGGTCTGAACCGCATCGGCAAGAACGCGATGATCTGTATCCGCGAGGCCTCGCTGGGCCCGAACTTCGGCATGAAGGGCGGTGCCGCGGGTGGCGGTTACGCGCAGGTCGTTCCGATGGAAGAGATGAACCTGCACTTCACCGGCGACTTCCACGCCATCACCAGCGCCCACTCGCTGCTGTCGGCGATGATCGACAACCACATCTATTGGGGCAACGAGCAGAAGATCGACATGCGCCGCGTCGTCTGGCGCCGTGTGGTCGACATGAACGACCGCGCCCTGCGTCAGATCACCTGCTCGTTGGGTGGCGTGTCGAACGGTTTCCCGCGCGAAGCAGGCTATGACATCACCGTGGCGTCGGAAGTCATGGCGATCCTCTGCCTGGCCACCGACCTTAAGGATCTGGAAAAGCGTCTGGGTGACATCATTGTGGCCTATCGCCGCGACCGCACACCGGTCTACTGCCGCGACATCAAGGCCGAAGGCGCGATGACCGTTCTGCTGAAAGACGCAATGCAGCCGAACCTGGTGCAGACGCTGGAAAACAACCCGGCCTTCGTGCACGGTGGCCCGTTTGCCAACATCGCGCATGGCTGTAACTCGGTCATCGCCACCAAGACCGCGCTGAAAGTGGCTGACTATGTTGTCACCGAAGCCGGCTTTGGTGCCGATCTGGGTGCTGAGAAGTTCATGAACATCAAGTGCCGCAAGGCCGGCATCGCCCCGTCGGCCGTGGTGCTGGTCGCCACCGTGCGCGCGATGAAGATGAATGGCGGTGTGGCCAAGGCCGATCTGGGTGCGGAAAACGTCGACGCCGTGAAGTCGGGCTGCGCCAACCTGGGCCGTCACATTGAGAACGTGAAATCGTTTGGCGTGCCGGTTGTCGTCGCCATCAACCACTTTGTCACCGACACCGATGCCGAAGTGCAGGCGGTCAAGGACTACTGTGCCGATCACGGGGTCGAGGCGGTTCTGTCGCGTCACTGGGAGCTGGGCTCGGAAGGTTCGGAAAACCTGGCCAAGAAAGTCGTGGAAATCGCCGATGCCGGCACCGCGAACTTCGCGCCGATCTACCCCGATGAGATGCCCCTGTTCGAAAAGATCGAAACCATCGCCAAGCGCATCTATCGCGCTGACGAGGTTCTGGCCGATGCCAAGATCCGCAACCAGCTGAAGGACTGGGAAGCCGCCGGTTACGGCAACCTGCCGGTCTGCATGGCCAAGACGCAATACTCGTTCTCGACCGATCCGTCGCTGCGCGGTGCACCCACGGGCCACTCGGTTCCGGTGCGTGAAGTGCGCCTGAGCGCGGGTGCCGGTTTCATCGTGGTGGTCTGCGGCGAGATCATGACCATGCCCGGTCTGCCCCGCAAACCGGCCGCCGAGAGCATCTGCCTCAACGACGCAGGTGAGATCGAGGGCTTGTTCTAAGCCGCCAAATACGACATCCCGTGGCCCGGGAGGAACCCCGGGCCGCAGGAGATTCTCATGCCCCCTCTGACACCGCCGCAGGACTGTACCTCGATGCAGGAATTGCGGGTCCAGATCGACAGGCTTGACCGGCAGCTGATCGAAATGCTGGTAACGCGCGCGGGCTATATCGACCGCGCCGCCGAGCTGAAACCGGGCGAGGACCTGCCCGCGCGTATTCCGGCCCGGGTGGAAGAGGTGGTTGGAAACGTCCGCGCCAAGGCGGATGCCACGGGGATGGACCCCGATCTGGCCGAACGGCTTTGGCGCATTCTGATCGATTGGTCGATCGCCCGCGAAGAGCGGGTGCTCGACCCCGATTGACCGGCCCGGCAGCAGCGCCCGGGCCTTATGAGGTTTGAGGGAAAGGACCAAGGATGGTAGCGCAAGTTATCGACGGTAAGGCCTTTGCGGCCACTGTGCGGGGTCAGGTGACGGATCATGTCGCCCGGCTGAAGGAAGAGAACGGCATCACTCCGGGTCTGGCCGTGGTGCTGGTGGGCGAAGATCCGGCATCTCAGGTCTATGTGCGCTCCAAGGGCAAGATGACCGTCGAGGTCGGCATGAACTCGTTCGAGCACAAGCTGGATGCCGACACCTCTGAGTCGGACCTGCTGGCGCTGATCGACAAGCTGAACAACGATCCCGCCGTGCATGGCATCCTGGTGCAGCTGCCGCTGCCCAAGCATCTGAACGAGGATCTGGTGATCAACTCCATCGATCCGGCCAAGGATGTGGACGGGTTCCATATCTCGAATGTGGGCCTGCTGGGCACCGGCCAGAAGTCGATGGTGCCCTGCACGCCGCTGGGCTGTCTGATGATGCTGCGCAACCATCATGGCTCGCTGTCGGGGCTCGACGCCGTGGTAATCGGGCGGTCGAACATCGTGGGCAAGCCGATGGCGCAGCTGCTGCTGGGTGACAGCTGCACTGTGACCATTGCGCATTCGCGCACCAAGGACCTTCCCGATGTGGTGCGTCGCGCCGACATCGTGGTTGCCGCCGTGGGCCGCCCCGAGATGGTGCCGGGTGACTGGATCAAGGAAGGCGCCACCGTGATCGACGTGGGTATCAACCGCATCGACGCACCGGAAAAGGGCGAGGGCAAGACCCGGTTGGTGGGTGACGTGCATTACGAAAGCGCCGCAGCCGTTGCCGGTGCAATCACGCCGGTCCCGGGCGGTGTCGGTCCGATGACGATTGCCTGCTTGCTGGCCAACACGCTGACTGCCTGCTGCCGTGCAAATGGCCTGCCCGAGCCCGAGGGCCTGACCGCCTGACAATCCTCGCCAGGCCGCGCCTCCGGGTGCGGCTTGCGCCATTTGGCTGTCTGGTCAGGTATCAACCTGATAGCAATCGGCGCATCACCTGATGTTCACACGGGTTTTTTGCGGCGGCCCACCATCTGATTAATTGAATCTAAATCACTTTTTCTTCAATTGTGATCTGGATATTGAGCGCGGGCGGCGTGCTGTGGCAAGCTGCCCGTGTGGCAGGTGAGTACAAGTATTGGTGCATGAGAGCAGAGTTTAGAGAGTTCACAGGTTCGCACTATCCAAAACTGATTGGTCCGGGGACCCTGTTCGCCGCGTTACTCGCCCATTTGATCGATCCTTTCGGCGGTATCGAACTGTCCTTCCTCAAGAGGTTTCTGTTTTGGTCATTCGTCATTCTTTTGGCATGTGGGATCGCGCATTGGGCAGGCAATTTCGTTCATAGCCACTGCACACAGGTTCGGCAGGCCCTTCTGGACGTGGTTGTCATCGTTCTGATTGTGGCGCTGTTCACGCCATCTCTGTGGCTGGTGACCTGGATTCTCCATACGCATCACGGGGTGGAGGCGCCGGGCGTTCTGACAGTGTCCCAATTCGGCGCGCTTTTCGCCATGGGGCTTCTGGTGCTCCGACGCGCCTTTCCCGAAGTCGAACTGCAACCGGTGGTGCCCCAGGACGCGCCTGCGCGCCCGAGGCTATGCCGGCGTTTGCCAAATACGTTCGACGGCCAGATTCTGCGCCTGACGGTCCGCGATCACAACGTGGACGTGGTGACAACCGAAGGCACAATTACCATCCGGTCACGGTTTGGCGACGCGATAGACGAGATGGACCCCGTGAAAGGGCACTGCACCCACCGGTCACATTGGGTGACCAAAGACGCGATCGAAAGCGTCGAGCGTGAGGCAGGAAAGGTCCACATTCGCCTGATCAACGGCGATCTGGTGCCCGTCAGCCGCAAGTACAGGCCGGTTCTGGAAGAAGCGGGCGTTATCTGAAGGCCCCAGATTGGCCATCGGAATGGCTCCGGGTCGTCAGCGCGGCATGGGCACGGGTCTTGGTTCTGCGCCGGTCAGAATGGCCAGCGCGCCCGGTGCCATCAACTCTGACAAAGCCGCGTCGCTGCTGCGCAGCCCGCCGGTATAGGTCCCGTAGGCAGGCAGGATGATGCGTTGCTCATCCACCAGAAAGGCAGGCCGCGAGATTGCGCGGCCGCGTGTCTGCACACTCGCCTTCGGGTGATAGTGACCCGAGATTTCCCGCTGCGCGTCGGGCTGCGCGATGTGGCGAAAGGTCAGGCCCGACCGGGTGACGTCCGCCAGATGGGTGCCACCCAGCTCGACCGGGCCCGGATCGTGGTTGCCCTCGATCCAGATCCAGTTCCGCCCCGCCTGAAGCGCTGCGATCTGCAATCTGTCCCGCTCCGGCAGGCTCAGTGCCGCGCCGAGATCATCGAAACTGTCGCCCAGGCAGATCACGGTCTGCGGCTGCGTGCGATCCAGATCTGCCGCCAGCCGGTTCAGCGTATCGCGGGTTTCGTAAGGGGGCAGGGCCGATCCGCCGCGGCGGACCATACGCTCGGATTTTCCCAGATGCAGGTCCGAGACGCAGAGCAGCGCCTGATCCGGCCACCAGAGCGCGCCGGAACCCATCGCGCAGAGGCGCTGGCCGGAAAAGGAAAAGGCATATCCGTTCATGATATGTTCATTCGCCCAGACGCGCGCGCGATGCAAGCCGCGTTTTGCGGATCACACCGGGTTCAGCCCCGCCTCGCGCAGCAAGCGGTCGCTTTCCTCGGCCAGCAATCGCTCTTCGGCGGCGCCTTTCACCGGGACCTTGCCCACCTCCAGAAACAGCGGCGCGGCCAAGGGCGAGACCCGTTCCAGCCGCATAAGATCGATCCGGTCGCCAACTCGGGTGATCATCTCTTCGATCCGGCCAAAATCCACCAGCCCGCGCATCGCCTCAGTCCGGGTGATCTGCATAAGCAGGTGGTCGGGGTCGTATTTCAGCAAGGTGTCATAGAGGATGTCCGAGGAAAACGTCGCCTGCCGCCCGCTTTTGCGCTGTCCACCGGTGTTGCGCTCGATCAGCCCGGCGATGGCGGCGCTGGCGCGAAAGGTGCGCTTCATCACCGCGTTGCCTGCCAGCCAGCTGTCCAGCCCGTGCCGTAGCGCGTCGATTTGAAACAGCGGGCGCGGATCGGTCAAAGCATCGAGCCCCCAGATCAGCGTCGCGTAATCGGTGGCGACAAAGCCCAGCGGGGCAAGCCCCGTTTCCTCCATCCGCTTGGTCAGCAACAGGCCCAGCGTCTGCTGCGCGTTGCGCCCGGCAAAGCCGTAGACACAGACATGTTCGCGCCCGTCGTGGGGAAAGCTCTCGATCAGCAGCCGGCCCCGTTCGGGCAGGCGCGAGACATCGCGCTGCAGCGCCAGCCAGTCGGCGGTGTGGCGGGGCAATTGCGGCCAGTCTTCTTGCGCGAACATGTCCAGAATGCGCGCGCTGAGCTGGGTCGAGGTGGCGAATTTCGTGCCCATGAAGGTGGCGATCTTGGGTTTCTTGTCGGCGCGGCGGGTCACCTCGACCACCATCTCGCGCAGACCCTCGTAACGGACGATCTGCCCGCCGATCAGGAACGTGTCGCCGGGGGTGAGCGAGGCGGCAAAGCCTTCCTCGACCTCGCCCAGCGGCTTACCGCCCCGGTTGCGCCTGAGCCGGACCTTGAGCGTGTCGGTGTCCTGAATGGTGCCCAGATTCATCCGTATCCGCTGCGCCGCGCGCGGGTCGCGTAGCTGCCATTGGCCGTCGGGACGCTGCTGCAGGCGCTGCCACCGATCATAGGCGCGCAGGGCATAGCCGCCGGTGGCGCAGAAATCGAGGCAGGCGTCGAATTCGTCACGTGTCAGGTCGGCGAAAGGCCCGGCCGAGGTCATCTCGGTGTAAAGCGCATCGGCATCGAACGGCCCGGCTGCAGCAGCGATCAGGATGTGCTGGCACAGCACGTCCCGTGGCCCGCGCCCGCGCGGATCGCCGTCCAGATCATGCGCCTTGACCGCCTCAAGCGCGGCGACACATTCTACCACTTCGAACCGGTTGGCGGGCACCAGAAGCGCCTTGGACGGTGCGTTGTAGCGGTGATTGGCGCGCCCGATCCGCTGCACCAGCCGCTTGACGTTCTTGGGCGCACCGATCTGGATCACCAGATCCACATCGCCCCAGTCGATCCCCAGATCGAGGCTGCCGGTGCAAACAATCGCCCGCAGATCGCCGCGCACCATCGCCGCCTCGACCCGCTCGCGCTGGCCCCGGTCGAGCGAGCCGTGATGGATGCCGATGGGCAGCCCCTCGTCATTGGCGAGCCACAGGTTGTGGAAAAAGATCTCGGCCTGCGCGCGGGTGTTGTGGAAGATCAGCGTCGTTTTGTGTTGCCGAACCTGGTCCAGCACCGCCGGGATGGAGTAGGCCGCGCCGCCACCGGACCAGGGCGGCATCTCCTCGGTCTCCAGCATCGCGATATCGGGATCGGGGCCGGGATCGGCCAGCAGGATGTCGCAGGGGTCGGGGTGTCTGGCCAGAAGCCGGGCAATGGCCTGCGGGTCCTCGACCGTGGCCGAGAGGCCGACGCGACGCAGGTCGGGGCAAAAGGTTTGCAGCCGGGCGAGCGCCAGCATCAGCTGGTCGCCCCGCTTGCTTTCGGCAAGCGCGTGGATTTCGTCGACCACCACCCTCCGCAACCCGGCGAACATGCGCGGCGCGTCCTCATATGAGGTCAGCAGGGCCAGGCTCTCCGGCGTGGTCAGCAGGATGTGGGGCGGGTCGGCGCGCTGGCGTTTCTTTTGCGTCGCCGAAGTGTCGCCGGTGCGGTCCTCGATACGGATGGGCAGGCCGATCTCGTCCACCGGGGTGCGCAGGTTGCGCTTGATATCCGCCGCCAGCGCCTTGAGCGGCGAGACGTAGAGCGTATGCAACCCCTCATGCGCACCGTCCGCCAGATCCGCCAGCGTCGGCAGAAACCCGGCCATGGTCTTGCCGCCGCCGGTGGGGGCGATGAGCAGCGTTGCCGGATCGCCCGCCCGGTCGAACATGGCCTGTTGGTGGGGGTGGATGGACCAGCCCTTGGAAGAAAACCAGTTTGTGATTTGCGCTGGAATGGCGGGCATGGCGCGAGCCTAGTGCATGTCGCGCCAAAGTGGGAACCGGTTTTGCGCTGCTCAGACAAGCGACGCCAAAAAAGTCGCGTTGTGTGCAGTGGCCAAGGGGCGGGCCCGTGCCTCCGCAAGGATCGTCTCAAGAAGAGGAAGGATAGGGCTCGAGAGTTCTGAGGAGGGCCTGCACCGTGCGGGGCAGGGCGGTGTCGGCGTCCTCCGGGGCGGCGTCGAGTGCGCTTTCCACATCCTTCACGAGGATGCCGATGGTGTTGTCATCGTCCATCCCGTCACGGGCGAATTCGATCTGATTGAAACCGGAAGCGAACCAGTTCTGGCCCGAGCTGGTGTGGATCAGGTCCAGCAGCTTGCGCTGATCCAGCCCCGCCTGTTCCGCCCAATCCAGAACCAGCCGTGTCATCGCGGTGTGCGAGGCGGCGAGAAGGTTGTTGAGCACCTTGGCCTGCATCCCGGCACCAAAGCCGCCCATGCGGTGAAAATGCGATCCCATCGCGGCAAACAGCGGCTGGGCGGCGTCGAGATCCGAGTCCTCGCCACCCAGCATGAAGGACAGGCGCGCCTCTTCGGCGGCGATCTGGGCGCCGGACATGGGCGCGTCGATCAGGGTGATCTGTTCCGGCAACCGCGCGCGCAGGGCCAGCACGTAGCGCGGCGACAGGGTCGAGCAGAGAATGATGCGGCGCAATGAGGCGGTGCGGACAAAGCCCTGTGCGCCGAACAACACATCCTCGGTCTGCGGGACATCGCGCACAACGGTCAGAAGGGTTTCCAGACCCGCGGCAAAGGCCGCCGCATCGTCCGTCATATGCTCGGAAAGTGCGCCGAATTCGCGCGGCGGGCGGATGTCGAACCCCCTGGCGTCAAACCCGGCGCGGCACAGGGCGCCCAGCATCGGTGCGCCCATCCGGCCACAGCCCGCAACACCGATCATTTGACGATCTTTTCGTCCTTCACGAACATGTTCGCCCAGGCCCGGTCGATCAGGTCCGGGGTCATCTGATAGGGGATGCCCTCAAACTCACAGATCGCGATCATCTGCTCGATCAGGAAGATCGGCTGATAGTTGGCATATATGTTGTTGATCGTTGGGTATTTTACCTTGAGCAGGTGCACCAGCGCGCTTTCGTCCAGCGGTATGCCCTTTTTGCGGGCCACAAGTGCGAAGATCTTCAGGAAGTTCTCCTGATTGGGGCCGTCGATCTTGATCTTGAAGAAGATCCGGCGCAGCGCGGCCTGGTCGAAGATCTCATTCGGGTGGAAGTTGGTCGAGAAGATCACGAGCGTGTCGAACGGCACCTCGAATTTCTCGCCCGATTGCAGGCCCAGGATGTCCTTGCTTTCTTCCAGCGGCACGATCCAGCGGTTGATCAGCGCCTGCGGCGGCTCTGCCTGACGGCCAAGGTCGTCGACGATGAAGATGCCGCCGGTGGATTTCAACTGCAGCGGCGCCTGATAGGTCCTTGCGGTGGGGTTGTAGACCAGATCGAGCATCGAGAGCGACAATTCACCACCGGTGATCACCGTGGGCCGCTCGCACATCACGTAACGGGTGTCGAACCGCTTGCGCCGGCGCAGTTGGGTCGGATCGTCCGGTTCCAGTTCGATGGCGTTGTGCACAATCGGGTCATAGACGGTGATGACCTGACCGGCATATTCGATCGCCCGCGGCACATAGACCTTGTCGCCAAGCGCGTCGCGGATGCCGTTCGAGATCGAGGATTTACCGTTGCCCGGGGGGCCATACATTAGGATCGAACGCCCGGCACTGACGGCGGGGCCGAGATGGTCGAGCAGTTCATCCGGCAGCACCAGATGCCCCATCGCGTTGACCAGCTGGTCGCGGGTGACCTGAATGTTGCGGATCGACTGGCGCTTGACCTGTTCGCGATAGACATCCAGTGGAACAGGCATGGCGCCGAAATATTCCGACTGGCTGAGCGCATCCAGCGCCCGCGCCTTGCCCGCATCGGTCAACTGATACCCCATTTCGTTGCCGCTGTTGGCGTTCAACGTGCCCGTCGCCTCGATCAGTTTCTGGTCCCGGGCAATATCGACCAGTTCCTGCGTAACGGACGAGGGCAGGCAGACCGCCTCGGCAATCTCGGTGACCGTGTCCACCGTCTTGCGAAAAATGGTCTTAAGCAGGATGTCCCGCATCATCACCAGAGGAAGCTGCATTTCCGCCAGCCCTTTCGGGGCGGGAGGGGCCATTACGGTGCTGGTCTGCATGTTCATGAGCGGTGCTCGTCGGTTCGTGTTGCGCGTCACTGATCTGCGGTTTCACCCGCATGGGCAGAACATGGCCCAGCAATGTGGCAGCAGAAAGGCAGAGACTGGGCAGGAGGTAGTCGGGCTATGAGCCGAAAAATGCGCCAAGAATCAAATATATAGCCAGGCATCCACCCAGCGTGAGGCCCATGGGAAAGGCCTTGCCCGCATCCCAGCTTTTCCAATCGGGCGCGATGCGCCGAAGCGGGGTAAACTTGGCGATCCGGTGCGCTGCAAATGCCGCCAGCAGGGTGGCCATCAGAACGGCCAGAAGCAGACGGAAATCGGCGGTCCAGATGAACGGTGCGGCCGCTGCCGAGAACTTGGCGTCACCGGCGCCGACCGCGCCTGCCGCGTTCAGGATGATGCCGATCAGCAGGACAACAAACAGGTGCATCAGTTGCCGGACATAGACCGGCAAAGCGACAGGGAACGGGCCGATCATCCCTGAGGGCCAGTCACCGCTCCACGGAGGGAACACGACAAGACCGACAACAACATAAACAACGGCCAGCGCGACGAC
The DNA here is from genome assembly GCF_040830605.1 of Ruegeria sp. GTDB lineage: Bacteria > Pseudomonadota > Alphaproteobacteria > Rhodobacterales > Rhodobacteraceae > Ruegeria. The sequence continues at coordinate 388,414 of NZ_JBFOMD010000001.1, forward strand.
CGCCTGGTTCTTGATCTTCATTTCACGCAGGTCGGTGAACGCCACGTAAAAGCAAATGGGCAGCACGAATGGCAGGAACCACAGTGCCGCCGCCGCAGGTATTGCCATGGGTTACGCGTTCTCCAGCGCCTGAAGCGAGCGGGATGCTTCTTCGAAATGCTGCGGATGGGTCGCGATCGCCTCGCGCAGCAGCGTCTTGCCGGTGGAGACGTCCCCCTGCTTGATCGCCGACAACGCCATCGTGTGCAGCAATTGCGCCCGCTCGGCCTGACTCATCGGGATCACCGGGAGAGCGTAGTTGTTCTGCGCGCTGCGGGCGAGCACCAGATTGTTCTTGGCGGTGAACAGGGATTTGTCCTGCCGGATCGCCTCGGTAAAGAGCCGCTCGGCCTCGGAATAGTTGCCGCGGGTCAGCTTGGAGTAACCCCAGTTGTTCATCACGCTTGCCGGACGCGTGGTCAGGCCCACGGCCGTTTCATAAAACGAGTCGGCGCGTTTCCACTGTTTGTTGGAATCGGCCACCATCGCTTCCAGCCGATAACGTTTGAACGTCTCATGCGTCGGGGGAATACTGTCCAGCACCTCTTCGGCGCGATCCCATTCATTGTTGCGGATCAGGGCACTGGCCAGATCAACCCGATCCTCGGTGGTGGCGTCCTTCATTTTGGTCAGCTTCGACCAGGCTGCCACGGCCTCGGTATTGCGTTTGGCGCGGGTCATCGAGATGGCAAGGCCACGCTGCAGATCGGCCCGTTCGGGGTGTTGGGCTGCGGTGCGCTGGAAATAGGCCACCCCTTCGTTCGGGTCGGCCACGGTCAGCATCACGTCGTTGAGGTTGGTTTCGTCGATGACGTTCACATCCTGGAACGCGCGTTCGACGGTTTCGTCCCCGTTCTGTCCACAAGCCGACAAGATCAGCCCGCCTGCAAGCATAGCCGGAATCAGGATAGGATGGCGCATTTTGTGCGTCCTTTACTGCTCTGCCTCGATCATGGTGTCTTGCGGATGACGTATTCGCCTTGTCCGCGTTGCACCAACTTATAGTCTTCTTCTTGAACAGTATTATTAGCAGGATTTTCCATTTTTGCGAGCGCAAACCGTAAATTGTCGCGAATTGCGTCACTTTCGCCATTGTCCAGCGCATAGGCCCTGCGGAACACCTGCGCCGCCTCGGAGATTTCGTTTTGCTCGACCAGCAGAACGCCCAGATTGTTCCAGGCTTCGGGCCACTCCGGGTCCGCTTCGACAGCGCGGCGCAGCATCTCCTCGGCCTGTCCCAGACGCCCGAGACCGAGGTTGGCGGTGCCGATCCCGGTCATGATTTCCGCGGTCATCCCCTGATCCAGCGCGGCGCGGGTAAATGCGTCGAGCGCGACTTCATATTCACCAGCGGCCACAAGGCGATGACCCACCTCGGCCGGGTCCACGCCCTTGCCGCGAAGATCGACGCCGGGCGCATCCGGGTTGTCGGGCAATTGTCCAGTTGTGCAAGAGGCCACCGCTGCAACAACAGCGATGGCCTGGGCGATCTTTTTCAATCGTGCGGGTCTGCTCTTACCCGGCTTGGACATATGTCAGTTACTCATGTTGCCCAGATCCATGATGCCTTTTGCCGAAGGTCCAACGAGAATGATCAACAGCGGCGGCACCGTCAGCATCATTGTGGCAAGTGTCATTTTGGTTGGCAACTTGTTCGCGGCTTCTTCGGCCCGCATCACCCGTTTATCGCGCATCTCGCCAGCGTAAACCCGCAGAGCTTCGGCGATCGACGTACCAAAGGTGGCCGACTGGATCATCACGGTCACAAAGGACGACACGTCCTGCACGCCGCAACGGGTTCCCATGTCGCGCAGCACCTTGTCCTTTTCCTTGCCCGCCTTCAGTTCATAAGCCACCACTTCGAACTCCTCGGCGATGTCGGGATACGAGGCGTGCAATTCGGCGGCCACACGCACGATGGCCTGATCCAGCGATTGGCCTGCCTCAACACAAACCAGCATCATGTCCAGCGCGTCGGGAAATCCGGCGGTGATGTTTTCCTTTCGGGTCGCAACCCGACGGGTCACCCAATATTTGGGTAGCAGATAACCGGCACACCCAGGCCCCAGAACGCGAACCGCGATTTGCGTCGAGTCCAACTCCTGCCCGCCGGACAAGATCGTCACAAAGGCGGCGCCGATCAACAGCCCAGCGATCCCCAGTGCGAACTGGGCGAAGTGAAAGAACCGAACGGCGTCCTTGGATTGATAACCGGCCTGGCGCAGCTTGAGCTGCATCGCCGACAGTTCATCGGCGTCCTGAGGCTCAAGGAAAGTCGCAAAGCGATGCAACTTTTCGTTGCGTCCGGCCTGACGCAGTTGCTCTTTCTTATCTTTCGTCTGCTTCGTAGGGGTCGTGCTGCGCTTGAGTTTTTTCAGCGGATCTTCCGGCTGATTCAGCAGCATCGGAATGGTGAGCAAAATCATGAACAGCCCGAGCACGCCGACCACGATCAGGGGGCCGAACTCGCCAAGGTGAGTGGTCAGGTAGTCATTGATCTGGTTCAGAAACTCCACCTTGATCTCCTCAGACTTTGATGTTGGTCAGGACGCGCATCACGATCAGGTTCAGGGTCAGCATGATGCCGACAAAGAAACAGGCCGGGATGAAATAAGGGTGGTCAAGCACGGCGTCATAATAGTTCGGGTCGTTAACCAGGATGAAAAGCAGACAGGCAAGCGGGAAACCGGACAGGAACTTGCCCGACCACTGTGCCTCGGCGGTAATCGCCTTGACCCGGCGGAACAGACGGAAGCGGGCGCGGATCACCTTTGCCAGACCGGCCAGAACCTCAGCCAGGTTACCACCCGATTGTTGCTGGATCGTGACGGCAACCGCAAGAAAGCGCAGGTCCTGCATGTCCAGACGCTCGGCCATTTCCTTGAGGGCTTCACCGACGTCACGACCATAGGCGCTTTCATCGGAGATGATGCCGAACTCGGTTGCGATCGGGTCCTCGACCTCCTTGGCGACAATCTGGATCGCCGAGACGAACGGGTGTCCAACGCGCAACGAGCGCACCATCAGTTCAACAGCGTCCGGCAGTTGCTCTTCGATCATGCCCATACGCTTTTTGGCCTTGTTGTTGATCCACATGTACACCGCGCCAATGCCGATTGCGCATGAAATCGCGATCCGGATCGGCGTGTCGGCGCTGGTACCGATGCTCAGCCCCACAAAGGCCAGAACGGACAGCAGCCCCATGATCATGATCAACTGGGCCGGGGAGAACGCGATTGCGGCCTTCTGCGCCTTTTCCGCGAGCAACGAATAGAGCGGAATGGACTTGGACTTCATGTGCTGCTGCATTTCCTTGCGCAGCTGTTCCAGGACCTGCTCGCGTCCGGCGCCCTTGTCGAGCATGTCCAGACGCCGGTTGACGCGGCTGTTCAGGCTGATCGATTTCCCAAACGCCACCAGATAGATGCCGCCGACCAAAGCGTAGACGCCGATAAATATAAGGCCGTAGATAAGCGGTTCGGTGCTGATTTGCATAACACGTGCCTTACATGGTTGTAGGTTCGTAGATCGTCGGCGGCAGATCGAAGCCCCACAGGCGGAAGCGCTCGGAATAGTGGCTGCGCACGCCGGTGGCGGTGAAATGACCGATGATCTTGTTGTCTGGTGTCAGGCCAACGCGTTGAAAACGAAAGATTTCCTGCATCGAGATCACATCGCCTTCCATGCCGGTGATCTCGGTCACCGAGGTCATGCGGCGTGAGCCGTCCTGCAAGCGGCTGGCCTGAACGATCAGGTTCACAGCGGATGAGATCTGGCTGCGCACGGCCTTGATGGGCATTTCGATGCCTGCCATCGCAATCATGTTCTCAAGACGCGAAATCCCGTCGCGGGCCGAGTTGGCGTGGATCGTGGTCATCGACCCGTCGTGGCCCGTGTTCATGGCCTGCAGCATGTCGATCACCTCAGCGCCACGCGTCTCACCCACGATGATGCGGTCGGGGCGCATCCGCAGGGCGTTTTTCAGACAGTCGCGCGGGCTGACCTCACCCTTGCCTTCCACGTTGGGCGGGCGGCTTTCCATCCGGCCCACATGGGTCTGCTGCAGCTGAAGTTCCGCCGTATCCTCAATGGTCAGGATGCGCTCGGCGTTGTCGATGAAGCTCGACAGCGCGTTGAGCGTGGTGGTTTTACCCGAACCGGTACCGCCCGAAACGATAATGTTCAGCCGCGTGGCCACGGCGGCCTGAAGAAAAGCGGCCATCTCTTCGGTGAAGGCGCCGAAATTGACCAGATCGTCAATGCCCAGCTTGTCCTTCTTGAATTTCCGGATCGAGACGAGCGAGCCATCAACCGCAATCGGCGGCACCATCGCGTTGAAACGCGAGCCGTCCGCGAGGCGGGCGTCCACGTAAGGGTTGGATTCATCGACACGACGGCCCACGGCGGACACGATCTTGTCGATGATCCGCATCAGGTGGCGTTCGTCCTTGAACGTGATGTCGCTGAGTTCCAGCTTGCCGAACCGTTCCACAAAAATCTGCTGCGGGCCGTTGACGAGAATATCGTTGACCGAGTCGTCCCGGAGCAAAGTCTCTAGCGGGCCAAGCCCCGTCACCTCATCGTACAGCTCTTTGTTGAGCTGGGTCCGATCCTCTCGGTTTAGAATGACGCCGCGCTGCTCGAGGATCTCGCTCGCGATCGAGCTGATCTCAGTGCGCAACTCGGCCTCGGCGGCATGCTCGAGGGCCGCAAGGTTGAGATTTTCCAGCAATTCGCGATGTAACTCGACCTTGATCTCGCCCAAACGCTCTTTGCGCTTGCGATCGCGGTCCGCCATCTTCGGCTCGGCCGGGCGCTGTTGCACCGGTTTACGCATCGAAACAGTTGGTTTTGGAGCAGATGCGGCTGCAGCAGCTTCGGCGGCGGCCGCCGCCTTCGCTTTTTCGGCGACTGGCTCAGCGGCCGATTGTTTTTTGTAGCGTGAAAACACGTGCTCCCCCTCGGGCTAGAGTTATGCGGCTTCGGCGTCGCTGCTGCCCAATGCGTGCAGCGACTGGGCGAGCTTTGCAATTTCCCGGCGCAGCGGATTCTTGGGTGCCGAAGACGCCAGGGGAGTTCCGTGATCGGCACCCTGAAGAACCTGCTTGCCTCCGTCCGGCAGTTGCAGATCGATAGAGATACCAAGGCTTTCGCCCATGCGTTTCACCCGGGCCTTGCCGCTCAGGTCGGTAAACTTCGGCGCCCGGTTCATCGCAAACCGCAGCTTGTTGAACGGCAGATCCTCGGCCTGCAGCGCGCGCTTCAGACGAAGCGCGTTCTGGGCCGACCGCATGTCCAGTTCGACCAGGGCAAAATAGACATGCGCGGCCTGAAGCACGGTTTCCGACCAGTGCACCAGAGTCTTGGGCATGTCCACGACAACATAGTCGAAATGTGCGCGGGCCATATCGATCACGCGCTGCACATCTTCCGGAGTAATAATGTCCAGCGGCACCATGTCGGCCGGTGCCGTGAGGACCTGAAGCTTGTCTTCGAAGCTCAGCAAACCCTGACCAAACACCTCTTCGTCCATGGCATCGGTTTCCGACAGCATTTCAAGCACGGCCTCGCGGCGCGGCAGGTCAAGATAGGTCGACACCGATCCGTATTGCAGATCCAGATCCAGCAAACAGACGCTGGGCGCGTCCTTTTCCGAAACGGTGGCCAGTTCCCAGGCCAGGTTCACGGCCAGTGTGGTCGACCCGACACCGCCTGCCAGTCCCTGAACAACGAATAGGGCGCCCTCTTTCGATTCGCCCGACGCCAGTTGTGCCGTATTGTGCTGAACCTGCGGCGCGGGCTCAGGCTTGTTGAGCCGGTCGATCGCTTCCTGCAACTCGTTTTCCGGAAGCGGGTAGGGGACAAATTCGTCCGCCCCTTTGCGCAGCAACTGGTGCAGGGATGCCGGGGTAACATCCTCGGCAATCAGGACGACCTTGATGTTTCGGGATTTTGCCTGCGTGATGATTTCGCTCATCAGAACCAGGTTGTCTTCGTCCTCGCCATCAATGGCAAGCGCAATGAATTCAAGCGTTTCCGCCTCGGGTTGGCCGAAAAAGGCCAGCGCCTCGGCAAAGCCGAGATCACCCCATCGCTCCCCCAAGGCAGCTTCCATGTCCTCGATCAGCAGATCGAAATTCTGAACATCCCGGCTGACCGTACAGGCCAGAATGGGGCTCGTTTCAGGGGGCGGCGTAACGCTGCTCATAACCATAATCCTCTTTGCGAAGGCGCGGCGGATTGATTGAACAGCGTTTTCCGTGTTCCAGCCCACCGTTGCCCAGATGCGGTCAATTCTGGCCGCAGGTCACCTAGTGGAGACAACGTCGCTGGGAAGTTGGGCGAGATTTGGGCCGAAAAGAACCAATTGTAGGGAATTGGGCGACGATGCCGCCCAATTCAGTTTATTGTTGTTCTGTTGCGGTCGCACGGCGCTCAGTGCGAATGTCGGTACGGGTTCGCGCACTTTGGACATATTCGCGGTAAATAACCTCGGCATATTTGCCGTCGAGAACAGTGCGATGACGATCAACAAATCCGGACACTTCCGTCACGGTGCGACGGTTGCGGCGTTCGCGATCGGATGTCGCGATCAGTGGCCGAGTTTCCCCAAAAGAAACAACGGCTTCGAGGCGGGAGCGCGAAATGCCCTGACTTGCAAAGAATGCAACGACCGCCTGTGCACGGCGCAATCCGAGGCTTTTGTTGTAACCGGTGGAACCCACGGCGTCGGTGTGTCCATAGACTCGGAAGCGAACTTCGGGGAACTGCCTGATCCAATCAGCCTGCTGGATCAGGATTTGTTGAGCGGTCGCATCCAGTTGTGCGCTGTCAAAGGCAAAGTTGATCTGATTCGGAACCTCGTTGGCGAAACGCTCTCCGAGGATCTGGGCATAGCTCAGTTGCCCGTTATGAATCTGGGCGTTGTTCAGCGTCGCGTTGCCGAACGTGCCGGCGTCGATCTGATAACCCGCCTCACGTGAACAGGCGGTGATGGCGACCGTCAAACCCAACGTGACAATCAGTTTTCGCATTGGTGCCTTCCTCCCAATCATTCCAGCACGTAGCCGTAAGAGCCGCTGAAATCCTGTTTCGCGATGTCCGAGGCTGCTCCGCTACGCGGCCGCTCAGTGCGGGTTGTGCGTCCGAACAGGAACAAATCGGCTTCACTCGGCGGTTTGACCCGATCCGTGGGCAGGGCAAGCGCCTCTCCCCGTGTCGGAGACACAAGATGTGCCGTAACGATGATCACGAGCTCGGATTGACTGCGCTGATAGTTGGCACTGCGGAACAACGTGCCGAGAACTGGCACGTCACCGAGCCATGGGATCTGAGAGTTGCTATCAAGGAAGTCATCCCGGATCAGACCGGCGATGGCAAAGCTCTCTCCGTCCCGCATCTCAACGGTTGTTTGGCTTTCGCGGCGCGTAAATGCCGGAAGCTCCAGACCACCGATCACAATACTGTTTGACGGGTCGATTTCCGAAACGGCCGCTATCAGTTCAAGATTGATCACATCGCCATCGACGACGCGTGGGCGGAACTTCATTTCGACACCGAACGGCTTGAACTCGACCGTGATCGTATTGTCTTCCTGTGCAATCGGGATCGGGAATTCACCACCGGCGAGGAAGCTGGCCTCTTGACCGGAGAGGGCCGATAGATTCGGTTCAGCCAATGTTCTGACGGCGCCCTTTTGTTCCAGTGCTTCCAGCAGGAGTCTGACTTGCGTGGAACCGACGCCAAATCCAAACAGAATTGCACCGTTGTTCTCATTAACACCCGGAATCGTCCCGTCCAGACCGGGAGGTCCTCCGAATGATGATAGCCCCAAAGCGTTATTCAAAGCGCCTGAACTGCTCAAAGTGCCGGTTCCAGCCGTCACTCCAGCGCCAAGGCCGCCAAGGCCCAGAGATGAACTCAGGGATTTCCGCACGGACCGCTCCATTTCGGCAAAGCGGACCTTCAGCATGACCTGCTGGACACCGCCAACGCCCATCAGATTCGAAACCCGCTCGGGCGCATAGCGCTCAGCCAGTTCCAACGCGCGCGCCAAACGAGCTGAGCTGGAAACAATTCCCGACAGTACGATCCCGTCGTTGGCGGTGCGAACCTCGATTTGCTCACCGGGCAGAATCTGGCGCAGACGTTCCTTGAACTCGGTGACATCCGGTGCGACCCGAACCTTGACGTTCGCGATCAGGTTGCCGGTCGCGTCAAAAAGGGTCAGCGTCGTAAGGCCAGGTGACTTGCCCAACACGTAGATCGTGCGATCCGACAGAGACGAAATGTCCGCAATACCCGCATTCGCGATGCTGAGTTCGGCGAAAGGCTCATCGCTTTCCACCACAACGGCGCGGTTCATGGGCACTTCCAGCATTTCTGCCACGCCCTTCTTAACCACGCGAAGATTTTGGGCCCAGGCGGACTCGCCGACCGGGCTCAATACAATTGCCAACCCCAGCAGGGTCGGCTTTAGCCAGGAACTGATTTTCATGTGACCTGCCTCTCCGATCACGCCTCGTTTTAGGGTCTTGCGCCCATTCTTGCCGATACTCTGCGCGAGTTCAGGATTTATTGCAAGAATCAATGGTTTCCGGACAGTTCCTTATGTGGAGAATGCGCAACAATCACAAAAAACGGGGCCGCGTCGTCACGCGGCCCCTCAAGCTTAAGTCGCTGTTTTCAATCAGTTTGTGCAGGGGATTGGAATTTCTGCAACCTCGGCCCCCCGGCGGGTTCGAATCGTGCAGACTTTTTCCTCGGTCTGTTCCGGTGCAGCTTCGATTTCGCCCAAGCCCAGGAGTTTCCGTTGGTTTACTTCGACCGCCGAGGCGATCGTGTCATCCTCTGCGCCAACCAGTGCCAGAGACAGTCGCCCGGTGTTCTGGGCCTGCGCCAAAGAAGCGATTTGCTCAGGTGTCGCGGCCACGGTCACCGTTCTGGCGATTGTGGTACCCGTCACATCGCCACCGGCAATCTGATCCACGGCAATCAACTGAATGTTGGTCTGAATCAGGCGCGTGATTTCTTTGCTGGCGGTGCCTTCCACGGCATCTCCGATACCGCCGCCGGTCCAGTAGACGTCAATCAAATCGCCTGGCCGCAGGAAACCGGACACGCCCGAAGCCACGTCAACCCGAATCGCAAAAGCGCGCATTCCGCGCTGCAACCTGGAAGTCAGACCCGCTTCCTCTCCGGGCTTGGTCACCTTGATTGCCATGATGGCTTCGTCTTTTTCCATGGCGCGCAGGACAAAGCGGTTGTCGGATTGGTCTTCGGGGAACAGTACGGCGGCATCGGTGAATGCGCCTTCGGGGATCGCGTTTTCTGGCCATTTGACGATGCGCACATCGGCTTTGGTCAGGCGGACGCCGTACCGCAAGGCTTTGTTTGCAACAAAGACGTCCGTTGTCGGAACTATCTGAGCACGCGCCTGGCGTTCGCGAGCCAACTCGGCCTGGTAGGCGTTGATGTAATTCCGCGCCATCATTACCGCGCCGCCTGCAAGAGCAACGCCGACGAGCAGGACAAGGCCAAAAACAACTCGCATTGTTACACCTTTTTTCAGCTTATTTCGGGATGCGGCGCATGTAGCGAATACGCCGTCGGTTCAGTATGCAGATTAATGGCGAATTGTGTCGAAAAGAGGGACAAGAGTCGCGATATTGTTGCCGATTCTGAGAAAATCGAGGCAAATGGCCCGAGCAGAGTTTCGTGTGCGTGAGCCTGTGCAGCGTCAGTCGAACGAAATCTTCGGCACCGAGACGCTCGAAAGCGCGCTTCCGGTTTTGGCGTCGATACCGTCGACGGGTCCACTCAGATAAGTGTAAACGATTCCGGCAAGACCCACGATCCCCGCCGTAAGAACAACCCAGTCTACGGTGATGGCGCCGCTTTCGTCCGTCCAGAAATTATTCGCATGTTCTTCTTTAGCCATGTCACTCAACCGTTACTGTATAAAAAGCCACGCCTTTGATTAAAAGGCGTGGCCCCGTGGTTAACTTGTTTGGCAACTAATGTGGTATTAGTTGAAGTCAGGCGTCAGAACGCTCACACCGGTCAGCGCGCTTTCAACGCTGTTTGCCAGGTCGCTGGCGCCCGAACGTACTTGGCCGTAAGCAACTGCTGCCAGGGCAACAACGGCTGCGGTCAGCACGACCCAGTCAACAGTTACTGCGCCGTCTTCGTCTTTGCGGAAGTTCTTGAAGAACTTGATCATGGTAATGTCCCTCCTACAGGATCTAAAAACTCATCTTCCTTACCTCGGCGTCGTCCGGAACCATCTCTCTCTCGTTTGGTACCTGTCCGTCGCGGTATGGATACATGTTTGACGTTCACCCGTGGCAGGAATTGGGCCAAAACGCGAATTTTTCGCTTTGAGCTTAACTTTTTTCTTAGAATTTACACATCTCACTGATTTCTAAAGAAAAAAAATCTGATATCCGTTGGGTCACCGATCGCAACCGATGCAGATTGGTATCAAATGAGGCGAAACTGCCCCAATTCGACAGGTTTTTCTGGCCTTATGGACGGATTTCATTAACAAATTTCTCCAAAACAGAACGTGAGGCGGGCAGATGAACCTCCGGATAGCAGTAATATGCGCTGGCGCGCTGGCGCTGGCCTGCTCTGGCGTAATGGCGACCGAGGCAACCGATCCCTCGGCCAAACCTGTGTTCAAGCGGATCAAGGCGCCCAAGCCCGGGACGCGCCCGAAAATCACCGTGCAGATCAGCGCCGAGGAACATGCCGCGGCCCCTTATGCCAGAAGCACCGGCAAGGAGCTCGACATACCCGAGGTTGCGACGCTTCCACAGCCGGCCCCCAAACCCGCTCCGGCGAAACCGGGCAAGTACACCCGGTTTTGGGAGGCGGTTTCACCCGAGCTGACATCCGCCGGAACGCGGCAGTTCGATCAGGCCTTGCAAGCCGTTTCGAGCGCGGAGGTTGCCGCGCCCAGATTGCAGGCGCTTCAGGACATCGCGCGCGCGCAGGGCGTGTCAATTCTGCGCTCGACCATCGGCACCAAGGTGTCGCCCGCGCTGGTGCTGGCCGTCATATCGGTGGAATCGGCCGGGCGCACGGATGCGGTCAGCACGGCCGGAGCTCAGGGACTCATGCAGCTCATGCCAGCGACGGCCGAGCGCTTCGGGGTCGAGGACAGCCTGTCCGCGGATCAGAACATTGCCGGAGGGGTGAAATATCTCGACTGGCTGATGAAAGAGTTCAACAACGACCCGATTCTCGTCCTCGCCGGATACAACGCCGGAGAGGGGGCAGTGCGCAAACACAGCGGCGTGCCGCCTTATTCCGAGACACGAGACTATGTCCCCAAGGTTCTCGCGGCCTTCAAAGTCGCGCGGGCGCTCTGTGCCACGCCGCCGGAGTTGGTTTCGGACGGCTGCGTCTTCACTTCCATTCAATAAGAAAGGCCCGCTTGTTAAGGCGGGCCTTTGCGCTTGTCTCTGACGAAAATCAGTTGACCAGTGTCGCCTGAGTGGCTGCCCGCATCTCGTCTTCGGTGACGCCATCGGCCAGTTCCACGATCTTCAGGCCGCCTTCGACCACATCCAGAACGCCCAGATTGGTGATGATGCGATCCACTACGCCCTTGCCGGTCAGCGGCAGGGTGCATTCCTTCAGCACCTTCGAGTCGCCATGCTTGTTGGTGTGGTCCATCACCACCACCACACGGCCCACACCGGCAACCAGATCCATAGCGCCGCCCATGCCCTTGACCAGCTTGCCGGGGATCATCCAGTTTGCCAGATCGCCGTTTTCGGCCACTTCCATCGCACCCAGAATCGCCGCCGCGATCTTGCCGCCGCGAATCATCGCGAACGAGGTGGCGCTGTCGAAATACGCCGTGCGGGCCAGCTCGGTGATCGTCTGCTTGCCGGCGTTGATCAGATCGGGGTCTTCTTCACCCTCATATGGGAAAGGGCCCATGCCCAGCATACCGTTCTCGGATTGCAGGGTGATGTCCTTGTCGCCCACATAGTTCGCCACCAGCGTCGGAATACCGATGCCGAGGTTCACATACATGCCGTCTTCCAGCTCTTCCGCCGCGCGTGCGGCCATCTGATTGCGGTCCCAGGGCATTATGCTTCCTCCTTCTTACGGGTGGTGCGCTGTTCGATGCGCTTTTCGTGATCGCCCTGAATGATGCGATTCACATAGATGCCCGGCAGGTGGATGTTATCGGGGTCGAGCGAGCCGCGCGGAACGATCTCTTCAACCTCTGCCACGCAGACCTTGCCACAGGTGGCGGCAGGTACGTTGAAGTTGCGCGCGGTCTTGCGGAAGATCAGGTTGCCGGTGTCATCGGCCTTCCACGCCTTGACGATGGCGAGGTCGGCAAAGATGCCGTTTTCAAGGATATAGGTCTCGCCGCCAAAATCCTTATGCTCCTTGCCCTCTGCAATCACGGTGCCCACGCCAGTCTTGGTGTAAAAGCCCGGAATGCCTGCACCACCGGCGCGCATCCGCTCGGCCAGCGTGCCCTGCGGGTTGAACTCCAGCTCCAACTCGCCGCTCAGATACTGGCGCATGAACTCGGCGTTCTCGCCCACGTACGAGCTGATCATCTTTTTCACCTGCCGCGTTTGCAGCAGGATGCCGATGCCGAAATCATCCACGCCCGCGTTGTTGGACGCAAAGGTCAGGTCCTTGGTGCCTGCATCCTTGATCGCGTCGAGCAGCAGTTCGGGAATGCCGCACAGGCCGAAGCCGCCGGCGGCGATGAACATGCCATCGAACAGCAGCCCGTCGAGTGCCTCGGCGGCATTGGCATAGACTTTCTTCATGGAAAACTCCCCCAATGACTTGGTGATTGCGCCGGTTGTGCCGCCACGTCACGGGGAAGTCAATGAAACCAAGGGGGAATGGTATTTCTACTTAAAGCGTTTCGGGAAGCACCTGAAACATCATTGATGGCCAATGTCCCGAGAGCGCGAAGCACGGCAGGGTATTGTCGATTCCAGTTTTCCCGAAACGCAATACAATGAAAAAGCCCGGCGGGGTGCCAGGCCCTTTGTGCTCAGTCCGTTGCGGCCTTCTTGGTGACCTTCTTCTTGGCAGGGGCCTTTTTCCTGGTTCCCTTCTTGGCCGCCTTTTCAGCAATCAGTTGAACGGCCATCTCCATGGTCACATCCGCAGGTTCAATGCCCTTGGGCAGGGTCGCATTGACCTTTTCCCACTTCACATACGGCCCATAACGTCCGTCCATCACGTTGACCGGACCGCCGCTTTCGGGATGTTCGCCCAGTTCTCTGAGCGGTTTGGCTGCCGCCCGTCCGCGCCCGCCGGGATTGGCCCGTTTCTCGGCAAGCAGCTCCACGGCGCGGTTCATGCCGATCTCGAACACATCCGCCGGATCCTTGAGATTGGCATAGATGCCTTTTTCTTCATCCGGGGCTTTGTGGTGCAGATACGGCCCGAAGCGCCCGAAATTGGCGGTGATCAACCCGCCATCGGGATGCTGGCCGATCTCACGCGGCAGGCTGAGCAGAACCAGCGCCTTTTCAAGATCCATATCCTCGGCAGACCAGCCGCGCGGCAGGCTGGCGCGCGGAGGTTTCTTGTTGTCCTCAGTGATCTCACCGCGCTGCACATAAGGTCCGAACCGGCCCTTCTTCAGGCTGATCTCGTCGCCATTATCCTCACCCAGCACCCGGTCGCCGCTGTCATCGGTATCACCATTGAGAGGCCGGGTATAACGGCATTCAGGGTAATTGCCGCAGCCGACAAACCCGCCGGTGCGCGAGGTTTTCAGATGCAGCTGTCCGGTGCCGCATTTGGGACAGATGCGCGGATCGGACCCGTCTTCGCGTGGCGGATAAAGCTGCGGCGCCAGCGCCTTGTCCAGTTTGTCCAGCACTTCCGAGATGCGCAGCTCGGACGTCTCGCCAATCGCCGCCGAGAAATCGCGCCAAAACCGGCCCAGCAGATCCTTGTAGTCGCGATCCCCGGCGCTGACATCGTCCAGCTGTTCTTCCAGATTGGCGGTGAACTCATAACCGACATACTGCCGGAAGAAGTTCAGCAGAAAGATGGTGACGATCCGGCCCTTCTCCTCGGGGATGAGCCGGTTCTTGTCCTTGCGCACATATTCGCGGTCCTGGATCGTGGTCACGATCGAGGCATAGGTCGACGGGCGGCCGATACCCAGCTCTTCCATTCGCTTGACCAGCGTCGCCTCGGTATAGCGCGGCGGTGGCTGGGTGTGGTGCTGCAGGGCCAGAACCGCTTCGTTTTCGGACAGGATCGCCTCTTTGCCGATCTTGGCGCCTTCGGTCACCTGCACCTCGCCGGTGGCCTTGGCGAACTGATCGGCCAGCGAGGCCTTGGCAAAGACCGCCGGTTCGCCTTGCATGACCTGGGGCAGGCGCCTTTCATCCTCATCGGCCACATCGTCGCGGCCTTCCTCGTAGACGCGCATGAACCCGTCGAATAGCACCACCTGACCGGTGGCGCGCAGGCCCACCTGACCGTCATCGCTGCCGATCTCGACCGTGGTGCGCTCCAGCCGCGCCGCCGCCATCTGGCACGAGATGGTGCGTTTCCAGATCAGATCGTACAGCTTGCGCTGATCGTCATCGGTGAGTTTCAGCGTCTTGGCGTCGCGCGTCATATCCGTCGGGCGGATACATTCGTGGGCTTCCTGTGCGTTCTTGGCCTTGTTCTTGTACATGCGCGGGCTGTCGGGGACATACTCCGCGCCGTAACGATCCTTGATCGCGTCGCGCGCGGCCATCACCGCCTCGGGCGCCATGTCGATGCCGTCGGTCCGCATATAGGTAATATAGCCCGCCTCATAGAGCCGCTGCGCCGCGCTCATGGTCTGGCGCGCACCCATGCCGAACTTGCGGCTGGCCTCCTGCTGCAGGGTCGAGGTCATGAACGGGGCCGAGGGGTTGCGGTTGGCGGGCTTGGCCTCGACCGACTGGATGGACAGCGCGCGGCTGGTGATCGCCTGCACCGCCAGTTCGGCTTGCGTGGCGTTCCGGATGTCCATCTTGTCGAGCTTGTTGCCCGCCAGCTTGACCAGCCGCGCCTCATAGCTCTGGCCGCGCGGGGTTTCGAGCAGCGCCTTGATCGACCAGTATTCCACCGGCTTGAACGCCTCGATCTCCATCTCGCGCTCGACGATCAGGCGTAGGCACACCGATTGCACCCGGCCCGCCGATTTGGCGCCCGGCAGTTTGCGCCACAGCACGGGGCTGAGGTTGAAGCCCACCAGATAGTCCAGTGCGCGGCGCGCCAGATAGGCCTCGACCAGCGGCATGTCCACCTCGCGTGGATTGCGCATCGCCTCGGCCACCGCATCCTTGGTGATCGCGTTGAAGGTGACGCGGCTGACGGCGGTGTCCTTCTTGATCGAGCGGCGCTTGGTCAGCGCCTCCTGCAGGTGCCAGCTGATCGCCTCGCCCTCGCGGTCGGGGTCGGTGGCGAGGATCAGGGCGTTGTCGTCCTTGAGCGCGTCGGCGATGGCCTTGACGTGTTTGCGGCTGTCGGTGCCGACCTCCCAGGTCATGGCAAATTGATCGTCGGGATCGACCGATCCGTCCTTGGCCGGAAGGTCGCGCACATGGCCATAAGAGGCCAGAACCGTGTAGTCGGGGCCGAGATATTTGTTGATCGTTTTCGCCTTGGCAGGGGATTCTACAACAACTACAGGCATTTAAGAGAAAACCTCATTCGACGGACATGGCGCTTTCTATGGCGGTGCAAGATGTGGAGCGCAAGGGTGGATTGTCAATCCGTTCCGTTCGGGGGCGAAAACGCTGCGTGAAAACGGGGGCCAGGCCAGGCCGGGGACGGGGCAGGCAGGTATCGAAATCCGGCCTTGAGGCATGTGGGATCGGTTGCCCCGTCTGGTTTGGAACCGACGGCCATCCGGACGTGCCGCGCTCACTCCACGCGGGACAGCAATCCGCCCGCCTGCCTCTGGATCTTCCCGTCCAGTTCCAGATCGACCAGCGCAGGGCCGACATCTCCGGCGTTCGAGGACAGATCCCGGATCAGCTGATCCTCGGCAAGCGGCGAGGGGCCAAGCCGGTCGAGAATGCGCATGTGCAGACGGGCCGTCTGTTTCAGGCTGCGCTTCTGCGGCGGGGGCGGGGGCAGATCCTTCATGATCTCCTGCACCGGTTTCGGCGGGGCGGCTTCGGCCTGCATCGGCAGCGCCTCGATCACATCTTCTGCGTTGCGCACCAGACGCGCGCCGTCGCGGATCAGCAGGTTGCAGCCCGCCGCCCTCACGTCAAAGGGATGGCCGGGTACGGCAAGCACCTCGCGGCCCTGATCCAGCGCATCGCGGGCGGTGATCAGGCTGCCGGACTTGGCCGCCGCCTCGACCACGACCACCGCCTGCGCCAGCCCCGAGATGATCCGGTTGCGGCGCGGGAAATGCCGTGCTTGCGGCGTCATGCGGGGCGGTTGTTCGGACAGGCGCAGGCCCTGCGCTGCGATATCCGCCGCCAGATGGGTGTTTTCCGCCGGATAGACCACGTCAACCCCACCTGCCATCACTGCTATGGTGCCGGTGCTCAGCCCGGCCAGATGGGCCGCCGTGTCCACGCCCCGCGCAAGGCCCGACACGATGACATAGCCCTGTTTCCCCAGATCATGGGCCAATGCCCGCGCCATCCGGGTGCCCAACGACGAACAGTTGCGGGCGCCCACCAGGGCAATCGCTGGGCGCCGCAACAGCGCCGGTTCGCCGATGGCCCACAGAACGGGCGGCGTGTCCTGCAGATCCAGCAGGTGTTTCGGATAATCCGGATCGCCCAGGCACAAAAGCCGCGCACGCACGGCTTTTGCGGCCTTTAGCTCAGCTTCCACAACGCCGGGCGGGCAGATTTCATAGCCCTCGATCCCGGCGGCCCGCGCCATTTCCGGCAGCGCGGCAAGCGCGTTCTGCGCCGTGCCGTGTTCGCGCATCAGCCGCCGGAATGTCGCCGGACCGACCTTGCGCGAGCGCAAAAGACGAAGCCACGAAAACCGATCCTCTTCCGTGGTGGGTGGGAGTGGGGGGTGATAGGAAGAAAGCTGTTCCTCGGCCATCCGTTGCTCCGCCTGTTTGCAAAACCGGTTTACGCGGGTCGGAGTTAACAGCGCGTGAATCGCCGAAAATTAGACGCGTATTCTCTCCGAAACATCCGGAGATCAAAGGCAATACACTGAAAATAAAAAACTTTCTAGACTTTCGCCGTGACGCTTTCCCATGCCGGATTATCACCCGGCCCTAGAATCAAACCGGGCGCAGGGTTAACCCGCGCCCGCAAAACCCCTTGAATCGCGACTCAGGCCGCCGAGCCACCTACGGTCAGCCCATCCATCAGCACCGTCGGCTGCCCGACCCCAACCGGCACCCATTGCCCGTCCTTGCCGCAATTGCCCATGCCCGGGTCCAGCGCCATGTCGTTGCCAAGCCCCCGAATGCGCTTGAGCGCCGAGGGGCCGTCGCCGATCAGCGTCGCCCCCTTGACCGGCGCGCCGATCTTGCCGTTCTGCACGCGGTAGGCCTCGGTGCAGGAAAAGACGAACTTGCCGTTGGTGATATCCACCTGACCGCCGCCGAACCCCACGGCCCAGATGCCGTCCTTGATCTCGGCCACCAGTTCCGCCGGATCGGCCTCGCCGCCCAGCATGATCGTGTTGGTCATCCGCGGCATCGGCTTGTGTGCAAAGCTCTGCCGCCGCCCGTTGCCGGTCGGTACAGCCCCCATCAAGCGGGCGTTCTGGCGGTCCTGCATATAGCCGGTCAGCACGCCATCCTCGATCAGAACCGTGCGAGAACTCGGCGTGCCCTCGTCGTCGATGGTGATCGAGCCCCGGCGGTCGCGAATTGTGCCGTCATCCACCACCGTCACGCCCTTGGCCGCGATCTGCTGGCCCATGAGGCCTGCAAAGGCCGAGCTGCCCTTGCGGTTGAAATCGCCCTCCAGCCCGTGGCCGATGGCCTCGTGCAGCAGGATGCCGGGCCAGCCGGGACCAAGCGCCACTTCCATGACACCGGCCGGAGCAGGAACGGCGTCGAGATTGACCAGCGCGATCCGCAGCGCCTCGCGCGCCTTGGCCCGCCAGTCGGCGGGGTCGATCAGCCCGTCGAGCCCGACGCGGCCGCCGCCACCCGCCGAGCCGCTTTCGCGCCGCCCGTACTGTTCCACGATCACCGAGACATTGAGGCGGGTCATCGGCCGCACGTCGCGCATCTGCACCCCGTCGGGACGCAGGATCTCGACCTCCTGCACCGACGCGGCGAGCGAGGCGCTGACCTGCACCACGCGCGGATCCAGATCGCGGGCAAAGGCGTCGATCTCGCGCAGCGTGTCGATCTTGACCGGAAAGCTGGCCGATTCGATCGGATCGTCATCCCCATAAAGCCGTGTATTGGTGGCGCGCGGCGCGTCAGCCAGCGTACCGCCGCCATCGCCCACCGCCAGCCGGGCGGTTTCGGCGGCGCGCTTCAGCGCGGGAATCGAAACCTCGGTGGAATGCGCATAGCCCGCCACCTCACCCTGCACCGCGCGCAGCCCGAACCCTTCGGAGGCGTCATACGACGCGCTCCGCAGGCGCCCGTCGTCAAAGACCAGCGCCTCGGACTTGCGGCGCTCGACGAACAGCTCGCCATCGTCGGCTCCGTCGGTCGCCGCCCTTAGCACGTTAAGCGCTTCGTCGCGTGGAAGCGCGGTTTCAAGGGGGCGAAACGGGTCTTGGGGCATGGCGCGGACCTTTCGGGTTTGATCCAGATCAAAAATAGCGTCCGTTTGACGCAAGCATTTTGCTTTATCTAGTCCCCGGAATATGATTTTTAACGCAGCCAAAGACAACGGGTGGAGTGCGTCTTGATTCACGCCGCCCGATCAGGGACGCAAAGATCAAACGATCAGGACAGAAAATGAAGAATGCTTTGACGCTTTCGGGGCTTTTTGCCGCCCTTTCGAGCCTGCCCGCCATGGCGCAGGACCTGGAGATCATCGGCAAGCCGGTTGACGGCGCCATGGGCTTTCAGCCCGCCGCGACCGAACTGGCCCGCGGTATTCAATCGCTCGATGGCCGGATTCTGGTCATCATCACGGCGGTCTGCATTCTGGTTGGTGCGCTGCTTGTGTACTGCATCGTGCGCTACAACAGCCGGACCAACCCGACGCCCGCCAAGTTCTCGCATTTTACGCCGGTCGAGATTGCATGGACGATCGGGCCGATTCTGATCCTGGTCTATATCGGCGCCTATTCACTGCCGGTTCTGTTCAACCAGCAGGAAATTCCCGAGGGGGACGTTACTATCAAGGTGACCGGCTACCAGTGGTACTGGGGCTATGAATACGTCGACGAAGGCTTTGAATTCGAAAGTTTCATGCTGGGCCGCGAAGCGCTTGAGGATAACGGTTACAGCAAGGATGAATATCTGCTGGCCACCGACACCGCCGTTGTCGTTCCGGTGAACAAGGTCATCGTGATGCAGGTGACCGGTGCCGACGTGATCCACTCCTGGACCATCCCCTCGTTCGGTGTGAAGCAGGACGCCGTGCCGGGCCGTCTGGCCGAGCTGTGGTTCAAGGCGGATCAGGAAGGGATCTATTTCGGCCAGTGTTCCGAGCTGTGCGGCAAGGACCACGCCTATATGCCGATCACCGTCAAGGTCGTCAGCGAAGAGGCCTATGCCGAATGGCTGGCGGGCGCCAAGGAAGAGTATGCCGGCATTCCGCAAACCTATCAGGTGGCATCGAACTGATCTGACTAGGGGCGGGGCCGACCCCGCCCATTTGCAAATGATGTAGGGTGCGTGGTCTCCGCGCACCTTTCGCGCCCAAAGGACCAAAGATGAGCGACGCAAGCATCAATGCCAGCCCAGCCCGAAAAAGGGGCCGCGAGGACGAGGCCAGCTTTGGCGACTATTTCGCCCTGCTGAAGCCGCGCGTGATGTCGCTGGTGGTGTTTACCGCTCTTGTAGGGCTGGTCGCCGCGCCGGTAACGGTACATCCCGTCATCGGCTTCTGCGCCATCCTGTTCATCGCCATCGGCGGCGGTGCCTCGGGTGCGCTGAACATGTGGTGGGACGCAGATATCGACCGGGTGATGAAGCGCACCAAGGGTCGCCCGATCCCCACGGGCAAGGTCGAAGAGGGCGAGGCGCTGGCCATCGGTCTGGCACTGTCGGGCCTGTCGGTGATCATGCTGGCGCTGGCCACCAATATCTTTGCCGGGGCCTTCCTGGCCTTCACGATTTTCTTCTACGCCGTTGTCTACACGATGTGGCTCAAGCGCTCGACGCCGCAGAACATCGTGATCGGCGGCGCCGCAGGGGCCTTCCCGCCGGTGATCGGCTGGATTGCCGCGACCGGGTCCATGGCGGTCGAGCCGTGGCTGATGTTTGCGCTGACCTTCATGTGGACGCCGCCGCATTTCTGGGCGCTGGCGCTCTTCATGCGCTCGGACTACGACGATGCAGGCGTGCCGATGCTGACGGTAACTCATGGCCGCCGCGCCACGCGGGTGCACATCCTGGTCTACACCGCATTGCTGGCGATCTTTGCCGTGGGCACCTCGTTCTCGGGCATCGGCGGCCCGATCTACCTGACCGTCTCGCTGGTTCTGAACGCGCTGTTCCTGCGCGGTGCCTGGGCCATCTCGCGCCGCGACGAGGACGATGCCGAGGCCGATAACTTCAAGGTCGAACGTGGCTTCTTCAAACTGTCGCTGCTCTACCTCTTCCTGCATTTCGGCGCGATTCTGGCCGAAGCACTGCTCAAGCCCTACGGGCTGGGAGGCTGGTCATGAGCCTGCGCAAGTCGCATGAGCTGCACGAGCGCCGGTTCAGCCGCAATCTGGGCGTGGCACTGACGCTGGCGGCCTTCATCGTGATCATCTTCGGCCTGACGGTGGTCAAGGTCACCCGCGGCGATTTCGAGCCGCCCCGCGGCGCGGAGGTACAGAACTGATGGCGCTCAGCGGTCCTCAGAAAACGGTGATCCAGCTGGTGGGCGTGGTTGTGCTGATGGGCGGGCTCGCCTGGGCCTCGGTCCCGTTCTACGACTGGTTCTGCCGCGTGACCGGCTTTGGCGGCGCCACCGGCGTGGCCGAGCAGGGCTCGGACACCATTCTGGATAAGACCATCAAGGTGCGCTTCGACGCCTCGAAGGAACGCGGCATGCCGTGGGAGTTCAAGCCGGTCGAGCGCGAGATGGAGATGCGCATCGGCGAAACCGGGCTGGCCTTTTACGAGGCCTACAACCCCACCGACCGCCCGGTTGCCGGGCAGGCGTCGTACAACGTGACGCCATACTCCGCCGGTGGCTTCTTCGAGAAAATCGCCTGTTTCTGCTTTGACGAGCAGGTGCTGCAACCGGGCGAGCGGGTACAGATGCCCGTGACCTTCTTTGTCGATCCCGAAATCGTCGAGGATCGCGAAGCGAAATATGTGCATACGATCACGCTGTCGTATACATTCTACGAAATCGACCTGCCCGAGGGCTATGCCGCCCTCGAAGCGCAGGCAGAAAACAACACGAACTAATGCCGCAAGGTGAGGGACGCTGATGGCACACGCGAAAGACCATGACTACCACATTCTGAACCCGTCGATCTGGCCGCTGATCGGTGCCGCCGGCGGTTTCACCATGCTGTGCGGCGCCGTGCTGTGGATGCACGATATCACGCCATACATGTTCTGGGCGGGGCTGCTGGCCGTGCTCTACACCATGTTCGCATGGTGGTCGGATGTGGTGGCCGAAAGCCGCGTGGGCGATCACACGCCCGTGGTGCGGATCGGCCTGCGCTACGGCTTCATCCTGTTCATCATGTCCGAGGTGATGTTCTTCTTCGCCTGGTTCTGGTCCTTCTTCAAGCACCGCATGTACCCGATGCAGGACTATGTGGGCACCGAGTACATCGCGCCGGACATCCACGCGGTCGACCCGTTCCACCTGCCGCTGATCAACACACTGGTGCTGCTGCTGTCGGGCTGCGCGGTGACCTGGGCGCACCATGCGCTGGTGCATGAAAACGACCGCAAGGCACTGGTTCAGGGTCTGGCCATCGGCATCGTCCTCGGCGTGATCTTCACCTTCCTGCAGGGCTACGAATATGCCGAGCTGCTGGCGCATGAAGGCTGGGAATTTGGCGGTGACCAGTTCTATTCCAACTTCTTCATGGCCACCGGGTTCCACGGTGCGCACGTGATCATCGGGACCATCTTCCTGACCGTCTGCCTGGTGCGCGCGATGCGTGGCGATTTCACCCCGGAAAAGCACGTGGGCTTCGAGGCCGCGGCCTGGTACTGGCACTTCGTCGATGTGGTCTGGCTGTTCCTGTTCTTCGCCGTCTACATCTGGGGCCAGGCACCGCTGTTCCACTGATCCCGGCGGTCAAACCAAGCGACAAGGCGTTTGCAAACGCCTTGTCCAAGCGGTTTTCAAACCGCTTAAGCCGCTTCCAAGCGGCTTTTCTTTTTCCCGCACCACGTCAAATTGCCACCATTACAATTGCACGGTTGCAATCCCGGGCGCTCCAACCATAACAACAAGCCGGCTCGCGGGGCGCCCCTCGCGCCGCTTCGAACTCGGGACCTGACATGCGCCGTATCCTGTTTCTGTTGATCTTCGGTCTGGCCGGGCTGGCGGTGCTGCTGTCGCTGGGCACGTGGCAGGTCCGGCGGCTGGCGTGGAAAGAGGCACTGCTGGCCGAGATCGACACCCGCATCGACGGCGATTCGTTGGCCTTGCCCGCCGCGCCCGATGCGAACACGGACCGCTACCTGCCGGTCACCATGTCCGGAGAGATGCTGCCCGGCGAAATTCACGTTCTGGTCTCGGTCAAGCATGTGGGCCCCGGCTACCGCATCATCGCGCCGTTCCGGACGGACGGGCGCACGATCCTCGTGGATCGTGGCTTCGTCCGGACCGAGGCCAAGACCTCCCCGCGTACCGTGGGCGCGATGCAGATCGCCGGCAACATCCATTGGCCCGATGAGATCGACGGCTACACGCCCGACCCGGACCTCGGCGGCAATATCTGGTTCGCCCGCGATGTGCCCGCGCTGGCCGAGGCGCTCGAGACCGAACCGGTTCTGCTGATCGCCCGCAACCGGACCGACCCGGACATCACGCCTTTGCCGGTGGACACCGCCGGTATTCCCAACGATCACCTGAACTATGCCGTCACCTGGTTTGGCCTGGCCCTGGTCTGGGCTGCCATGACCGCCTATTTCCTGTGGCGCAGCCGCGCCAAAGCAGAAAGCTGAGAGCGATGAAATACATCTCGACCCGAGGGCAGGCGCCCGAGCTGACATTCGAAGAGGCCATGCTGACCGGTCTGGCCCGCGACGGGGGCCTCTACCTGCCCGCCGAAATCCCGCAGATGAGCCAGGACGAGATCGCCGCCCTGGCCGGGCTGCCCTATGAGCAGATCGCGTTCCGCGTCATGTGGCCCTATGTCAGCGGCTCCTTTGCCGAGGATGAGTTCAAAGGGATCATCGCCCGGGCCTACCAGGGCTTCGGCCACGCCGCCCGCGCGCCGCTGAAGCAGCTCAACGAAAACCACTTCCTGCTCGAACTGTTCCACGGCCCCACGCTGGCCTTCAAGGATTTCGCCATGCAGCTGATCGGCCAGCTGTTCCAGGTGGCGCTGAAAAAACGCGGCGAGCGGGTGACCATTGTGGGCGCAACCTCCGGCGATACCGGCTCGGCGGCGATCGAGGCGTTCCGGGGGCTCGACGCGGTGGATGTCTTCATCCTCTTTCCCCATGGCCGCGTCTCCGAGGTGCAGCGCCGCCAGATGACAACGCCCGCCGACAGCAACGTGCACGCGCTGGCGCTCGACGGTGATTTCGACGACTGCCAGGCCGCCGTGAAGGACATGTTCAACGATTTCGACTTCCGCGACGGGGTCAAACTGGCGGGCGTGAACTCGATCAACTTCGCCCGAGTGCTGGCGCAGGTGGTCTATTACTTCTCCGCCGCCGCCAGCCTCGGCGCACCGCACCGCAAGGTCAGCTTTACCGTGCCCACCGGCAATTTCGGCGACATCTTTGCGGGCTACATCGCCAAGCGCATGGGCCTGCCCATCGACCGGCTGGTGGTGGCGACCAACCAGAACGACATCCTGCACCGCTGCCTCTCGGGCGAGGGGTACTACAAGGGCGACACCATCCCCTCGATCAGCCCGTCAATGGACATTCAGGTCAGCTCCAATTTCGAACGTGCGCTCTATTATGCCTATGGCGAGGATGGAGGCGCTGTGGCGCAGTTGATGGATGAGCTGAAACAGGGCGGCTTTGACGTAAGCCAGGGCGCGATGGAAAGCTTGCGGGAAAGCTTCGATTCGGGCCGCGCCTCCGAGGGCGAGACGCTCGCCACGATCCAGGCCACCCTGACATCCGGCGCCGAGCTGCTCTGCCCCCATTCCGCCGTCGGTGTGAAAGTGGCCGAAGAGGCCCGTGCGGGCGATATTCCGATGATCACGCTCGCCACTGCACACCCGGCGAAATTCCCTGCCGCGGTGGAACAGGCCAGCGGCATACATCCGCCTCTTCCCCCCCGCATGTCTGATCTGTATGACAGGCCGGAACGGGTGACCCGCATCGCCAACGATCTGGGCGCCATCCAGGACCACATCAGAGGGCAGATTACTGCGTGACTGTTAAACAAGACCAACTGGCCAACGGCTTTCGTATCGTCAGTGAACACATGCCGGGGCTGCAATCAGCGGCCATCGGCATCTGGGTGACCGCAGGCGGCCGCCACGAGCGGATCGAGCAGAACGGGATTGCCCATTTCCTCGAACACATGGCGTTCAAGGGCACCGAGCGGCGCACGGCGCTGGAAATTGCCGAGGCCATCGAGGATGTGGGCGGCTACATCAACGCCTATACCTCGCGCGAGGTGACGGCGTACTACGCCCGCGTGCTCAAGGACGACGTGGCGCTGGCCATGGACGTGATCGGGGATATCGTGATGAACCCGATCTTCGACCCGCGCGAGATCGAGGTCGAGCGTGGGGTGATCCTGCAGGAAATCGGCCAGTCCCACGACACCCCCGATGACGTGATCTTTGACTGGCTGCAGGAGGAAAGCTATCGCGACCAGCCGCTGGGCCGGACCATTCTGGGCCCGACCGAACGGGTCAGTGCGTTTTCGCGCGAGGATCTGGCCGGGTTCGTGGCCGAGCATTACGGCCCCGAGCAGATGATTCTGTCCGCCGCAGGCGCCGTCGATCACGACCAGCTGATGAAACTGGCCGAAGAGATGTTCGGCCATCTGACACCCCGCAAAGGGCTGATCGCGGAACCGGCCCGGTTCACCGGCGGCGAGGCGCGGCGCGAAAAGGCGCTGGAGCAGGCCCATTTCGCGCTGGCACTGGAAAGCCCCGGCTATCGCGACGACACGATCTATACCGCGCAGATCTATTCCAGCGCGCTGGGCGGCGGCATGTCCTCGCGCCTGTTTCAGGAGGTGCGCGAGGTGCGCGGCCTCTGCTACACGATCTTCGCGCAGACCGGCGCCTATGCCGATACCGGCTCGACCACGATCTATGCCGGAACCTCCGCCGGGCAGGTCGAGGAGCTCGCGGGCATCACCATCGACGAGATGAAGCGCGCCGCCGAGGACATGAGCCCCGAAGAGGTCGCCCGCGCCCGTGCCCAGATGAAGGCCGGGATGCTGATGGGGCTGGAAAGCCCCTCGAACCGGGCCGAACGTCTGGCGCGGCTGGTACAGATCTGGGGCAAGGTGCCCTCGCTCGAGGAAACCGTGGCCAAGATTGATGCGGTGACGACGGCGGATGTGCGTGACTTTGCCGAAGACATGGCGGTCAAGGCCCCGGCGGCGTTGGCGCTCTATGGTCCGATCGCGGCGGCACCGACCCTGGCCCAATTGCAGGAGAGGCGCGCAGCGTGATGCTTCTGGGCAAGCGCAAGCTGAAACTCGAGACCGAGCGCCTCAGCCTGCGCCCGCCCGTGCATTCCGATTTCCGCGACTGGACGGCCCTGCGCCGGACCTCGAAGGATTTCCTGACCCCGTGGGAGCCGAGCTGGGCCGCCGATCACCTGAGCCGCAAGGCGTTCACCAACCGCGTCTACTGGGCGCAGCGCTCGGTCGCCAACGGCACGGCCATCCCACTGTTTCTGTTCCGGCGCGAGGACGACGTGCTGGTGGGCGCGATCACGCTGGACAACATCCGCCGCGGCCCGGCGCAGGCGGGGACGCTGGGATACTGGACCGGGCAGGCCCATGCGCGGCACGGCTACATGCGCGAGGCCATCGGTGCGCTGGTCCACTATGCCTTCGCCCGGCTGGACCTGAGCCGGATCGAGGCTGCCTGTCTGCCCGAAAACGCCGCCTCGCGCGGGCTGCTGGAAAGCTCGGGGTTCAAATACGAAGGCGTGGCGCAGTCCTATCTGCAGATCAACGGGCGGTGGCGGACGCATGTGCTCTATGCCAGCCTGCGCTCCGACCGGCGTGGCCGGACGGATGTAGGGTAGGTGGCCCCGTTGGGGCCATTGGGGCGTTGCCCCAAACCCCGGAGTATTTCTGAAAAGATGAAGAGCAGGTGCGTGACTTGTAAGGCTATTGGGCTACACTAGCGGAATGCGTTGGGTTGTTCTGGCAGTGGCGATGGTCTGGGGCGCTTCGGCGGCGGCGCAGGAGCGGCGGCCGAGCCATTGTATCGCGCTGGCCGATGCCGCGCCCGGAATCGAGTATCTGCACAAGGCCAACTGGCAGGACCCGGTGCCGGACTATTCCGTGCGGCTGAGCTATATCGCCCACGCCTCGTTCCTGTTGCAGACGCCCGGTGGGATCACCGCGGTCACCGATTTCACTGGCTTCATCGGCAGCGCCCCGCTGATCCCGGACGTGGTGACCATGAACCACGCGCATGAAACCCACTGGACCGCGCATCCCGATCCCGCGATTCCCCACGTGCTGCCGGGCTGGGGGCCGTTCGGCGAGGGGATCGAGCATCATCTGGATCTGGGCGAAATGCTGATCCGCAATGTCTCGACCGATATCCGGTCCTCCTTTGCCGGGGTCGAGGAAAAGGGAAACTCGATTTTCGTCTTCGAGGTCGAGGGGCTGTGCATCGGCCATCTGGGCCACCTGCATCACGTGCCGACCGAGGCGCAGTTTGCCGCGCTGGGGCGGCTGGACGTGGTGATGGCGGCGGTGGATGGCGGCACCACCATGCCGCTGCCGGATATGATCAAGGTGCTGAAGCGGCTCAAAAGCTCGATCATCATTCCGATGCACTGGTTTTCGACTTATTCGCTGGGCGCGTTCACCGTTGGTATCCAGGACGAGTTCCCGGTGCAGCGTGACGGGGTGTCCGAGATCGAAGTCTCGCTGCGGACGCTGCCGGACCGGCCCACGGTGGTGGTGCTGGAACCGCAATATCTCATCGAACAGGAATAGCGCTTGCCGGGCGCGGCCGGTTTCGGCATGGATCGGGTATGGACCTGAACCCCGCTGACGAGAGCTTTATCGCGCGCCTGCGCGACGTGCTGCCCGAGGATGTGCTGCGCCCTGTCGAGAACCGGTACCTCTCCGAACCACGCGGGCGGTTTGCGGGGCAGGCGGGCCTGCTTGCGCTGCCCCGGCGGGTCGAGGAGGTCTCGGCGCTGGTGCGCGCGGCCTCACAGGCGCGGGTGCCGGTGGTGCCCTATAGCGGCGGCACAGGGCTGGTTGGCGGGCAGGTGATGCCCCAAGGCCCCGCGCCGCTGTTGATCTCGCTGGAGCGGATGAACGCGATCCGGGGCGTGTATCCGGCCGAAAACGTGCTGGTGGCCGAGGCCGGCGCCATCCTGTCCGACGTGCAGGATGCGGCGCTCGCAGTGGATCGCCTGTTCCCGCTGTCGCTGGCGGCCGAGGGCTCCTGCCGGATCGGCGGCAACCTTTCGACCAATGCAGGCGGCGTGAATGTGCTGCGCTACGGCAATGCGCGCGATCTGTGTCTGGGGCTCGAGGCGGTGCTGCCCGATGGCGGGATCTGGCACGGGCTGACCCGGCTGAGAAAGGACAATACCGGCTACGATCTGCGCAACCTGCTGATCGGGGCCGAGGGGACCTTGGGGATCATCACGGCGGCAGCGCTGAAGCTCAGCCCGGTGCCCGCCGGGATCGGCACCGCGATGATCGTGGTGCCGTCGCCCGAGGCGGCGCTGGGCCTGTTGGCACTGGCCCGCAGCCGCGTGGGCGAGGCGGTGAGCGCCTTTGAACTGATCCACGGGCAGGGCCTGCGGTTTCTCGACGAGGTCTTGCCGGACGTACGGCAGCCCTTTGCGGAACGGCCCGAATGGTGCGTCCTGATCGAGGTCGGTCTGGCCGGGGGGCTGGACCCCACCTCAGCGCTCGAAGCGATATTCGAACAGGCGGCAGAGCAGGGGCTGGCGCTGGACGGGGTGATTGCCCGGTCCGAGGCGCAGCGGGCCGACCTCTGGTCCGTGCGCGAACGCATCCCCGAGGCGAACCGCCTCACCGGGTCGCTATCCAGCCACGACATTTCCATCCCGCTCTCGTCCATCCCGGAATTCATCCGGCGTGGGGCCGAGGCGGTGGCGGGGATCGGCCAATTCCGGATCAACAGTTTCGGCCACGTGGGCGATGGCAACCTGCATTACAACGTCTTTCCCATGCCGAGCAGCAACCGCGCCGACAACGACCATCAGCGCGAGGCCGTGCAACGGGCGGTGCACGACCTGGTGCACGAAATGGGCGGCTCGGTCAGTGCCGAGCACGGGATTGGCCGGATGAAGGTGGGCGAGTTGGAACGCTATGGCGACCCGGTGCGGCTGGCCGCCATGCGGGCGAT
Source organism: Ruegeria sp. (assembly GCF_040830605.1). Classification (GTDB taxonomy): domain Bacteria; phylum Pseudomonadota; class Alphaproteobacteria; order Rhodobacterales; family Rhodobacteraceae; genus Ruegeria. Next base: position 417,265 of record NZ_JBFOMD010000001.1, read on the forward strand.
CAAGGCCGCGCTCGACCCGGCGGGGATCATGAACCCCGGCGCGGTGCTGCGCGCCTGACGTGCAGCCAAAGGCCCGCTATGCACCCTCGAACGCGCAGAGAGCGTGCACGTCCATGCCGAGATCTTCCAGCACCTTGCGCCCGCCCAGATCCGGCAGGTCGATGATGAAGGCGCAGGAAACGATCTCGCCGCCCAGCCGCTGGATCAGTTTGATCCCGGCCGCCGCGGTGCCGCCAGTGGCCAGCAGATCGTCCACCACCAGGATCGTCTCTCCGGGTTGAATGGCGTCGTCATGGATCTCGACGATGGCCTCGCCGTATTCCAGCTTGTAATCCTGACTGATCGTGGTGCCCGGCAGTTTGCCCTTCTTGCGGATCGGCACGAAGCCGACGCTCAGCTGATGCGCGATGGCGCCGCCCAGGATGAAGCCGCGCGCCTCAAGCCCGACAACCTTGTCGATGCGCTCGCCCGCGTATGGGTGCAGCATCTGGTCGATCGCCATGCGGAACCCGCGCGGATCGGCAAAAAGCGTGGTCACATCGCGGAACATGATCCCTTCATGCGGGAAGTCGACGATGGTGCGGATATAGTCCTTGACGGAGGTGTTTCTGGGCATTCGGGCCCCCTTGGTGGTCAGATCACCCGAGGGTTTCGCGCATCATCTTCGCGCGCGCAAGGGCCGCCGGATCGGTTTTCCGGCAGGTCAGCGTTTTCGCATCACTGGGCCTCCGCGCCGCTTGCGACCTGGCCCGGAGCGGCCCGCCCGGTCAGGCCGGGCGGCGCAGCAGGGCGGTTGCAACCCCCATCCCCATCAGGGTCACACCTCCGGCCCGGGTCAGCCCGGTGATAACGCCTTGGCGCCCGATCAGCCGCCGCAGCCGGTCGGCCAGCAGCGCATAGGCCAGCGAATTGATCCAGGCCAGGCCCACGAAGGTGGCGATCAGGATGCCGAATTGCGGCAGCAGCGCCTGGTCCGGGCGCAGGAACTGCGGCACGAAGGCGATGAAGAAGGCGATGGATTTGGGGTTAAGCGCGGTGACGGCAGCGGCATGGCCAAAGACGCCGTGCGCGGTGACGTCTCGACCGGTCCGCACCGGGGCCAGCCCTTCGTTGGGCGCGCTGCGCAGCAGCTTGATCCCCAGCCAGACCAGATAGGCGGCCCCCACCCATTTCAGCACCGAAAACAGCGTGGCCGAGGCCAACACCAGCGCCCCCAGCCCCAACAGCGAGGCGGACATGGCGATCAGGTCCCCAAGCGCCACGCCCGACGCAGAGGCCACCGCAACGCTGCGCCCCTTGGACAACGCATAGCTGAGCACCAGCAGCACGGTCGGGCCGGGGATCAGCAGCAGGGCGGTCGAGGCCGCGACAAAGGTCAGCCAAAGATCAAGGGACATGCGGTTGCTCCGGGTTGTTCCGGGCAACCCTGATTTACAGCGCCACGTTTTGCAAGGCGCGTCAGCCGGATATCCTCTGCATCGCCGCCTCCAGCGGACCCCGCCGGAAAGCACGGCCCCAGATCATCGCGTAGAGCGAACGAAACACGCAAAATCCCAGCCCGATGACCATGATCCGACGCGCAGTGAGCGCCGTTCAGCAGCCCCAGCGCCTCCAGCGCACCCCTGCCCAGCAGGATATGCGCGACATAGAGCGTCAAGCTCTGCCGTCCCGGCGCCATCAGGCCCGCGGACGGGGCACTCAACGTCACCCCGATCCCGCCAGCACCATGAACAGCGCGGCGGCACGGCCCTCGAGGCCGCTAATCGGGACAGAGGCCCAATCGGAGCCATCCGGCACATTGGCGGCGATGCGGAAATTGACCAGCACCATGCCGCAAAAGGCCAGACACCGCCCGCATCCAGCCCGCGCAGACGTGTCACAAGGTGCGGCCCGCCACCGCATCCAGCTTGGCCAGCAGCGCCGGATCGCGTTTCTCGGGCGCGGTCAGGATGGCGTATTCTAGCGCCCGGTCACAGCCATGGGGGCAGCGCGCGCGCTGAGCCCCCAGCAGCGCCGGCAGGCCCTTGACCAGTGCGCGGCCCTTCTCGGCATTGCCGGTGAGGGTGGCGATGATGGCGGTCACGTCCACCTCGCCATGATCGGGATGCCAGCTGTCATAATCGGTGACCATGGCGACCGAGGCGTAACACAGCTCGGCCTCGCGGGCGAGTTTCGCCTCGGGCATGTTGGTCATGCCGATCACGTCGCACCCCCACTGCTCGCGGTACATCTTCGATTCGGCCAGCGTCGAGAATTGCGGCCCCTCCATCGCCAGATAGGTGCCGCCGCGATGCACGGTGATGCCCGCCGCCTTGCCCGCCGTCTCGCAAGCGTCGCCCAGACGCGGGCAGGTGGGATGCGCCACGCTCACATGCGCCACGCAGCCGGTGCCGAAGAAACTTTTCTCACGGGCAAAGGTGCGGTCGATGAACTGATCGACGATGACGAAATCCCCCGGCGCCATATGCTCGCGGAACGATCCGCAGGCCGAAACCGAGATCACATCCGTCACCCCCAGCCGCTTGAGCGCGTCGATATTGGCGCGATAGGGCACCTCGGTCGGCGCATGCACATGACCGCGGCCGTGGCGGGGCAGAAACGCCATCTCGACGCCACCCAGCGTACCGGTCAGGATCTGGTCCGAGGGTGCGCCCCACGGGCCTTCCACCGTGACCCATTCCGGCTGCTCCAGCCCGTCGATCTCGTAGATGCCCGATCCGCCGATGACGGCGATTTTGGTGTTGGCCACGTGCGCTCTCCCTGCCTGTGCGTCGGAATTATGCGAATGTTGTGGGCGCTTGCGCGGGGTTTTTCAAGCGTGACGCTGGTCAGTTCCGGGCGGGGATCAGGTTGCGCACACGGGACTGCGTGTTGAAATCCGTCCACGCCTCGCCAAACCCGTCCAGCCGCCAGGTCAGGTCCTGCGCTTGCCCATGACGGTCGCGAAAGGTGAAGCGAAAGGCCGAGCCGCTTTGCATCGCGTCGATCAGCCCCTGCGCCGCGTCCAGTTCAAAGACACAGCTCAGCCCGGTCACGCATCCGGGCCGCCGGGTGCGCCAGACCTCGCCTGCCTCCCCTTCGATGCGAAAGCCCGAGGGGTGAAACAGTGTACCCGCCTCCATCCCGAACTCTACCTTGTAGCCCTCGGTCTCGGGCGTGATGAACAGGAACTGCGCGGCAAAGTTGGGGCGCGGGGAAAACACGTCGACCCGGCGGATGTAACAGCGCTGGCGCAGTGCGCCGTCCTCTTCGCGCTCGTCGCACATCGAATTCCAGATGCCGAAGATCTGATGATGCGTCACGCGCCAGTTGCCGGGCGTGTCATTGCCTTGCAGGTCCTGCGCCAGCACCGGGCGGGCCAGCAGCATGAGAAGGATCAGCCATCGCATGGATCAGGCTTGTCCCAGCCTTCTAGCCCAGGCAAGTCACGTTGCCGCGAGCGTCAAGCCATGCGGTGACCGCATGGCAGTGTCCCGCTGGCTGCTGTGGCTCGCGCGGGAACAAGTCGTTAGAAAGCCCAATCGCGCGAACACATCCTCATGACAGGACCGATCAATGCCCCGAGCCATACTGGCAAGTTTTGCCAATCGCCTAGCCGTTCCCGATCTGCGCTGGATGCCCGACGAAGGGCTGACACTCTCCCGGCTGCGGATCGAGCTGCTGTCCGGCCTGACCGTGGCGCTGGCGCTGGTGCCCGAGGCGGTGGCCTTTGCCTTTGTGGCCGGGGTGCACCCGCTGGTGGGGCTCTACGCGGCCTTCCTGGTGGGGCTGATCACCGCGCTCATCGGCGGGCGTCCCGGCATGATCTCGGGCGCGACCGGTGCGCTGGCGGTGGTGATGGTGGCGCTGGTGGCCCAGCACGGGGTGGAATACCTGTTCGCGACCGTGGTGCTGATGGGCATCCTGCAGATCATCGCAGGCGCGATGCATTGGGGCCGGTTCATCCGGCTAGTCCCACATCCGGTGATGCTGGGCTTTGTCAATGGTCTGGCCATCGTGATCTTTCTGGCGCAGCTGGGGCAGTTCAAGCTGCCGGGGTCGATGGAAAACACCGGGCACGGCATGGGCGGTGGCGAGTGGTTGTCGGGGCTGCAACTCTACACCATGCTGGGGCTGGTGGGGCTGACCATGGCGGTGATCTGGGTGATGCCGCGCGTCACCCGCATCGTGCCCGCGCCTCTGGCCGGGATCGTGGTCGTGGCGGCGCTGGTGATCGGGCTGGGGCTGGACGTGCCGCGCGTGGGCGATCTGGCCTCGATCGAGGGCGGGCTGCCTGCGCTCCATATCCCGATGGTGCCGCTCAGCTGGGAGACCTTCGAGATCATTCTGCCTTATTCGGTCATTCTGGCCGCCATCGGCCTGATCGAATCGCTGCTGACCCTCAACCTTGTGGGTGAGATCACCGGCAAGCGCGGCGGCGCCAGCCAGGAGTGTATCGCGCAGGGCGTGGCCAACACCGTGACCGGCTTCTTCGGCGGCATGGGCGGCTGCGCGATGATCGGCCAGTCGATGATCAACGTGAAATCCGGCGGCCGCACCCGTGTGGCCGGGATCGCGGCGGCGCTCTTTCTGCTGATCTTTATCCTGTTCGCCGCACCGCTGATCGAGCAGATTCCGCTGGCGGCCCTGGTCGGCGTGATGTTCATGGTGGTGATCGGCACCTTTGCCTGGAACTCGTTCAACATCATGCGCAAGGTGCCGCTGATGGACGCTTTCGTGATCGTGCTGGTGACCGTCGTGACGGTGATGGAAGACCTCGCCGTTGCCGTGGTCGTCGGCGTGATCGTCTCGGCGCTGGCTTATGCCTGGAACAACGCCAAGCGCATCCACGCCGTGACCCGCGCCTCAGAGACGGAGAAGGGGGCGAAGGTCTATGAAATTCAGGGGCCGCTGTTCTTTGGCTCGTCGGATGGGTTCGTGGAACTGTTCGAGGTCGAGACCGACCCAGAAACGGTGATCGTGGATTTCGCTGAGAGCCGGGTGGTGGACCAATCCGCCTTGCAGGCCATCGAGAACGTTGCCGCGAAATACGAGGCGGCTGGCAAGCGCGTGATGCTGCGGCATCTGAGCGGGGACTGCCACAAGCTGCTGAACAAGGCCGGCCACCTCATGGTCGACAGCGACGACGACCCGGATTACGGGCTGGCGGTGGACTACTCGGTCCGCACCGGCATTCTGGGCGGGCACTGAGCCGCTACCAAAATGAGTGCGCCGTTCGGCGCACGCTCGATTGTCTTTTGGCGAGGCTCTGCCTCGCGCTCCGGGATATTTGTGAACAGAAGAAGCAGGCGTGCGCGCAATCCTTCTTCTGTTTGAAAATATCCCGGGGGAATCGCCAACGGCGATGGGGGCAGAGCCCCCTATGCGCGATGCATCAGTCGTCAGGACGTTTGAGCGAGAACAGCTCGGTCACCACCGAGTAGTCGCGATACCCCAGCCGGGCTAAAGGCTGAAACGTAGTCACGTCGAACCGTCCGTCGCGCAGGCAATCGTCGCGCAGGTGGATGCCGGTGACCTCTCCGAACACCACCCGGTTGGCCTCGCCCGGCAGGGTCACGATCTGTGTCAGCCTGCATTCCAGCGCCGCCGGGGCGCCGTCGATCCTGGCGCAGGGGATGGTTTCGCATTGGGTGGGTGTCAGCCCCGCATGGGCGAATTCGTCCGTTCCCTTGGGCAGCGTCGCCGAGCTGGCGTTCATCGCATCGCGCTGGCCGTATTCCACGATATTGACGCAGAACACGCCGGTCGCCTCGATATTGGCCATGCTGTCCTTGGTGCCGTCCTGATCGGGCTTGGCCCCGGTCGAGGCGAACATCACCTGCGGCGGGGTGTAGGCCACGCCGTTGAAAAAAGAATACGGCGCCAGGTTGTTGACCCCATCCGCATCGCGGGTCGAGATCCAGCCGATGGGCCGCGGCGTGATGATCGCGTTGAACGGGTTGTGCGGCAGGCCGTGGCCGTCTTCGGGGCGGTAGAACATTCCGGTCTCCAAGCGTTTGCCCAAGGCGTAACGAAGTGCTAGGGCGATTGCCACACATGAAAAGAGGGCAGGGGTGCAGCGGTTCGGGATCAGGCCGGAGGAGCCGGACGATTGGTGGGAGGTCGAGGCTCTCTACGACCTGTGCTTTGCGCCGGGGCGCGAGGCGCTGTCCTCATACCGTCTGCGCGACGAGGTGCCGCCGGTTGCGGGCCTGTCGATGGTGGTGCGTGATGGCGAGGGCATTCTGGCCGGTGCCATCCGCTTCTGGCCGGTCCATGTCGGCGCTGCCGATGCGCTGCTTTTGGGCCCCGTGGCCGTGCACCCGACCCATCAGGGCGAAGGTCTGGGCGGTTTCCTGATCCGCGAGGGGCTGGAGGCGGGCCGGACCAGGGGCTGGCAGCGGGTCATGCTGGTGGGGGATGCGCCCTATTACGCACGGTTCGGCTTTGCCCGTCTGGACGGTGTCGAGATGCCGCCGCCGACCAACCCCGAGCGGGTCTTGGGGATGGAACTGGCACCCGGCGCATGGGACGGCCTGCGCGGTGCAGTGACCCGGTGGGACCGCTAGGATCAATGTTTCCTGACCGTTAACCCATTGAAACCGGCCCGGGGCGTACCGATCTTTTCATGTAAGGAGGAGCCCCATGCAAGACATCGTTCTGGTAGAGCAGGTGGATCCGGAGGCCGAGCTGGACCGGCTGGCGGCGCAGTACCGTGCGGCTGGCGGCGCGGGTGTGCGGCTGCTGAACCGGTTGGGCGGCAAGGCCGAATCCCTGCTCGATCAATTGCCGCCACAGGTGCGCGACGGGCTGACCGGGGCAACCGAGCAGGCGCTGTGGATCGCGATGCGCACGGCGGATGTGTCGCGCCGGGCCGTACCCGACCAGAAACCCTGGGTGAATACCGCCGCGACAACCGCGATGGGTGCCGTCGGCGGTTTTGGCGGGCTGCACACATCGCTGGTCGAGCTGCCGATCACCACGACGATGCTGCTCCGCGCCATTCAGGGCGCGGCGGCGGAAGAAGGGTTCGATCCCGCCGCCGAGAACGTGAAATTCGACTGTATCCGGGTGCTGTCCGCAGCCGGTCCTCTGGCCGAGGATGACGGCGCCGATCTGGGCTTTTTCTCGGTCCGGTTGACCCTGACCGGCGGCGCGATGCAGCGCCTGATCGCCCAGGTGGCCCCGCGCTTGGCTACCGCTCTGGGCCAGAAGCTGGCCGCGCAGGCGGTGCCGGTGCTGGGCGCGGTCGCCGGTGGCGGGACGAATTATGTCTATACCCGCTATTATCAGCAGGTGGCGCGGGTGCATTTCGGCCTGCGCAGACTGGCCATTGACGCCGATATCCCGCACGAGAAACTGGTCGGGCAACTGGCCCGGCGGATGGATGCGAAACTGCCCTGAACCGGCGGGCGCCCTTGGCGCATGTGTTCCCCGAATGCCACTATATCTTGCGGTATGTCTTTGTTCGGACCTGTTATTTTGCGGCATATGGCCTATCTTGAGTGCAGGAGGTGGACATGGGTTCCAAACCGTCGGCCGGAATGCACAAGGGGATCGGAAAGGCGCCACCCCTCATCCAATACGGCGCATTGTGTTATCGCATAGATGACCGCAAACCCCAGATTTTATTGGTGACCTCGCGCGGGACGGGGCGTTGGGTGGTTCCCAAGGGCTGGCCCATGGAACAGCTCGGCGGGGCCGGAACCGCCGCCCGCGAAGCCTGGGAAGAGGCCGGTGTGGTCGGCACCTTCCAGCCGCGTTGTCTGGGGCAGTTCGTCTATACAAAGATGCGCGCCAGCAAGGGGGATGTGCCGATCATGGTGCAGGTCTATCCGGTACTCGTGCGCCGCCTTGCACGCGAGTTTCCCGAAAGTGGCCAGCGTCGGCGCAAGTGGTTTTCGCCCAAGAAAGCATCAATGCGCGTGGATGAGCCCGAATTGTCGCGGATTCTGCGCAGCTTTCACCCCCGGGTGCTTCACTAGATGCGGAACAAGGCTTGATCTTGTCAGGTCACTGGATATCTATTCATGGACCTGTCACATTGAGCGGACCATGATTCAATACGCCCTTAAATGCAGCGAAGGCCACAGTTTTGACAGCTGGTTCCAGTCGGCGGAGGCTTACGAAAAGTTGTCCGCCGCCGGTCTTGTGTCCTGTGCGGTATGCGGCGGAACCGATGTTGAAAAGGCGGTCATGACGCCTCGGGTGCGACCGGCCCGGAGTGAGGCACAGGGTGAGCAACGGCCATGCGAGGAACGTCCCCTGACCGCCCCAGCATCCGCCGCCGAGCAGGCAGTGGCCGAGTTGCGCCGCAAGGTTGAAGAAAACTCCGACTACGTGGGCAAGGATTTCGCCACCGAGGCCCGCAAGATCCACCTGGGCGAGGCGCCGGATCGCGCGATCTACGGCGAGGCCAAGATGGATGAGGCCAAGGCCCTGATCGAAGAGGGCGTACCGGTGGCGCCGCTGCCGTTCCTGCCGAACCGAAAGACCAACTGACCATGCATGTGGTCGTCACCGGGGCCAATCGCGGCATAGGCCGGGCCCTGGCGGAACACTATCGCGCTGCCGGGCATGAAGTGACCGGCACCGCCCGCGATGGCGGCGAAACCATCCCACTGGATGTGACCGACCCCGCGCAGCACAGCGATATGGCAAAGGTGCTCGCCGGAAAACCTGTTGATTTGCTGGTCTGCAACGCGGGCGTCTATCTGGACAAGACGCAGGGCATGGACGGCTACGCGGCCGAGATGTGGGCCCAGACCTTTGCCGCCAATGTCACCGGCGTATTTCTGACCGTGCAGGCGCTGCTGCCCAATCTCAAGGCCGCGCGGGGCAAGATCGCCATTCTCTCATCGCAGATGGCCTCGCACACTCGCGCGCCGGGCGGCAGCTACATCTACCGCGCGTCCAAGGCCGCCTCGCTCAATCTGGGCCGCAACCTGGCGGTTGACCTGCGGCCCGACGGGGTCGCGGTCGGCATCTATCATCCGGGCTGGGTCAAGACCGATATGGGCGGCGGTGGTGCCGAAATCACCGTGGATGAGGCCGTGGAAGGGCTGAGCCAACGCTTCGATACGCTCTCGCTCGACACCTCCGGCTGCTTTGAAACCTGGGATGGCCGCGCGCACCCTTACTGAGTGGCAACCGCCGCCTTGGGGATTTCATAAACCTCGCCGGGGTCGATGAAGATGATCAGCATGTCGCCCCGGGTTTCGGTGGTCATCTTGGATGTCGAGCTGGACGACGTGGCCTCTCCGCCCTCGAAATAGATGCGCCGCACCTCGCCGGTCTTCAATTGTACCGCCAGCGTGGCAGACCCGTCATCCTTGCGGCGCAGCTCGGCAGGGCAATCGCCCACGGGATCGCCCGCCAGCGCGGTGCAGGGCACGGTGCCAAGCACATTCTGCCCGTCCGTTCCCGATACCGTCGGAGCCTGGGCCACGGCCTGGGTTGAGAGCAGGGCAAGGGCGGGAATCAGGCGATACATGCGGAACCTCTTGATTTGAAAGGACGCGCACACGCTGGCACCGGCGCCGGACAATGTAAACCCGCCCATCAGGCAGCGCGGCACCTTTGGCCACTTGCCCTTGCGGCCCCCCTCGCATATGAGGCACGGGACCGGAATTCCCAGGCGCGGAGACACTCGGACCCATGCCCGTACTCGTGATGAAATTCGGCGGCACCTCGGTCGCCAATCTCGACCGCATTCGCCGCGTGGCGAAACGCATCGGCGTGGAAGTGGCCAAGGGCTATGACGTGATTGTCATCGTCTCGGCCATGTCGGGCAAGACTAACGAACTGGTCGGCTGGGTCGACGAAATCTCGCCGCTTTACGATGCGCGCGAATACGACGCCGTTGTCTCGTCGGGTGAAAACGTGACCGCCGGGCTGATGTCCTTGACCCTGCAGGAAATGGATATCCCCGCCCGCAGCTGGCAGGGCTGGCAGGTGCCGCTGATCACCAATGGTGCCCATTCCGCGGCCCGGATCGAAGAGATCCCGACCGAGAACATCAACCAGAAATTCGGCGAAGGCATGCGCGTGGCCGTGGTGGCAGGCTTCCAGGGCATCAGCCCCGAGGGCCGCATCACGACGCTGGGCCGGGGCGGCTCGGACACCACCGCCGTGGCCTTTGCCGCCGCCTTCGGCGCCGAGCGCTGCGATATCTACACGGATGTGGACGGCGTCTACACGACCGACCCGCGCATCTGCGAAAAGGCGCGCAAGCTGGACAAGATCTCGTTCGAGGAAATGCTCGAACTGGCCTCGCTGGGGGCCAAGGTGCTGCAGACCCGCTCGGTCGAGCTGGCGATGCGCTACAAGGTGAAACTGCGCGTTCTCTCAAGCTTCGAGGAACAATCCGACGAGGCCGGCACGCTGGTCGTCGACGAGGAGGAAATCATGGAATCCAATGTAGTCTCCGGTGTGGCCTATTCCCGGGATGAGGCCAAGATGACCGTTCTGTCGGTGGCCGACCGCCCCGGCATCGCCGCCACCATCTTTACCACGCTCAGCGATGCGGGCGTGAACGTGGACATGATCGTGCAGAACATCTCGGACGAGGGCCGCACCGACATGACCTTTTCCTGCCCCACCGAACAGGTGGCGCGGGCGGAAAAGGCGCTGCTGGACATCAAGGCGGCGGGTGAGCTGAACTATGCCGAACTGGTCGCCGACAACGATGTCTGCAAGGTCTCGGTGGTCGGTATCGGCATGCGCTCGCAATCCGGTGTGGCGGCCAAGATGTTCAAGGTACTCTCGGATGAGGGGATCAATATCAAGGTCATTACAACCTCCGAGATAAAGATTTCCGTTCTTGTAGACCGGAAATACATGGAACTTGCCGTTCAGGCGCTGCATGATGCGTTTGAACTGGACAAGGCGGCCTGATCATCCCCATCTCGGGCCCGCCTGACACCCAAAGGCTATAGGTCCCATGGCGGATGGAACCGAATCGGAATCCCGCAAGCTGCTGCGGCGGCTGCGCGAGGAAATGGCCAGCGAGGCCGCTGGCCAGGAACGGCTGGACCGCATCACGCATCTGATCGCGGACAGCATGGCCTCCGAAGTGTGCTCGATCTACCTGTTCCGCGACAGCGAGACGCTGGAACTGTGCGCCACCGAAGGGCTGGCGCCCGAGTCGGTGCACAAGACCCGGATGCGTATGGGCGAGGGGCTGGTGGGCCGCGTCGCCATGTATAGCAAGGTGATCAACACGCCCGACGCGCCCTCGGCCAAGGGCTTCCGCTACATGCCCGAGACCGGAGAGGAACGCTATTCCTCGTTCCTGGGCATTCCGATCCAGCGGCTGGGCGAAAAGCTGGGCGTGCTGGTGGTGCAGTCGCGCGAGGCGCGCGAGTTTTCCGCCGATGAGGTCTATGCGCTGGAAGTGGTCGCGATGGTGCTGGCAGAGATGGCCGAATTGGGTGCCTTTGTGGGCGAGGGCGCGGCCCTGTCGCCCCTGCACCAGCAGTCGGTGGTGCTGACCGGCGGCCCGGCGCAGGAGGGGTCGGCCGAGGGCCATGTCTGGCTGCACGAGCCCCGCGTGGTCGTCACCAACCCCATCGCCGAAGACCCGCACACCGAATTGGAGCGGCTGAGCGAGGCGGTCGAGGAACTGCGCGTCGGTGTCGACAAGATGCTGGAAATGTCGCAGGACGGCGACAAGGAACAGCTGCAGGTTCTTGAAGCCTATCGGATGTTTGCCAATTCCCGCGGCTGGATGCGGCGCATGGAAGAGGACATCTCGCGCGGGCTGAGCGCCGAGGCGGCGGTTGAGAAGGAACAGTCGCAGGCCCGCGCCCGGATGAGCCAGGTCTCGGACCCCTATTTGCGCGAACGGCTGGCGGATCTGGACGATCTCAGCAACCGGCTGCTGCGCATCCTGACGGGGCAGGGCAACAATATCGGCGCCGAGCTGCCGCCCGATCCCATTCTTGTCGCGCGCAATATCGGCCCCGGCGATCTGCTGGAATATGGCCGGGCGCTCAAGGGGATCGTGCTCGAGGAGGGCTCGGTCGGCTCGCATGCCACTATCGTCGCCCGTGCGCTGGCGATCCCGCTGGTGGTCCATACCGGGCGGATCACGACCGAAGCACTGAACGGCGATCATATCCTTGTCGATGGCGATCAGGGCGTGGTGCATTTGCGGCCCGAGGACACCGTTGTCGGCGCCTTCCGCGACAAGATGGCGATGCAGGCCAAGGCGCAGGAACGCTACGCCTCGATCCGCGAAACCCTGACTGAAACGCGGGACGGTCACCGCATCAATCTGGTGATGAACGCGGGTCTGATGGCGGATCTGCCGTCGCTGGAAAGCTCGGGCGCCGAAGGGGTGGGGCTGTTCCGGACCGAGCTGCAATTCCTGATCCGCAACCAGATGCCGAAACGGCAGGAGCTGGTGGCGCAATATGCGCGGGTGCTGGATGCGGCAAAGGGCAAGCGGGTGGTTTTCCGCACCCTCGATATCGGCTCGGACAAGGTGCTGCCCTACATGAAACACGTGGCCGAGCCCAACCCGGCGCTGGGCTGGCGCGCGATCCGGGTCGGTCTGGACAAGCGCGGCGTGATGCGGATGCAATTGCAGGCGCTGATCCGCGCCGCCAATGGCCGCCCGCTGACCATCATGTTCCCCTTCGTGGCGCAGGCCGAGGAATTCCACGCCGCCCGGTTCGAGGTCGACAAGACCATCGCCCGGGAAAAGCGTCTGGGTCACGCGCTGCCGGAAACCCTGGACGTGGGCGCGATGCTGGAAACGCCCTCGCTGGCCTTTGCGCCGCAGAAATTCTTTGACGAGGTGGGGTTCATCTCGGTGGGCGGCAACGACCTGAAACAGTTCTTCTTTGCCGCCGACCGCGAAAACGAGCTGGTGCGCCGCCGCTACGACACGCTGAATGTCAGCTTCCTGACCTTCATCGAACGGATCGTCGAACGCTGTGGCATCTCGGGCACCCCGCTCAGTTTCTGCGGCGAGGATGCCGGCCGTCCGGTCGAGGCTTTGTGTCTGGCGGCCATGGGGATGCGCACCCTGTCGATGCGGCCTGCCTCTGTCGGTCCGGTTAAAAGCCTGCTGCTGCGCTCGGATCTGGGCGAGATTCGCAAGATCATCTCGGACGCCCGGCATAGGGGCGAGCAAAGCGTGCGCCCGGCGGTCATGGAGTGGCTGCGCAACCAGACCTGACGCCTGCCGCAGCGCAGCATTCAACAGCACACTTGCGTTTTCGGCCAAGTCGTTTATGTAGGGCGCCAGATAAATGTTAGCGATAACATCTGAGCGTAGCAACTCCGCGCCCGGGCAGGTGTAAGCCTGACCGGGACCCGAGCCCAAGAGGAGCCCCGCCATGGTCTCACGCGTGATTCCGGTGGATCCGTTCGATCTCGTACTGTTCGGCGCGACAGGGGATCTGGCCCAACGCAAGATTCTGCCCGGGCTCTACCACCGGTTCGAGGTGGGGCAGATGCCCGAAGACGCCCGGATCATCGGCACCGCCCGGTCCGATATGGACGATGCGGCGTTCCGGGCCGTTGTACAAGACGGCATAAGGCAGTTCGCGCCCGAGTACAAAACGGACATTCTGGCCCGCTTCCTGGACTGCGTGGAATATATCCCGGTCGATGCGCTGGGCGACGCGGGCTGGCCGGAACTGAAGAAAAAGCTGCGCCCCGACGCGGTACGCGCCTTCTACCTGTCGGTCGGGCCGTCCCTGTTCTCAGGCATCGCACAACGCCTGCATGACCACGGGCTTGCCACTCCCGAAAGCCGCATCGTGGTCGAAAAGCCCTTTGGCCGCGATCTGGCCACCGCCAAGGCGCTGAACGCCGGGCTGCGCGCCTGTTTCGAAGAACATCAGATCTACCGGATCGACCATTATCTGGGCAAGGAAACGGTCCAGAACCTGATGGCCCTGCGCTTTGCCAACTCGCTGTTCGAGCCGCTGTGGAACGCCACCCATGTCGATCACGTGCAGATCACCGTAGCCGAAAGCATCGGTGTGGACGGGCGCGGCGCCTATTACGACCAGTCCGGCGCCATGCGGGACATGATCCAGAATCACCTTGTGCAGCTTCTGTGTCTGACCGCGATGGAGCCGCCCTCGAAATTCACGCCCAACTCGGTCCGCGACGAAAAGGTCAAGGTGATCGAGGCGCTGGAACCGGTGGAGCAACAAGACATCGCGCGCGGGCAGTACAAGCCCCAGAACGGCGAGGACGGCTATCTCGATCACGTCGGCGATCCGAACAGCCGCACCGAAAGCTACATCGCGCTCAAGGTCCATGTCGGCAACTGGCGCTGGGCCGGGGTGCCGTTCTATCTGCGCACGGGCAAACGGCTGCGTGCCCGCGAATCCGAGATCGCCGTGGTGTTCCGCGACCCGCCGCACACTATCTTTCCCAATGTGGGGCATCTGCGCGGCAACGTGCTGGTGATCCGTCTGCAACCGGACGAAGGGATCACCCTGCGCACCACGATCAAGGACCCGGGGCCGGGCGGTTTCCGTCTGGCGGACGTATCGCTGGACATGAGCTTTGCCGAGGCGCTGGGCGCCGATGTGCGGCCGCAGGATGCTTATGAGCGGCTGGTGATGGACGTGATCCGGGGCGACCAGACGCTCTTCATGCGCGGCGACGAGGCCGAGGCCGCATGGGCCTGGGTCGATCCGATCATTCAGGGCTGGGAAGGTGGCCGCGACCGGCCCGCGCCTTATGACCCGGGCAGTTCCGGACCCGAGGATGCACTGATGCTGATGCATCGCGACGGGCGACGCTGGCGCCAGATTGGGGGTTGAGATGGTTCATCAGGTACTTGTTGACGTCACTGAACGCATTATCGAGCGCAGCGCGGCAGAGCGCGGCGCGTATCTTGAGCGGATGGCACAGGCCCGGTCCGCAGGCCCGGCGCGGGCGCATCTGTCCTGCAGCGGTCAGGCGCATGCCTATGCCGGGGCTGGGCCCGATCAGGAAAAGCTGGCCATCGGCAGCGCCGGGCATTTGGGCATCGTGACCAGCTACAACGACATGCTCTCGGCCCACCAGCCGTTCGAACGCTACCCAGAACTGATCCGTCAGGCGGCCCGCGCCGCAGACGGCACGGCACAGGTAGCGGGCGGAGTTCCGGCGATGTGCGATGGGGTCACACAGGGCGCGGCGGGGATGGAGCTGTCGCTGTTCTCCCGCGACGTGATCGCAATGGCCGCTGGGGTGGCGCTCAGCCACAATACCTTTGACGCCGCCGTCTTTCTGGGCGTCTGTGACAAGATCGTGCCGGGTCTGGTGATCGCCGCGCAGGTCTTCGGGCATCTGCCGGCCGTCTTCCTCCCCGCCGGGCCGATGACCAGCGGACTGGCCAATGACGAAAAGGCCAAGGTCCGCCAGCAATTCGCCGCCGGGGAATGCGGGCGCCCGGAGTTGATGGCCGCCGAAATGGCCGCTTATCATGGCCCCGGCACCTGCACCTTCTATGGCACCGCCAACACCAACCAGATGCTGATGGAGTTCATGGGCTTGCACTTGCCGGGCTCCAGCTTCGTGACCCCGAACACGCCCCTGCGAGACGCCCTGACCGAGGAAGGCGCCCGCCGCGCGCTGTCGCTTAGCGCGCTGGGCAACCATTACACGCCGGTCTGCGAGGTGCTCGACGAAAAGGCCTTTGTGAACGGCATTGTCGGGCTGATGGCCACCGGTGGCTCCACCAACCTGCTGATCCACCTGATCGCGATGGCGCGGGCCGGAGGGATCGTGCTGGACTGGGAGGACTTTTCCGAGGTCTCAGCCGTGGTGCCTCTGGTCGCGCGGGTCTATCCCAACGGGCTGGCGGATGTGAACCATTTCCACGCCGCAGGCGGCCTCGGCTACTCCATCGCCACGCTGCTGGACGAGGGGCTTTTGCACCCCGACACCCAGACCGTGGCGGGGCAGGGGCTGGCCCATTACACGCAGGAACCCAAGATCAAGGACGGCGCGCTGGTCTGGGAGGACGGCGCAGGCCACAGCCTCAACGATAAGATCCTGCGTCCGGCCTCGGACCCGTTCCAGCCGACCGGAGGGCTGTCGCGCCTGACCGGATCGCTGGGCACGGCGGTGATGAAGGTCTCGGCGGTGGCGCCCGAGCATCGCCAGGTGGAGGCGCCGGTACGCGTGTTCCACGATCAGGATGAGGTCAAGGCCGCGTTCAAGGCGGGCGAGCTGACCGGCGACGTGATCGTTGTGGTTCGCTTTCAGGGGCCCAAGGCCAATGGGATGCCCGAGCTGCACTCGCTGACCCCCATCCTGTCGATCCTGCAGGGCAAGGGGCAGAAGGTGGCGCTGGTCACCGATGGGCGCATGTCGGGCGCGTCAGGCAAGGTGCCCGCCGCGATCCATGTCTGCCCCGAGGCGCTGGATGGCGGCCCCATCGCCTATCTGCGGGACGGCGATCTGGTGCGGGTGGATGCGGTGAACGGCGATCTTGAGATCCTGACCGACGGCGTGCTGGACCGTGCGCCGGCGCAGGCCGATCTGTCGGGCAATCACTATGGCGTCGGGCGCGAGCTTTTTGCCACATTCCGGGCGGCCGTTGGATCGGCCGATGCCGGCGCAAGCGTGTTTGGAGGCTGAGACATGACATCGAAATCCGCGCGGGCGCGCGACATCTGCGGGCTGGCCCCGATCGTTCCGGTGCTGGTGGTCGAAGACGCGGCGCAGGCCCGCCCACTGGCCGAGGCGCTGGTGGCCGGCGGTCTGCCCGCGCTTGAAGTGACCCTGCGCACTCCGGCGGCGTTAGATGCGATCCGCGCCATGGCCGCGGTGCCGGGCGGGGTTGTGGGCGCTGGCACGTTGGTCACACCCGAGGACGTGCGGGCAGCCAAGGAGGCCGGGGCGCAGTTCGGGGTGTCTCCAGGTGCGACCGATGCGCTGATCGCGGCCTGCGAGGCCGACGACCTGCCGCTTCTCCCCGGTGCCGCCACCGCCAGCGAGGCAATGCAGCTGCTGGCGCGCGGTTATGGCATGCTCAAGTTCTTCCCTGCCGAGGCCTCGGGCGGTGCTTCCGCCCTCAAGGCCATCGGCGCGCCCCTGCCGCAGATTTCCTTCTGCCCCACCGGTGGTGTGTCCCCGGCCAACGCACGGGACTACCTGTCGCTGCCGAATGTCGTTTGCGCCGGAGGCAGCTGGGTGGCGCCGAAGGACAAAGTACAGTCCGGCGATTGGTCCGGAATCGAAGCGCTGGCGCGCGAGGCCGCAACACTGGCGCGGTGAACGTATAAGGTTCTGTCTGCCGTTGTTTCAGTGGCCCGGAATAAAGGGCGAAGCCCGCCGGGCCGCGCCCTCCCTCCCCCTTGGGAGGGCGCATTGGCGATGCTATGCGTCGTTCAGACGTCGTCCGGATTTTCGAGATAAACCGCTTAACTTATGCGTTGCGGCGCCCGCCCGAGGGAGGGCGCGGCCCTCTGTTGAACTCGGAAGCCCAGTTTGCGGCAGGCCTAAGCGGATTTGTTCCCGATCATCCGGGTCACGACCCGCCGCAGCCATCCCTGCTGCTGAGTTTCTGTCTGGATCGGCTGCGGCGCCAGTGCGGCCATGCCCTGTGGGTCCACAACGGTCAGCCCGTCCTGGAATTGCAGCCGGTAGAGATCGGAGTAGATCCCACCACGCGACAGCAACTCGTCATGTGTGCCCTCGTCCACGACCTGCCCGCGATCCATCACAACGATCTTGTCGGCGTTGCGAATGGTCGACAGACGGTGCGCGATCACGATGGTCGTGCGCCCGCCCGAGAGCCGGTCCAGCGCCGCCTGCACCACCTTCTCCGACTGCGCGTCGAGCGCCGAGGTGGCCTCGTCAAGCAGCAGGATCGGCGTATCGCGCAGCAGCGCGCGGGCAATCACCACCCGCTGCCGCTGACCGCCCGACAGGGCCGAGCCGCGCGGGCCGACCAGCGTATCGAGCCCGTTTTCGAGCTTGGGCAAAAAATCCGAGACATGCGCGGCCTCAAGCACCTTTTGCAGCTCAGCATCCGAGACATCGCTTCGGCCCAGCAGGATGTTTTCACGCAGCGTCTCGTCAAACAGCAGCGCCTCTTGCGTGACCACCGAGAACAGGTTGCGCAGATCGGGAAGGGCCATGTCACGCACTGCCACGCCGTTCACCTCGACACTGCCCTCCTGCGGGTCGACCAGCCGGGTCAGAAGGTTGAAGATCGTCGACTTCCCCGCCCCCGAGGCACCCACCAGCGCCGTGGTCTGGCCCGGCTCGGCAGTCAGCGTCAGGCCACGCAGAACCTGAGCATCGCCATAGTCCAGCCGGACGTCGCGTAGATGGATACTCGGCAGGCCGTCAGGTGCCGAAATAGGTTTTTCTGGCGATTGCAGCAGGATAGGCGCGTCCAAAAGCTCCTTGATCCGCTCCATCGCTGCGGCTGCCACCTGCCAGGTGCCCGACACTGAGGCCAGCCGCCGCATCGGGTCGAAGGCCAGGCCGATGGCGGTGAAAAAGCTCATGAACTGGCCGACGGTCTTTTCCCCCGCAATGATCTCGGCGCCGCCATAGAGCAGCACACCCATGAAGCCCAGGCCTGCCATCACATCGATCAGCCCAGTGATCGATGCTGTCCCGAACGAGGCGCGCACCTCGGATCGGACAAATCCATCCACGTGGCCTTTGAACCGATCCGCTTGGTACTTCTCCAGATTGTTCAGTTTAATCGGCACGATGCCGTGAAAAATCTCGTCCAGCCGGGTCGCCAGCGTGGCCCCCAGATCGCGGGCTATGGCGGCCTTTTTGCGCACGTAACGCTGTGCTGCTCCGATGGGCAGGAACATCAGCGGCACGCCGACCAGCATGATCGCGGTCCAGATCCAGTCCACGTTCACCGCGACACCGATCAACACGACGAGCGAGACAAGATCCTTGCCCGCCCCGGTGATGATCACCTGCCAGACGTGGTTCACCGCCCCCACATCCGACTGCACCCGCTGGATCAGAAAGCCGGGCGGGTGGGTCTGGTGGAACGAAGTATCCTGCCGGATCAGACGCCCCAGCAAATCCATGCGCAGATGCGCCTGCGTTTCTTGCGAAATCCTTGACAACAGCACCTTCTGACAGACGCCCGCCAGACCGCGGACCGAGAAGATGACGAAGAAGGCAACACTCACCCAGCCGAGCGCAGAAGAGTTTCCGTTGACGAAGATCTCATCGAACATCGGCTGCATCATGTAGCTGATTGCGCCGACCATCGAGCCTTCGATCACCATGAACAAGAGTGCGATCGCCAGCAATCCCATCCGCATGCGCAGATAGTTGCGCCAGAGCCAGCCCATCAACTCAGCGGAGGATTTGGGTTTGATGCTCATAGGGCAGCTTTCATGTGGGGGAGAAGGGACAGTTCATATGTCATGGCCGGCCCATTTAAGCAGGTCAGGGGGTTGGTGCAAGCTTCGGGGCGTTTTTCGCTGGCGGCGCCTGAGCTTATGACGCCGCCGACCGGGCGTGTGGCGCTGGCTGGCACAGCGTAGCGCGCTGCCGAACGTATACGCTGACCACCGGCTTTCGGAGCGTCGGTTAAGGCGGATTGACGCCGCCTGCACTGCCGCTAGGTTGAGCGGATATCTTTGACGGGCGGAATTCATGACACGGTCTCCAACTCTGGCGCATGGGCGCGGTTA
Organism: Ruegeria sp.; assembly: GCF_040830605.1. Taxonomy (GTDB): domain Bacteria; phylum Pseudomonadota; class Alphaproteobacteria; order Rhodobacterales; family Rhodobacteraceae; genus Ruegeria. Next base: position 436,887 of record NZ_JBFOMD010000001.1, read on the forward strand.
TCTTGCCATTCCGGGGCCTTCGGTGATGCCGGATGCGGTGCTGCAGGCCATGCACCGCGCCGCGCCGAACATCTATGCCGGTGAGTTGGTCGAGATGATGCCGGGGCTGACCGCCGATCTGAAACGAGTGGCGCGGACGCAGCATCAGGTGGCGATCTACATCGCCAACGGCCACGGAGCGTGGGAGGCGGCGCTGGCCAATGTGATCGCACCGGGTGAGACGGTGTTGGCTCCGGCCTCAGGCCGGTTCGCCCATGGCTGGGCCGAGATGGCGCGCGGGATCGGTGCCGAGGCCGACCTGATCGATTTCGGCAAATCCGCGCCCTGGGACATGGACCGTATCGCCGAGGCCCTGCGCGCCGATACCGGGCACAGGTTCAAAGCGGTGCTGGCGGTACACACAGACACCTCAAGCTCGGTGCGCAACGACATCCCCGCCTTGCGGGCGCTGCTGGATGAACTGAACCACCCGGCGCTGCTGATGGCCGATTGCATCGCGTCGCTCGGCTGTGAACGGTTCGAGATGGATGCGTGGGGCGTCGACGTGACGGTCACCGGCAGTCAGAAGGGGCTGATGGTGCCGCCCGGGGTGAGCTTTGTTTTCTTTAACGACAAGGCGGCGGCGAAACGGGCGGCGATGCCACGGGTGCCGCACTACTGGGACTGGGCGCCGCGCGCCAATCCCGACGATTTCTACCAGTATTTCGGTGGCACCGCGCCAACCCACCACCTCTATGGCCTGCGCGCGGCGCTCGATATGATCCATGCAGAAAGTGTGGAAAATATCTGGGCTCGGCACCGCCAACTGGCCGAGGCGATCTGGGCGGCTTGCGAGGTCTGGGGCGAGACGGGCGATCTGTGTCTGAACGTGGCGGATCGGAGCTATCGCAGCCATGCGGTAACCGCGCTGCGGCTGAACAGCGGCAAAGGCACCGCCCTGCGCGAATGGACCGAGGCGCATCTGGGACTGACGCTGGGGATCGGGCTGGGCATGGCCGCGCCGGACGATCCCAACCGCGATGCCTATTTCCGGCTGGGCCATATGGGGCATCTGAACGGGCACATGGTGCTGGGCCTGCTGGGCGGGGTCGAGGCCGGTCTGACCGCTTTGGACATCCCGCGCGGCAAGGGTGCGCTCGAGGCAGCGGCGGCAGTGATTGCCCGGTGAAACAGTTGGCCTGCTTAAGCGGAGCCGTCACGCCCTCCGTCCGGCGGGCGCTGTTCCTGTCGTTTTCGCGGTGACCGTCCTCAATCCAGTCGCGCAGCCAGCCAGGTGATGCCGTAGTCGATCATCACGGCCAGCACCAACGTGGCGGCAAAACCCCAAATCATCCAGACCACGAAAAAGATCCAGAGCAGGTTCACGCCCAACATCGTCAGCGCTGCGCGGGTATAGTCCGGTGCCGGTGCGATCTTGCGGTCGCGCATTGTGGCCTCCTGACATGTTCGCAGAGTCCCATCTTACCGCAAGATGCCGGATTGTCAGGTAAATCTGCCGCGATCAGTTGCGGGCGGCGGCCAGAGCCCTGGGCAGCGCCTCGGCAAAGGCGTCGAGGTCCGCCTTACGCCCGCAGCTCACCCGGATGCACCGGTTCTGGGGCGCGGCAAAGGGCATGCGGACAAAGATGCCCATACTCACCAACGCATCCAGAACCGCCTTGGCGAACGCTCCGTCCCGGCCGCAGTCGATGGCCACGAAATTGGTGGCCGAGGGCAGCGGCTCCAGCCCGTTCTGCCGCGCGATGTCGGCGATCCGGTCGCGGGCGCCTGCGATTTCGGACTGAACATGGGCCAGCCATTCGTTGTCATGCAGGGCCGCCAAGGCGCCCGTCTGCGCCGCGCGATTCACGCCGAAATGGTTGCGCACCTTGTTGAAGGCCGAAGTAAGCTCCGGTGCGCCGATGCCATAGCCCACACGCGCGCCTGCCATGCCGTAGACCTTGGAGAACGTGCGCATGCGGATCACGCGCGGATCGTTGGCGCTGATCGGGGCTGCCGTTCCTTCGGGCGCGCATTCCACATAGGCCTCATCCAGCACCAGCAGCGTGCCCTCGGGTAGGGCCTCCATCGCAGTCACGATATCGGCGCCGCCGTGCCAACTGCCCATCGGGTTATCCGGGTTGGCGAGATAGACCAGCTTCGCGTCCACCTCCGCCGCCTTGGCAAACAGCGCTGCCGGGTCCTCGTGATCGCCAGTGTAAGGCACCTTGTGCAGTACGCCGCCATAGCCCGCCACATGGTAGTTGAAGGTCGGATAGGCGCCGTCCGAGGTCACCACCGCGTCGCCGGGCCCCACGAGCAGTCGCACCAGATAGCCGAGCAAGCCGTCTATCCCCTCGCCGACGATAATATTCTCTGGCTGTACCCGGTGATGCGCGGCCAACGCATGGCGCAGATCGTGATTTTCCGGATCGCCATACATCCAGATCTCGCCCGCCGCCTGCTGCATCGCCTCGATGGCGCGGGGCGAGGGACCGAACACGCTCTCATTCGCGCCCAGCCGGGCGTCAAACGGTGCGCCGCGCTGACGCTCCTGCGTTTCGGGGCCGACAAAGGGCACGGTGGCGGGCAGGGATTGGGCAAGCGGGGTGTAGCGCGGATCGGACATGGCCGCAGATAAGCCTATGAATTGACGTGCCGCAAGGCTTGCGTCCCGCTCCGTTCAACCGCAGGCTGCGCCTGAAACCCCACGCGGAGGCACCATGCGCATTCTGTTCATCCTTTTGCTGGCCGGTCTCGGCTATCTGCTGTTCTGGCCGGTGCCGGTTCAGCCCGTGGCCTATGACCCGCCCGAGCCGCCGGGCTTTACCGGCGATTTCGCCGAGAACAATGCGCTGGATGCTGCCGAACTCATCAGCCTGCCGGACGGAGAGATCGGCCCCGAGGATCTGGCGGTGATGCCCGATGGCACGATCTACACCACCAGCCTGTCCGGCATTCTCTACCGCATCGACGGGGATCGGCCGGTCGAGGTGGACCGGTTGGGCGGACGTCCGCTGGGCCTTAGGGCCGGGCCCGACGGGGCACTTTATATTGCCGACAGCTATCGCGGCCTGATGCGCTGGACCGGGCCCGGAACGCTGGAAAGCCTTGTGTCCGAGATCGGCGGCGCGCCGGTGATCTATGCCAATCAGCTGGACGTTGGGCGCGATGGCAGCGTCTATTTTTCGAACTCCTCGGATCGGTTCGATCCGGAAACCATGGGTGGGACCAAACCGACCTCGATCCTGACCATCTGGGAGCAGTCCGATACCGGCTACGTCGCCCGCCGCAACCCTGATGGAACGGTCGAGAAACTGGCCGAGGGGTTTGTCTATACCAACGGCGTGGCGCTGTCGCCGGATGAGGATTTCCTACTGATCGCCGAAACCGGCCGGGCGCGGGTGCACCGGCTATGGCTCACGGGAGAGAAGGCTGGAACCCGAGAGGTGTTCCTCGACAACCTGCCGGGCTATCCGGACAATCTCGAGGCGCAGGGCGACGGCACCTATTGGGTGGCCTTCGCCAGCCCCCGTGTGCCGTCGGAGGCGCTGATGCCGTACCCGTTCCTGCGCAAGGTGATCTGGCGGCTGGGTCCCATGGTGCGCCCGGCGCCGATCCACCGCGGCATGATCATGCAGTTCGACGGGCAGGGCCGTATCCTGCGCACGCTGCAGGACCCGGACGGTGAGTTGGGTATCACCACCGGAGGCAGGATCGTGGGTGAGCAGTTCTATGTGATGACACTCGATTCGCCTTGGTTCGGGCGGATGCCGGTTGCGGACATGCCCTGATCTGCCCCGACGTTCCGGTGGCACCGGTGGCTTGTTCCGGGCAGACTGACACCGAAGTCGAAACAGGAGGGCCAGATGGCGCGCGTATCTGTCGAGTACAAGGAGCACATTGCCCATGTCACCCTGACCCGAGGCGACAAGATGAATGCGCTGGATGACGCGATGGTCAAGGCGATTATCGCGGCGGGGCAAGAGGTTGCGGCCTCGGACGCGCGGGCGGTGGTTTTGTCGGGCGAGGGCAAGAGCTTCTGCGCCGGGCTCGACATGGCGAGCTTTGCCAAGATGGCGCATATGGACCCGACCGAATGGCTGATGACGCGCAGCCATGGCGATGCCAACGAGATGCAGGAGCTGGCCATGGTCTGGCGCCGGGTGCCGGTGCCGGTCATCTGCGCGATACAGGGGGTGGCCTATGGCGGCGGCCTGCAGATCGCGCTCGGTGCGGATATCCGCGTCGCCCATCCCGACAGCAAACTGGCGGTTATGGAGATGAAATGGGGCATCATCCCGGATATGGGTGGCATGGTGCTGTTGCCCAAACTGGTGCGCTCGGACGTGCTGCGCCTGCTGACCTACACCGCCCGTCCCATCGGTGCGGCGCAGGCGGCAGAATGGGGGTTGGTGACGCAACTGGCGGACGATCCGCAGGCCGAGGCGATTGCACTGGCCGAAGAGATCGCGGGAAAGAGCCCGTCCGCTATCCGCGCCGCTAAGCGTCTGATCGACCTGGCCGAAAACGCGGGGCGGGAAGAGGTGCTGCTGGCGGAATCGCGCGAGCAGGTGCAACTGATCGGCAAGCCGGATCAGATAGAGGTCATCGCCGCGCAGATGCAGGGGCGCAAGCCGGAGTTCAAATAGGCCTCGGGGTCTCGATCGCAGCAGCGCTTGCCCCTCACCCAACCCTCTACCCCGAGGGGAGAGGGCTTTGGGGCAGGTGTTGAACTCAGCGCATGAACGCCCGCCGGGCGTCGCGGGCCATATTGTAGCGCATTTCCAGATCGGCAAGCCGCGACATGGCTGCCTTGCGCTCTTCGGGGTCTGTCAGGCTGGCATAGTGTGTGCGGGCGGCGTCCAGTTTCTTTTTGATTTCAAACTCTTCAGGCAGAACCCCGGCCTGCACCATGACCCTGTGACCGGCGGCCAGGGCAGGATCGCTTAGCGCCTCGGAGGATCTGTCGGGCAGTGGCGCCCCTTCGCCTTCGAGCCCGTCAAGCTGGCCCTCGGCCTGCGCCTTTCTGATCTGGCGTTCGATGAGGTCTTGAAGGTTTCGCAACATGGTCAGAACCTAGCAAAAAACCCCGCCGATTGCGAGTGCGGCGGGGTTCGGGACTTGCGTATTTTTTTGGCAAGAAGAAGCGGTCAGGCGATTTCGGCCAGACGGGCGAGCGCCTCGTTGATCCTGGCCTCTTCCTCTTCGCGGGCGGCGAGGTTGGCCTTGGTCTCTTCCACCACCTCCTCCGGGGCCGAGGCCACGAATTTGGGGTTGCCAAGGCGTCCGCGCAGGCCACCGAGTTCCTTGGCGAGCTTGCCTTTGGCCTTTTCCAGCCGTTCCTTTTCGGCGCCGATGTCGATGATGTCCGCGAGCGGCAGACCGAAGGAGGCGCCGGGGGCGGTGATCGAGATGGTGCCCTTGGGCAGTTCGTCCGCCTTGGTCAGGCTGTCGATCCGGGCCAGGCGCTTGATCAGCGCCTCGTTCCGATCCCAGGCCGCCTGACCATGATCGTCGATTTCCGTAACGATCATAGGGACATAGAGGCCGGCGGGCACGCGCATCTGGGCGCGGGCCGAGCGGGTGTTCTCGATCACCGAAATAACCCAGTTCATCTCACGGTCTGCGTCCGGATCGATCAGGTCGGCCGCCTTGTAGTCGGGCCAGTCGGCGTGAACGAGCATCTTTGCGCGCTCGGCGGTCAGGCCCCAAAGCTCTTCGGTGATGAAGGGCATGATCGGGTGCAACAGGATCATGCACTGGTCCATGACCCAGGCCATGGTGGCGCGGGTTTCTTCCTGTGCGGCGGTGTTCTCACCCTGCAGGAGAGGCTTGGAGAGCTCCACATACCAGTCGCAGACCTTGCCCCAGACAAAGGCGTAGAGCGCATTTGCGGCGTCGTTGAAGCGGTAGGTTTCGAGCGCCGCATCGACCTCTTCGCGGACGCGGGCGGTTTCGCCGATGATCCAGCGGTTCACCGCGAATTGTGCGTTTTGTACAGCGTCCAGCGCGCCGATTGTCTGACTTGTACCATCGTAAACGCCGTTCATCTCGGCAAAGCGCACCGCGTTCCAGAGCTTGGTGCCGAAGTTGCGGTAGCCGGTGATGCGCTCGCGGCTGAGTTTCAGCACGCCGCCAATGGCCGCCATTGAGGCGTTGGTAAAGCGCAGCGCGTCGGCGCCGAACTCGTCCACGATCTCGAGCGGGTCGATGACGTTGCCGGTGGTCTTGGACATCTTCTTGCCCTTCTCGTCGCGGACGAGCTGGTGCAGGTAGACGGTGTGGAACGGGATCTGATCCACCACGGCCAGTTGCATCATCATCATCCGGGCGACCCAGAAGAACAGGATGTCGAAACCGGTGATCAGGACATCGGTCGGGAAGTAGCGTTCGAGCTCGTCGGTCTGGTCCGGCCAGCCCAGCGTGCCGATGGGCCAGAGACCGGAGGAGAACCAGGTGTCGAGCACATCCGGATCGCGCCACACCGGATAGACCAGTTTGGTCGGGTCCTGTTCGACGGCATACTGGGCGAGGCTTTCGGCGAACTGGTGGATCGCTTCATGCTTGTCGGCAACTTCGATAACGGTTGCGTGACTCAGCGGGCTGGGGATGTTGGCGTTGTCGTCCAGAAACTTTTCGGTAACAGCGTCGAAGCTCGACGCGCATTCCATGACGTTGCCACGGTGTAGCATGCCACCTTCGTTCAGCAGACGGCCGAGTTCGACCAGATCGAGGTCGCCGTCGTTTTCGTCGTCCCTGAAGTCGTCCGCCGACAGATCGAGGCCATACCAGACCGGGATCTGATGGCCCCACCACAGCTGGCGCGAGATGCACCAGGGCTCGATGTTTTCCAGCCAGTGGTAATAGGTCTTCTCGCCCGACTCGGGGATGATCTTGACGGTGCCGTCCCGGACCGCGTCCAGCGCGGGGCCGACGACCTTTTCGGCGTCGACGAACCACTGGTCGGTCAGCATCGGCTCGATCACGACTTTCGAGCGGTCGCCGAAGGGCTGCATGATCGGTTTGGCTTCGACCAGCGGAACCGCTTTGTCGGCGCCCTCGTGTTCGGGTTTCAGCGCGGTCGTGCCCAGTCGCGCATCATCGGCGCGGGTCATCACGGCGAGACCTTCGGAGGTGATCTCTTCGACCACTTTCGCGCGCGCCTCGAACCGGTCGAGCCCGCGCAGGTGATCGGGGACCAGGTTGATCGCGTCGATTTCGCCCTCGGTGAATTCGCGCCCACGGGCGTATTCCTGCGCCTTGCCCGCCTCGTCGGCATAGGGCGCGCCGTCGGCCCGCATATGTCCACAGGTGTCCATCAGGCGGTAGCAGGGGATGTTGCCGCGCTTGGCCACGGCATAGTCGTTGAAGTCATGCGCGCCGGTGATCTTGACCGCGCCCGAGCCGAAATCCGGGTCCGGGTAGTCGTCGGTGATGATCGGGATCTGGCGGCGATGCTCTTTCGGGCCGACCGGGATTTCACAGAGTTTGCCGACGATTGGTGCATAACGTTCATCCGATGGATGAACCGCAACCGCGCCGTCGCCCAGCATGGTTTCGGGCCGGGTGGTGGCGATGGAGATATAGTCACGCTCTTCCTCGAGGGTGACGTTCCCGTCATCGTCCTTCTCGACATAGGTGTAGGTCGCGCCGCCCGCGAGCGGATACTTGAAGTGCCACATGTGGCCGGCGACTTCGACATTCTCGACCTCGAGATCCGAGATCGCGGTTTCGAAATGCGGGTCCCAGTTGACCAGCCGCTTGCCGCGATAGATCAGGCCCTTTTCGTACATGTCGACGAAGACCTTGATCACCGCGTCATGGAAGTTGGCCGAATTCTCGTGGCCTGTGCGCGGATCGCCCGCCGCGCCGGCCATGGTGAACGCGTTGCGCGACCAGTCGCAGGAGGAGCCCAGACGCTTGAGCTGCTCGATGATGGTGCCGCCGTATTCGCCTTTCCATTCCCAGACCTTTTCCAGGAATTTCTCGCGCCCCAACTCACGGCGACCGGGCTGTTGGGTGGTCGCCAGCATCTTTTCCACCTGCATCTGGGTGGCGATGCCTGCGTGGTCCTGGCCCGGCTGCCACAGCGTGTCGAAGCCGCGCATGCGGTGCCAGCGGATCATGATATCCTGCAGCGTGTTGTTGAAGGCATGGCCCACATGCAGGGCGCCCGTCACATTGGGCGGCGGGATCATAATGGTGAAAGCCTCGTCTCGCGATTTGTTCGCGCCCGCCTTGAAGCAACCGGCCTCTTCCCAGGCCTTGTAGAGGCGTGTCTCGGCCTCGGCTGCGTTGAAGGTTTTGTCCATCGCCATGGGGCTATTCCTGCGTGATCATATCCGTGGTCAGCGCCTGCAATAGCGAATGGGCGCGGGAAGGGAAAGGCTTTGTCCCTATTTCCCGGGTCAGCGTGGGTGGAGGGGGCGGGATTTGCGTATTTGGGGCAAGAAGAAGCGGGTAACCGCATGTTAACCCTGCCTGCTGCAAGCTGCACTCGCGGTACAGGCTGGCGAGCCGATGACCGCGCGAGGAGAAGCGGCCCGGCGGCCTTGGATCGGCTTCGGCTGTACCTTTGGGGCCGGGTGCGCCCTCCTACTTCTTCTTGCTGAAAATACGCAAGGTCCTGCGGTGGAAGCATGCCGCTCCGGCGGAGGGATCAGCCGGAGTTGGCCGCTTGCGCGAAGCGGTCGCGGAAATAGGCCTCAACGCGCTGATAGGCCGGCTCAAGGAAGTCCAGCGTCAGGAGTGAGTGGTCGCGTCCGGGGAATTCCACGGTGGTCAGGTGGCACCCGAAGGCGGTTTCGAGCGAGCGCATCAGGCATGCGGGGGCCATGCGGTCGCCTTGGTAGCGCATGGCTAGTCCCGGGCCCTTGCGTGCCATGCCCGAGCGGGCGGCAGTAATGTCGTCTGGGCTCATGTGCAGTGCGTCGCCGCCAAAAACCGGCAGCGCGGGCTGGCTGGCGACACCGCCTAGCACAGTGTCTTCGGCCATCAGGGTCAGGGCGAAGCTGCCGGTCAGGCACATGCCGATGACGCCGAGGCCGGGACCGCCTTCGCGCGATTGGATGTCGCGCACCAGGGCCCGCATCCAGTCGGCGATGGGGCTTTGGCGGCCTTTCCAGAACATCTGGAACTCGCGCCGGATGCAGAACAGTCTCAGCAGGTTGCGCTTGGGGGTCAGCTTGCCGAAGGTACCGAAGAGGTGGGGCAGGTAGACCCGGAACCCGGCGGCGTTCAGCCGTTCGGCAAGTGTCAGCGTTTCGGGGCCGATGCCGGGAAGTTCCTGGAGGATGAGAATGGGCGGGCCGTCGCCGCCCACATGCACGTCATGCGTGGTCTCGGCGCCGGTGGAAAGCGCCGCCGAGAAGGGGAATATGTGATCCGCCTGCCAGCTCATTGGCGGAGCGTAGGGGAATTGGCCGGGCAAATCTATGCGGCGCGGGTCTTTCCGCCGCGCTCTTTTTCAGGAGGAGGGTGGCATGGCCTGATACATTGACACCGTTTTGTTGGTGCCCTCGGTCAGGGCTTTGGCCTGATCCGTGCGGATCTTCTGATGCAGCTCCAGCGCCTTGGGGTCGAACAGGGTCTCGGGCGGGTCGATATGGATGAAATTGCTGCTGTGATCCACGCCGCGCGCCAGCATCGCGTAGTCGCGATCGGCGACCTGCTGGCGCGCGTTGGGATTGAGATAGCGGATCGCCATTCCGATGCGCCGGTCGTCCGACACATTGGGGCCAGAGCCGTGGATGGTCAGGCCGTGGTGCAGTGACATCTGCCCCGGCTGCAGTTCGATCCGGGTCTTGTCCTTGTCGGCGACCTCGACCGCGATCTCCTGCCCGCGCGAGAGCAGGTTGGTGTCCGAGAACGTGTCGTTGTGCGGCAGGATCGGGTTTTTGTGGCTGCCCGCCACCAGATCCATGCAGCCGCTGGCGGTTGTGGCCGGGGACAGCGCCAGCCAGGCCGTCACCTGATCCGAGGTTTCGCCCATGCCCCAATAGGTCAAGTCCTGATGCATGCTGACGATCTGGGTGGTGTGGGGCTCCTTGATGAAGAACTCCGCCGACCAGATCAGCAGGTCGGGGCCGAGGATGCCCTGAACCACGTCGAGGATGCGGGGATCGCGCGCCACCCGGGCCACCATCGGCATGACCACGTGGCTGTTGAGGCGTTTGTACATGCTGAGCGGCAGGGGCAGGTCGGCCTCGCGCCAATTGGCCTCGATCCGTTCGAGTTCGGCGCGCAGGTCCGCGGCCTCGGACGGGGGCAGGATCTGGAACGGGTAGAGAAACCCGTCTTCCCAGTATTGCGCGATCTGGGCGTCGGAGAGGTGGCCGTTTTCGAGGGGCAAGGGCGTGGGCATGGGAGGCTCCGTTTCGGGCGTTGGGGACAGTTTAGGCGGGGTTTGCACGGGCTCAGAACGGTTTGTCTTGCCGGTCAGGGTAAGTTTTGCTTAGCCTCGAACCCATGGCATCCCGCGTTCCCTCCCTGAACTGGCTGCGCGTGTTCGAAGCGGCGGCGCGTACCGAGAGCTTTGCCCGGGCGGCGGCGCAGCTCAACATGTCGGCGGCGGCGGTCAGCCAGCAGGTCAAGGCGCTGGAGACGCGGCTGGGCACGCCCTTGTTCCATCGTCACGCCCATTCGGTCACGCTGACCGAGGCAGGGCGGGCCTATCTGCCGAGCGTCCAGCAATCGCTGCTGATGCTGGAAACCGCCACCTCGGGCCTGTTTGGCGAAAGCCGCGAGCAGAGGCTTTATGTCCAGTCCATCCTGCTCTTTGCCCAGGGCGTGCTGGCGCCAGGGCTGGGCGGGTTTCGGCGCGACCATCCGGATGTCAATCTGGTGCTGAGCACCGGCAGCGACGCGGTGGATTTCGCCAACCGGTTTGCGGACCTGCAGATCGTCTTTGGCAATCCGGCGCAGTTTGGTGTCGAGAGCGATCTGCTCTTGTCCGAGGTGATCTATCCCGTGGCCCTGCCCGAACTGGCGGATCAGATCCACCGGCCCGAGGATCTGCTGCGGTTTGCCCTGATCGACGTGGCGGCGCATCGCGCCGGATGGCCGCACATGTTCGAGGTGCTGCGTCTGTCGCCCGGTGGCGCCCGGTTCATGGTCTCGGACAATACCATCATGGCCGCGTCGCTGGCCGCCGAGGAGCAGGGCGTGGCGCTGGCCCGGGCGCCTGCCAGCGACAGTCTAATGGCGCGCTTTGGTCTGGTGCCGTGCCTGCCCGACATCGCCGTGCCGGGGCGCGAATCCTACCATCTGGTCTATGACGACCGCGACCTGCTGCGCCCGCCCGCGCGCATGTTCCGGGACTGGTTGCTGGATTATCTGCCCCGATCCGGCGCGCCCTCTGGACATCGGGTTGCGGCAGGCTAGTCTCGCGCTCTGAACCAGTCAAAAGGGGCGCGGGATGGAGAAATTCGGGAAAAGCCAGCCGGTCAAACGGGTCGAGGATGTGCGTTTTCTGACCGGCCACGGGCGGTATCTGGACGACACCATGCCCGAGGGCGCGCTCTATGCGATGTTCTTTCGCAGCCCGGTGGCGCATGGGCAAATTACCGCGCTGGATCTCGACGCCGCGCGTGAGGCCGAGGGCGTGCATCTGGTAATGACGGTCGATGATCTGGCGGCGGCGGGCATCGACACGGTGATGAGCGCGACCGTGGTGCCCAACCGCGACGGCTCGAAAGGGGCTGCGCCCGCGCGCTACATGCTGGCCCGGGGCCGGGTGCGGTTCGTGGGTGAGCCGGTGGCCATGGTCGTGGCCGAAACCATCGAACAGGCGCGCGACGCCATCGAGCTGATCTGGATGGAGACCGACGATCTGCCTGCCAAGATGGACCTGGCGCCGGGCGGGGAGGTGATCCACCCGGAAGCGCCGGACAATCGCGCCTTTGACTGGGGCATGGGCGATGAGGCGGCGACCGATGCAGCGTTTCAGGCGGCGGCGCATAGTGTGTCGCTGAGCATTCATGACAACCGGGTCATCGTGAACTCGATCGAGCCGCGCGGCTGCCATGCCGAATGGCGCGACGGGCGGCTGCATTTCCATTACGGCGGGCAGGGCGTCTGGGGGATGAAGGCACAGCTGGTCGAGAAGCTGAAGCTGAACGCCGATGATCTGCGCGTGGTTACGCCGGATGTGGGTGGCGGGTTCGGCATGAAGGCGATGCCGTATCCTGAGTATTTCCCGGTGGCTCATGCGGCACGGGTGCTGGACCGCCCGGTGCACTGGATGTCCGAACGCACCGAGGCGATGCTGACCGACAATCATGGCCGCGACCTGACCTCGGTCGCCGAACTGGCCTTTGACACCGATCACCGGATCACCGCCTATCGGGTCAAGACGCTGTGCAACATGGGTGCCTATAACAGCCATTTCGCGCAGGCGATCCAGACGCAGCTGTTCAGCCGCGTGCTGATGGGGGTCTATGACGTGCAGGCCACCTGGCTGCAGGTCGAGGGGATCTATACCAACACCACGCAGGTCGACGCCTATCGCGGCGCCGGGCGGCCAGAGGCGATCTATGTGCTGGAGCGGATCATGGACCGCGCCGCGCGCGAGTTGGGGGTCGATCCATGGGAGCTGCGGCACAGGAACTTCGTTCGGCCCGAGGCCTTTCCTTACAAGACCGCCACTGGCGAGACCTATGATGTCGGCGATTTCGACAAGCTGCTGAGCCGGGCACAGGAGCAGACCGCAGGCTTTGCATCCCGCAAGGCGGCGGATGCCGCGCGAGGCCTGCTGCGGGGGCAGGGGATTTGTTACTATATCGAAAGCATTCTGGGCGATCCTTCGGAAGGCGCGAAGGTGGAGTTCCATGAGGAGGGCAGTGTGAGCCTTTATGTGGGCACCCAATCGAACGGGCAGGGCCATGAGACGGTCTATGCCCAGTTTCTGGCCGACCAGACCGGTATTCCGGCGGAGCGGATCACTGTGGTGCAGGGCGACAGCGACCGGATGGCACAGGGTGGCGGCACCGGCGGGTCGCGCTCGGTCACGACGCAGAACCACGCGACGCTGGCCACGGTGGACACCATTGTTGCCGCATTCACGCCCTATCTTGCCGATAAGATGGGGGTCGAGGAGAGCGATGTGCGCTTTGATCACGAAACCTTCCGCGCGCCGGGGTCGAACCTGACGCCTACGCTGCTTGAGGCGGCCGAGATGGCGCGGGCGGACGGGCGGTCGGAGCTTTTGCGGCATGAGGCGCGGGCCAGGCTGCCCGGGCGCAGCTATCCCAACGGCGCCCATGTTGCCGAGGTCGTGATCGATTCTTACACCGGTCAGGTCAGTGTCGACCGCTATACAGTCGTCGATGATTTTGGTAATCTGATCAACCCGATGCTGGCCGAGGGGCAGGTGCATGGCGGGGTGGCGCAGGGCATCGGTCAGGCGCTGTGCGAGCATGTGGTGCATGATGCGGATGGACAACTGCTCACGGCAACGTTGATGGACTACGCCTTGCCGCGCGCGGGCGACGTGCCCATGATTGGATTTACCTCGGTGCCGGTTCCATCCACGGCCAACCCGATGGGAATGAAGGGCTGTGGCGAGGCCGGAACGGTGGGCGCGCTGGCCGCCGTGGCAAATGCGGTTCAGGATGCGCTCTGGGAACGTGGGGTGCGGCAGGCGGATATGCCGTTCACACCCCTCAAGGTATGGGAACTGTTGAAGGATGAACCTGTCGCGGCTGAGTAGACGTATTCTCGGGTGGCTCGGACGGCCCTTGCGGTCCGAGCATTCCGCCGAGACGCAGCATCGCGAACCGCTGGTTCACGTGATCATCCTGGACGGCACCATGTCCACGCTTGAGCCGGGGTATGAGACCCATGCCGGGAAACTTTACCGTCTGCTCTGCGCGATGGGGCCGCGGGCGTCGATCTTCTACGAGGCCGGGGTGCAATGGCAGAGCTGGCGCACCACAACCGACGTGGTCATGGGCAAGGGTATCAACCGTCAGATCCGGCGCGCCTACGGTTATCTCGCTTCGCGCTACAAGCCGGGCGACAAGATCTTTTTCATGGGCTATTCCCGGGGCGCCTATGGCGTGCGCAGCTTGGCCGGGGTGATCGACATGGTGGGCCTGCTCAAGGCCGAGCATGCCACCGAGCGCAACATCCGGCAGGCCTATCGCCATTACGAATGCAATCCGCGCAGTGCCCATGCCGCCGAGTTCTCGCGCAGGTTCTGCCATGAGGACCTGCAGATCGAGATGATCGGGGTCTGGGATACGGTCAAGGCGCTGGGCATGCGCCTGCCGATCCTGTGGCGCTTTGCCGAGGCGCGGCATGCCTTCCACAACCACCAACTCGGCCCCAGCATCCAGCATGGCTATCACGCGCTGGCGCTGGATGAGACGCGCGAGGTGTTTCAGCCGGTCCTGTGGCAATGCTCGCCGGGGTTCAACGGCCATGTGGAACAGGTCTGGTTCCGGGGCACCCATGGCGATGTCGGCGGGCAACTGGCCGGGCACGAGGACGCGCGGCCGCTCTCCAACCTGTCGCTGGTCTGGATGCTGGAAAAGGCCGAGGCGCATGGCATGCCGCTGCCCGAGGACTGGCGCGAGAGCTTTCCAACCGATACCGAGGCGCCCTCGGTCGGCACCTGGCGCGGCTGGGGCAAGATCTTTTTGCTGCGCCGCCGCCGTACATTCGGGCGCGACCGCTCGGAACGGCTGCATGAAAGCGTGCGGCCCGAAACCATGCCCGCCCCGCTGGCCGAGGAATTCATGCGCAGCTCACGGGCCCAGTAGCGCCCCTGCCTGCTTCTTCTTGCTGAAAATACGCAAATCCGACCTGTCCGCCCGCGCTGGCGCCGGAGAGGATCGAACTACCTGATCACCCGCGCGGCAGGTTCAGAACGATGCAGGTGGTCGATCCGGTGGCATAGAGGCGGCCATCCTCGACGCCGCGAATCTCGCCATGGGCGATGCCGGTCGAGCGGCCCACATGATCGGCCTCGCCCACGCATTCCACCTCGTGATCCAGCGGAATGCCGCGGATGATGTTGATCTTGTATTCCAGTGTCGTGTAGGCCGCGCCGCGCGGCACGCGGGTCTGGACGGCGCAGGCCATGGCGCTGTCCAGCAGCGTGCCGTACCAGCCGCCATGCACCGAGCCCAGCGGGTTGCACACGTCGAATGTGGGGGTGCCGCGAAAGGCCACGCGGCCCTCTTCGACCGCGTGTAGCTGATAGCCCAGGGTCTTGCCGATGGGCGGGGCGGGCAGGCGGCCTTCGAGGATGCCCTGCATGAATTCCAGTCCGGACATGGTGCCCATATCCGCAGGCCCCAGCAACTCCTCGACCCCTTTGGCGTAATGCATCTGGCGCGCTCCCCTTGGTTCTGGGGAACGCTAGCAGCGGGGGACGTGCGGGCAAGTCTTACGCGACGTTCTGCAGTTCGACCTTCGGCACGACGCCCAGGGCATGGCAGACATCGCGGGTCAGTTCCGGGCGGTTCAGGGTGTAGAAATGCAGCTTGTCCACGCCGCCCTCGATCAGGTCCGAGCACAGCTCGGTGCAGATCGCGGTGGCCAGCAGATCCTCGCGGTCGTCGCGCACGGCTTTCTCGAAGGCACGCTCGACCCAGTCGGGGATATGCGCACCGCAGCGGCGGGCGAAGTTACGGGCGCCGTTCCAGTTCTCGATCGGCAGGATGCCCGGGGTGATCGGCTTGTCGATCCCGGCCTTTTCACAGGCATCGCGGAAGCGGAAGAAGGTCTCGGCGTCGAAAAAGAACTGGGTCAGCGCCTCATCCGCGCCCGCGTCCAGCTTGGCCTTGAGCCAGTTCACATCGGCCGCCGCGCAGGGGGCCTCGGGGTGGATGTCGGGATAGGCGCCGACGCGGATGGTGAACTTGCCGGTCTCGGACAGGGCCTCGATCAGTTCCACCGAATTGGCAAAGCCGCCGGGATGTGGCTGGAACCGGCCTTCGCCCTTGGGCGGGTCGCCGCGCAGGGCCACGATGTCGGTGACCCCCGCCTCGGCGAAACTGTCGGCGATGGCCAGTGTCTCGTCCTTGGAGGCGCGGACACAGGTCAGATGCGCGGCCACGTTCAGCCCCGAGGATTTGTGCAGCGTCGCCACCGCCTCGCGCGTCAGTTCGCGGGTGGTGCCGCCCGCGCCATAGGTGACCGAGACGAAACGCGGCCCGAGAGGTGCCAGCGTCTGCACCGTGTCCCACAGGCGGAACGAGGCCTCGAGTGACTGGGGCGGGAAGAATTCGAAGGAAATTTCGGGCGCAGTCATGGTTTCTCTCACTCTCACATTTCCACCCTTGTCGCATGTGCGGCATTGTGAGACAAACTCATATTCCTCAAGAACAACATGAGTCTCGCGATAGATGCATATCGAGTTCCGCCACCTGCGCACGATCAAGGCGATCCATGAATGCGGCGGGCTGGCCCGCGCGGCTGATCAGCTGAACATCACCCAGTCGGCTTTGAGCCATCAGATCAAGGGGTTGGAGGATCAGGCCGGGGTCGAGCTGTTCCTGCGCCGGTCCAAGCCGATGAAGCTGTCGGCGGCGGGGTTGCGCCTGCTGCGGCTGGCCGAGCAGATCCTGCCTCAGGTCGAGGCGATGCAGGCCGAGTTTTCCTCGCTGCGCGACGGGCGCACCGGGCGGATGCATATCGCCATCGAGTGCCATGCCTGTTTCGAGTGGCTGTTCCCGGTGCTGGAGGCGTTTCGCAAGTCCTGGCCGGACGTGGATGTGGACATCCGTCCGGGTCTGGCCTTTGACGCGCTGCCCGCGTTGCAGAAGGAAGAGGTGGATCTGGTCGTGTCCTCGGACCCCGAGGATCTGCCGGGTGTCGAGTTCGTGGAACTGTTTGACTATAATGCCGTTTTCGTCGCCGCCTCGTCGCATCCCTTGGCCGAAAAGCCGTATATCGAAGCCGAGGATTTTCGCGGCCAGACCCTGATAACCTATCCGGTCGAACGCACCCGGCTGGACGTGTTCAGCCAGTTGCTGATCCCCGCGCGGGTGGAACCGGCCTCGATCCGGCAGGTGGAGCTGACGGCGGTGATCCTGCTGCTGGTCGCCTCGAACCGGGGGATTTCGGTGCTGCCGGACTGGGTGGTGCGTGAGGTGAAGTATAACTCGGATTACGTGACCCGGCCGCTGACGCAGGATGGGATCACCCGGCGGCTTTATGCGGCGGTGCGCAGTGAGGATCTGGAAAAGCCGTTCGTGCAGGAGCTGGTGAAACTGGCCCGGGTCGAGGCCACCAGGCTGCAGGCGCAATAGGGGGCGCTGCCCCCGTCGCCTTTGGCGACCCCCCCGGGATATTTTCAAACAGAAGAAGGGTTCGGGGCTCTTTGTTCTTCTTGCGGTCGCAAAGCGGCGGAGGTGGTGAAAGCTGCCTCTTGGCAAGCGGTGCGCGCGGCAGTATACGCGCGGCTTGACCGGACAGGAGCTCCCCGATGATTGGCAGTGCAAATCTCAACATCATGATAAAGGCCGCGCGCAAGGCGGGCCGGTCTTTGGTGAAGGACTTTCGCGAGGTCGAGAACCTGCAGGTGTCGATGAAGGGGGCGGGCGATTTCGTGTCCAGGGCCGATATCGCCGCCGAGAAGATCCTGAAGGAAGAGCTGTTGGGCGCGCGTCCGACCTATGGCTGGCTGGCCGAGGAGGGTGGCGAGGCCGCGGGTGAGGACCCGACGCGGCGCTGGATCGTCGATCCGCTGGACGGGACCACCAACTTTCTGCACGGGCTGCCGCATTGGGCGATCTCGATTGCACTGGAGCACAAGGGCAAGATCGTGGCTGGCGTGATCTATGACGCGGCCAAGGACGAGATGTATTTTGCCGAGAAGGGCGAGGGCGCCTGGATGAACGAGACCCGCATTCGGGTGTCGGGGCGTCATCGAATGATCGAGTCGGTGTTTTCGACCGGTTTGCCCTTTGGCGGTCGTTCGGACCTTCCCGCGACGCTGCAGGATCTGGCGCGGCTGATGCCGGTCTGTGCCGGGGTGCGGCGCTGGGGCGCGGCGGCGCTGGACATGGCTTATGTGGCCGCTGGCCGTTACGAGGGGTTCTGGGAGCGTCATCTGAACGCCTGGGATCTGGCTGCGGGGATCATCATCGTGAAAGAGGCGGGCGGGCTGGTGCAGCCGCTCGATCCGGAGAGCGATATTCTGTCGAGCGGCGAGGTGATTTGTGCCAACGAGCCGATCTTCGACAATTTTGCCAAGGTGATCCGGGGCTGAGGCCCCTTTCCGCCGCGTGGCGGCGGAGCCTCCGGCGGGAGTATTTGGGAAAAGATGAAGGGCGCGGTGCGTCTATGCCTGGCGGTCCGAGGGGTGGTCGACGCCGTCGGTCCAGGGGATGTCTCCGTGGGTGCGCGGGTTGGCGCCTGCGATACAGCCCAGATTGACGCCGCATTCCAGCGGGTTGGCGCGGCGCTGGTGGTGGGTGTAGATGCCGCAGGTCTTGCAGAAATAGTGTTTCGCCGTGTGGGTGCCCCAGCTGTAGAGGCTGAGGTTGCCCTTACCTTTCAGCACCTTGAGCGAGGCGGCGATGGCGGTGACGGCGGCCACGCCCCGTCGGATGCAGAAGGAACAGTCGCAGCGGGCGGCTGAGGCGAGGCCTTGCGGGAACTCGGCCTCGATCTCGACCGCGCCGCAGTGGCAGTTGGCTTTCATCCGGTTCATTTGCGGGGGATCCTTGGGATGCGCGAAGGGGAGAGTTTGTATTTGTGCTCGGGGTGTGGTGGGTGGCCGTGGGTGCGATTCCAGTAGGTCGGGCCGCCGCGTTTCAGCCAGAGCGGGATGCAGAGGCCGAGGCCCACGAAGAAGCCACCCGCATGCGCCCAGTAGGCGACGCCGCCCTGATCGGGGTCGGAACTGACGCCGCCGAGGAATTGCATGCCGAGCCAGACCCCCAGCATGACGAAGGCGGGGATCGAGAATATGCGGAAATAGATGAGGAGAATCAGCAGGATATCGACGCGCGCCCTGGGGAAGAGCAGCAGGTAGCCGCCCATGACCCCGGCGATGGCGCCGGAGGCTCCGACCGTCGGGATGACCGATGCGGGGGAGGCCAGGACGTGGATCAGCCCGGCGCCGATGCCGCTGGCGAAGTAGAAGAGCAGGAAGGGGATATGCCCCATCTCGTCTTCGAGATTGTCGCCGAAGATCCACAGAAACAGCATGTTGCCCGCCAGATGCATCCAGCCGCCGTGTAGGAACATCGACGTGACGAGGGTCTCGAAACTGAAGCCGTCGGCGATACGGGCCGGGATGATCGCGTAGTCGAAGAAGAAGCGGTTGATCAGGCGGGCATTGTCCATCATCCCCACATAGCTGAGGAAGATCAGGATGTTGGCCGCCATCAGCAGGTAGATGACGTAAGGGGTTCGCCCCGAAGGGTTGTGATCGCGGATCGGTAGCATGGGGCGACGCTGGGCTTTTCACGGCCCAGCGTCAAGGTGGGTTATGCGGCCCCGCCCAGCAGGGCCGCGTTGCCGCCCGCTGCGGTGGTGTCGACGCAGACATGCCGTTCGCCCATCACCCGGGCGCGGTCGGGGTGGCCGGGGATCAGGGGCAGGATCGGGCCGGTGCGGCGGGACAGGTGCCGCTCGATCTCGCGCGCGGTGTCCTCGTCGCCCCACCACAGGACGCCCGAGATGCCGCCGATGTTTTCGAGCCGGTGCAGGTCAAGCTGGCCGGTGGCGCAGATCGTGGTGCCGCCCATGGTTTGGATGACCTCCGCCTGTTCCCGCACGGTCCCGGCACCCGGGCCGAGGCAGAGCAGCGGCGGGCGGGGCGTTTCGCTCAGCCGGTTCGACTCGCCGGTGGGGCCGGGCAGGGTTTCGGTGCGGGTTGCGGCCGGGGTGCCGGTGGGGGCGGGCAGGTCGGCCATGGTGCCGGTCCACGTGTCAGAGGCGGACTGCCGGTCGGGGGCGCAGAAGCGGGCCATGTAGTTCGGGCCGCCCGCCTTGGGGCCGGTGCCCGAGAGACCCTCGCCCCCGAACGGCTGGCTGCCGACGATGGCGCCGATCTGGTTGCGGTTGACGTAGATATTGCCCGCATGCACCGCCTCGGTGATGTGCTGCACCCGGTCGTCGATCCGCGTGTGCAGGCCGAAGGTCAGGCCGTAGCCGGTGGCGTTGATATCGGCGATCACCTTGTCGATCTCCTGCGCCTTGAAGCGGGCGACATGCAGGACGGGGCCGAAGATTTCGCGTTTCATCGCCGCGATGCCGGGGATTTCGATCAGGGTGGGGGCGATGAAGGTGCCATCGGGCGGGGTGGGCATCTCCTTGAGAACGCGACCCTCGGCGCGGGCTTTGGAGACATGCTCGGCGATGCCCTGATGGGCTGGTGCGTCGATGACCGGGCCGCAATCGGTCGAGATCGGCCATGGGTCGCCCACGCGCAGCGCGTCCATCGCGCCTTGCAGCATGGTCAGCACGTCCTCGGCGATATCCTCTTGCAGGTAAAGGCAACGCAGGGCCGAGCAGCGTTGTCCCGCCGACTGGAAGGCGCTTTCGATGATCGACTGCACGGCCTGTTCGGGCAGGGCGGTGGAATCGACGATCATCGCGTTCAGGCCGCCGGTTTCGGCGATCAGCGGGGTGCCGGGGGCCAGGTTTTCGGCCATGGCGGCGCGGATTTTCTGCGCGGTGGCGGTGGAGCCGGTGAAGGCCACGCCCGAGACGCGCGCGTCTGAGGTCATCGCGGCGCCGACCATCGGGCCGCCGGGCAACAGTTGCAGGGCGGTGCGAGGCACACCGGCCTCGTGCAGCAACTGCACGGCGCGGTGCGCGATCAGTGGCGTTTGCGGCGCCGGTTTCGCCAATACCGCGTTGCCGGTGGCCAGGGCCGCCGAGATCTGGCCGGTGAAGATGGCGAGCGGGAAGTTCCAGGGCGAGATGCAGGTGAAGATACCTGCGGGCGCGGCTTCGGGGATGTTGGCGGCGTAGTAGCGCAGGAAATCCACTGCCTCGCGCAGTTCGGCCACGGCATCGAGCAGGGATTTTCCGGCCTCGCGGGCCAGCAGGGCGAAAAGCTCGCCGAAATGCGTCTCGTAGAGGTCGGCGGCCTTGTTGAGGGCGGCGGCGCGGTCTGCGGCCGGTGCGGCCCACGGGGCAGCCGATGACAGCGCGGTTTCGACATCCGCGGCGCTGGCCGGGGCGACGGCGCCGGGAGTGTCCTGCGGGTTGGCTGGGTTGATGACGGGCTCGTCGCTGTCCGGGGCCTCGGGGGCGGCCAACAGCGGACGGGCGTACCAGTGATGCGCGCGGAAGGCGTCGCGGGCGGTGTCGATTTCCGCCAGCGTCGGGGCATGGGTCAGGTCGAAGCCGCGCGAGTTGGGGCGTTCGGGGGCGAAAAGCTCAGGCCCTTTCGGCAGCGGATTGGCCGGGTGCAGCACGGTTTCGAACGGATCGGCGGCGACCTCTTCGGGCGGTACATTCTCATCCACGATCTGGTTGACGAACGAGCTGTTGGCGCCGTTTTCCAGCAGGCGGCGCACCAGATAGGCCAGCAGGTCGCGATGGGCGCCGACCGGGGCATAGATGCGGCAGCGGGTGTTCTGCTGGTCCTTGACCAGCCCGTGCAGCGTTTCGCCCATGCCGTGCAGGCGTTGGAATTCGTAAGGCTGCCCGTCCTGCGCCATATGCAGGATGGCGCTGACCGTGTGGGCGTTGTGGGTGGCGAATTGCGGGTAGATGCGGTCGGTCAAACCCAAGAGCTTGCGGGCGTTGGCGATGTAGGAGATGTCGGTGGCCGCCTTTTGCGTGAAGACCGGGAAGCCATCGACGCCCGCGACCTGCGCGCGCTTGATCTCGGTATCCCAATAGGCACCCTTGACCAGCCGCACCATCAACCTGCGGTCGTGGCGCTCGGCCATCTCGTAGAGTGTATCGAGCACCAGACCTGCGCGCGGGCCGTAGGCCTGCACAACGATGCCGAACCCGTCCCAGCCCGCAAGCGCAGGTTCGGCCATCACCGCCTCGATCACCTGCAGCGACAGCGACAGGCGGTCGGCCTCTTCGGCGTCCACGTTCAAGCCCATGCCGGCGGCCTTGGCCAGCAGCGCCAGCGCACGCAGGCGGGGCATCAGCTCCTCCATCACGCGCGCCTCCTGCGCCACCTCGTAGCGGGGGTGCAGGGCCGAGAGCTTGACCGAGATGCCCGGATTGGCGCGGATGTCGTCATGGGTGCAGGCCTCGGCAATCGCGGCGATGGCGCGGGAATAGGCCAGGTGATAGCGGGCGGCATCAGCCTCGGTCCGGGCGGCCTCGCCCAGCATGTCGTAGGAATAGGTATAGCCCTTGTCCTCCATGCCCTTGGCGCGATCCATGGCCGAGCGGATGGTTTCGCCCAGCACGAACTGGCGCCCCATCTCTTTCATTGCGTGGCCGACGGCGGTGCGGATCACCGGCTCACCCAGCCGCTTGATGGCGCTGCGCAGGGCGCCGACGGGCGAGGATTGGTCGTCGTCCAGTACCTTGCCGGTCAGCATCAGCGCCCAGGTCGAGGCGTTGACCAGTGACGAGGAGGAGCGGCCCAGATGCTTGCCCCAGTCCGAGGGCGCGATCTTGTCCTCGATCAGCGCGTCAATGGTGTCGGCGTCGGGCACCCGCAAGAGCGCCTCGGCCAGGCACATCAGCGCCACGCCTTCATCGGTGGAAAGGCCGTATTCGGCAAGGAAGACCTCCATCAGCCCCGGCGCTGTGCTGGAGCGGATGTCGCGGACAAGCTGGGCGGCAGAGGCGCAGATGGCGGTGCGGTCCTGCGGGGACAGGGCGGCCTGCTCGGTCAGCGCGGTCAGGGTGGCCGACTGATCGGCATAGGTCTGGCTGTCGATCTTGGTGCGCAGGGCGTGGGTCATGTGGCCTCCGGTCGTTTTGCGTAGGATACTGCGAAATTTGCGGGACAATCGCCTGAAATTTGTGTATCTGCGAGCGTGATGCCTGAAATGAGGGGCTAAAACGATGCAAATGGACTTTCCAGGGCTGGATCGCTTTGATCAGGCGATTCTGACGGCGCTGGCCGGGGATGGCCGGATGTCGATCGCCGATCTGGCGCGCCGGATCGGTCTGTCGAAATCCCCCACGCAGGCGCGGCTGCGGCGGTTGGAGGCCGAGGGGATCGTGACCGGCTACCGCGCGCTGATCGACCCGATCCGGCTGGGGCTGGACCATGTGGCCTTTGTCGAGGTGCGCCTGACCGACACGCGGGAAAAGGCGCTGGCCGAGTTCAATGCGGCGGTGCGCCGGGTCGGCGAGATCGAGCAGGCGCATATGATTGCCAGCAATTTCGACTATCTGCTCAAGGTGCGCACCCGGTCGATGTCGGAATACCGCGCTGTTCTGGCAGAGAAAATCTCGTCCCTGCCGCATGTGGCCAACACCTCGACCTTTGTAGCGATGGAGGCGGTGAAGGAAACCGGGCTCATGGGGCCGCTCGAAAACGTGAGTTGACCGGGGGTCATTTTACGTCAGCATCGGGGCATGAGATTGTGGCCTTTGCTTTTGTGTCTGCCGATATGCCTTGCCGGCGCCGTGTTTGCCGATACCTGTCCGGACGCGCCGGATCACAGTGCGGGGCTGGACGATCTGATTGCGCAAATCCAGCAGGCGGAGAGCGAGCAGGAGGCGCGCGTCATCTCGAACCAGATGTGGGCGTTCTGGGCAGACGCGCCGGATGAGCAGTCGCAGGCGATTCTGGACCGGGGCATGTCGCGGCGCGAGGCCTGGGATCTGCTGGGCGCGCTGCAGGATTTCGACAGGCTGGTCGAATACTGCCCCAACTATGCCGAGGGCTATAACCAGCGCGCGTTCGTCAATTTCCTGCGCCAGGATTTCCCGGCCGCACTTGTCGATCTGGACCGCGCCATCGCGCTTTCGCCGCGCCATATCGCGGCGATCAGCGGGCGGGCCCTGACACTGATGGGTCTGCGGAGGTTGGATGAGGCGCGCGACGCGATGGCCGAGGCGCTGGCGCTGAACCCCTGGCTGCCGGAACGCGGACTGGCGGCCCCCGGCGGTCCATTAGCGCCACCGGGGCAGGACCTCTGATAGTCCTTTGACCGTCTGGAAAAATTTTTAATGGTATCACGACATATCAAGTTGAGCTTCACCTCATCACTGGTTAGAGCTAAGGCATCCTTTCCGGGATGATCTGCGGGCGTGATGGAATGGTAGACATATCGGACTTAAAATCCGAAGGCCCTAGGCCGTGTGGGTTCGAGTCCCACCGCCCGCACCAAATCCTTGAAAACTAACAAGCTCCTCCGTTGGGCCAAACGGAAGGTGGTATCTCACGAGATAGATGCGCGGTTGACCGAGCGCCTTTTTCTGCGGGGCCGGGGTGGATGCTGTTTCAGCCGGGTTTCGACTTGTCATCGGTACGGGGGCACGGGCTGGGGACCGGCTAGTCGATGAGTTCTTCGATCTCGGATGCCATGTCGAAGGCCGCTTTCACATCCGTGATTTTGGTGTCGTCCAGCGGGTCTCCGGATTCGACGGCCGCCTTGATTGCTGTGAAGGCTTGAAGGGTGCGATCCAGAAGCCGGGGCGCGGGCTGGTCGGCGCCCGAGGCCTCGGATTTTGCCACGTCTATGGCGAGTTTCATCAGGTCAATGCGTTGTGCGACGTTCAGCATCCGGGCCCTCGTCAGTTGATATCTCGGTTGTTACAGAGATATGCCGGGCCGTGGGGTGGGGAGAGTGAGTCACGGTGAAGGCCGTTGTGTTCTAGAAGGCGCCGACCTTGTTCAACCCGTTTCGGATGCGTTCGGACAGCTCGTCGGGGGCGTGCCAGATTGCAAGGAGCGTTTCGAGCAATCGGGACGGATCGGGCACGTTTGCATGCAGGCGCTGGATCAGCTCGGTGGCGTCCTCTTCGCGGTCGAGCTGTCCCAGGCACATCAGGACCAGGAGCTCGGGCCCGTTCCACATGGCGTCCCCGATCTGGCGGGCGGACGCAAGCGCGGCTTCGTAGGCGCCGGCCTGAAAGTGCAGGATACACGTGACGGCGTGATACCATCCCGGAGGGTGGGGGCTGAGTTCGGTTGCGCGCCCGATAAGCTGGAACCCCTTGTCCCGATCGCCCAGCAGCGCCTCGCAAATCGCCATATCGGCCAGCATGTCGGGATAGTTCGGATTGGCCCTGAGCGCCTTTTGGGCAGCAATACGATAGGTGTCGAAAGACCCCCGGTGGTAATGGGTCAGAAACAACGCGTGCTGGCCGGTCGCGTTCATCGGATCGAGGCTGACGGAGCGTTCGGCGGCCTTGAGCGCGCGGTCGAGCGGGGGCGGTTCCTTTTGGAAGTTGTACCCGCCGCGCACCTCGTCGCCATAGACGATGGCCAGCATTCCCCAGGCGCCGGCGTAATCCGGATCGAGTTGGACGGCCCGTTCCAGCAGGTCGCGGACCCGGGCGTGCTGTTCGACCGTGGGCTGGCGCCAGTATTCGGTGGCCAGAAGGCGGCATTGGTAAGCGTCGAATGTCTGCGTTCCGGCCCTGCGGTGCAGCGCCCCGGTCCGGTGGATGATGCCATGGGGTTCCGCGATCTCGGTGGCGATGCGGGCCGCGATATCCTCTTGAACGTCGAACAGGCTGTCGACATTGAGGTCCCGGTCATAGGCGTCGGACACTATCTGTTCGCCTGAAAGCGCATCCACCAGCTGCGCGGTGACGCGCAGGTTTCCGGCCCAGTGACGCACGCTGCCCTCGACAAGGTAATGCACGCCCAGTTCTTCGCCGATTTCACGGGGGTCGCGCGACCTGTCGCGGAACCGGAAGGTCACATGGCGCGACAGGACGCTGACCTCGCGGAACCGCGCGAGGGCGGCGATGACCTCTTCGGTGAATCCGTCGGCCAGGTATTCCTGATCCGGATCACCGCTGAGATTGTCGAACGGCATCACGGCCAGCGATTTGCGCCCGCCCGGCTCGGGCTCGGATGACACCGGTTCGCTGCTCAGCTCCGGATCGAAGGCGATTTCAAAGACCGGCGCATAGGATCCCTTTGGCACGTGGATGCGGACCGGATCGCCACGCCCCTCCTTGCCGTAATAGAGATCCAGCCGCGAGCGCAGCTTGTTGGCCTGAACCCGCACGATCGTGTCGATGCCGGGGTCGAAATCTTCGGGTTTGTCGAAGACGTCCAACCCGAGGGCATAGCCCTTGAGCTCGTCCCCGCGCCCGGCCAGCGTTTCGGTGACCAGGTGCGACAGAAACCGTTTCATGCGTGTGGTTTCGGAAAACTGCGGGCTGGCTAGGACGCGCTTGAGCTGCTCGGCGATGACGCTCGGGTCGATCTTCGATGTCAGAGCAGTGGGCACAAGGCTGTCCTCCACCCTCATTTGTACGTTCCGGTGTTTGGGTAACGCAAGGTCACCGTGACTCACTCACCCCGGCGGCGCGCCTCTGTCAGGTTTGTGGCGCGGCTCATCTGGACGGGCCGAAACCGAAACCAACATCAACCAAAGGAACGCAACATGACATCTTTCTCTGACTTCATCCAAAAGGCGAAAGACGACTACACCCGCATCGAGACCGAGCTGAAATCCTATGAAAAGAAGGTCAAGGACGCCGGTGAGGCCGCGGACACCTGGACACGGGATCAGGCGGCAAAGCTGAAGGCGGATCTGAGCGAGGCCCAGAAGAAGGTGACCGATCTGGCCGAGCGCATCGACCGTGAGGGCGAGGAAGCCGTCACCGAGGCGCATGACCAGGCAAAACGTCACTGGGATGCGCTGCACGCCGCCGTGGCCACGTATCGCGATCACGTAACCAAGTCGGCGGATGTCTGACATTCGAAAAAAGGGGAGAGCCAACATGCTTCGCATAGCGGCAACTATGTGGGTCATCGGGGCCGTTGCGTCGCCGGGGCTTGCCGAAAGCACTGCGCCTGTCGCCGGTGAAACCGTGCTGGGTGTCGAGGTCAACGTGACCCGGATCGTCAGCAAGGGCTACAGCGCAAATGCGCTGATCGGTGCGAATGTGCGCAACGAGCGGGCCGAAACCGTCGGATCGGTTCACGATCTGATCGTCGGTGTCGAGGGCGAGGTCAGCCTCGCCATCATCGAGGTCGGCGGCTTTCTTGGGCTCGGGTCCAAATGGGTTGCGGTTCCGGCGCATCTGTTCGAGGCCGACGGCAACAACGCCGTCGTTCTCGCCGGGGCCACCGAGGCTGCGCTGGGCGCAATGCCATCCTTCACCTACGCGCAATAGCGTCAGAACTAGGGAGATAACGACATGACACTTTCCGAGCCAACCGGGTCGAAGGAGGCCACCACCGCCTTGCCGGCGACGACCGAATTGCGGCCGGTGTGGATCATCGTGCTGGGCGCGCTGACCGTACTGACCGGCATTGCGGCCATCGCTTTTCCGCTGGCCTCGACCCTCGCGGTCGAGGTTCTGGTCGGCAGCCTGTTCCTGACGGTCGGCGTGTTCACGACCACGCATGCCATCATCGACCGCGGGTCCGAGGGCATGTGGTGGGAATTGCTCATCGGCCTGTTGCACATCGCGGCCGGTGTGATTTTCCTGACCAATCCGCTGGGCGGCATTCTTGCGCTGACGGTCATGCTGGGCGCGACCTTCGTGGCCGAAGGTGTGCTGCGGATCTTCATGGCGCTTCGGATGGAACGGTCCCGGAAGCTGTTTCTGCTGATCGCATCGGGCGCGTTGTCCATCCTGCTTGGCGGAATGGTCTTCGCCGGGCTGGCCAACGGCGCCTCGCTCATGCTGATCGGCGTGTTGCTGGGGGCTAATTTCATCTTCGCAGGGGTCGCGCTGATCACTGTCGGGATGGCGGCAAAGACATCCGGGTCAGATTGAGCTATCCGGCAAACATGTCACAAAGGGGAGCGAGACTCGCTCCCCTTTGCTGTTGATGAGGCTGCGCGGGCACACGACACCGCGCATTTGCCCTTTGGGATGCGCACGCCGGGATTTGCGAAATGCTTTAGTAGACCTGTCTGGCGGGCGACGGAAAGGTGACCCGGACCTGATTTTCTTCGAAGGCGTCGAAACTCTTGGACCAGGTGCGGCCCGGCCAGTGAATCTCAAGCGCGCGTGCCTTGGGGCGGTAGGCGGCGGTGTAAAGCGTTCCGAAACCGGAAGAAAAGGCGGTTGAATAGAGCGGGGGCTTGAGGAAGGCGCCGACGAATTTCTCTTGCGTTTCAGGATGCAGCGTTAGTCTTTGAAGCAAAAACCGCTCTCGTTCCACTGTCGCCGTGAATCTGGCATGGCTTGACCATTCGACCCGCTCCTGATGGTTGGTTGCAACCGCCGCGCGGGTCAGGATGGTTGGGCGATCCGGTGTCAGATATGCGGTCAGGTAGCGCCGGGCAGAGTCCAGAACCGTCACGTTGTAGCTCATGTGACAGGGCACGCGTTTCAGGATTTCGCCCGCTTCTTCGGTCGTCGTGCAGGTCTGCAGGATGTAGCGCAGGATCAGCGGTACACCGAAACCGGTTCCGACCTCCTGCCGTCCGCCAAAGGTCAGCGAGGCCGTCAGGCCCGCGTCGTTTATCCCGTCCACCAACCCGAACAGCCCATCCGTGGTTCCGATCACACCGCGGCCATTCCATCGGGTTTTCAGGATTACGGCGTCGAAGGCATCTTCGTCATAGTCGTAGTTGCGCACCAGCAGGGGTGTGTCGCCCTGCCAGATCGCCTGGCTGCATCCCGCAAGGTATCGCGGCGGGCAATAGAAGCTGAGGAACCGTGCCTCGACATCGCCGCCGCCCACAAGTGCGCACAACTCGTCATAAAGATCCACGATCTCGGGCATATGGGTGCAAAGCGCCTGACGGCATTCGTGATAGGTGGGACGGCCCGACAGGCCCTCTCTGGCCCACCAGGCCGAGTAGGCGGGCCAGTATTCCAGGAACTGCCGGCGCCACTTGGGCCCCGGCGCATCCTCACTTATCGCTTTGAAGTTCAGGGACATTGCGTCTGGATAGCCGAATTGGCCGAAAGTGCAAAGATCGCCGGGTAGAGCTGGCCGCAGCACACGGCGCGCGGCCTGCCTCGGTCAGGGTTCTACATGATCTTGAATGCGGGATCGTCGAATGCGCTGGCCGATGGCAGGGGCCGGGCCGAATACGCGTTCTTGATCCCGTTGATCCAGTTTTTGGATTTCTGGGTCAGTTGGAAGCCCTTCGTCATGGAGCGTCCGCGCGTCACCAGAATGCCGAGATCCGCCCCCTCGTAGCGATAGTCCCCGGCATTGGAAATCCGCAGGAAAAAGGCCTCGTCATCGCTTTCGACCGCGCGCCGGTGATAGTCGAACCGGTCGAATTCGACGCGGCCATCGGGGAGCATCCTGTAGATGCCCGTTTCGGGGGCATGGGTGATGATGTCCACGTTGTCTTCGGTGTGCTTGATCACCATCTGCGACCAGCTGTCGATCATGTCGGGGTCAGCCCAGCGGGCGTTGAGTTCTTCGACATCCAGCTTGAACGGCTTTTTCGAGAACTCGAGCAGGTGAAACAGGAACAACGGCGCGTCCGCATGGGCAAAGGCGGCGTGGTTGGTCATGGACGAGGCGCCGGTGATCCGCGGGTTCAGCTCACCCAGCCAGATGTCTCCGGTTTTCTTGTCGATCAGGAAATCCAGCTCAAAATACCCGCGATAGCCTTCCTTGCGAAGCTGCTCGCCGAACTTGAACGTCAGCTCGCGGGCCTTTTGGCGGGTTTTGGGCGGAAAGGCGGTCGAGAAGATCTCGTTCCCGCACCAGCCGCCGCGATAGGGCGTCAGTTCCTTGAAACCGACCAGTTCGGTCATCAGCGGCCCGACGATCGTGCCCTGAGAGGTGGCGCACGCCTCGATCGCCGATCCGCGGCAATCGATCCGCTTCATGATCTTGATTTCGCCCTCGCCGACGATCTCATGCTCGTGCTTGCGGAAATCGGCCTCGGACTTGATGAAGAACGTGGTGTGGCCGCTGTCCCCGAATGCGGATTGCAGCACCAGATCATGGCCGATCCCGGCCTTTTCACACACCTCGCGCAGATGGTCGTAGCTTTCGACCTCGGACAGCACGTTGGGAACGGACGGAACGCCTGCCTTGTTGCCGATGCGGACCGTTTCGATCTTGTTGTCCATGTTGGTGCGCAGCTTGGCCTTGGGAAACCAGACCTCTCCGCCCAGTTCCTTGACCAGCTTTTCGGTTTTCTCGTCGAACATCAGAAAGGCAAACTTGGGCTTGCCGCCCCGCGCCTTGACGTAGTCGATCACCTCTTTGTGCTGGAGGAGATAGTTGTTGATGTCTTCGATGGACTGGAACTCGTCATGCGGCAGTTCGGACGGGACGAGCACGTTCGGGTGGCGCCCGTCGAAACAATCCATGTAGCAGATGTATTTGAA
Source organism: Ruegeria sp. (assembly GCF_040830605.1). GTDB lineage: Bacteria > Pseudomonadota > Alphaproteobacteria > Rhodobacterales > Rhodobacteraceae > Ruegeria. The sequence goes on from NZ_JBFOMD010000001.1 coordinate 467,214, forward strand.
ATTCTTCACCCATTCGTCGAGGCCGAGCAGGTTGAAGTTGGTGGCTGATACGAAATAGATCGGATCCTTGTTGGTGTGAAAGAAGCGCCGGATTTCTGAAATGTTCTTCAGGGTCTTCTTTGGCATTTGGCTGTCCTCTCTTATTTCGTTTTTTTGTTTAGCCCTTGCAGGGCCTCGTTGGTGAAGACCCGCAAACCGAGATCGGGCCGGTATCCATGGATTTCGCTGACGTCCAGCGCGCGCATGAAAGACAGGATTTCAGGGCTGATCACCTGTCCGGGGACAAGGATCGGAAATCCGGGAGGATAGGGTATGATGAATGAGGCGGATACCAGTTCCTCGCCTGAGTTGAGGCGCTCCACCAGCACGTCGTCGAGGTCGTGATAGTCGCAATTGTCCTCGTTATAGGCGAGGAAGAAAGCCGTGCGGACGTCGCCCTCGGGCGTGTCGGTACCTGATCGGAAGGCATCGTGAAACCGGCTGAAATCGGGCAGGGGCGGTACGTGTTCGACAAGGCCCGCGACCCGCTTGTCGAAGGACAGGCGTTCCATTTTCGAGGCGTCGTCCAGCAGCTCGTCCAATTCCTTGGCGACCTCGACCAGAACCTCGATCAGATAGGCGACCGAAGAGCGGGTGGTGCCGATATTGGTCATGAACAGGACGGTGTTGCGGGAGGTCTTGTTGATCTGGATCCCGTATCTGTCCATCAGGATGTCGGTCTTGAACGTGTCGCCATCCCACCCGGTTCCGCCGATCCCCAGCGTGACCCGGGTCGGGTCGAGCACGAACTCATCCTTGGTCCAGATCTCCCATTTATCCGACCAGCCATCCTGTTCGTCGTAGTAGGCTTCGATGCCGCTTTCGCGATACTCGGGCGGGATCATGAGCGAGGGCGTCAGGACGCGGAAGTATTTCTGTAGCAGGGGATGACTTGTCACTGCCCTCCGGATCGCCATGGCGCTTTCGACCTGGCGCTGCACGAACTCGAACCCTTCCAGCTCGACCTGCCGTCGGCCGACATCCAGCGACGCGATGATCTGATAGTTGGGTGAGGTCGAGGTGTGCGTCATGTAGGCCTCGTGAAAGGCCTGTTCGACCTCGCCCTTGAAGTCCATATCGTTGACATGGATCATCGACCCCTGGCGCAGCGAAGTCAGGGTTTTATGTGTCGATTGCGTGGCATAGACCCGGATGCGCGCATCCGGCGGGGGCACGAGACGGGTGTTCAGCAACGTTTCCTCGTCGGCGTCCTTCAGCCGGTCCTGCTGCTTGTCCCAGGCCTCTTTGCCGGATGCGTCGCGCAGGCGTGTCCGAAGGGTGTTGGCCACGGACATGGCCGTGCGCTGGCGGTACATCGGACTGAACCGTGCAAAGGCGAACCACGCCTCGTCCCACAGGAACACGAGGTCCTTCTTGATGGCCAGACATTCCTCCATCACCCGCTCGACATTGTAGACAAGCCCGTCAAACGTGCAGTTGGTCAGCAGGACCATGCGCACCCGGTCCAGTTTTCCGGCGGCCTTCAGTTTAAGGAGCGTATGCTTGATCTCGCGCAGCGGCACCGCCCCGTACATCGAGTATTCGTGGAGCGGATAGCTGTCCATGTAGACCACGTTCGCACCGGCAAGAACCATGCCGTAATGGTGCGATTTGTGGCAATCGCGGTCGACAAGGACGATGTCGCCGGGCCGGATCAGGGCCTGAACGACAATCTTGTTGCAGGTAGAGGTGCCGTTGGTGGCAAAGAACGTCTGTTTCGAGCCGAAGGCGCGCGCGGCCATGTCCTGCGCTTCCTTGATCGGGCCGCGTGGTTCCAGCAGGCTGTCAAGCCCGCCCGACGTCGCCGAGGTTTCCGCCAGAAAGATGTTGGGCCCGTAGAAGGCGCCCATATCCTGAATCCAGTGCGACCGGCTGATGGATTTGCCGCGGCTGATCGGCATGGCGTGAAAGACGCCGGTGGGCTGTTTGGAATATTCCTTGAGCGCGGTGAAAAACGGGGTCTTGTAGCGCCGGTTCACCCCGCGGAGGATGTTGAGGTGCAGCTCAAGAAAATCCTCCTGATTGTAGAACACGCGGCGGCAGCGCCCCAAATCCATCCCGGCGATATCCTCGGCTGAGCGATCCGTGATCAGATAGGCGTCAAGCTCGGGGCGGACCTTTGCGATCAGACGGCAGGCTTCGGGGCCGTACTCGCTGGGTTGCAGGGCATCGACATGCTCGTCCTCTTTCAGGCGGTCGAGATATTGCTGGATGATCGGCAAGACGTTCTTGGATTTGAGCACAAGACCGGGCCGGACGATCACCGCCTGCACATTGTGATTGAAGAGGATGCCCATGAGCGCGTCTTCGAGGCTGGGCACAATCACCGGCTCATAGATGAACGGGTCCTCGGCCCGGCGGACACGGTAGAGGTTGTTTCGCAGGAACCGTTCCTGATGCTCGTTGACGTTGTCGACGATCAGAACCTCGAAATAGGGGCGCCCCAATGCGCGGTCTTCGGGCGGGAGGGTGCTTTCGTCCTCGTAATCCTCATTGTCGATTTCATCGCTGCCGATGGGGATTGTGCGCCGCCGATAGGCACCCGAGGTCAGGGCGCGGGCGACGCGCCGTACCGAAATCGAAAGATCTTCGATGTTTCGCTGTTCGAGCAATTTCCTGAGATGTTCGAAAACGTGCGCGCCCGGGAACGCCCAGTACACTTCGATCGGTGCAAGCGCGTCGAGCAATGCCTCGGCCGTCTGCAACAGCTTGGCGCCTTGTCGCCCTGCGACATCGTGGACGAGCATGGATTCAGCGGTTTCGCGCAGGGCGCTCCATCGGTCGGCGCGCAGTTGCGTTGCGCTGTAATAGTCACTGACCGATGGCAGCTTTGTGCTCGTGTGTTGCAGGTTCATCTCTTACTCCTCCGTGACACATCGAACAATTCGACAGCTTATGGCGCGACGCGAAATCACCCGGTTCCGGTTCTCCCCTTGAACGCCGGTATGGTGACGTGATCGGCGCGAGATCGGCTGTCCTCGGCCAAAACCGTCCGGGGATCGCGGACGCCAACCCCCGCCTTTGACCCCTGTTTTGGCGTTTCAAGCGGGCCCAGCGTGTGCAGGTACGCGTCTGCGCCGCTGGCGCGGTCGTAAATCGGGAAATCGGCCTCACGATCCCTGAAGCTTTTTAGGACCTGACCCAGCCCATTGAGGCCGGTTTCGCGCTGACGGCGCACGTTGTCGAGGTCGATCTCGATGGGGAACATATCCTCTTGCCCGGCGGACTGGTGCAGAACGGTTGCGGTCGGGTCGACCACAAGCGAGCGCCCCACACCGCCTGCGCCAAGCCCGTTCACGTCGAAGACGTAGCATTGGAACTGCGCTGCCGTTGCCCGTGCAATGGCAATCTCGGCGTCGCGATCCGTGGTGCCGGTCAGAACCGGATGCAGCAGAACCTCGACCCCCTGGCTGGTCAGTTGCCGCGTGGTTTCCGGGAACCAGATGTCATAGCAAATCGACAGTCCGAGCCGCCCGACCTCGGGCACGTCGAAGACGCAGAAATCCGTCCCCGATGCGATGCCCTGTTCATAGGGTTTGAACGGGAACATCTTGGCGTATTTCTTGACGATTTCGCCCTGCGGGTTGATGACGACCGATGTATTGAAAATCCGACCGTCGGGGCGTTTTTCAAACATTGAGCCCGGGATCAGCCAGATGCCGAACCGGCGTGCATCGTCCTGAAACTGCGCAAGCGCGTCGTTCGGAAACGGCTGCGCAAACTGATCGAGAGGTCCATAAGGCGCCAGCTCGGAGAAAACGACCATCTGGGTCCAGGGGAACCGGGCCATCAGGATCTCGATCCGATGGCGCATCGCCTCCACGTTCGAATGAAGCGCGGAAACGTGCATCTGAACGCCTGCGATTGCAAATGGGGTCATGTATGTGTCTGCCTCTTTTCTTGGCCACGGCTGGCTGTGCCCCCGAGCCTAGAATGCGTGGAGAGAATTATCAAATGCATCTATTTCGAGGGAATTCCGTCCGGCTTTCGCCTGCCACTGCGCGACGGAAATCTGCTTATCTCTAAGTCGGTTTTTCGGCATCGGAGCGCCTTTTAGGGGCAAAATGCACTCCAGACGTCGCGATGCGCGGGTGTAGGCACACGCTATGGCGGGTTCTGGACGGATCAGCATTGGGGAGGGATGGTAGCCCGTAGGGGAATCGAACCCCTCTTTCCAGGTTGAAAACCTGGCGTCCTAACCGATAGACGAACGGGCCAAAGCGGCATGTCAGGGGCTTTTACGGATTGCACCCGTGCGGCGCAAGAGTAGCGGTCGAAAAAATCGCTTCAAGGCAAATGAACCGGTTGGAGGGTGGCAATACCGGCGTGAACAGTTTCGCGCGGTGAGAAGGGCAGAGTCTCTGAAGGGCTGTTACTCCGCAAAGACAAGCGTATTCAGGTGCGCGCGTGCGCTGGTCCAATGTTCGGGGGAATCGCCGTCGGTTTGCCGACGAACGCGGTCTACACCTCGGGAATGCCGCATGTTAGCTTGCCTGTGAACGATCAGGGAGAACTGCCAAATGCCATTGACGGTCAAGGACATGATGGAGGCCGCCAACGCGGTGGTCGAACGGATCGACGGTGCGAAGGCGCAGGAATTGGTGGCCCAAGGGGCGTTGCTGCTCGACATCCGGGATGCGCCCGAGTTGGAGCGCAGCGGGCGCGCCGTCGAGGCGCATCACATCCCGCGCGGCATGCTTGAGTTTCGTGCCGATCCCACGACCCAGTATCACGACTCCGAGTTGCGGTTCGACCGGCCGATCGTGCTGCACTGCGCCTCGGGCGGGCGCGCCGCGCTGGCAGGCAAGTTGCTCAAGGAGATGGGGTACGCCGAGGTCTACAATCTGGGCGGGCTGACCGACTGGCAGCAGGGCGGCGGCGCGGTGATCGAGCCGGTCGATCCCGGGATGTGATCGGCCCGATCTGATACAGGTCAAAGTGGTACATATTCCAACCCGCTAATGTCATGGCCGAACGGTTTTGAACAGGAATCACCGGCCATGATGCGTCTTGCTGCAATTCTCTATTCCCTGATCTCCACAGCCCTAGCGGGGACCGCCGTGATCGCGGTTTTGTCGGCGGGCATGGTTTCGGTGGCGGCGATCCTCTGGGCCGCCGGGGCGGGGTTCGTTCTGGCCGCACCGGCGTCCTGGCTGGTGGCCCGGCATCTCTACACAGGGTAGTCGGCCTGATCAGGCGTTGAGAAAGGCGCGCGTTGCGGCCTCGAACTCGCGGGGTTTTTCCGCGTGCAGCCAGTGCCCGGCGCCGGGGACCTTGGCAAAGCGGGCCTGCGGGAACAGTGCGCGGATCGGGTCGCGGTGTTCGGGCAGAACGTAATCCGAAGCCGCGCCCGACAGGAACAGCGACGGGCCGGACCAAGCGGTGCCGCCCTGTGGGAAACCCATGATCCGTGGCATCTCGGCGGCCAGGCTGTCCAGGTTCAGCCGCCAGCGCTTTGCGGGCAGGTCCAGCGACTGGGTGAAAAAGCTCTGTAGCGCCTTCTCGACCCCTTGGGTGGCCAGTTGCGCCTCGGCATCCGAGCGGCGTTCGACCTGTGCCAGGTCCACGGCTCGCATCGCCTGAATATACTGGATCTGGCTGTGCCCATAGGCGACCGGCGCGATGTCGGCGACCACCAGCTTGCGCACCAGCATCCCGTGGTTCAGCGCCAGCGTCATTGCCGCCTTGCCGCCCATGGAATGGCCCACCACATCCGCCTGCCCACCGATGGCCTCGATCACCTCGGCCAGATCCGCCGCCAGCGCGGGGTAGTCATGGGTGTCCGACCAGGGGCTTTGCCCGTGGTTGCGCATATCAACCGAGATCACCTGCCGCTCGTCCGACAGGCGTTTGGCGATCACCCCCCAGTTGCGGGCCGAGCCATAGAGGCCATGGGCGATCAGTAGGGGCGGGGTGTCGGTCGGGGTGCCGAAATGGATCATGTTCAACATGGGTAGGTGATACCCGGCCCCGTAGCGATGGGCCAGCCCCATTGAGGCCGCAAGGACAAGCCGGTAGACTGTCCGGCCAGGAGGCCCGTTTGGATGTCAGAACAGATTGCCGTACAGGACCAGATTGCCGAGACCATCGCGTTGTTGCGCGCCAAGCTGGGCGTGCGCGGCAAAACGCTGGCCGCCTCGCTGCGCCGGGCCCGGCACCGGTTGCCGCGCCGTATTCACGGGCAGGCGATGGAACTGGCCAAGGCTGAACCGCTGGCCAATCACCCGAAGCTGCGGCTTACGCTGGATACACCGAAGCTGGTCACCGCGGTGCAGGAGGTGCAGGCGCATCTGCGCGCCATCGATCTGGCCGACCGGCGTAAGGGTTGGCTGCTGAGCATGCTGGGCGGGCTGGCCTTCAACATTCTGGTGTTTGCCATCCTGCTGCTGGTGTTTTTGCGCTGGCAAGGCGTGATCTGACCCTTTTCCCGGCGGCGTGCTCCGGCTATTCCTGAACATGGTTCAGGAAAGGAACGCCATGTCATCGAAGTCCCAGGCCCGCAGGGCGCAGCTGCGCGAGAAACTGGTCGAGGCGGCCGAGGTTCGCATTGACCGTGAGGGCCTGGGCGAATTGCGCGCGCGGGACCTCGCCCGGGACGCGGGCTGTGCGTTGGGGGCGATCTACAATGCCTTCGAGGATCTCAATGCCATCGTGATGGCCGTGAATGGCCGTACTTTCCGCGCTTTGGGGCAGGCGGTCTCCGATTCCTTCGATGGCAGCGAGGCGCCGGTGCAGCGGTTGATCGTGATGAGCACGGCCTATCTGCGCTTTGCAGATGCGCATACCAATCTCTGGCGGGCGCTGTTCGAACTGAAGATGACACAGGACGGGCCGGTGCCCGATTGGTATCGCGAGGCGCTGGCGGGGCTTTTCGGTCTGATCTCGGAGCCGGTGTCGCAGATCTTCCCCGAGATGAAGCGGGAAGAGCTGGAACTGATGACCCGGGCGCTGTTCTCTTCGGTGCACGGGATCGTGAGTCTGGGGCTGGAAAACCGTATCTCGGGCGTGCCGCCGGAACAGATCGAGCGGATGATCGGGCAGGTTCTTCGCCAGATTGGAAACAAATAGTTTCCTGAACAACGTTCATAAAGTACCTTGAACGGCGTTCATGGATTTGCTATCTCAAATTTGTGAACGATGTTCATGATATTGGAGGAACCCATGTTCGGCACGTTGAAGACCCTGATCGTCGGTGCAAATGCCCGCGCGGAAGAGCAATTGCGTGACACTTATTCCATTGAACTGATCGACCAGAAGATCCGCGAGGCAGAGAGCAGCCTGAAGGCGGCCAAGCTGACCCTGGCAAGCCTGATCCAGCGCCAGCGCGGAGAGCAGCGCCAGGTGGACGGGCTGCAGGGGCGGATCGCCGACCTGATGACTCGCGCGCAGGAGGCGCTGGATGGCGGGCGCGAGGATCTAGCGCAAAGTGCTGCGCAGGCGGTGGCGGATCTGGAAAACGAGGCTGCGGTGCGCCGCCAGACCCTCGACCGGCTCGATACCCGCATCCTGCAGCTGCGCCAGACCGTCGATGCCGCCAGCCGCCGCATCATCGACCTGAAGCAGGGCGCGATTGCCGCCCGTGCGGTCAGGCGCGAGCAGGGGCTGCAGAAACGGCTGAACCGCCATGTGGGCGGCGAGAGCCCCATCGAAGAGGCCGAAAGCCTGATTGCCCGCGTGATGCAGCAGGACGACCCGTTCGAGCAGGGCGAAATCCTGCGCGAGATCGACGCGACGCTGGATCACTCCGCCGTTGCCGCGCGGATGGAAGAGGCGGGCTTTGGTCCCAAGACCCGATCGACCGCCGCTGACGTTCTGAGCCGCCTCAAGGCCAAGGACTGAACCGACACTGTCCGGACCTCATGAGAGCCGGTGACTTTACCGAATGAATGGAGAGACAAGATGAATACTCGTAACGAAAACGCCCTGATCCTGATGCTGAACGGCGCCGGTGTTGTGCTGGCCTATGTCCTGCTGGCGATCTCGCTGTGGCTGTCCACCGACGTGCCGCTGGCCACCAAGGGGTACTGGGGCATGGGCGTGGTGCTGCTGACGTTGAGCCTGATCAACGTGGTGAAATACCGCTTCGACTACCGCTCGTCCGAGGACCGGATCAACCGCATCGAGGAGGCGCGCAACGAAAAGCTGCTGGAAGAGGCGCTGAAGGATCCGAAGTCCGACATCTGACGCTTGCCCCGCCGCGCCGAAAGGCGCGGCGCCGGGCCCAACGCTTTTGCCTGCATCTAAGATGCGGGCAGAAGGGGCGGGAGCCCTCCGATCCTTTGCGGGTGCTCCTCGCAAATAAATGCCCCGCCGCGGACAAGTTCAGCGGCGGGGCGGTTTTGTCGGGTCTGTACGGTTACAGATTCGGATAGAGCGGGAAACGGGCGCACAGCTCGGCCACTTCGGCCTTTACCTTGGCCTCGACCGCACCGTTGCCGTCCTCGCCATTGGCGGCCAGGCCGTCAACGACCTCGATGATCCAGTCGGCGATCTGACGAAACTCGGTCTCGCCAAAGCCGCGGGTGGTGCCGGCGGGCGAGCCCAGGCGGATGCCGCTGGTGATGGTCGGTTTTTCCGGGTCGAACGGCACGCCGTTCTTGTTGCAGGTGATATGCGCGCGGCCCAGGGCCTTTTCGGTCGCATTGCCCTTCACGCCTTTGGGGCGCAGGTCCACCAGCACCACATGGGTGTCGGTGCCGTGGGTCACGGTGTCCAGCCCGCCCTTGATCAACTGATCCGACAGCGCCTGCGCATTGACCACGACCTGCTTGATGTAGTCCTTGAACGCAGGCTGCAGCGCTTCACCGAAAGCGACGGCCTTACCGGCGATCACGTGCATCAGCGGGCCGCCCTGAATGCCGGGGAAGATGGCCGAGTTGACCTTTTTGGCGATGGCCTCGTCATTGGTCAGGATCATGCCGCCGCGCGGGCCGCGCAGGGTCTTGTGGGTGGTGGTGGTGGCCACATGCGCATGCGGGAAGGGCGAGGGGTGCTCACCTGCTGCGACCAGGCCGGCGATATGGGCCATGTCCACATGCAGGTAGGCGCCGACCATGTCGGCGATTTCACGCATACGGGCAAAGTCGATGACGCGCGGGATGGCCGAGCCACCCGCGATGATCAGCTTGGGCTGATGCTCTTTCGCCAGCGATTCGATCTGCTCATAGTCGATCAGGTTGTCCTGTTTGCGCACGCCGTAGTGGATGGCGTTGAACCACTTGCCCGACTGGTTCGGGGCCGCGCCGTGGGTCAGGTGGCCGCCTGCGTCCAGGCTCATGCCCAGAATGGTGTCGCCCGGCTTTATCAGCGCCTGGAACACGCCCTGGTTGGCCTGCGAACCCGAGTTCGGCTGCACGTTGGCGAACTCACAGCCAAAGAGCTGTTTGGCACGGTCGATGGCCAGGTTCTCGGCGACATCGACGAACTGGCAGCCGCCATAGTAGCGGCGCCCGGGATAGCCCTCGGCGTATTTGTTTGTCATCACCGAGCCCTGCGCCTCCATCACGGCGGCCGAGACGATGTTCTCGCTGGCGATCAGCTCGATCTCGTCGCGCTGGCGGCCAAGTTCAGAGGTGACCGAGCCGAACAGCTCAGGGTCCCGATCCGCAAGAGACTGGGTGAAGAAACCGGTGTCACGAAGGTTGGCGTTCATGGGGGCTCCAAATGGCTGGGGGTGTGTTTGGCGAATTTCCTATCGGAAACCAGCGATCCGAGAAAGGTTATAAAGCGACGAAATGGCCCGCTGTGGCGTCAACTCTGGTCTCTCGGGGAAAGGTATGTTTGTTTCGGAACCAAATGCGCAGCACCGGAAACCGAAATTGATGAGTAAGAGAATCGCTTTTCTGGCCAGTGACGCTCCGGTGGCCCAGACCGCCCGCGCCGCCCTGATCGGGCGCTATGGCAATGCCGCCCCCGGCGACGCCGACGTGATCGTGGCCCTTGGGGGGGACGGGTTCATGCTGCGCACATTGCACAGCAGCAAGCATTTGCATGCGCCGGTTTACGGCATGAACCGCGGCACCATCGGGTTTCTGATGAACGAGTATTCCGAAACCGATCTGCTGGATCGTCTGGCGGCGGCGGAGGAAGAGATCATCAACCCGCTTGCGATGACGGCAATGGATCAGGCGGGGCGGGTGCATGAGGCGCTGGCGATCAACGAGGTCTCGCTGCTGCGTGCCGGTCCGCAGGCGGCCCGGCTCAAGATCACCATCGACGGGCGGCTGCGGTTGGCCGAGCTGGTTTGTGATGGCGCGCTGGTTTCAACCCCGGCGGGCTCCACCGCCTACAACTATTCCGCCCATGGTCCCATTCTGCCCATCGGCTCGGATGTTCTGGCCATGACCGCGATTGCCGCATTCCGCCCCCGGCGCTGGCGGGGGGCGGTTCTGCCGAAAACCGCGCATGTGCGTTTTGACGTCGTGGAGGCCGACAAGCGCCCCGTGATGGCGGACGCGGACTCGATCTCCATTTCGGATATCGACTGGGTCGAAATCCGGTCCGAGCCTGCAATCTCGCACCGCATCCTGTTCGATCCGGGTCACGGGCTGGAAGAGCGCCTGATTTCGGAACAGTTTACGTAAAATTAAGATTTCTTAAAAAAGGTTCCGAGTTCTGTGAACCAGATCACAGGCAGGCGGGGCTGCTTCGGCATATGCTTGTCTTACCCGGAGGAAACGTCCTGGTGGAGGTGAGTGGCCACCGACCGACGTGTTCGACAAGATTGCGCATGTTTCGCGCTGGCGGGTGTGGTTAACGCCGCATTCACCACAAGAAACCGGGGATATTTTGATCAAGAGGACCCCGGGCGCAGGGGAGCTGCAAGGCCCGGGGTCTATTATTGTGCAGGCGCCGGGGCGGCGAGAGTCGCGCATCGGGCGCGGCGCATTTGCTGCTTGCCATGGCCCGCCCGGCCAGTTTCATCCGGTGCCGTATCGGCACATCATCATCTCGACGCTGCTTTCGACGATTTTCTGCATCTGCTCTTCCGAGACCAGGGCAGAGCCGAAGATATAGGGCCAGAACGCCTTGGCCTTCAGCAGCGCGATGAATTCCTGTGCGGCCTCTTCCGGATCGGGCACGTTCAGCTGGCCGTCCTCGCTGGCGGCGCGCAGCATGTCAATGAAGGCGCCGGTCTTGTCGATCTTGCCCTGTGCCGCCTCGGCCAGATCGGGATTGCGCAGGGTTTCGCTGATGATCATCCGCGCCATCGCCATGACCTCGGGCGAGATCAGCAGCCTTCCTTCGGCCCAGCCCAGTTCGATCAGCTGTTCCCGGATGTCCCGGTCCGGCTCATAGCGGATGTGCCGCATGTCCGCGAACCGCTCGGCCAGAACGCTGACAATCGAGCGAAACAGTTTTTCCTTGCTTTCAAAATACTTGTAGACCGTCCGCTTGGAGACCTCGGCCCGTGCCGACACCCGATCCATGCTGGCCGCAGAGAACCCCTTTTCCTGGAACTCCTCTACGGCGGCATCAATGATCTGCGCGTATTTCGACGCATTGGGGCCGCTGCACTCGTACATGACATCCAGCTATGGGCCAAATTCACGTAACCGTCAATCAAGGTGGTAAACTTTGCAGTTTACACCCTGGGTGGCTTTGCATACGGTAAACGCACCAGTTTACCGACTCACCAGCCTGATGCTGCACGGGAGGCACTTTCATGACAATCTCACTCAAACTGAACGGCCAGACGCATGACGTCGACGCCGAACCCGGAACACCGCTGTTGTGGGTGATCCGGGACGAACTCAAGATGACCGGGACCAAGTTCGGCTGCGGTGTCGCGTCCTGCGGGGCCTGCACCGTGCATCTGGACGGTGAACCGGTGCGGTCGTGCCAGACCTATATCGAGGATGTGGGCGAGGCCGAGATCACCACCATCGAGGCGATGGAGGACAGCGAGATCGGGGCCGCTGTGCAGCAGGCCTGGGTCGAGCTGGACGTGGTGCAATGCGGCTATTGCCAGTCCGGGCAGATCATGTCTGCCGTTGGGCTGCTGTCGGAGAACGCCAAGCCTACCGTCGAAGAGATTGACAGTTACATGCACGGGAATGCCTGCCGCTGCGCCACCTATCAGCGCATCCGGGCGGGCATTCAGCGCGCAGCCGAAATTCTGGAGGCCTGATATGACCGTGAACACTTCTCGCCGCGGGTTCCTGAAAGGGGCCGCTGCCGCCACCGCCGTTCTGATGGTCGGTGCCCGTCCGGATGGGGCCATTGCCGCCGCCTCGGGCGAAAGCGCCATGCTGAACCCGTTCGTCAAGATCGGGTCGGACGGCTCGGTCACCGCCATCGTCAAGCATTTCGAGAAAGGGCAGGGCCCGGCCACCGGCCTGACCACGCTGATCGCCGAGGAAATCGGCCTGCGAATGGATCAGATCGGATACGAATTCGCCCCGTCGAACCCCGCGCTCTATAACAATCTGCTGTTCGGGCAGTTCCAGGGCACCGGCGGCTCGACCGCCATGGCGAACTCGTTCCAGCAATATCGCACCGCAGGAGCTGCCGCGCGTGAGATGCTGCTGAACGCCGCCGCGCAGGCCTGGGGCGTCGATGCCTCGGAACTAACGCTGGATGAGGGCGTCATTGCCGGTGCCGGTCAGTCCGCGCCGCTGGGTGACTTCGTGGCTGCCGCCGCCGAGTTGGAGGCCCCGGCAGAACCCAGGCTCAAGGATCCGTCCGAGTTCCGTCTGATCGGAAACACCGAGGTTCGCCGCGTGGACAGCGCGATCAAGGGCAATGGAACCGCGCAATATGCGATGGACGTGCATCTGCCGAACCAGATGGTGACCATGATCAAGCGCCCCGAGCAGCGTGGCGCCATGGTGACCGGCTTCGACGATAGCGCGGCGCAGGGGATCAAGGGCTACATCATGTCCCAGACCCTGCCGAACAACGCCGGTGTCGCCGTGTATGCGGAAAACACCTGGGCCGCGATGCAGTCGCGTGATGCGCTTGAGGTCGAGTGGGATGTCTCTGCGGCCGAAACGCGCGATTCCGAGCAGATCAAGGCCGAGATCATGGCCGCGCTGGATGCCGCGCCGGAATATAACGTCAACAAAACCGACGCGGCGGCGACTCAGGCCGCGCTGGACGGAGCAGCGCAGGTTGTCGAGCAGAGCTTCTACTTTCCGCTGCTTGCACATGCGCCGATGGAGCCGCTGACCTGCACCATTCAGGCCACCGAGGATGGTGGTATCCTGCTGCATGACGGCTGCCAGTTCCCCACGGGCCCGCATATGGCCCTGTCGCAGATCTTTGAGCTGCCGATGGAGAAGATCCAGATCAACACGATGTTTGCGGGCGGCTCCTTTGGCCGCCGCGCGACGCCGGATGCGGACTATCAGGTCGAGGCGGCGCTGGCCTTCGTCGTCACCGACCGAACCCGCCCGGTGAAACTGGTCTGGTCGCGTGAGGACGATCTGCGCAGCGGCTATTACCGCCCCGCCTTCGGCCACAAGGTTCGTGTCGGGCTGGATGCCGACGGCAATATCGTGGGCTGGGATCACCGCATTGCCGGTCAGTCGATCATGAAGGGCACCGCGTTCGAGGATTTCAGCGTCCATGACGGGGTCGATCACAGCTCGGTCGAGGGCACATCTGACAGCCCCTATCAGATCCCCGGCGGTTTCTTCGGGCTGACAGACACCAAGAAGGCGACCAGTACGCTGTGGTGGCGGTCGGTGGGGCATACCCACACGGCCTATGTGATGGAGGTCATGATGGACATGGCCGCCAGGGCTGCGGGGCAGGACGCGGTCGAGTTCCGCCTGCGTTATCTGACCGGCGGTGCCGATCAGGACCGGATGGCCGGTGTGCTGAAGCTGGCAGCGGAGAAGGCGGGCTGGGGCAATGCGCCCGCAGGCCGTGCTCAGGGTATTGCCGTGCACAAGTCCTTTGGCTCTTATGTCGCCGAGGTGGCCGAGATTTCGGGCAATGCCGAAGATGGCGTGAAGATCGAGCGGATCACCTGCGCGGTCGATTGCGGTCTTGCGGTGAACCCGGATGTGGTCAAGGCGCAGATGGAAGGCGGGATCGGTTATGGTATTGGCCATGTCATGCGCGATCAGATCACGCTGACCGGCGGTGCCGTCGATCAGTTCAACTTCCCGGATTACGAGCCCCTGCGCATCGGCGACATCGCGGCCATCGACGTACATATCGTGCCGTCGGCCGAGGCGCCGACCGGTGTGGGCGAGCCGGGCACACCGCCTGCGGCGCCCGCCTTGGCCAATGCTATTGCGGCGGCCAGCGATCTGCGGGTGGGCAGCCTGCCGATGGCCGAGAATGGGGTGGCTTTCGTCTGACCGGCCCGATTGCGCCCACGGCGATCAAGCGGGGGCGTAGATAGAAACGCTTTGATCCTGTCAAAGCAGCAAAACGCCCCCGACCCAGCGGTCGGGGGCGTTTGTTTGTGCAAGCAGGCTCAGCCGATCTGGCCGTTGTCGTCGCGTTTGATGGCGATCACGGCAGAGCGCGGTGTGCCCCCGTCGGGCCAGTTGCTGCCTGGGTGCTGGATGCCGACAAAGGCGGTGCGCTTGTCGGCGGACCAGGCCAGCCCGGTCACTTCGCAGCCATTGGGGCCGGTCATGAAACGCGCGATTTCACCCGTCACCGGGTCACCCACCAGCATCTGGTTGTTGCCGTTGCCGGCAAAATCGCCCTCGTTGTCGTCATTGCCGTCGGTCTGAATCCAGACCAGACCGGTCGAGTCGATAGCCATGCCGTCGGGCGAGTTGAACAGGTTGCCCTCGTTCACGTTTGGCGAACCGGCGCGATCATCCTGATGCACGGTCGGGTTGCCCGCCATGACGTAGAGATCCCAGTCGAACCCGTCGGCGGCGTGATCCTCATCCGCCGGACGCCAGCGCACGATCTGACCATACCTGTTTTCGTTACGCGGGTTGGGGCCGTTGGCCGAGGTGTCGTCGCCGCCCGCGTTGGGTTTGACGCCCCGGTTCTTGTTGTTGGTCAGACAGCAATAGGCCTCGGCAGATACCGGGCTGGTGGCGACCCATTCGGGCCGGTCCATGGTGGTGCCACCCACGGCGGACGCCGCCATGCGGGTGAAGATCGCGATATCGGCGGCCTCCATGCCCGTGGTCTCGGGCGTCAGAGCCAGCCATTCGCCGGTCTGATCGTCGTTGAACTTGGCGACATAGAGCGTTCCGTCGTTCAGCAGACCCTCGGTCGGGTTGCCCGGGACGAAAGGATCGTTCGACACGAAGCGGTAGAGGTATTCGCCCCGTTCATCGTCGCCCATATAAACCACTACGCGGCTGTCGGGGGCCAGAACAACCTCGGCATTCTCATGCTTGAAACGGCCCAGCCCGGTGTGCTTGACCGGAGTGCTGTCCGGTTTGGTCGGGTCGATTTCGACGATCCAACCGGCGCGGTGCGGCTCGTTCGGGTTTTTCGAGGTGTCAAAGCGCGGGTCGAAGAGTTCGTAGCCGTTCCAGCTTTCCGCTTTGATGCCGTAGCGCTCCATGCCGTCCGCGACCTTCTGGTCATAGCTGGCGTTTTCATCCGAGGAGCCAAAGTAGCCGTTGAAGTTTTCTTCGCAGGTCAAGTAGGTGCCCCAGGGGGTCTTGCCTGAGCCGCAATTGTTCATGGTGCCCAGCGAGGACGTGCCGGTCGGGTCGGCCTCGGTCTTGAGCAGGTCATGACCCGCCGCCGGACCCACGATTCGCATCGGCGTGTTGTGGTGAATGCGGCGGTTGAAGGGGCTGTCCTTGACAACCGACCAGCCATCGGGGCCCTCGGTGATCTCCATCACCGTCACACCTTGAAGGTTTTGCAATTTCAGCACGTCATCGGCGCTGGCAGGTGTCCCCTCCTGCGCGGCGGGCAGGTTGATCTTGCGGTTGGGATACTCGTGATTGATCGCGATCAACTGGTGACCCCGGAACGAGAATGTCTCCATCCCGTCGGTGTTTTCGCCAAAGATCCTGTCCGAGTTTTCCACCGGGCCGCCCTCGGTGACGTCATAGCCGTCGGCGTCCGAAAACAGCGGGTCGCCCCAACGCATCAGGATCTTCCAGCTATAGCCCTCGGGCACATGTACCGTGCCATCGGTCTGCGCGGGGATCGGCGTGAAGGCAAAGCGCGAGGCCTCAGCGGCCTGCGCCGAGGTTGAGCCCAGCAGCCCGGCGCCCATCGCCGCAGCCCCCGAGCCAAAGGCCAGCACGCCGCCCAGAAAGCCACGGCGTGAAATCGCGGCTTCGACGACGCGGTCGAAATCGCTCTCTTCAGGGCGGGGAAAGTGCAGTTCGTCCCAGTCGTCAGCGGAAAGTGTCTTGGGATCAATGTCTTTCATGGGGGTTCCTGGCTATCTGAAGTTGCGGGATAACGCAGGTTTAGAGCGAGAATGTGACAATCAGCTAACAGAGTTGCGTGCGCTTCACCCGGAGGCTGAAACCAATTTTTGCGGCGTGGCGGGGACGGGTGGGATTGCGCCCGTGTTCCCTGTGATCGGGGAAGTAGACCGCATTTCGGAGGTGGATCGGTGTCAAGAAGAACCGGCTTGACCATCCCCGTAGCTTGTCCTAGTGACGGGGAACCAGAGCGGGTATAGCTTAATGGTAAAGCCCCTGCCTTCCAAGCAGGCTATGTCGGTTCGATTCCGTCTACCCGCTCCAGTTCTTCCAATCCGCTTTCGCTTGCGTCAAATGGACCTGTGCTGCACAGCAAGGGGCAGCGTTGCTTGACGCTGCGCGGCTCTGCCGCCAAGAAGCACGGGCATCGCGAAGAAACAGCAACAAGGGCCTGATATGGCACGCACTCAGTCCGCACAATCGTCAGCCACCCCCGCACCGGGGGCCAGCGAAGAGCGGGCCGGGTCCAAGAAGCTCGGCGTTTTGGGGTCGCTCTGGCCCTTCATGAAGCCCTACCGGCTGCTGATGATCGGCGCGACCGTGGCGCTGGTGGTGACGGCGAGCATGTCGCTGACCCTGCCGCTGGCGGTGCGCCGCGTGGTGGATCACTTCCGGATCGAGGATGGGGCGCTGCTGGATCAGTATTTTCTGGCCGCCCTTGGCATCGCCGCGATTCTGGCGCTGGGCACCGGCGTGCGCTATGCGCTGGTGACGCGGCTGGGCGAACGGGTTGTGGCCGACATCCGCGAGGCCGTCTTTGACCGCATCATCGGGATGAGTCCCGAGTTCTTTGAGCGCATCATGACCGGCGAGGTGCTGAGCCGGATCACCACCGATACCACGCTGATTCAGTCTGTTCTGGGCTCGTCGGTGTCGATCGCGCTGCGCAACATGCTGATGTTTTTGGGCGGTCTGGTGCTGATGCTGCTGACTTCGGCCAAGCTGACCGGCATGGTGCTGCTGCTGATCCCGGTGGTGGTGGTGCCGATCCTGGTGCTGGGCCGCCGTCTGCGCGGTATCAGCCGCGAGAATCAGGACTGGATCGCGGCGTCCTCGGGCAATGCGGGCGAGGCGCTGGGCGCGGTGCAGACCGTGCAGGCCTTTACGCATGAGATCGCCAGCCGGTCGCAATTCGCCGAGATGACCGAGACCGCGTATACCGTTTCGCTGCGGCGCATCCAGACGCGCGCGGTGCTGACGGTGATCGTCATCTTTCTGGTGTTTTCCGGCATAGTCGGCGTGTTGTGGATGGGCGCCAACGACGTGCGCGCCGGGCTGATGACCGAGGGCACGTTGATCCAGTTCGTGATCTACTCGGTGATCATGGCGGGCTCTGTCGCGGCGCTGTCGGAGATCTGGAGCGAGTTGCAGCGCGCCGCCGGAGCGACCGAGCGGCTGGTGGAATTGCTCAACGCCGAGGACACGGTGATTGATCCTGCGCAGCCGCAGGTGTTGCCTGAGCCGGTGCGTGGCGAGATCGGCTTTCAGGATGTGAACTTTCGCTATCCCGCGCGCCCGGATGTGGTTGCGCTGGACGGCATGTCGCTACAGGTAAAACCGGGTGAGACGGTGGCCTTTGTCGGTCCCTCCGGCGCCGGCAAGACCACGGTGATCCAGATGATCCAGCGGTTTTATGACCCGGATGCGGGCAGCGTCACGATGGATGGCGTGAACCTGCGGACCATGGACCGGGCCGCGTTCCGCCGCCATATCGCGCTGGTGCCGCAGGACCCGGTGATCTTCGCCGCCTCGGCCCGCGACAATATCCGCTTTGGCCGCCCCGACGCCTCAGACGCCGAGGTCGAGGCCGCTGCCCGCGCCGCCGCCGCGCATGATTTTATCGCCGCCTTGCCCGAAGGCTATGACAGCTTTGTCGGCGAGCGCGGCGTGATGCTGTCGGGCGGTCAGAAACAGCGCATCGCCATCGCCCGCGCCATCCTGCGTGACGCGCCGGTGCTGCTGCTGGACGAGGCGACCTCGGCTCTGGATGCCGAAAGCGAGCTTGCGGTGCAACGGGCGGTGGACGAGCTGAGCGCCGGACGGACCACACTGATCGTGGCGCACCGGCTGGCAACGGTGAAAAAGGCGGACCGCATCGTTGTGATGGAGGCTGGCCGCATCGTAGCGCAGGGCACCCATGACGAGCTAGTGGCGCAGGATGGCCTCTATGCCCGTCTGGCGCGGCTGCAGTTTACCGACGGTCTGGCCGCCGAATGAAGTGACGTTCCGGCACCTTCCCAATCGCCGTAGCGTCATTCTATCCATGTTGACCCTCTCCCGATAAGCCCTCGCTTGCGCAGACGAGGATTTGCTCTCATCTTGGAGCGGAACGAACAAACACCCGGGAGGACGGGTGGCACATAAGGGGAGGAAGCCGTATGGCATTTGCGGGGTTGGAAGACCGGGCACGGATCGAGGGAGAAATGGCGTGGGAGGAGCGTGATCTGCCGATCACGCTGCACGCGCTGCTGGCGCGGACTGCTGGAAAGTTTCCCAACCACAAGGCGCTCAGTTTCCAGTTGCTGTCCGGCCCGACCGACAAGGCAGAAACGCTGACCTGGTCGCAACTGCTGGGCAAGGTCAATCAGGCCGCGAACCTGTTCCGCTCGCTCGGTATCGGCGAGAAGGATGTGGTGGCCTATGTGCTGCCCAACAGCAACGAGACGCTGATCACCATGATGGGCGGGGCCGTGGCCGGGATCGTCAACCCGATCAACCCGCTGCTGGAGCCGGAACAGATCGCCTCGATCCTGCGGGAAACCGGCGCCAAGGTGGTGGTGACGCTGAAACCCTTCCCCAAGACCGATATCGCCCAGAAGGTGGCCGAGGCGGTACGCCACGCGCCAGGTGTGAACACCGTGCTGGAGATCGACCTCAACCGCTATCTGACGCCGCCCAAGTCGTGGATCGTGCCGCTGGTCCGGCCCAAGCTGCAGGACAAGGAGCATCTGGCCCACGCGGATTACCTGAACTTCAACAAGGAACTGGCCAAACAGCCGAGCGCGCTGAGCTTTGCGGACAGTACCGAGGACCGGGTGGCCTGCTATTTCCACACCGGCGGCACCACCGGCATGCCCAAGGTGGCGCAGCACAAGTATTCCGGCATGATCTATAACGGCTGGCTGGGGCACACGCTGCTGTTCTCGGAAAACGACAACATCATGTGCCCGCTGCCGATGTTCCATGTCTTTGCCTGTCATGTGATCGTCATGGCCGCCGTGTCCTCGGGCGCGCATGTGGTGTTCCCGACACCCGCCGGGTATCGCGGCGATGGGGTGTTCGACAATTTCTGGAAGCTGATCGAGCGCTGGAAGATCTCGTTCATCATCACCGTGCCCACCGCTATCTCGGCCAAGATGCAGCGCCCGGTCGATGCCGATATCTCGACGGTCAAGACTGCGTTCTCCGGCTCGGCGCCGCTGCCGGTGGAGCTGTTCCGCCGGTTCGAGCAGGCAACCGGTGTCACCATCGTTGAGGGCTATGGCCTGACCGAGGCGACCTGCCTGGTCTCATGCAACCCGGTCGATGGCGAGAAGAAGATCGGCTCGATCGGCATCCCGTTCCCCTACACCGACGTCAAGATCCTGCGCGACGGTCCGGATGGCCCCGGCGAATGCGCGGTCGATGAGATCGGCGAGATCTGCATCTCGAACCCTGGCGTCTTTGCGGGCAATACCTATACCGAGGCGGACAAGAACGCGAACCTCTATCACCACGACAAATACTTGCGCACCGGCGATCTGGGCCGGTTTGACGGGGACGGCTATCTGTGGATTACCGGCCGCGCCAAGGACCTGATTATCCGCGGCGGCCATAATATCGACCCCGCCGAGATCGAAGAGGCGCTGCTGGCGCATGAGGCGGTGGCCTTTGCGGGCGCCATTGGTCAGCCCGATGCCCATTCGGGCGAAGTGCCCTGCGCCTTTGTCGAACTGGTCGAGGGCGCGTCGATTTCCGAGGCGGAGCTGCTGGAGCATTGCAAGGTGCATGTGCACGAACGCGCCGCGCAGCCCAAGCACATGACTATTCTGACGGAACTGCCCAAGACCGCCGTGGGCAAGGTGTTCAAACCCGATCTGCGCAAGATGGCGATCACCCGCATCTATAACGGCGCGCTGGAACAGGCCGGGGTGTCGGCGCGCGTGGTCTCGGTGATCGACGACAAGAAACGCGGGCTGGTCGCACAGCTTGACGCGCAGGGCTCCTCCGAGGACGATGTCAGCAAGGTGCTGGGTGCCTATACCCGGCCTTGGGAATGGGCAGCCTGAGCGGAGGGGCAATGGATTATGACCGGCTGATCGACGAGGAAACCTGGACCTTCATCAGGCGGACATTGGAGAGTTACCCCGAGGATGCGGTCAACCTCTCCATCGCCGATCAGCGGCGGGTCTATGACGACATGTGCCGGGTGTTCCATCAGGGGCGCCCGGATGGCGTCGCGACCGAGGACCGGTCCGCGAACGGCGTTCCGGTCCGCATCTATTCCGCCGGTGATCCCACCCGAACCGTCGTCTATTACCATGGCGGCGGTTTTGTCGTTGGTGGGCTCGACAGTCATGACGATGTCTGCGCCGAGATCTGCGTTCAGACCGGCTATCGCGTGGTGGCGGTGGATTACCGGCTGTGTCCCGAGTTCCACCATCCGGCGCAGTTCGAGGATTGCTGGACCGCCACGGAATGGGCCGCCACAGAGTTTGGCGACCCGCTGGTGCTGGCCGGTGACAGCGCCGGGGGCAATCTGGCGGCCTGCGTGGCGCATCATGCGCGCGGGCGGCTGGAGAGCATTCTGGGGCAGGTGCTGATCTATCCCGGTCTCGGCGGCGACATGGGCGAGGGTTCATACATCGAACATGCGCATGCGCCGTTGCTGAGCCTTGAGGATCTGCGGTTTTACAAGACCGTGCGGTGTGAGGGGGATGAACCTCTGGACGA
Organism: Ruegeria sp.; assembly: GCF_040830605.1. GTDB lineage: Bacteria > Pseudomonadota > Alphaproteobacteria > Rhodobacterales > Rhodobacteraceae > Ruegeria. The sequence goes on from NZ_JBFOMD010000001.1 coordinate 488,564, forward strand.
TCCCTCTTATGCGCCGCTGCGGGAGAGCGATTTCTCGGGCCTGCCGCTGACGGTGGTTGTTACCGCCGGCTGCGATCCTCTGCGCGATGACGGTCGCGACTATTGCGAGCGGGTGCAAGCGGCCGGCGGCAAGGCGTGCTGGATCAACGAAGAGGGGCTGGTGCACGGCTACCTGCGTGCGCGCAGCTCGGTCACCCGGGCGCAGGACAGTTTCGAGCGCATCGTCGTGGCCATCGAGGCGCTGGGGCAGGAGGTGTGGCCCTACGACTGAGGCCGTGGAGCGCAACGCGCTCTGACTATTTTGATTTCGCATGCCCGGGAAGCGCATAACCGGTTCCCACTTTTGTGCGACATGCTCTAACCCGCGACCTCGCGGCATTGCTCGGGCGTGGCGGCGGTGTCCAGCCAGCCGCCGCCCTTGATCTGCCAGTCCGGGCCCCGCACCGTGAGATAGGTCCAGTTGCCGACCGGGAGATGGGAATAGCTCAGCGTGTCACCGGGCTGAATCTGCCCAACCGGGACGGCGCCGGGGCTATGGCCGGAATAGAGGATCGTGACCGGTCCCAACCAGCCGATGCAGGCGCTTTCAAACTCTTCCCGGATCGGCAGATCCGTGAGTTGCCGCCGGATGAACACATCGTCCAGATCGAGCCACACCTGACCGGTATCGACCGTGCAGCCGTGAAAGCGTTCCATTCCGCGGATCTGGTCCACCATCTGCGCGGATGCGGGATCGAGGGACACCGATTTCCCGATGCAATCGCTGTTGTCGAACGCGGCCTGTCCCAGCGCCGAGCCGAAGCAATAACCGGCGCGGTCCATGATCAGGTTGCGGGTGAACCACAGATCGTGGCAGCCATCCCCTCCGGCCCAGGCCGGAGAGGTCGAAAGAAGAAGGAACAGAAATACCCTGTGCATCGCAATGACCCGTAGCAATTGAAAGCTTGAAACGGGTCCAGGGTGCCACGTTCCGCTATTTCAGGAAAGGCTCGGCCTTCATGGTCTCGGCCACCGGCGCGCCCATGCGGGTGAGGATGGTGGGGGCCAGCTGCAATTGTTCGATCACGTAGTCCTCGGCGGGGCCTTCGGCATCCCCGAAGTAATAGAGCGCGGTTTCCTGTTGCAGCGGGTGGCGCCCGCCGTGATGGCCACGCTCGTCCTGACCGTGATCGGCGGTCACGATCACCTCGTACCCCAACTGCCGCCAGCGCGGGATGAACGGGGCCAGCATTTCGTCCATGACAAAACAGGCATGATCCATCTCGTGGCATTCGTGATAAAAGCGATGCCCCATGCTGTCCAGCGTGCAGGTATGCAGGATGCCGTAATCCAGCCCGAAACGCAGGCAGAGATTGGTCAGCGTCGCAAAGAGATCGACGTCGGACGGCGTCATCTGATTGTCCCTGCCGTACCCGGTCATCGTGTGGAACCGGCCATGGTTGATGGTCTGGCTGTCCGGTTCGTCATATTCCACGTCCCGCACGAAATCGAAGGGATGGCGGTTGAAGAACTGCGACCAGAAGCTGTGGGTGACCGCGCAGGTGACACCTCCGGCCTCGCGCACCTGCGAAAAGATATCCTTGTGGCTGAGCCGGAACACGTTGCCATTGCCGGTGCAGCCGTGCTCGGCAGGAACCACCCCGGTGTGGATCGAGGCATAGCAGCTGGCCGAGATGGACGGCAGCACTGCGCGCAGCTTCCACACCCGCGCCTCGCCGGTCTGTACCCAGCCTTCGAGATTGCCGAACAGGCGGCGGAAGTTGCGCCAGGGCACCCCGTCCAGGACGATCAGCAGCATTTTACGGTCCATCGCGATCTCCTTTTCGCGGGTTTGGATTCTGGTCGAGCCTAGCGCCGCAATCCGGCCCGGCCCGTCAGTTCACGCCCCGAATGGTAAAATCCCGACGTCTGCCGTGGGGCAGAACGCCGGGATTTCAGAACGTCATACGGACGCTTCGAAAGGGCGGGGATCAGTTCCCCGCGCTTTCCATCTTGCGGTGAGCGACGACCTCTTCCAGCCAGCCCAGATGCATCTCGGGCACCGAACTGAGCAGCAGGTCGGTGTAGTCGTCGAAGGGCGGGCTGAGCACCTGGCTTTTCGGGCCGTAGCGAACCACGCGGCCCTGATACATAACCGCAATGGAGTCGCTGATCGCACGCACCGTCGCCAGATCGTGGGTGATGAAAAGATAGGCCACGTCCTCGATCTTCTGCAGATCCAGCAGCAGTTTGAGGATGCCGTCGGCGACCAGCGGATCGAGGGCCGAAGTGACCTCGTCACAGATGATCATCTTGGGCTTGGCCGCCAGCGAACGCGCGATACAGACCCGCTGTTTCTGGCCGCCGGACAGTTCCGCCGGATAGCGGTCCATGAATTTTTCGCCCAGTTCGATCTCGTCCAGCAGCTCGATGATCCGCTTGCGCTTTTCGGCACCGCGCATGTTGAAGTAGAACTCCAGCGGACGTCCGATGATGGTCCCCACGGTCTGACGCGGGTTCATCGCCACATCGGCCATCTGGTAGATCATCTGCAACTCGCGCAGGTCCTCACGCGACCGCCCCGCCAGATCGCGCGACAGCTTGCGCCCGGCAAAGGTGATCTCACCATCGCGGGGCGGCAGCAGGCCGGTGATCACCCGGGCCAGGGTGGACTTGCCCGAGCCGGATTCGCCCACGACCGCCAGCGTCTGCCCCGGATGCAGGTCGACGTTGACATTGTGCAGCACGTCGAAGTTCAGACCCTTGTAGCGCGCGGTGATCCCCTCGACGCTCAGCACCGGTTCCGGTGTGGGTTTCTTTTCCTCGTGCTCGATCGAGCGGACCGAGACCAGCGCCCGTGTGTACTCTTCCTGCGGGTTGTTGATGATCTGGTCGGTGGTGCCGTATTCGACCGTATTGCCCATCTTCAGCACCATGATGTCGTCGCTCACCTGTGCCACGACGGCAAGGTCGTGGGTGATGTAGAGCGCGGCAACGCCGGTGTCGCGAATGGCCTCCTTGATCGCCATCAGCACGTCGATCTGGGTGGTCACGTCGAGCGCCGTGGTAGGCTCGTCAAACACCACCAGATCGGGCTCGGGGCACAGCGCCAGCGCGGTCATGCAACGCTGAAGCTGACCGCCCGAGACCTGATGCGGGTAGCGGTCGCCGATATTGTCCGGATCGGGCAGACCCAGCTTGGCGAACAGTTCGCGCGCGCGGGCCTCGGCCTCTTTGCGCGAGAACTTCTTTTGCTCGACCGCCGCCTCAACCACCTGATCCATGATCTTCTTGGCGGGGTTGAACGAGGCGGCGGCGGATTGCGACACGTAGGTCACCTCGCCTCCGCGCAGGTTGCGGATATCCTTCAGCGATGTTTTCAGGATTTCCCGCCCGTTCACCCAGACCTCGCCACCGGTGATTTTGACCCCACCCCGGCCATAGGCCATCGAGGCCAGACCGATGGTGGATTTGCCGGCACCGGATTCGCCGATCAGCCCCAGCACCTTGCCGCGCTCGAGGTCAAAGCTGACCCCGTGCACGATCTCGATGTCATGAGGCTTTTCGCCCGGCGGGTAGACTGTTGCGCCGATTTTCAGGTCGCGGACCTTGAGAAGATTGTCACTCATCCCCGGCCTCCTTTCAGCGATGTGGTGCGGTTCAGCACCCAGTCAGCCACCAGATTGACCGAGATCGCCAGCGTGGCGATGGCAACGGCCGGCAGCAGGGCGGCGGAAATGCCGTAAACGATGCCTTCCTTGTTCTCTTTCACGATACCGCCCCAGTCCGCCTCGGGCGGTTGCACGCCCAGACCCAGGAACGACAGCGTCGAGACGAACAGCACCGCGAAGATGAAGCGCAGACCCATCTCGGCCACCAGCGGCGACAGGGCGTTGGGCAGGATCTCGCGGAAGATGATCCAGGCGATCTTTTCGCCGCGCAGGCGCGCCGCCTCGACATAGTCCATGACCGTGATGTCCACGGCCACGGCGCGGGCCAGACGATAGACGCGGGTCGAATCGAGCAGGCCCATCACCAGGATCAGCACCGGCAGGGTCACCGGCATCACTGACAGCACCACGAGGGCGAAGATCAGCGTCGGAATCGACATGATAAGGTCGACGAAGCGCGACAGCACCTGATCGACCCATCCGCCCATCACGGCTGCGAAAAAGCCCAGAACCGAGCCGGTCACGAAGGACAGGATGGTTGCGGCGGTGGCGATGAAGATGGTGGTGCGCCCGCCATAGATCATCCGGCTGAGCAGGTCGCGGCCGATATTGTCGGTACCCAGCAGATGTTTGGATGAGGAAGGTTCCCAGACGCCGCCCACCACTTCGGCCATGCCATAGGGCGCCAGCAACGGGGCAAAGATCGCCATGAGAAAATAGAGAGCCGTGAAGAACAGCCCGATCATTGCGGAAATGGGGATGTTCTTCATTTCGGATGCCTCAGACGCGGGTTGGCCAGGATCGAGACGATATCGGCGATCATGTTGAGGCCGATATAGACGGCGGCGAAGATCAGGCCGCAGGCCTGCACCACCGGCACATCACGTTTCGACACGTGGTCGACCAGGTATTGGCCCATGCCGGGATAGACGAACACCACTTCGATCACCACGACGCCCACGACCAGATAGGCCAGGTTCAGCATCACCACGTTGACGATCGGGGCGATGGCGTTGGGAAAGGCGTGGCGGGCGATGACCTGAAACCCGGTCAGGCCCTTAAGCTCGGCGGTTTCGATATAGGCCGATTGCATCACGTTCAGGATGGCGGCGCGGGTCATGCGCATCATGTGCGCCAGAACCACCAGCGTCAGCACCATGACGGGCAGGGCGATGGCCTGCAGTTTCTGCAGCAGGTTCATGTGATCGCCGATCATCGCGACCGACGGGAACCAGCCCAGTTTCACGGCAATGAAATACATCAACAGATAGCCGATGAGGAATTCCGGGATCGAGATTGAGGCCAGCGTGATCGCCGAGATCGCCTTGTCGGGCCAGCGGTCCTTGTAGCGCACTGCGATCAGGCCCAGCAGGATGGCGAGCGGCACCGAGATCAGTGCGGCCCAGAAGGCCAGGAACAGAGTGTTCGACATGCGCTGGCTGATGCTTTCGGCAATGTCGCGGCCATTGGTCAGCGCGACGCCCAGATCGCCCTGCAGTGCGGCAAACAGCCAGTCGAAATAGCGGGTGATCGCGGGTTCGTTCAGCCCAAGCTCCTCGCGCAGGTTGGCCAGGGCCTCAGGCGTTGCGGATTGGCCGAGAATGGACTGGGCCACGTCGCCGGGCAGGATGATCGTGCCCGCGAAAATAAGTACGGAGACTGCCAACAGCAGCAAAAAGCCCAGCGCAATGCGCTGGACCACAAGTTTCATCGCGGGTCCCATATCAGGCAGCAACCCACATCGTCATTGGTGCGTAGAAGTTGTTCAGGTCGAAACCGTTCTGGGAGTCGATCCAGCCGTCCACGTCCGAGGTTGTCGCGTCGATGAACTGGTTGAACATCGGGCAGATCAGCCCGCCCTCATCCCGCAGGATGGTGGACATGTCCGCATACATCTGCGTCCGCTTGCCCTCGTCCAGTTCCCCGCGCGCGGCGAACAGAAGCTGGTCGAACTGCTCGTTGTTGAAACGGGTATCGTTCCAGTCGGCCGTCGACAGATACGCGGTCGAGAACATCGAGTCCTGGGTCGGACGTCCGCCCCAATAGCTGGTGCAGAAGGGCTGCTTGTTCCAGACCTCGGACCAGTAGCCGTCATTGGGCTCGCGCTTGATTTCGATATTGATGCCCGCCGAGCCGCAGGACTGCTGGAACAGGGCCGCCGCGTCCGGGGCACCCGGGAACGAGTTGTCCGAGGTACGCAGCAGTACCGTGCCGTCAAAGCCCGATTCCTTGAGGTGGAACGCGGCCTTGTCCGGATCGTATTCACGCTGCTCCAGCTCGGTGAAGAGCGGGTAGGAGCTGTTGATCGGGGTGTCGTTGCCGACCGAGCCGAAGCCGAACAGGATCTTGTCCACCATCTCCTGCCGGTTGATGCCGTATTTCAGCGCCATCCGCAGATCCTTGTTGTCGAAGGGTGCGGTGTTGGTGTGCATGATGAACACGTAGTGCCCAGGGCCGGACGTGGTGCGCAGGTTGATGTTGGGCGCGCGTCCGACCAGTTGGGCGGTGCGCGGCGGCACACGGTTGATCATGTGCACCTGACCCGACTGTAGTGCTGCGACGCGGGCGGTGTCGTCGTTGATGACAATCAGCTCGATGGTGTCGGCGTGACCGACAGTGTCATCCCAATAGTCGGGGTTCTTTTCACCGACAAAGCGCACACCCGGCTCGACCGATTTCAGGACGTAGGGACCGGTGCCGATTGCCGCGGTCGGATCGTCCTTGCCGCCGCCCGGCTGAATCAGCAGGTGATAGTCGGTCAGCAGGTAGGGCAGGTCGGCGTTCGGCTTGTCCAGTTCGACGATGAACTGGTCGCCGTCCACGCGCATGTCCTTGATGCCGCGCATGATGCCCAGGGCACCCGATTTTGTGTCTTCGCCGGAGTGGCGCTCCATGGTCGCCAGAACGTCGTCGGCGGTCATGGTCTGACCGTTGGAGAAGTTGACGCCCGAGCGGATCTTGAAGGTCCAGACCCGCGCATCGGCCGACGCCTCGAAGCTTTCGGCCAGGCGCGGCCACAGCCCGCCATTGGGGTCCAGTTCCAGCAGCGGTTCGCCCCAGAGACGCAGAACCTGTGTCGCGGTGGCGTTTGCGGCCAGTGCCGGGTCAAGGCTGTCGGATGAGCCGCCGCCCTGGATGCCGACGCGGATGGTGCCGCCCTTGACCGGGCCTGCCGCATGTGCTGCGCCCGCGAACATGGTCGAGGCAACGGCGGCCGAGATGCCCAGGGCCGCGGCTTTCCCCATGAATTCGCGGCGGGTCATCTTGCCTGCGGCCACCTGGCTGGCCATGTGATTGAGTTGATCGTTCATTGGATTCTCCCAGTTGATCTGTCCATCTGCCTCTGAGGGGCAGTTTTTTTATTGACGCGTGAGTCAAAGTTGGCGCATTTCAGCCTGACGGGCAAGGGTTAATCTCGGCCCGGATCGGCGATGCGGTTCAAACGTGGTTGCGCGGAATGCTGTCCTCGATCTCGCGGCTGTAAATCTCCTTTTCGTTTTCATAGGCATGGAGTGTTGCGCGCAGATGAAATCTGTCGCGGTCGGACCACATTTCACAGCGGGCTTCGGTGCGCAGGTGCAGGCCGTCGCGGCCCATCTCCTTGGTCCAGTGACAGGTGCCGCGCGCCGAGAGCGGATCGTCGGGATGGATGGACCAGCGTTCCCGCGCGATGCCGCCGCTGATCAGGCCGTGATCGGAGTCGCGGACTAGGCCAAAATCGTCCTCGATGACCAGATGCACCTCGCCCGTGACCTGATCGGTCTCGGTGCGGCGCGCGTTGGAACCTTGCCGCAGGGTCTCGGTTGCCCAGGGTGCCTCGGCATCGGGGGGCGGAAAGGCGTATTCGTCGGTCTGGCCCGAGGGGCGCAGGGGCAGGGCGACTTCTCCGCCGGTCAGATGCAGTTCGGCGGTTTCGGGCGAGGGCCAGATCAGCGGCCAATAGGCGCTGGAGATCGCCAGCCGCAGGTGGTGACCCTTTGGTACGCGATAGGCGATGTGATCGAGGTCCAGCGTGATGTCGTAGCTTTTCCCGGGCTCCAGCGGTTGCGGATCGGCATGGCCGTCGCGATGGGTCAGGTTCAGCACGCCATAGGTGATCCGGGTCGAGGCGCCGTCGGAATGCACATGGTTCAGCCGTACCGCGATCTGAGCCTGTGGCATGTCGGCGCTCAGCCGCAACCGCAGGCGCGGGGCGCCGACGATGTCCATATCCTGCGCCAGCGGCGCGCCGTCGATACAAGCCGACAGGGCGTCATCGGGGCGCTGATCTCCGGGCAGTTCGGGACCCAGCCAGATGGCGCAGTATTCTCCGCTTTCCATCCCACAGTGATGCGGTGAGCGTACCTTGATATCCAGCGGCCCATCCGCACCCAGCCCATCGTTGCCAAGTGACAGGGTTTGCGTTTGCAGATGCGCGGTCGCGCCCTTGGGTTCCGCGATCCAGCGGCCCGGGCGTTCGGTATACCAGCGCGCGGGCCGGACGCCGTCCATCAGATAGGCGCGGTAATCCGGGTCATCGGTCACGCCGGTGTCACGCCCCTTGAGCCAGTGATCCCACCAGCGCAGCGCCTCTTGCAGGAACCCGATACGTGGCTCGGGGACCGCGAAATGCGGGTATTTGTGCACCCACGGACCGTTGATGCCCTTGACCGGTGCGTCCAGCCGCTCGACCAGCAGCGGCACCGTGTTCTTGTAGGCATCGCCCCAGCCGCCCACGGCCAGCGTGGCCGCCGTGATGGCACCGAAATCCTCGCAAACCGATCCGTGCCGCCAGTAGGCGTCGCGGGTCTGGTGGCGCAGCCAGACCGAGGGCAGAAAGGGCTCGTTCTCAAGCCGCTCAAGCCACATCTCGTGCCAGTTGTCCCGCAATGCAGGATCGGGTGCGCGCGAGGAATAGGACCACATGGTGGCCCCCCAGCCGAGGTTCTCGTTCAGCAGGCAGCCGCCCTTGTAGTGGATGTCGTCGGCGTAGCGGTCTGCCGTCGAGCACAAGGTGATGATCGCTTTCAGCGCCTGGGGCTGCATCGCTGCGACCTGCAGCGCGTTGAAGCCGCCCCAGCTGATCCCCATCATGCCCACATTGCCACTGCACCACGGCTGCGCGGCGAACCAGTCGATCACCTCGACCGCGTCGTCGAGCTCCTGCTGGGTGTATTCATCCGCCATCAGCCCTTCGCTGTCGCCATTGCCGCGCATGTCGACGCGGATGCAGGCATAGCCGCGTTTGGCAAACCACGGATGGGTCAGCGCATCGCGGACGGTGGTGCCGTCACGTTTGCGGTAGGGCAGATATTCGAGCACCGCCGGTACAGGATCGTCCGGTGCATCGACCGGACGCCAGACACGGGCGGACAGGCGGCAGCCGTCGGACAGGGTGATGCCGAGATCCGGGATCTCTTCGATCTCGCGCAGGGCGTTCGGGGTGGACGTCATGCTCCGAGTTTCCGCCCCAAATTCGTTTCAATAAAGAACGTAAGCGTCAGTTCATCGGCGAATCGCGACCAAAAGGTCCATGACGTTGGTGCCGGTTGGACCGGTATTCAGCAGCGCGTCCATCTGCTCCAGATAGCTGCCGCTGTCCGCAGCGGCGAGCGCCTCGGCAGCGCCATCGCCCCATATACCGCCATGCACGATCCCGCCGGCCGATTCGGTGGGTCCGTCGGTGCCGTCGGTGCCGCCGACAACGAGGGTCAGGCCGTCGCATCCGGCGATTTCCCGTGCCAACGCCAGAGCCAGCGCTTGATTGCGCCCGCCGCGTCCCGGGTTTTCGGGCAGGACGACCGTGGGTTCCCCGCCAAAGATCATCGCGCCGCGCGGCATGTCCCGCAGGCGGGGGCCAAGGGTTGTGGCGAGCGTGGGGAGGTCGTTATGCAGTGCTTCTTCATTGGCCAGAACGTCGAATCCGGCGCCTTGTGCAGCCTGCACCGCCGCCGCGCGGGCATGGGCGTTCGAGGCGATGATCCGTGCCTGGGCATCGAAGGCGGGGGCGTCGGGTAGGGCACCGATACCGGAGCCGATCACCATCAGATCGTCACCCGGCACATCCGAGATTGCCAGTACATCGGCGCGTGTACCCGAGAAACCGGACAGCAGCCCGCCGCCCTTGATCCGCGATATCTTCCTGCGCTCGGCATTCATCGCGCCGATATCGAGCCCGGTGGACAGCAGTTGGCGGTTGAGCGCGGCCAGATCATCCAACGTCTTGCCCGGCATCAGATCCTCGGCCAGTGAGGAGGCCCCGCCCGAGACCAGCAACAGCAGGTGTGTGTCCGACCCCATTGCCTCGACCGCCTCGCGCAGGGCGCGGCCGCCCTCAAGGCTGCGGGCGTCGGGAACGGGGTGAGACGCCTCGATCAGGTGGACATCGTCGGGCAGGCCGTCGCCATGCCCGTCCTTGGTGACCACGAGGCAGGGTACCCCGGAGAACTGATCAAGCGCCGCTTGCGCCATCGCGCCTGCGGCCTTGCCGACGGCCAGAATTCGGTCGGGTTTGGGCAAATCGCCAAGCGCGGCTTGTGTTGCTGTGTAGCCGCCGACGGCGTCCACTCCGGCTTGCCAGATTGCGCGGGCTGTTTCTCGGGCGTCCATCATGCCTCCATCCAGATCGTCACGGGGCCGTCATTGACCAGTTCCACCGCCATGTCGGCGCCGAAGCGTCCGGTTTCGACCGGAACACCCTGCGCGGCGAGTTGGGCGGCGAAGTATTCGTAGAGCCGTTCACCCTCGTCCGGCGATGCCGCCGCCGAGAATCCGGGCCGGTTGCCGCGCGCGGTATCGGCGGCCAGCGTGAACTGGCTGACCACCAGAGCCGAGCCGCCGCTATCCAGAACCGAGCGGTTCATCTTGCCCGCCTCGTCCTTGAAGATCCGCAGCTTGGCGATCTTGGCGGCAAGGTGATCTGCCTGCGCCTCGCCATCGCCGTGCATGGCGCAGATCAGGACCAGCAGGCCGGCGCCGGTCTGGCCGATGACCTCGCCATCGACAGTGACCGAGGCGCGGGAGACGCGTTGGATCAGGGCACGCATGTGATGTTTTTTCCTGTTGGAGAAACGGTTGGCGCAGGGGTGCCAGCCTGCCCGCCGCAGGTCAACCCGCTTGATCAGGTATGCGGGGGTTTTCCAGCTAAGCGCTTACGGCTTACGCAGTTCCCGGGCCAGGGCGCAGAACGCCTCGAGCGGGACTTGCTCGGCCCGTTCGGTGGGCTGGATGCCCGCAGCGAGCAGGCGATCCTCGATATCCGGGGCCGTGCCCTTGAGCGAGGCGCGCAGCATCTTGCGGCGCTGGTTGAAGGCGGCGGCGACAACGCGCGAGAGCGTGGCGGCATCCGCCGGATAACGCGGCTCGGGCAGCGCGGTCAGATGCACCACAGCGCTGGACACTTTCGGCGGCGGGGTGAAGGCACCAGGCGGCAGGGACATGGCAATACGCGCCTCGGCCCGCCATTGGGCGAGGATGGCCAGCCGCCCGTAGGCCTTGCTGCCGGGCTGCGCCACGATGCGCTCGGCCACCTCGCGCTGGAACATCAGGGTCAGGCTCTGCCAGAAGGGTGGCCATTCGGGCGGGGTCAGCCAGCGGACCAGCAGTTCGGTGCCCACGTTGTAGGGCAGGTTCGCCGCGATGCGGATTGGCGGGGTCAGGTGGGCCAGCGGGTCGATTTCAAGCGCGTCGCCGTTGATCACTTCGAGACGGTCCGGATAAGCGGCGGCGATCTCGTTCAGCGCGGCGATGCAGCGGGTGTCTTTCTCGACCGCTACGACCTTGCGTGCGCCCTCGGACAGCAGGCCACGGGTCAGGCCGCCGGGGCCGGGGCCGATTTCCAGCACGTCGCATTGGGTCAGATCCCCGGCTTGGCGCGCGATCTTGGCGGTCAGGTTGAGGTCGAGCAAAAAGTTCTGGCCCAGCGATTTGCGGGCCGAAAGCTGGTGGGTCGCGATGACCTCGCGCAGGGGGGGAAGGGTGTCGATAGCGCTCATGATCCGGTTACCGTGGCGCGGAAGGGGCAGGTCGTGCCAGAGAATTTTGTGCCTCCGGCGGGGATATTTCCAGCAAGAGGAAGCATCAAGCCCTTTTCGCCATGTGCTGGGCCAGCTTCAAGGCCTCGATCAGGCTGGTGGGGTTGGCGACGCCTTTGCCTGCAATATCGAAGGCAGTGCCGTGGTCGGGCGAGGTGCGGATGAAGGGCAGGCCCAGCGTCACGTTCACGCCCCGGTCGAAATCCAGCGTCTTGATCGGGATCAGCGCCTGATCGTGATACATCGCGATTGCGGCATCGTAACGGGCGCGGGCGGCGGCGTGAAACAGGGTGTCTGCCGGGTGCGGGCCGGTCAGGGTGTAGTTCTCGGACTGCATCTCTTGCAGCAGGGAGGTGATCCAATCGCCCTCTTCCTGCCCCATCGCGCCGCCTTCGCCCGCATGGGGGTTCAGTCCGGCCACGGCGAGGCGTGGGTGGGCGATGCCGAACTGGTCACGCAGGCCCGCTGCGGTGATCTCGATGGTTTCGCGCAAGAGCTTGTGCGTCAGGGCCTTGGGCACGTCGGCAAGGGCGATGTGGATGGTGGCGGGCACGACGCGCAGCTGCTCGCTGGCCAGCATCATCACCACCCGCTCGCGTCCGGCCAGCGCGGCGAGGAATTCGGTGTGCCCGGGATAGGCAAACCCGGCGCCGTCGATCAGCGCTTTCTTGTGGATGGGCGCGGTGCAAATGGCCGAGGCGGCGCCGGATTGCACCAGCTCCACCGCGCGCTCGATGGCGCGGATTACGCCCGGCGCGTTGCGCGGGTCGGGCTGGCTGGGGTGGTTGGGCGCGGCGAAGGGCAGAGGCAGAATTGGTAGTGCCGTTGCGCTTGTGGCGACGGCTTCAGTGGGGTCGTCCAGCAGGGCCACCGGCGTGTCCTGCGGCAGGTGCGATGGGTCGCCGATCCAGACGAAGGGGCAGGTGTCGCGTAGCGTTTCCCAGGCGCGGGCCGCAATCTCGGGGCCGATCCCGGCCGGCTCACCGCAGCTGAGCGCGATGGGCGCAGTCATTGCTCGACGATGACGGCGTCGGCGCGGAGCTGTTCCAGCAGGCTTGCGGCAAAGGCCTGCAGGCGCTGTTGGGTCAGCGCATTGGCCACGTCCTGGCGCGAGGTCTCCTCACCCAGATCGCGGGTCCGGCTGCACAGCATCAGGAACACCAGCGTCTGGCCGTTGTTGCGGGTCACCGCCGTGGAAATCTCGTTCGGGTCGAGCTTGGCAAGTTCCAGCGCGATATCGCGGGGGATCTCGGACGGCTTTGCCGTTACGCGCTCCAGAACTTCGGCGGGCTGTCCCTTGGCAACGCCATAGAGGTCATCGCACGTGTCCACGCGGCCGGTCAGTTCGGCGGCGGTGGACAGGGTCTCGGGGCTGCGGCCTCCGCCCATGTAATAGGCCGCATATTCGATCCCCGCGTAACGCGGCGTGCCGCCCGAGACCTCGCGCACGCCGCGCAGTTGGAACAGGGCGACCGCGTTGGGCAGCGTCAGGGGCGAGGTGATCTCGCCCTCGTTGAGCGCCAGTATCACCGGTTGCAGCGCCGGGGGAAGGCTGTTCAGCGACAGCCAGTTCATCCGCCCGCCATTGCTGCGGGTGTCCGCGGCTGAATACTGAGCGGCCGCTGCCGAGAAGTCGTCATAGCTTTTGAGCTGTGCGATCTCGTCGGCCAGGGTCTCGACCTGGCCCAGCGTCTGCGGCGTCACGGGGATGATGATCTCCGACAGCAGCACCTGCAGCCCGGTCCCACCGGCCTGGCCCATGGCGCGGTCGATCTCTTCTTCGGTGGGCCGGGCCCGCGAGATGAAGCGCGAACTGATATAGTCGCGCCAGGCCAGCTGGTTGCGGATAAAATCCCGCACCGTCTCGGGCGAGATACCGGCATTGCCCAGGACCCGCAGGAATTCCTCGGTCGAAAGCTGGCCGCGCGCTGCGAACTCGTCGATGCCGACCTGCACGTCTTCCGGTGGTATCTCGATCCCGGCCTCTTCGATGGCTTGCAAGCGCAACCGGTCGTCGATCAGGGATTGGCGCACCTCGGCCTCGCTGTCGCCGGGAATGCCGAGCAGTTGCAGGAATTGCAGGCGCTGGTCCAGTTCGTACCAGGTCACGACGTCCTGATTGACCCGGATTGCTGGCGAAAACGGGGTTTGCGCCATGGCCGTAGCTGAGGTCAGCGCAAGGCAGGCCGCCGTCAGCACAGGTGCAGCCGCTGTCAGCCAGCGTGCGAAGGGTCGGGTCGAAAGTCTGGTGATCAGCTGCATGTTCGCCTGTATTTCTTTTGTCCGCTGTCAACCGCATAACCGGTCAGGGCAACGGTAAAGCCGAAATCGGTCGAGGGCTCAATACTTGATGACGAGGTATAGCGCCGTCTGACGGTCAAGTTAACGGTCACACATTCGTTTTGATAGGCCAGACCGAAGCCGGCACTGATGGGCCGGGAATCCTTGAAATCGTAGCGGATATCGCTGCGCGTGGTCCAGTTCTCGGTCACTTCATAGCGCCCGTTGAGCCAAATCTCGGATACCGCAAGGTCCCTGTCCTCGGCCGGGTCGCGCCCGAGCCAGACGTAAGATCCGCTGAGCCCGCCACGTTCGGCATCCCATTCCCCGCGCAGTTCCGCCTTGGAGAAGTTGAAATCGCTGTTGAGGAGCCCGCGCGCGGTCAAGCCAAAGCCCTGATCCAGCTTGATCTGGCCCGCCAGCAGCAAGTCCGAGGCGTGGCCGCCAAGACCGGAGGATTTGGAGAACGAGGGATCGGTCGTATCGCGGAACACCTGGCCGATCGTGGCAAAAGCCTGCCAGCCCCGGGGATCGTAGCGCGCCCAGTTGAGGCCCAGAACGGCGGTGGCGCCATCCTCGCGCTTGTCCTCAGCGGGAAACCGGGTCAGCGACAGCAGGTTGCCCTGATCGAACTCGACAAAGTTGCTTTCGTCGTTCGGCACGTCGGTGTCCGATACATTGGTCCAGCCGATCTGGGCGATGGGTTCGATATAATGTGTCGCGCCGGTTCTCTCGCGTTTGATCATCGGATAACGCAGGGTGAAGGCCGCACGCGGGGTGGTGCGGAGGGTTTCCTCCGGGAAGGTGCTGTCATCGCGGATGCGGAACCCGTCGACCGAGGCGCCGATCTCACCTTCGGCCCGCAGCCCGCTGGCAAAGGTCCAGGTCCTCAGCCATTCGGCATCGACCGTGGCCCGTGCCACGTCGCGGCCAACAAGATCTTCGTTGCTCGGGCGTTTGTGCCCATGGGCGGTCAGGCCCAGCCGTACCTCGCCACCCAGCGTCGTCGGAAAGAAACGCCTCTGGTAGTTGACGTCGAAAATCCGTGCGGGGAACTCGCCTTCGTTGTCGCTGTCCCGCAGGGATTTGTAGTGGATGAAACCGACGCGGAACGCCGTGTCGCGCTTAATCCGGGTCAGGGCGATTTCGCTGCGCAGGCGGTCAAAATCCGGCAGGCCGTAGTCGGCCAGATACGCGTCGTCCGAGGCGGCCTTGACGTCGAAGGTCAGCCGGTAATCGTTTTTCAGGTTGAACCAGCCACGGCCGAACAGATAGCCCCGGGTCTCACCCGGTTGCAGATCGTCCCGCGTATGCGCGCCTTCGATATGGATGCGCCCGTTCTTGAACGCCTGCCGATAGCGATATTCCAGCGTCCGAGTGCGCGGCGACAGGTACGGCGTCAGCGTCAGATCCCGGTGATCGCCCAGCTTGAAGAAATAGGGCACCTTGACCCCGGTTTCGAGCTGCGAAGTGGTGCGGATGGACGGCACCAGAAAACCGGTGGCGCGTTCCAGCGTCGGGTCGGGCAGACGCAGGGCGGGAAAGTAGAACACTGGCACGTCCAGAATGCGGAACTGCGCGTCCTCGAAGTAGAGCTGCCGTTCAAGCTGATCGTGCGTGACCTTGCGGGCCCGGATCTGCCAGAGCGGCGGCCTGCCATCCTCGCAGACATGGCACGATGTGGCCGAGGTCTTGTAAAGCTGGGTGTAGCGCCCGCCCACCCGCGTCATCTGGTGGGCGGCCAGCTGCACCTGCTGGTCGAACACCATTCGAGCGCTGATCAGCAGGCCGTTCTGCAGCCCTTTGTCCAGCTCTGCGGCGTCGGCCAGGATGGTCGAGGTTCCGCCCTGATCCAGACGGATCGGCCCCTCGATTTTCAGTTGCCCGTTCTCCCGGTCGAACGTGACCTTGCGCGCCCTCAGACGGACATCGCCCTGATAGGCCTCGACATTGCCTTCGGCGATCAGCACGCGCTCGGGCGTGATGAATACCTTGTCGGCCACCAGCAGGGCGGGGGGATCTTCCTCGGTCTGGGCGGCAGCGCCGGGTTGCGCCGTGGTCTGCGCCAAAGCGGCCGGCAGCGACGTCAGGCAGGCCACGCCTGACAGCAGCGCGGCAAAGAATGTGCGCCGCATCATCCGTCCTCCGCGTGCAGCAGCAGGCCCAGAGGCAACAGGATCGCCGCAATCGGCGGCGCCCAAGCGGCAAGATACACCGAAAGCTGGCCGTTTTCGCCGAGGATCTGCGCGAAGTTCCGCACGAAGTAGAGCGCAAAGCCCAAGAGAACCGCAGTCAGGACCGCCACGCCGGTGCCGCCAAATCGCACGTGTCGCATGGTAAAGACAGCGCCCACCAGCACCATCGAGATCAGAAACAGCGGCCGGGCAAGCTCGGCATGCAGCCAGACCTCGTATTGCTTGGTCGAGAATCCGGCCTGTTGCAGATCCTGAATCAGTTGGGGCAAGTCGTAGACCGACACGGTGCCCTGCTGACCCAGCGTGTCCAGAATGCGGTCACGTGTGAGCGTGGTCGGCAGCTCCAGCCGCTCGTGCACGGCGGCATTGGTTTCGGGGTTGAGACCGGCAGCCAAGGGCCAGGCCTTGGCGTTTTCCAGCACCCAGACGCCGTCGCCCAGCCGGGCACTTTCCGCCACGATCTGGCGGACCGGCCCGCCATCCTTGGCATAGGTCAGGATGGTCACGTCGAGCAGGGCAAACTCATCTTCTTCACCGAACCCGTTGGCATGGATGACCGACTGGCCCGCCTCGGTGCCCTGTCGCAGCCAGAGCCCTTCGCCACTGATCGACAGGGCCGAGTTGCCGCCGTTGCGGTAGGTGTCGGCGAGGCGTTGGTATTCTTCGCCGGTGGCCGCGACGATGGGGTTCAGCATCGCTACCGCCAGTACGCCAATGACCGCCGACACAAGCACCGGCGCCACCAGCGCCCGGATGCCCGAGCGCCCGATGGATCGTGTGACTACCAGTTCAGAGCTGCGGGCAAGGCCCACGAAAAGCGCGATGGTTGCTAGAATCATCAACAGCGGCAACATCTCGCTGATCGCCGCCGGCGCGTTCAGCAGGGTCAGTTGCAGCAATTGCCCAAGGCTCAGATCCGCTTCATCGAACCGGCGCACCTGCTCGATCAGGTCGATGAGCAGAATCAGGGTCATGAAGACGGCCCCGATGAACAGAAAGCTCTGCAGAAAACGGCGGGCGAAGTAGCGGTCGAGGATCACCGGCTCGCCTCCAGCCCGGCGCGTGCGCCGGGATTCGGGTTGGAGATGCCAGGTCGATACATCAAGTGCGACAGTATGTTTCTGTCGTTTAGTGCCACTGCTTCCCCCCGGAGCCCGCGTGTTGTTTTCCCGGGACCTTAATCTAATTGAACGGCGGGGAAAACTGCTATCTGGTCAAGCCGGGTAGGGCGCGTTACCTCTTGTCGGAACCCAATCGAGGAGCGCCCGATATGAGCAGCCTGATCCAGATCCGTTTCCAGTCCACCGATATTGACGCTGTGGCCACCAGCGAAGGGCGGGTGGCAGTTATCGTCACGCCCGACGGCAAGCTGGACAAGGCCGCGCGGCGGGCCAACCGGGTGACGAAGGGTGCCGTGGCGCGCCTGATCGAAAGCAAGCGGTTCGAAAAGGCCAAGACTGGGCAGGTGATCTCGTTGGCCTGGCCCGCCGGTATGGCTGCCGAGGCGCTGGATGTGCTGGTTCTGCCGCGCCGCACGGATGCGACCGAGGCCCGCAAGGCCGGCGTGGCGCTTGCCAAAGCGGCGGATGGCAAGCCGCTGCTTCTGATGGCTGGCAGCCAGGGGAAGATCGAGGAACTTGCGGCCGGCATAGCACTGCGCGCCTATAGTTTCGATGCCCACAAGACCGGCGACGAGGATGAGGCGGAAAGCTCGGACAAGGGCGATGTGGTGATCCATCATTCCAAGCCGGATCTGGCCGAGGCGACTTTTGCCCCGCTCATGGCCGTCGCCGAAGGCGTGCACATGACCCGCGATCTGGTCAACGAACCCGCCAACGTGCTGACCACCACCGAGTTTGCCGACCGGCTAGACGAGATGAAGGCGCTGGGCCTTGAGGTGGAAGTGCTGGAAGAGGACAAGCTGGCCGAGCTGGGCATGCGCACGCTGCTGAGCGTGGGGCAGGGCTCGGACAGCCCCTCGAAGGTTGTGGTGATGCAGTGGAAGGGCGGGGACAAGAACGATGCACCGCTGGCGCTGGTTGGTAAGGGCGTGGTGTTCGACACCGGCGGCATCTCGCTGAAACCCTCGGGCGGCATGGAAGACATGACCATGGACATGGGCGGGGCCGGGGTGGTCGCGGGCGCCATGCGGGCGCTGGCCCTGCGCAAGGCCAAGGCTAATGTGGTGGGTCTTGTGGGGCTGGTCGAGAACATGCCCTCGGGCAACGCCTCGCGCCCCGGCGACGTGGTCCGCTCGATGAAGGGCGATACGGTCGAGATCATCAACACCGATGCCGAGGGCCGCTTGGTCCTGTGCGACGTGATGTGGTACGCGCAGGAACGGTTCCAGCCGGTGGGCATGATCGACCTAGCCACCTTGACCGGCGCCATCATCGTCGGGCTGGGGCACGAGAATGCGGGCGTGTTCTCGAACAACGACACGTTCTGCAATGCCTTCCTCAAGGCGGCCGATGCCGAGGATGAGGGCGCTTGGAGGATGCCGCTCGGCAAGGCCTATGACGACCTGCTGAAATCGCGCATCGCGGATATGAAGAACGTGGGCGGACGGCCCGCAGGCTCGATCACCGCGGCGCAATTCCTGCAACGCTTCGTCAAGGACGAAACCCCGTGGATTCACCTCGACATCGCGGGCGTCGCCTCGGTCAAGTCCGATACCTCCTACGCGCCCAAGGGTGCGACCGGTTGGGGCGTGCGGGCGCTCAGCCGGTTCGTGCAGGACAATTTCGAGTAAATCCCATGGGAGCCGCCTATTTCTACCACCTGACCCGCCGCCCGCTGGAAGAGACCCTGCCGGTCCTGCTGGGCAAGGCGCGGCAGGCCGGGTGGGCGATCGCGGTGCGCGGCACCGATCCGGGGCGGCTCGATTGGCTGGACGAGAAACTGTGGCTGGGGCCGGATGACGGGTTCCTGCCGCACGGCCGCGCGGGCGGCCCGCATGACGCGATGCAGCCAATCCTGCTGACCACCGAGACGGAGGCGGCAAACGCGCCGACTTGCGTCATGGCCATCGACGGCGCGGCGGTATATGCGGAAGAGGTCGCGGCGCTGGAGCGGGTCTGCATCCTGTTCGACGGCAACGACCCGCAGGCGGTCCAGCACGCGCGCGGTCAGTGGAAGGCGCTGACGGAGGCAGGGTGCGCGGCCCAATACTGGTCCGAGGAATCGGGCCGGTGGGAGAAAAAGGCCGAGGCCTGAGCACTCATTCCCGCCAGTCGACAACCTCTGACAGATCTGCCCGTTCGGTGCGAAAACCGTTGGCGGGGTGGTCCGCGTCCGGATAGCCAAAGGAGATGGCACAGAGGATCAGGCGGTCCTCGGGGATGTCGAAATAGCGGTGCAGGAACGGCCCGTATGAGGCCACGGCAGCTTGCGGGATGGAGGCAATGCCAAGCGCTTCGGCCGCCAAGGTAAAGGCGGTGACGAAGCCGCCGCAATCCATCGCGCCGTAGGGCCCCAACTCGGCGGGGCTGGAGACGATCGTGCAGTGCGGAGCGCCGAACAGGGAGAAGTTCTGCATCATCTGACGGGCCGATCCGGCGCGGTCGCCTTTCTCCACTCCAACAGCCTCGTATAGCGCCCATCCGCAGGCGCGGCGGCGGTCCTGATAGACGCCGGAATACGAAGTGGGAAAGGGTAGGTCGGGGGCGGGGGAGCCTGTGGCCGCCTCTTGTAACAGGGCGGCGCGGAAGGCGTCGGTTTCGGTGCCGCTGGTGATGGTCACGTGCCAGGGTTGGGCGTTGCACCAGCTGGGCGCACGCCTTGCGCTGGCGATGACCTGCTCGATCTGTTCGCGTGGTACCGGGTCCGGCAGGAAGGCCCGGCAGGAATGTCGCCGTGCCAGCAGATCGTCCAGATCGGTCAGGGTCATCTCGGCTCCTCTCTCGGCGTTGCGGCGCAGAATGGCGGCGGGATCGGCACTGTGCAAGAGGCCAATCTGGCCCTGGATTGAGCCCGACCAAGGACAGTTTCGCGCGATCATGCGATCCTTATCGCAAAGCTGAAAAAGGAGGACTGACCATGGTTGAAAAATCCGATCACGCCGGCCTCTGGCCGTCGCTCTACGACCCGTTCCGCCATTTCGGCGCCAAGCTGGCCGACTGGCTGAACCCTGCCACCGAAGCCTCGGGCAATGACGACGCGTATGACATCTCGATGGAACTGCCCGGTGTTTCGGACGAGGATATCGAGTTGATCGTCGAGGATGGCGTCGTCACCATCCGGGGTGAGAAGAAGACCCATGAAGAGAAGAAGGGTGACACCTGGTATTTCTCGGAACGCCAGTACGGTGCCTTCCGCCGCTCGTTCCGGCTGCCCGAGGATGCGGATGGGGCCAAGGCAAGCGCCGCGATGAAGGACGGCGTGCTGCATGTGACGGTGCCCAAGAAGGCGCTGGAGAAACGCGACACCTCGCGCCGGATCGAGATTTCCCGGAGCTGAAAACCCCGGGAAAACGCGGCCGGGTCCGAACTGGCTACTGGCCAGTGGCGGCCAGATAGCCGACCCCGGCCGCAACCAGCAGGCCAAGCACCACGGCGATGGTGATCTTGATCGCCGACCAGGGCCGTTCGCCCTGCACCCGGCCCGTGCGGCCATTGACCACGAACCGGTAGGTCTGTCCGCGATACTTGTAGGCGGCCATCCACACCGGCAGCAGGATGTGTTTGAAGGTCACATCGCGCACGGCGGTCTCCATCGCGTGAATACGCTGCCGGTCGCCGCCGATGTCAAAGCGCACGTCCCGCTCGATCACCCGCGCCATGTAGGCACGCGCCTCGGCATGGCCCTCGGCCAGTTCGACCGTATAGGCCTCGGCCCGGAACCCGGCCAAGTATTCGGGCTGATAGGGCTCCAGCGCCGGCAGGTCCCAGGGTTCCAGCGCATCCGTATAGGATTTGGGAAGGGAGCGTGAGGCCAGCACCAGCACATCGTCGAAGAACCGCGCCACCCGGCCTGACTTAGGGCTCCAGCGGACCTTGGGCACCTGTTGCTTTACTCGCTTGCCGTCGCGCATCACGGTGTGGGTTTCGTAATAGACCACGCCGCGCTCACCCCGATATGCGGTCTGAGTATCGGCATCGAAGGTCCAGTAGGGGACATAGATCCCCTGCATCCGGCGTCCCTTGCGCGCATAGTCCTTAAGGCCATTGGGCGCGAACCACAGACCGCCCAGCCAGTCGCTCATTGCCTTATGGGCCGTGCGTTCGTCCAACGCAAAGGGCAGAACGCCACGCGGCTTGATATGGCGGCTGATGCCGGTATCGGTGACCACCGGAGTGGCGCAGAACGGGCATTCGGCGGCATGGGTGTCGGGGTCGAACTCAACCTGCGCCGCGCAGTTCGGGCAGGTGAGAACCCGCGTTTCCTCGATCTCGGCGTCGGGAAGTTGCTGGGCGATGGCCGTGTCGAAATCCATCTCGCGCAGCGCGGCCCCTTTCCACGGGCCTGCGCCGATCGGCTCGGAGTACCCGCAATGGTCACAGGTCAGTGCTCCGTCACCCGGATTGAACCGGTAATCCGCCCCACACTGGTTGCAGGGAAAGCGGTGTTCTTCCGGGCCTGGTGCCGACTTGGAAGAACCGGGTGGGGGCGGAATATCGATCATCGGGCAAACCCTTGCAGCTCAGCCTTTCTGGGACAATCTCATGCGATTGAGCGCCCCGTCCTTGCGGATGGCATGATGCCATATGGCAAGGACGGCGTGACCAAGGGCGACCAGCAACAGCGCGTTCGAGGCCGTTTCATGCGCCTCTCCGGCTGCCCGAACCCCCCCGAACCACGCTAGGGCGCCCAAGGCGGGAACGGCGATCATCAGCAGATAGATCACGCGATGCCCCCAATGGGCCGCCTTCTCCATCATTTCGGTCGAGCCGGGCAACGCGCCGGGCGCGCCCTGTACGCGGCGCAGCACCAGCCGGATCAGGATCAGTACAAAGACGGCGCATCCCAGCCAGACATGAGGGGTGCTGCCTTCGAATCCGGTGGTGCCGCTGTCGAAGCGCGCGCGCAGCACGCGGCCCATGTTGTCGCCGGTCAGCCAGGCGGCGAGAATCAGAATGGCAACCAGCCAGTGCAGAATGATCTGCGCTTTGGAGTATTCGGTACGTGTGGACACTAGCATTCTCCTTGAGTTTGGCATTCGCGCAGATCTTCTACGCGCCAGTGTACACATTCCGTCGCATTACATTCCCGGCGGCGGCGGCGGCAGGATGGTGAAAAGCTGCGCCAGTTCCTGCACGTCACCCGCCCGTTTCCAGCCGTCCTGACCGGCGGTCCAGACATAGGTTTCGCGCGTGATCTCTCCCTCGGTTGCCATGCGACCCATCTTGGCTTTCGAGAACGGGCCGCTGGTCTGCCCGTCGACCGCGATATGCCACACATGCTCGACCGGCGGCGGGGGCGGCGGGGCCACAGGCGATACCGGTGCGGCGGCAGCGGGGGCGGACGCGCCCCACGGGCCGCTCGGGTGACCCGCTGCCATGTTCGACATTTGCTGCGCCATCGCCATGCCCATCCCCATGCCGAGACCGGCGCCCATGCCGCCGCCTCCGCCGGGGTTGTTGGCAGCGGCCGTCATCGCCTCGGCTGCCGAATACTGGGTGAACTTGCCCAGATCGCCCGCCAGACCCATCGAGGTGCGCTTGTCCAGTGCCGCTTCGACCGCGGGCGGCAGCGAGATGTTCTCGATGTAGAACTCCGGCATCTCCAGCCCGTAGCCCTCCAGCACCGGCGACACCTCGGCGGCGATCAGCTTGCCCAGATCGGCGGTGTTGGCGGCCATGTCCAGAACCGGGATGCCCGAGCCGGCGATCACGCGCGAGAACTCCTGCACGATGATGTTGCGGATCTGAAAGCTGATCTCGTCCATGGTAAACTCGCCATCGGTGCCGACGATTTCGACCAGGAACCGCGCCGGATCCTTCACCCGCACCGTATAGGTGCCGTACGCGCGGATGCGGGTCGGCCCAAATTCCGGATCGCGCAGCATGATCGGGTTCTTGGTGCCCCATTTGAGGTCGTTGAACCGGGTGGTGTTGACGAAGTAGATCTCGGATTTGAACGGTGACTGGAACGCGTGATCCCAATGTTGCAGCGTCGTCATGATCGGCATGTTGTTGGTCTCGAGCATGTAAAGGCCCGGCGTGAACACATCCGCCAGTTGCCCTTCATGCACGAACACCGCCGACTGCCCTTCGCGCACGGTCAGCTTGGCGCCGTACTTGATCTCGTGCCCTTCGCGTTCGAATCGCCAGACCATGGTGTCGCGGCTGTCGTCCACCCAGTGGATGACGTCAATGAACTCACCTTTTAGAAAATCGAAAATGCCCATGGGTCTTCTCCTGTCATGCGGGTCAGAGTGACTGGCCCATCAGTTCACGCGCGATGATCCGGGCCACCGGGCGGGCCTGTTCGGCTGTCATTCCCGGTTTCAGCCGGGGGTCGTACAGCATCTCCAACAGCTTTTCGTCGTGGCTGGTCAGCAGCGCGAATTCGTCGTCGTCGTTGAAGATCGAAGGCCGCGCCGCGGGGCTGTCATTGGGCAGGCCCAGACCTTGCGCGATTTCCTCGTGAATGCAGCTCAGCCGCACAAGATCGGGGTGTTCGGCCCGGATCAGCGCGACGGCGCGGGTGTAGGTATAGGGAGAGCCGCCGCCAGCGGTGGCAAAGACAAAGCAGTAGAAAGAGCGCGGCAGATCCTCGAACAGGTCGAGCTGCGCCTGACCGATATTGGGGATCAACTGGCGCAGGCGGTTCTGCACATAAGTAGTGTCGTCTTTGCCCGCGACAAAAACCAGAAAGTTGGCGTTGCGGCTCGTCGTTGTGCTGATCGAATGGCGCGAAACCCGCCCCAGCCGGGCGGCGTAGGATTCGACGCTGGTCTTGTCTTTCTCGCGCCGCTCCAGCGCTACGCTCGGCCCGAATTCGGTGCGGATGCGCACCGGGGCGGACCAGCGGCTAAGCTGACCGCTGGTTCGGCGGCCGGTCGCTGACACGGCTTGTCCGGGGTATTCGTCATAAAAGGCGATGGCCTCAAAATTGCGCGCCAGATCTTCGGCATCATAGGGCGTGTCCGGCCCTCCGCCATCGGTACGCAGCAGGCCCCGGGTCAGCAGATCGTTTTGCACCCTCTGATAGTAGCGCGCCAAATCCAGGCTGGCCGCAGACGGGGCAGTCACTGCGGGCGCGGGCTGGGTCAGGCCCGCCGGGCGGGCTTGCGGGGCCGGAACCGACTGCAATACGGGCTCGCACGCGGCAAGGGCCGTCAGGGCGGTCAAAGCCCAGACAACCCCCAAATGTCTGCCGGTGCGCGCCTGCAAGGGTCAGCCCGGAACGGCGGTGGCGGCGGTGTCGCCCAGCCCGTCGCGCCGTGCCTTGGCCGCAGCCAGCGTATCGCGCAGTTCGGCCTCCATCTTTTTCAGCTCCTCTTCTGCGGCGGCGCGCTTGGCCTTGCCTTCGTCGGCGATCTGCAGGCTTTCCTGAATGGTGCCGATCAGATCCGCGTTGGCCTGTTTCACGGCTTCGATGTCGAAGACGCCGCGCTCCATCTCCTGCCGGATCATCTTGTTGCTTTCGCGCAGATTGGCCGCGTTGGCGGTGAGCAGCTCGTTGGTCAGATCGTTGGCGTCGCGCACTGCTGCCGCAGCCTCGGCGCTGCGCTGGATGGTGACGGCCTGCGCCAGTTGCGTTTCCCACAGCGGCACGGTGTTGACCAGCGTCGAGTTGATCTTGGTCACCAGCGACTTGTCGTTTTCCTGCACCAGCCGGATCGACGGCAGCGACTGCATGGTCACCTGGCGCGTCAGCTTGAGGTCGTGCACGCGGCGTTCCAGATCGTCGCGCGCGGCGCGCAGGTCGCGCAGTTCCTGCGCCTGCATCACCTGCTGGTCCTCGGGCGCGGCCTGAACCTCAGCCTCTTTTTCGGGGATGTCATGGCTGTCCAGCTCGGTCAGCTTTTCCTCGCCCGCAGCGATGTAGAGCGCCAGTTCGTCGTAGAAATCGAGGGTCTTTTCATAAAGCAGATCCAGCGATTTGATGTCCTTGAGCAGCGTGTGCTCATGCCCCAGCAGGTCGTCGGTGACTTTGTCGATCTGGTTCTGCACGGTCTCGAAACGGGCGGTGAACTTGGCAAAGGGCGCGGCGCGGCCCAGCAGTCTTTCCCACCACGACCGCTCGCGGCGCACATCCAGTTCGCTGACCGAAAAGCCGCGAATGGTCGTCACGATATTGCGCAGACTGTCGCCGGCGGGGCCCACATCCTTGTTGCGCACATCCGCCAGCATCGCCTGACTGATTTCCTGCAACTCGGCCTGTGCCGCCGAGCCGAACGACACGATCGAGTTGGTGTCACCCATGTCGATCTCGCCCATGCGCTTGCGGATTTCGGTGCCTACGGGTTCGTCCGCCTCTTCCAGCGGCACGACATCGGCCTGCGGTTCGGGCAGGGCCACTGCGGTGACTTCGTGCACCAGGGTTTCGGCCTCAATGGCCTTGTTCTTGATCGCATCGGACATGAAACGCTTCCTCACTCAAATGGTCCAGTCAGTCCAGCCGGACACCTTCGCGCTGCAGCCGGTCGCGCAGCACATCGATTTCCACGGTCAGATCGCTGCGGTCGTCCAGCAGCATCTTGCGGGTTCGGGCGGCAAAATTCTGTTCGAGATCGTCGAGCAGCGCCGAGTAGTCGGTCAGGGCCTGCGCATCGCGGGTGCGGGCGTAGACATCGGCGAACTTCACCGTCGCATCGCGCGCGCCCTGCAGATAGACGGTCAGGTATTTGCGGGCGCCGCTAAGGTCGCGAGGGTCTTCCTCGACCGTGCGGAACAACTCGCGCGCGGCGGTCTGGAACCGCTCGACCCGCGCCTCCATCCGGCGGTCGCCCGCGCGGGTGATGGCGTCGGACATGGCGGTCAGATAGGCTTCTGCCTCGTTCACCGCACGAGCAACCCGGTCCTGCTGAAAGGTATCGACGCCCTCCATCCCCTTATCCTTGAGCGGATCGAGACCGAAGGCCAGGGAATGCAGAACGGTACCTGCCAGACCATATAGGACCGGGGCCAGCAGGCTGACCTGTGCGACGGTCTCGGCATCCAGATAGTCATTGCGAAAGGCGGCAAGCCCTGCGCCGGTGCCGGTCAGGACGCTGGCAAAGACCTTGCGCGGAAAGGCGGGCCGCCGGGCCACGCGGCGGGCGTTAAAGGCAGCCTCGGCCCGCAGCCCCTCGCGCAACAGGTAGGCCGCCCCGGTCAGCAGACCGGCGGCCACAAGACCCAGCGTCATGCCGATGGCGCCATCGTTGAGGGACAGAAATACCAGCGGGATCGCCGGCGCGAACATGACATTCGCCCGTGCGCCCACGGGATCCACGCGCGCGCCCTCGAACTGGTTGCGTTCCGGCTGCTCGGGGGTGTCGGACCCGTCGGGGCTGAACTTGCCGCCATAGCGTTTGGCCATGCGCTCAGAGCCCTCCCAGCAATCCGGTGCAGACACCGAACAACAGCACGAGCAGGGCCGCAAAGGCCATTTTCTGCACTCCGGTCTGAGACATCAGGCTCCCCAAGGTGTCGTGTTCACCGGGAATCTAGAGGATGCGCCCGCGCCAGGCTAGGGGGAAGGTTTGCCTAAAGGTCTCACGCGCGGGGTTTTTTGCCGATGGGCTTGCGGCTGCGTTGGGGACGTTTCGGGCGTTCGGCGCTGCTGGATGCGGTTTTGTCGTCCGCATCCAGCCCTAACTGGTCGCGCAACACCCGGCGGCGGACCTCTTCGACCTCGCCGGGTTTCAGGTTGCCCAGTTGGAACGGGCCGTAGGACACCCGCAGCAGCCGGTTGACCGAGAACCCGATATCCTCCATCGCGCGGCGGATCTCACGGTTCTTGCCTTCGCGCAGGCCCACGGTCAGCCAGGCATTAGCGCCCTGCTGCCGGTCGAGCGTGACCGTCATCGGCTGGAACCGTTCGCCATCAATGACCAGGCCCTTGCGCAGGGGGGCGAAGTCCTCGTCCTTGGGCCGCCCGTTGATCCGCACCCGGTATTTGCGCAGCCAGCCGGTCGAGGGCAGTTCCAGCTTGCGCTTGATGCCACCGTCATTGGTCAGCAGCAGCAACCCCTCGGAGTTCAGGTCCAGCCGCCCGACGCTCATCACCCGGGGCATCTCCTCGGGCAGGTCGTCGAAGATGGTGGCTCGGCCCTTTTCGTCGCGTGCGGTCGTTACGAGCCCGGTGGGTTTGTAGTAGAGCCACAGGCGGGCCGGTTCCGGCTCGGACACCGGTTTACCGTCAACGGTGATCTTGTCCTTGGCGGTCACGTTCAGCGCCGGACTGTCGATGGTCTTGCCGTTGACCGCCACGCGGCCCGCTTCGATCATGCGCTCGGCCTCGCGACGCGAGGCGATGCCCGCGCGGGCAAGGGTCTTGGCGATCCGGTCGCCGGGAGGAGGGGTGTTGCTCATGGACCGGCCATACCTGATCCCGGCGGCTTGCGAAAGCCGGGATTGTGGGGCAGTCAGGGGCATGGTTTTCAGATCATACATGGACCGCGCCTTGCAGGAGGCGCGCGCGGCGGCAGAGCGCGGAGAGGTGCCGGTGGGCGCGGTGATCGTCGGCCCCTCAGGCGAGGTGGTGGCCGCGACGGGCAACCGCACCCGCGAGTGGAACGACCCTACCGCCCATGCTGAGATCGTTGCACTGCGCGCGGCCTGCGCGGCGGCGGGATCGGAGCGGTTGCCGGGGCACGACCTCTACGTGACGCTTGAGCCTTGCGCAATGTGCGCGGCGGCGCTGGCGGCGGCCCGGGTCGCGCGGATCTACTATGGCGCCGCCGATCCGAAATCGGGCGGGGTGGCGCACGGGGCGCGGGTGTTCAGCCATCCGCAGGCGCATCACGTGCCAGAGGTCTATGACGGGATCGGCGCCGAGGAGGCGGAGCGCCTGCTCAAAGGGTTTTTCGCAGAGCGGCGCTAATGGGCTACCATTTCAGGCCGAAAATTCTGTGATCGCCGGGCAGACCTTTCAGGGTAACCGATCTGGGCGCGCTGAAGGTGAGTTCGCTTGGTCCGCCGACCAGCAATTGCGTTGCGTCGGACACGCAGATTTCACCCGGGGCGGCGGCTGCCGCAACCCGCGCCGCCTTGTTCACCACTGTGCCGAAGAAATCGTCATCCGTTTGGATCACGTCCCCGGTGTGAATTCCGATGCGGATCTGGAGCGGCGGTTCATCAGGTTCCTCCGCATTGCGCCGTTGCAGCTCGGCGGCGGCCGTCAAGGCAGCCCGGGCTGAGGAAAAGCTCGACATTGTTCCGTCGCCCAGCGATTTCACCAGCTTTCCGTTCTGCGCTTCGATCGTGTCACGGGCGAGATCGAGGTGTTTTTGTACCGCATCGGTCCAGATCCGATCCCCCAACATCTCAGCGATGGCCGAGGAATTGACGATATCAGTGAACATGACCGATGCCATACCTTCGCGCTGGTCCTGGCGAAACCCGTCGCGTGCCGCTGCAACCAGCGCGTCCAATGCCTTATGCTCGATGCCGATTTTCTCCATGTTGGGGACCGGATTCGACACGTGGCAGTGAACGATCTTCCAAACGCCGTCTTCGAGATGCAGCACAAAGGTGAACCGGTGCACCATGGCCTTTTCGTTGCTGGCAAAGCGTAGAGTGGCAACGCAGTGGGCCCAGCCGACCGCGCCGCACTCAAAGGCCTCAAGACTGTGCTCGTCCCAGTCATATTCCGGGATTTCGGCCACGTGATCGGGAAAGCCCTTTCGGAACAGAGACCCGGACCAGCTCTCCCCTTCGGCTGAGCCCTGGTACCGCAGGTATTCAGAGGTCGACAGCATGTTGGAGAGCGCGGCGCTGTCCTTGGCATGAACCGCTTCGTTCCAGCGTCGCACCACGGCGATCAGTTCTGGCGAGGGGCGGACAGGCTGGGTCATACCGGTTTCACGACAAGATCGCGGGGCATGTCGGCCAGGGGTTTGCCACCCTCCGGGGTGACCACAAAGCTTTCGGTGATTGCCAGACCCCAGTCCGGTGTCCAGAGGCCCGGCATCAGGTGAAAGGTCATGTTCTCCTGCAACGGCGTCGTGTCGCCTGGGCGCAGGCTCATGGTGCGTTCGCCCCAGTCGGGCGGGTAGCTGAGCCCGATGGGATAGCCGGTTCGGTTGGCCTTGACATAGCCCGTGCGCGCGAAGCTTTCGTAGACGCAGGCCGCCACTTCTTCGCAGGTCACGCCGGGGCGGGCGGCGGCAAAGGCGTCTTCGATGGCGGTCAGCACCGCTGCCTCGGCGCGGCGGATATCGGCGGGCGGGTCGCCGAGAAAGAGCGTCCGGCTGCCAGGGCAGTGATAGCGGCGGAAACACCCTGAGACCTCGAAATAGGTGGCCTCGCCTGCAGTCAGTGGTCGGTCGTTCCAGGTGATGTGCGAGGCCGATGCCTCGCGCCCCGAGGGCGCGATGGGCGCGATGGCGGGATAATCCCCGGGCAGCCCGGGGAGCCCGGCCACGCCCGCCGCCTGCACCTGCGCCACCAGTTCATGTTTGGGCACGCCTTCGCGAAACCCCTCGCGCAGCACAGAATGCATATGCGCCGTCAGCCGCCCGGCTTTGCGCATCATGTCCAGCTCGGTGCTGCTCTTGACCGCGCGCTGCCAGTTCACCAGCCCGGTCGCATCGCTCAACGCCTCACGGCCAAAGGCCTGTTCCAACACCCGGTGGCTGGCCGCCGAGTAATAGTAGTTGTCCATCTCGACGCCCAGATTGCGGGTCCAGCCGTGATCGCGCAGCAGGGTTACCAGCGCCTCGACCGGGTGGTGGTCGGGGTGCTGGACATGCTCTTCGGGCCAGTCATGCAGGTCCGAGGCGTCAAGCCATGTCGTCTGTGCCGCGCCCGCCTTATCCTGCGTGCGCCCCCACCAGAGCGGCGTGCCCTCGACGGGCAGGATGACCATCTGGGGGACATAGAAGCTCCACCCGTCATAGCCGGTCAGCCAGGCCATGTTCGACGGGTCCGCCACCAGCAGCGTGTCGATCCCCTGCGCCGCCATCGCCGATCTCGTCTTGGCGATCCGCGCGGCATATTCGGCCCGGCTGAAATCCGAGGCGGGCATCAGAGCGCGATGCCCTGCATCACCTGGGGCTCGATCACATCGACCCCCGGCAATCCGTCGATCAGATCCTGTGCCGATTGTTCGAGGATCGGGAAGGTCTTATAGTGGCAGGGGATTACGGTCTTGAAATTAAAGTAGCGCTTGGCCGCGTAGGCCGTGGCCTTCATGTCCATGGTGAAATGCCCACCCGCCGACAGGATGCCGATATCGGGTTTGTAGTAATCCCCCATCCACTCCATGTCGGCCATGATGTCGGTGTCGCCCGAGACATAGAGCATCTTGCCCTCGGTTCGGATCATGTAGCCCACCTCGGTCCCGCCGGTGCGCAGGCCGTCCGGTGTCGAAAAGGTCGAACTGTGCGAGGCGGGCACCATCGATACCATGATGCCGTTCAGGTCCACCGTGCCGCCCTTGTTGAAACCCACGGCCTCGATCCCTTCGGACTCACCCCAGAACCCCATCAGGTCATATTGCCCAACCACCGGCACGCCCAGCTTTTTGGCCAGCGGCAGCACATCCACTACGTGATCGAAATGAGTATGGGTCAGCAGGATATGCGTGGCCCCTTCGACTGCGGCATCGTGATGCTCTTCGGGCAGCGCGGGGTTACCCGAGAGCCAGGGGTCAATCAGCAGCACCTGCCCCTCGGTCTCGATCCGGAAACTGCCATGGCCCAGCCAGATGATATTCATGAAAAAACCTCCCGCATGTCTGGTCGCGGCAGCCTAGCATCGCTTAAGTAAAAATCCATGGACTGGATGCGGCAAATCGACGGGTATTGTGAGCGGCTTGGCCCCGACTACTGGGCCGAGCCGGTGAACGCGGTGACGAACGCGGCGTTTCTGATCGCCGCGTTTGTGATGTGGCGGCGGGTGCGGGGGCAGGGGATGCCGCTGGCCGTGCTGCTGGTGGTCATTCTGGCGGCGATCGGTGTGGGGAGCTATCTGTTCCATACCCATGCGCAGGTCTGGGCGGCGGTGGTGGATGTCGCACCGATCCTGCTGTTCATCCTTGTCTACATCTTTGCGATCAACCGGAATGTCTGGCGTCTGAAGACATGGCAGGCATTGGGTCTGACGGCGCTATTTTTTCCCTACGCAGCGGCGACCGTGCCGCTGTTCCGGCTGATCCCCGGTCTTGGCGACTCGGCGGGTTATGCGCCGGTGCCGTTGCTGATCCTAATCTATGCCGTACTGCTCCGTCACCGAGCGCCGAAGACTGCGCGGGGGCTGGCCGTTGGAGCGTGTGTGTTGATTGTGTCCATCACCTTCCGGTCTTTGGACGTGCCGCTTTGCGGTGTGTGGCCGGTGGGGACGCATTTTCTGTGGCACGTTTTGAACGGGGTGATGCTGGGTTGGATGATCGAGGTTTATCGGCGGTCTCAGGCTCCGAAACTTTCGGTTGGTTGATCCTGACCTGACCAACGCCAAATTAGCCCGGAATCAAGGCACGCAGTGCCGCCGGGCCGCGCCCTCCCTCCCCCAATGGGAGGGCGCATCGGCAATGTGGTGCACCGATGAGCCGTCGTTCGGGGCTTTTGAGATAAACCGCTGACCACAGGCGTTCCGGGCGCCCACCCGAGGGAGGGCTCGGCCCTCGGGTGGGCTAAGCAAGACGGGGTGTTTGCCGTAACCCGCCTGACAAGCCTCCTGCGCCCTTGCGACCCGCCCCACAGAGCGGTAAACGCCCCGTAACGCAGATGAGGTTTCCCATGTCGATTGACCAAAGCACCGCCGCCAAGGTGGCCAAACTGGCCCGGATCAAGGTCGAGGATGACGCGCTGCCCGCGCTGGCCTCGGAGTTCAACACG
This sequence comes from Ruegeria sp., assembly GCF_040830605.1. Taxonomy (GTDB): domain Bacteria; phylum Pseudomonadota; class Alphaproteobacteria; order Rhodobacterales; family Rhodobacteraceae; genus Ruegeria. The sequence continues at coordinate 520,632 of NZ_JBFOMD010000001.1, forward strand.
ATCCTGGGGTTCATCGAACAGTTGAACGAGGTGGATGTCGAAGGGGTGGAGCCGATGGTCTCGGTCACGCCTATGCGGCTGAAGCGCCGTCAGGATCAGGTCACCGACGGCAGCCAGCAGGACAAGGTGCTGTCCAACGCCCCCGACTCGCGCGAGGGGTTTTTCGCGGTCCCCAAGGTGGTGGAGTAAGACATGAGCGATCTGAACAAACTGGGCCTGGCCGAAGCCCGCGACGCGCTGCGCAAGGGCGAAACCACATCCGTGGAACTGACCGAGGCTTGCCTGACCGCTATCGACGCAGCGGGTGCGCTGAACGCGTTCGTCCACAAGACGCCCGAGATCGCGATGGAGCGTGCCAAGGCCGCCGATGCGCGGATCAAGGCCGGTGATGCGCCGTCGATGTGCGGGCTGCCCATCGGCATCAAGGACCTGTTCTGCACCAAGGGCGTGCCCTCGCAGGCGGCTTCGAAAATCCTCGAAGGGTTCAAGCCGGAGTACGAATCCACTGTGTCGCAGCAATTGGCCGACTCGGGCGCGGTGATGCTGGGCAAGCTCAACATGGATGAATTTGCCATGGGGAGCAGCAACGAAACCTCGGTCTATGGTAACGCGGTCAGCCCTTGGCGCCGTGGCAATGACGACGCGCAACTGACCCCGGGCGGCTCGTCGGGCGGGTCGGCCTCGGCCGTGGCGGCCGATCTGTGCCTGGCGGCAACCGGCACCGATACCGGCGGTTCGATCCGTCAGCCCGCCGCGTTTGTCGGCATCACTGGCATCAAGCCGACCTATGGCCGTTGCTCGCGCTGGGGCATCGTCGCTTTTGCTTCGTCGCTGGATCAGGCCGGCCCGATGACGAAGAACGTCCGCGACGCGGCGATCATGCTGGAAACCATGTGCGGCCACGACCCCAAGGATTCGACCAGCGCCGAGCTGGCCGTGCCGGACTTCGAGGCGATGCTGACCGGTGACATCAAGGGCAAGAAGATCGGTATCCCCAAGGAATACCGCATGGACGGCATGCCCGCAGAGATCGAGAAGCTCTGGTCAGACGGCGCCGACATGCTGAAGGCGGCGGGTGCCGAGATCGTCGATATCTCGCTGCCGCACACCAAATACGCGCTGCCTGCCTACTACGTGATCGCGCCGGCCGAAGCGTCCTCGAACCTCGCCCGCTATGACGGTGTGCGCTATGGCCGCCGGGCCACGCTGGCGCAGGGCGACGGCATCACCGAGATGTACGAAAAGACCCGCGCCGAAGGCTTCGGCCACGAGGTGCAGCGCCGGGTGATGATCGGCACCTATGTGCTGTCGGCAGGTTTCTACGACGCCTATTACAACCGCGCGCGCCGTGTCCGGACCCTGATCAAGAAGGACTTCGAGGATGTCTTCGCCACCGGCGTCGATGCCATTCTGACCCCGGCCACTCCATCGGCGGCCTTTGGGTTGGGCGAGATGACCGAGGCCGATCCGGTGCAGATGTACCTCAACGACGTCTTCACCGTGACTGTGAACCTTGCGGGGCTGCCCGGTGTCTCGGTGCCTGCCGGGCTGGACAAGCAGGGTCTGCCGCTGGGTCTGCAACTGATCGGGCGTCCGTGGGAAGAGGGCGATCTGCTCAATACCGCCTACGCGCTGGAGAACGCCGCCGGGTTTGTGGCCAAGCCCGCAAAATGGTGGTAATGTCCCGCCCCGGGCAAGGACAAGAACAACAAGGCAGCATTAGATGCGTGCACTCTTTCTGATACCGGTGATCGGCGTTTTGGCGGCCTGCGACACGGCGGTTCCGTCGTCGGGCGCGGGGTTCAACACCCCCGAATACCAGGCGCAGCGTGAGGCCGCGCTGGCAGGGCAAACCGGGACAAATGGCGCCCTGGTCCCGCCCTCGGTCGTGTCCTCCGAGCAGCTGTCGCCGGCAACGGCGGGCGGTGCGCCGCTTCAGGCACCGACGGGGGATCCCGACGCGGACATTGCCAATCAGACGGCGGCTGCGCTGGGAGCCACGTCTCCGCAAGCGTCGGCTCCGGTCCCTGCGCCGGTTGCCAGCAGCAATGCGGGCATCTCGGACGAGCAGGATTTTCAGGCTGTCTCCAACCGTCAGACGATCGAGAGCGATGCGGCGCGGATCGAGCGCAACAAGGCCAATTATCAGGTGATTGCGCCCACCGCCGTGCCTCAGCGCAGCGGCGATGCGCAACCCAATATCGTGCAATACGCGCTCAGCACCTCGCACCCGGTTGGGACCCAGCTCTATAGCCGCGCGGGTTTCAACCTGCGGGCCAAGGCGCAGCGCAATTGCGCGGGATATCCTTCGGCGGATCAGGCGCAGATCGAGTTCCTGGCTGGTGGCGGCCCGCAGCGCGACCGCAAGGGTCTGGACCCCGACGGGGACGGGTACGCCTGTGGCTGGGACCCAAGCCCGTTCCGCCGCGCGGTAAACAACTGAGCGCGTGCAGCCGGTTTGGCATCCTTCACCGAATTTCGGGCCGCGCCGTGACGGTCTAACCCCATCGCTGATCGTGATCCACTACACCGCCATGGAGAGCGCCGAGGCGGCGCTTGAGCGGTTGTGCGATCCGCAGGCCGAAGTATCGTCGCATTACCTGATCGGTATGGACGGTCATCTGTGGCAGATGGTGGACGAGGCCAACCGCGCCTGGCATGCGGGCGCCGGAAGCTGGCATGGCAAGGACGACATCAACTCACGCTCGGTCGGCATTGAACTGGACAATAGCAGCACTCACCCGTTTGCCGAACCGCAGATGGCGGTGCTGGAACGGCTGCTGCCACAGATCATGACGCGCTGGGGCATCCCGCCCGAAGGGGTGATCGGACATTCCGACATGGCGCCGGGGCGCAAGTTCGATCCCGGTCCGCGCTTCGACTGGGCGCGGCTGGCGCGGCAAGGACTGGCGGCCCGGAACGGTCACGATGCCGGGCCGGTTGATCCGGATTCCGAGCTCTTTAGACAGGTTGCATGCGGGGCAGGTTATTCGGCTATGGCGGCTGACGACACTTTGCTCCACGCCGTCCGGCTGCGCTTTCGCCCCTGGGCGACGGGCCCGCTCTCTTCCGAGGATTTTACCCCTCTGGGCCATGCCGCCCTGTGGACCTGAGCACGCAAGATGAATGGCCGCGCATCTTCCTCTTGCTCCAAATATCCCGGAGTGAATTGGCCGCAGGCCAAGATGGGCAGCGTTCCCTGCTGTGCGCCGGCTTGACGCAACGCCGCCCACCGCATAACTGCACCCTTGCGCGGAGGGCCGGATGGCCGCTGGGGCGTAGGCCCGAGAGGAAAGTCCGGACTCCACAAGACAACGGTGCCGGGTAACGCCCGGGCGGGGCAACCCGACGGAAAGCGCCACAGAAATTAAACCGCCTGAGACCTCGGTCACAGGTAAGGGTGAAACGGTGGGGTAAGAGCCCACCGCGCCGCTGGCAACAGGGGCGGCACGGCAAGCCCCACCGGGAGCAATGCCAAATAGGGTCCCCGCGCGGGCCGGTCGGCACCAGCCGATACCGCCGCTAAGCGCGTCTTGGCTGAGAGGGACCGGGTTGGCAGCTTGAGCCGTGCAGCAATGCCCGGCCTAGAGGAATGGTCATCGAAGGGGGCGACCCCTGAACAGGATCCGGCTTACAGGCCCTCCGCGCATCAATCGCTCTGACGGTATTCGCATCTGTCTCAGTCTGTTATGGTGCCCCTTGGGGATGGCGCACAAGCTGGGAGAAGACATATGAGTTTCATGAAAGCGCTGGCCTCGGTGGCTGTTGGATTTGCCGCCGCAAAGGGTTTGGAGAAATACAAGCAGATGGGCGGTATGGCCGGTCTGCAGGATATGATGCAAGGCTCAGGCGGTGGGTTCGGGATGGACCAGCTTGGCAAGATGGCCGAGCAGTTCGGCATGCCCGGTGGCGCATCGGGATTGCAGGACATGATCGGCAAGATGGGGCTCGGCGGCGGCGCGGCGGGCGCGGCTGGACTGGGCGGTCTGATGAACGCGATGCAGGGGGCGGCCAGAACCGGCGGCCAGCAAACGACCGACATGATGGAGACGGTTTTTCAGGGCACACCGGCCGGTGCCGCCATGGAGGAACAGGCAAAGCTGATGCTGCGCGCCATGATTCAGGCCGCGAAAGCGGATGGAGAACTAGATGCGCACGAGAAAGATACCATTCTGGGTGAGTTGGGCGATGAAATCAGCGACGCGGAACGGGAATTCGTGCAGGAACAACTGGATGCTCCGATCGACGTGATGGGACTGGCGGCTGCATCCGGTGCGCCGCTCAAGACTCAGGTCTACGCGACATCTCTGGCGGCGATTCGGCTGGATAACGCGCGCGAGGCGTCTTATCTGCGGCAGCTTTCCACCGCTCTGGGCCTTTCTGATGCGGAACGCGATCAGATTCACTCGTATATGGGGGCGCCGAACCTGCCATCCTGAACCGGCGCCGGAATCCGGTGAACCGGGCGGCGTTTGTCCTTGACATAAGCGGTGCAGGGCGTAAAAGCGCACGCTCATGAGAATTCAACCGAAAGGCCCCTGCCTTTCCGGACGCAGGAGATAACCATGGCGAAGCCGACGACCATCAAGATCCGTCTGAACTCGACCGCGGGCACGGGCCACTTCTACGTGACCAAGAAAAACGCGCGGACCATGACCGAGAAAATGACCGTTCGTAAATACGATCCGGTCGCTCGCAAGCATGTCGAGTACAAGGAAGGCAAGATCAAGTAAGCCTTCCGAAAGACTGGACAAAATCTGTGAAAGGGTCACGTTGCGGCGTGACCCTTTTCGTTTTGCGAGGTGAGTGTGGAACTTCTTGTCCGGCCTTCCACAGCGGCGGATATCGCGGCGGTCGACGCGTTGCTGGCGCGCGCTTACCCAAAGCTGCTCAAGCATGACTATGCGCCTTCGGTTCTGGTGACCGCTCTACCGCTGATCAGCCGGGCGCAACCGGCGCTGCTGACCTGTGGGACGTATTATGTGGCGGAGGGCGACGGAGCGATTCTGGGGGCTGGCGGCTGGACAAGGGACAGGAGCCTGAAAGAGCTGGGACATATCCGTCACGTGGTCACCGATGACCGCGCGGTTCGGCGCGGGGTTGGGCGGACGATTCTGTCCCATATCCTAATCCAGGCGGGTGCGGCGGGGATCACCGAACTGGAATGCTGGTCCACCTATACCGCCGAGCCTTTCTACGCCGCGATGGGGTTCCGGTCCGAAGGTCCGATGGAGGTTGCGTTGCAACCGGGCATCAGCTTTCCGGCAATTCGTATGAGACAGAGCTTGTCATGACGGGGCCGCTGCCGTTACGGTTCACAAGTCCGCCACAACGCTCTGACTGTCATGAAAAAAATCCTTCTGCCCGCGCTCGCCTTCGTTACGCTTTCTGCCTGCGAAGATATCTGGAACCGAGAAGGGGTCGGATTCACCGGCATCGATGGCGAGCCTCGGACAATCGTCGAGAGCCGCGAGGCAGCGGGTTTCGTTGCCAGCCGCGACAGCGTTCCGGCTGAGCTTGCCGGGCTGACCACGCCTCAATTGCTGACCGAAGAGACCGATCCCGCTAAGGTTGCGGGCGTGGCGATTGACAATGGCGGGCGGGTGCCCGGACAGGCGGTCGAGATCGGAGGCGATCGACAAACCCTGATGCTGAGCACCGTGAGCGTCAACAATGTGCTTTATGCGGTCCTGCGAACCCCGGAAGGTGCGGCTGACCGGATGGATGTCAGCACGGGGCCCCAGTTTGCAGCGTCGATTCCGCGTCTGACAGGGTGCCTGATCGGTGGGAACGTCTATCAGAAGGGCACATCGAGCCTGCGCACCAGTGGCTTTGCAGCTCCTTTGAACTGCAGATAAGGCACTGCCCGGTAGCTGATAGGCAACCGAATCTAGACCCGCCATTCCGCAAAGATCACCGCAGGCTCAAAGCCTGACGCGGCCATGAGCGCTGCGGAAGCGAGGTTGAAGCTGGCATAGGTGGTGGCGATGACAGGAATGTCGTCTGGATCAAGCCGATCCCGGATGGCTGCGATCAGTGCCGTTCCGATACCTTGCCGCCTGTGTTCTGCATCTACGCTGACATGATGCAGCATGGCTCGAGTTTCGGCAGGCCTCAGCGGGGATGCGGGACGGCGTTCGATTTCATAGATGGCGTAGCCGGCGAGCTTGCCGACGGTTTCATATCCCAGTGCGTGGATGTCAGGTTGGGCCAGCCAGTCGGCAAGCCACGGAGCAATTTCGGAATCAGCCGGAAACGGACTGAAGCGCCGAGGCTGATGCAGAACGTGCAGGTCGTGCACCTGGCGCAAGAGCGGGATCAGGCGGTGGGCCTCTGCAGCAGGAATCTCGATGATCGACATGGCACTGTCTCGTCCGTGAAATAGAAAAGGGCGGGTTCTTTGGAACCCGCCCTTGGCAATTAAGATATCCAGTGTCGCGTTATTCGCGGCTACCCATCAACTGGAGCAGGAACATGAACATGTTGATGAAGTCCAGATAGAGGCTCAGTGCACCCATGATGGCGGCCTTGCCCAGCCACTCCTGATCGCCGGAATGGGCCATCTGCAGGTAGGTGTTCTTGATGCTCTGCGTGTCGTAGGCGGTGAGGCCAGCAAAGATCAGAACGCCGATCACCGAGATGGCAAAAGCCACCGCCGACGAGGCGAGGAAGATGTTGACGATCATGGCAACGATCAGGCCAATCAGACCCATGATCAGGAACGTGCCCATCCCCGACAGGTCCTTCTTGGTGGTGTAGCCATAGAGCGAAAGACCGGCGAAGGCGATTGCGGTGATCAGGAACACCTGAATGATGGACTGGCCGGTGAAGACCAGAAAGATCGAGCTGATCGAAAGGCCCATCACGGCGGCAAAGGCGTAGAACACCACCTGCGCGCCCGCGGCCGACAACCGGTTGATCGCAGCGCCGAAGCCAAAGACAAAGGCCAGCGGGGCAAACATGATGACCCATTTCAGCGGCGAGGCGTAGATCGAGTACCCGAACGAGGTCAGGTATTTGTCTGCGCTCAGCTGCGCAGCCGCTGCCGACGGATCGGTGGTGACCGCCAGGCCCGAAATGGCCCAGGCCGCCAGGAAGGTGATCAGCATGCCTACGGACATTGTGCCGTAGACTTTGTTCATATGGGCGCGTAGGCCCTCGTCAATCTGGGCAGCGCGTACGCCCGCGCCCGTCCGGATTGTGTCGAATTCAGCCATTGGGGTCTCCCTACAATAGTCCGTTGTCTGCGCAGGCGTGTACCTGCAACTCTCGGAACAAATATCGGAGAGGAAGCCCCCCAATTCAAGCCTTTCGAGCCGTTTCTTGCACGCAAAACCCGACATTTCGAACCAAAACACTCGGGTTGAACGTGTGCGGGTCAGCGAAGCCAGGTTTCTGGCGCGTCCCAGATCGGCCGGCGCACTTCGCGGTCGACCTGATCGCGGGTGAGTCCCAGGTCCTTCAGAGCCGCATCATCAAGGCGTTCCAGCGCGCGACGCTGACGCCAAACGGCGAACAGACGTTTCACTGCGGCCAGACGGGATGTGCGGACAGGGCGGCAGGTGTGTGATGCAGTGGTCAGTGCCATGATGTAATTCCTTTCCGTACTTTTGATGGGTTTTGACTGTTTCATCAATTTCCTTGATCAATATGGGAGAATGTGGTTCATTCTCAAAACGAATGTTTCTGATGCGTATCATCAAGGATCGTGATTATGAGAAATCTGGACATCACCACATTGCGCTCGTTTGTAGCGGTGGCTGACAATGGCGGCGTCACCCGCGCCGCAGGGTTCCTGCACCTGACACAATCCGCCGTATCGATGCAGCTCAAGCGATTGGAGGAGTTGCTGGGGCTCGAACTGCTGGACCGCAGCGGCCGCGGCATTGCGCTCACCGCTTCGGGCGAACAGCTTCTGGCCTATGCCCGCCGGATGGTGGCCCTAAATGACGAGGTGATCGGGCGGCTCACCGATCAGGCCTTTGAAGGCGAGGTGGTACTGGGCGTGCCGCATGACATCGTCTATCCGGCCATTCCACGGGTGCTGCAGACGTTCAACGCCAACTATCCGCGTGTGAACGTGAACCTCGCGACCTCGAATACCCGCCAGTTGAAAGAGGAGTTCAATCGCGGCACCTACGATCTGATTCTGACCACCGAAACCGGTGAGGGCGAAGGAGCGGAAACCATCCATCACATGCCCTTGCGCTGGGTCGGTGCACGTAACGGCTCGGCCTGGAGGCAAAGGCCGCTGCGTCTTGGGTTCTGCCGCATCTGCAGTTTCCGCCCCGTCGCGCTGTCGGCACTGGAAGATGCCGGGATCGAGTGGGAATTGGGTCTGGACAGCGATTCCGACCGCACGGTCGAGGCGACGGTCAGCGCCGATCTGGCGGTTGGCGTGCTGCTGGAAGGCACTCAACCCGGCCATCAGGAGTTGATTGACCACGGCGGGTCGCTGCCCCGTCTGCCGGTGCAGCACATCAACCTCTACGGGGCGGATCGTGTGCGCGAGAAATATGTTAAAGAGCTTGCGGAACTGATCCGGCAGAGTTTTTCGGCCTTGCGCCCGTCGCACATCCGGGCGGTCGTCTGACGAACTAAGGAGTGATGACGACCTTGCCGGTGGATTGTCGCTCTTTGAGCAGTTGCATGCCTTCAGAGACCCGATCCAGCGGCAAGGTATGGCTGATATGCGGTTTGATCCGGCCCTGGGCATGCCAGGCAAAGAGGGTTTGGAAGCTGTCTCGCACGATCTCGGGGCGGAACTTCAGGTAACCACCGATGTAAAAGCCGATCACGGTGAGGTTCTTGACCAGCAGATGATTGGCTGGAATCTGCGGCACCTCGCCGCCAGCAAACCCGATGGGTAGTAGGCGGCCCTCAGGGTTGGTGGCGCGAAACGCTGCATTGAAGACATCCCCGCCGATGGCGTCATAGACAACGTCGGCGCCGCCCAGTTCCTTGACCCGGGCCCGCAAATCCTCGGAGGCGTCGATCAGATGATCCGCCCCGGCGGCCTTTGCGACGGCAAGCTTGTCTTCGCCCCGTGCCTGCGCGATGACGGTCGCCCCCATCAGCTTGCCAATCTCGACGGCGGTCAGGCCGACGCCACCGGCAGCGCCGGTCACCAGCAGGGTCTCGCCGGGTTGCAGGCGCGCGCGGTGTTCCAAGGCGATGTGGCTGGTGCCGTAAGCGATCTGAATCGCCGCCGCATCTTCGAAAGTCATTGTGTCCGGCAAGGGGATGGCACGATCTGCATCAAAGACACCATAGTCCGCCAACCCACCCTGACCTGAGTAAACGGCGATTCGGTCGCCCGGCTTCAGGTTGCGCACGTTTGTTCCCGGTTTGTCGACAATACCGGCGATTTCCATGCCGAGTGTGAACGGTGCAGCGGGCGTATCCTGATACGTACCCTTCTGCATCAGAAGGTCCGCAAAGTTCAGACCGCAGGCGCGGACCGCTACCCGGACCTGATCCGGCCCTGGCTCTGGCCGGTCAACCTGAACGAGTTCGGCCGGTGCGCCAGGCGCCTCGATTCGATATGCGCGCATCTGAAACCCCCTTTTTTTCAGGCTATAAACCGTTGAAGTGAGGCGAGTGTCAAACCGGTTCCTGCGATACCTGCGCGTTCCCCAATCTTGGCCAAACAGACCCTTCGTTTGTGATGTGGAAACAGTCGTTGAGTCGCGCTGACATACACAACCACAAATCTGTGTACGCTGCGTTAGATTCAACCTTCTTGAAATGCAGCAAAAAATTGGCAATATTCAGCCATGGTGCAGTTCGGGATGCATTTAACGGAATTAGGGAGTTCTTAAACGGCCACCCGCTAGCGTGGCGAGGGAGCTTTTGTGCCAGTGCCCGGATTGTTGTTAGTGAATGAAGAGGAGAGAACTCATGACCCATCCCGTCGATGTCCATGTGGGCAAGCGCGTGCGTCATCGCCGCTGGCTCATCGGCATGACCCAGCAGCAGCTGGCCGAACAGGTTGGTATCAAGTTTCAGCAGATTCAAAAGTATGAAACCGGTGCGAACCGGGTCAGCGCATCACGTCTGTGGGACATCGCAGAGGCTCTGGATGTTCAGGTGAGCTTCTTTTTCGAAGGTCTGGATGAAAGCCACAAAGAGACACCGGAAAAGCGCAACGTGCCTGCGGACCTCATGGGCGACAAGGAAGCTCTGGATCTCGTGCGCTCATACTACGCAATTCCGGAAAACCAGCGCCGTCGCCTGTTTGAACTGGCGCGCGTGTTGAGCGACGTCGCCTGATACGGGCTTGACTTCGCCGGTCGCGGGACGCACGGGTGTATGCATGACACCTGGCCGGTTTAGCGATCTCGACATAGCAGAATTGATGGCAGATGCCGCCCGGTCGGCGATTCTGCCATTTTTTCGTTCCGCCGATCTTGATACCCAAAACAAGTTGCAGGCTGGCTTTGATCCGGTGACGGTTGCGGACCGGGCAGCCGAGGAAGCCATGCGCGCGGTATTGCGCCAGCATCGTCCCGAGGACGGTATCTGGGGCGAGGAGTTCGGACAGGAGGCCGGGCAGAGCGGTCGAACCTGGGTGCTGGATCCGATCGACGGCACCCGTGCCTTCATCAGCGGCACACCAACCTGGGGTGTGCTGATTGCGCTCTCGGGTGACAATGGGCCTGAGTTGGGCATCATTGATCAGCCATATATTGGTGAACGCTTTTTGGGTGGCGGTGGTGAGGCGCGCATGTCCGGCCCCAAGGGATCGGTTGCGTTGAAAACCCGCGATACAAAGGCCCTTGATCAGGCCCTTCTGTTCACCACGTTCCCCGAGGTTGGAACGCCCGAAGAAGGCGCAGCCTTTCGCGCGGTTGCCGAACACGTGAAGCTCACGCGGTACGGGATGGATTGTTATGCCTATGCGCTGCTGGCGGCAGGGCAGATCGATCTGGTGATCGAGGCCGGATTGAACGCCTATGACATCCAGGCCCCCATCGCCGTGATCGAGGCGGCAGGCGGCATCGTGACGGACTGGCAGGGTGGTCCGGCGCACCAGGGTGGACGGGCCTTGGCCGCCGCGAATGCCGATATTCACGCCGCCGCCCTGGACATTCTCGCTCGCGCCTGATCCGGCTTGTTTAATAGACACCCAAGGATTAGCCTGCCCGCGGCCGGTTCTTGAGCCCGTTTTCCATCGGCCCACACACACTTCCATGAGACGGGTGCCTGAAAGGAGTGTGTTCATGACCGATATCCTGATCCGCAATGCCAATACCATCCTGACCATGGATGATAAGCGCAGCGAGTTGAGCAATGCCGACATCCTGATCCGAAACGGTGCAGTCGCCGCCGTCGGAACGAATCTGGGCAACACCGTTGCAGCCTTGCCGGATACGATTATCCACGAGGCGAAGGGCTGCGTCGTTACCCCGGGTCTGGTCAATACCCATCACCATCTCTACCAGACCCTGACCCGGGCGGTGCCGGGCGGGCAGGACGCGCTGCTCTTCGGCTGGCTGCGCACGCTCTATCCGATCTGGGCGCGGTTTGGCCCGGAGGAGATATTCGTCTCGGCGCAGATCGGGTTGGCGGAGCTTGCTCTGTCGGGTTGCACGCTCAGCTCGGACCATCTCTACCTGTACCCGAATGGCTGCCGGCTGGACGACACGATTGCCGCCGCCGCTGAACTGGGGATGCGCTTCCATCCCACACGGGGCGCGATGAGCATCGGGGAGAGTGCCGGTGGCCTGCCGCCTGACAGTCTGGTTGAGGGCGAGGAGGAGATTCTCAACGACATGATCCGCGTGGTGGACAAGTTCCACGATGCGTCCGAAGGCTCGATGTGCCGGGTCGGGCTGGCCCCGTGCTCACCCTTTTCGGTCAGCCGGGATCTGATGCGCGACGCGGCGCTGCTGGCGCGGGACAAGGGCGTGATGCTGCACACCCATCTGGCCGAAAACGACGAGGATATCGCCTATTCCGAGGCGCAGTTCGGTTGCCGTCCCGGTCAATATGCCGAGGAACTGGGCTGGACCGGGCCGGATGTGTGGCACGCCCACTGCGTGAAACTCGATGGGCAGGAGATTGATCTTTTTGCCAGAACACGCACCGGTGTGGCCCATTGCCCCTGTTCGAATTGCCGTCTGGGTTCGGGCATCGCGCCGGTGCGGGCGATGCGGGATGCGGGCGCTCCGGTGGGGCTGGGCGTGGATGGCTCGGCCTCGAATGACAGCGGCAACCTGATGGCCGAGGCGCGCCATGCTATGCTGCTGCAGCGGGTGGCGCGCGGTGCAGACGCGATGTCGGCCCGCGAGGCTCTTGAGATTGCCACACGCGGTGGTGCCAATGTGCTGGGTCGCTCGGACTGCGGTCGCCTCGCCCCCGGCAAGCGTGCCGATATCGCGATCTGGGACACCACCGGCATCGACAGCGCCGGCAGCTGGGATCCGGCGGCTCTGTTGCTGGCCGGCCCGACCCGCGTCAAGCATCTGTTTGTCGAGGGACGCCAGATTGTGCGCGATGGTCAGATCACCTCGATCGACCTGCCGACCGTCATCGAGCGCCAGAACCGTTTGGCGCGCGCGCTCCAATCCTGATCGGGCTTCGGTTCACTTATTTGACATACCCCCATCGGACGCACGTCTTAGGACGCGTGCTTCTTGTCAGGGCCCCTTGCGGCGCCCGCCGATCCACACCTCGGTCACGGCCCGGTCATCGCCCATCATGATGGTTGGGAACACTGCCTCCCACAGGTCCGAAGCCATATCTGAACGCTGAGCGATGGCCGGAGTCGAGGCCAGATCCAGCACCACCAGATCCGCCTCCATCCCTGGGGCGATGTTGCCGATCAGGTGATTCATCCGCAGTGCGCGGGCAGAGCCAACCGTGGCCAGCCATAGCAGTTGCGAGGAATGCAGCGGTACGCCGCGCAACTGTCCGATCTCGTAGGCCGCCGCCATGGTGCGCAGCATGGAAAAGCTCGACCCGCCGCCAGTGTCAGTGGCCAGTCCGATCCGCTGTCCTTCGACCATCAAACCCGCCATGTCGAACAGGCCCGATCCGATGAACGTGTTCGAGGTCGGACAATGCACCAGCGCCGCGCCGACCTCGCGCAGCCGGTCGCGCTCACGCGGTTCCAGATGGATGGCATGGCCGTAGAGGCCGTTTCCGCCCAGCAGTCCGAAGCTCTCGTAAGTGTCGAGATAGTCACGGGCGTCGGGGAACAGGCCGCGCACCCACTCGATCTCGTCCGTCTGCTCGCTCAGGTGGGTCTGCATTAGGCAATCTGGGTTTTCGGCCCAGAGCGCGCCCATCGCCTCCAGCTGCTCCGGCGTCGAGGTGGGCGAGAAACGCGGCGTGATGGCATAGGAAATGCGGTCCAACCCATGCCACCGCTGCAACAGCGCGCGGGACTGGTCATAGGCGGTCTGCGCCGTGTCCCGCAGCCCCTCAGGCGCGTTGCGGTCCATGCAGGTCTTGCCCGCAACTACCCGCTGTCCCCGGGCCTGGGCTGCAGCAAAGAAGGCCTCGACGCTTTCGGGATGGATGGTGCAGAAGCTGCACATGGTGGTGGTGCCGTGCGCCGCCGTCAGGTCCAGATACCGCCCGGCGATCTCGGCGGCATAGTCGGGCGAGGCGAATTTCATCTCTTCGGGAAAGGTGTAGCTGTTCAGCCAGTCGATCAGCCGCTTGCCCCAACTCGCGATCATCGCCGTCTGCGGATAGTGCACATGCGCATCCACAAAGCCAGGCAGGATCAGCCGCTCGCCGTGATCGACCACCTCGGCCTGCGGATGGGCGGCGCGCAGGGCGTCATGGTTCCCGACTGCGGCAATGGTGCCGCCTGACAGCAGCACCGCCTCGTCGATCCGAACCGCGTCTTCGGGCTCACCCTCGAAAGGGGATGCCGTGAAGGATAATACGCGCCCTTTCAGAAGGGTTTCCTGCGCCATGCCGTGTCGATCTCCGCTCAGTTGGAACCGGACCTGAGCATAGGTGCCGCATGCAAGTCGGTAAATTGCGCTATTGTCATTGTTTTCCGGTAGCAGCTTCTTCTATTTTGCGGCCAATCGCAGAACAAAAGGGCTGAGCATGACGACGGGCAACGAACACGCCGACACCGACCAGTCCCGCGACGATAACGCCTATGAGCTGGACCCCAAGGCCGTCACCGCAATCCTCTATGCAGTGGATGTGGACGATCGGGACAAGCTGGTCGAGCTCATGGAGCCGTTGCACCCGGCCGACATCGCCGACCTTCTGGAACAGATCAACACCTTTGACCGGGCCCGGCTGATCCGCCTTTACGACCGCGAGTTCGACGGCGAGATCCTGTCCGAGCTTGAAGAGGGCCTGCGGGAAGAGGTGATTGGCGTTCTGCGCCCCGACGTCCTGGCCGAAGCGGTTCGCGAGCTGGAAAGCGACGATGTCGTGGACTTGCTGGAGGACCTGGAAGAGCCGCAGCAGGAGGCGATCCTCGACGCGCTGGAGGATGCCGACCGGGTCGCCGCCGAGCAGGCGCTGTCCTACCCCGAGAACTCCGCCGGACGTCTGATGCAGCGAGAGGTGGTGATGGCGCCCGATCACTGGACGGTGGGGCAGGCCATTGACCACATGCGCGGCACCGACGATCTGCCCGAGGAGTTCTATCACGTCGTTCTGGTCGACCCGCGTCTGCATCCAGCCGGGCAGGTGGCGCTGGGCCGCCTGATGGCCTCGCCCCGCGACACTTTGCTGAGCGGCATCGCTGACGAAGAGTTCCAGACCATACCGGTCGAGCAGGACGAAGAGGATGTTGCCTATGCCTTCAATCAGTATCACCTGATCTCGGCCCCGGTGGTGGACGACGACGGGCGGCTTGTCGGTGTGATCACCATAGATGACGCCATGGTGGTGCTGGACGACGAGCACGAAGAAGACATCCTGCGCCTTGCCGGGGTCAGCGATGAAAGCTCGCTGTCCGACAGCGTGGCGTCGACCAGCAAGCGGCGGTTGCCTTGGCTGGCGGTAAACCTCGGTACTGCGATCTGTGCTTCGCTGGTGATCTCGCAGTTCGAGGCGGCGATTGCGCAACTGGTCTCGCTGGCGATCCTGATGCCCATCGTGGCGTCGATGGGCGGCAATGCGGGCACGCAGTCGCTGACGGTGGCAGTGCGCGCACTGGCCACGCGCGACCTGACCGGCGCCAATGTCTGGCGGGTGATCCGGCGCGAGCTGCTGGTGGGGATGCTCAATGGGCTGTGTTTTGCAATCGTTCTGGGCACGGTAGGGATGCTGTGGTTCGGCTCGCCCATGCTGGGTGTCGTGATCGGCGCGGCGCTGGTCGTGAACATGATCATCGCGGGCTTTGCAGGTACGGTAGTACCGGTGGTGCTGGACCGGCTTGGGGTCGATCCGGCGCTGGCCTCGGGCACTTTCGTGACGACCACGACGGATGTGATGGGGTTCTTCATTTTTCTGGGCCTTGCCACCGTGGTGCTTCTATGACCGATCTGACAGACCTGACCGAAGTGAAGGCGGCGGCCCGCAAGGCGGGTTTCGCCCGCCGCAAGCAGGCCTTCGACACGCGGCTGCCGGGCGCGGCGGGGCGGCTGTCCGAGGTGCTGGCCGGCCATCGTGGCGTGCCGCTCTCGGGCTACATGCCGATACGGACCGAGATCGACCCGCTGCCTGCCATGGCCGAGGCCTCGGCCTATGGCCCGGTTGGCGTGCCGGTCATTCAGGGCGAGGGGCAGGCGCTGCGCTTTTCCCGCTGGACGCCCGAAGGCGCGCTGCGCGATGGGCCGTTCGGGGCGAAAGTGCCCGAGGTGGATGACTATTTCGACCCCGAGATCCTGATCGTGCCGCTGGTCGCCTTTGATACTCGCGGCGGGCGGCTGGGATATGGCGGCGGCTTCTACGACCGCACGCTGGAAGGGCTGCGCGCCAAGCGCCCGACGCTGGCCATCGGGTTTGCCTTCGACGCGCAGCAGGCCGACAATCTGCCGCTGGAGCCCACCGACCAACCCCTCGATATGCTGATCACCGAAACCCGGGTGCTGACCTTCTGACGCGACATTCCCGCTTGTTCTTGCAGGCGGCAGCACCTAGGACAGACGGTCATGAGGATTTTGTTTTTGGGTGATGTCATGGGCCGCGCGGGGCGTGCGGCCATCCGCGATAACCTGCCGCGCTTGCGCGACGAGTGGCGGCTGGATTTCGTCGTGGTCAATGGCGAGAACGCCTCGAACGGGATGGGCCTGAGCGGCGATCACGCCAAGCTGTTGCTGGATGCGGGTGCGGATTGCGTGACGCTGGGCGATCATGCCTTCGACCAAAAGGACATGCTGCAATTCATCGAAAGCGAGCCACGCATCGTGCGTCCGATCAACTATGCCAAGGGCGCGCCGGGGCGGGGCTATCGCCTGTATAACGCGCCGGGCGGGCGCAAGGTGCTGGTGGTGCAGGTGCTGGGGCAGGTGTTCATGAAGCGCCCCTTCGACGATCCGTTTTCGGCCGTCGAACCCGTGCTCAAGTCGCATCCGCGCGGTGGCTTGGCACAGGCGGTGATCGTGGACATGCATTGCGAGGCCACCTCGGAAAAGATGGCGATGGGCCATTACTGCGATGGGCGTGCGAGCCTTGTCGTCGGCACCCACACTCACGTGCCCACAGCCGACGCGCAGGTGCTGGCCGGTGGCACTGGCTACCTGACCGATGCGGGTATGTGCGGTGACTACGATTCGGTTATCGGCATGGACAAGGTCGAGCCGATGCGCCGGTTCATCACCGGAATGCCCAAGGCGCGGTTCACGCCCGCGACGGGCGAGGCAACGCTTTCGGGCGTGTTTGTCGAGACCGATGACCGTACCGGCGCTGCCCAATCTGTACGCATGGTGCGCGTTGGCGGGCGGCTTGAGCAAGCTGCGCCTTAGCCATCCGCAGGAGAGGCTTGCTCAAGCCGGGCCAATGCGGGACACTACCGATCAGGCGCGCACGCCAGACAAGGGTTCGGACTGACAACCAAAAATGCAATTCCTTCAGCTTACTGACACGGGCAGTGCTGTTGTGGCGCTGATGATCGTCGCGGGCATGTTCATTCTGTTCCTGCGTGAGGTCTTTCCGACCGAGGTGGTGGCGATCTCGGGCGTGGCCCTGATGATGATCACCGGCATCCTGCCCTATGATCAGGCCCTTCCGGTGCTGTCCAACCCGGCGCCGTGGACCATTGCGGCTATGTTTATCATCATGGGCGCGCTTGTGCGGACCGGGGCGCTTCATTCCTTCACCTCGGTGGCGCAGAAACAGGCGCAGGTGAACCCGCGTATCGCCATCGCGCTGCTGATGGCTTTTGTGGTGATCGCCTCGGCGTTTGTTTCGAACACGCCGGTTGTAGTCGTCATGATCCCGGTTTTCGTACAGATCGCCCGGACCCTGGATGTGCCCGCGTCGAAGCTGCTGATCCCGCTGTCTTATGCGGCGATCCTGGGTGGCACGCTGACGTTGATCGGAACCTCGACCAATTTGTTGGTCGATGGTGTGGCGCGCACCCATGGCCAACCGGCCTTTACCATCTTCGAAGTCACGCCGCTCGGTCTGATCCTGGTCGCCTATGGCATGCTCTACTTGCGCTTCATTGCGCCGCGCCTGCTGCCCGAGCGCGACAGCATGGCCTCGATGCTGAGCGACCGATCCAAGATGAAATTCTTTACCGAGGCGGTGATCCCCCCCGACAGCAACCTGATCGGGCGCGAAGTGACAGGTGTGCAGCTGTTCAAGCGGCAGGGTGTGCGGCTGATCGACGTGGTTCGGGGCGACGAGTCGCTGCGGCGCAACCTCAAGGGCGTCACCCTGCGTGTCGGTGACCGGGTGGTGCTGCGCACGCAAATGACCGAGTTGCTCAGCCTGCAGAGCAACAAGGAACTCAAGCGTGTGGATCAAGTCTCGGCGGTCGAGACCAAGACGGTCGAGGTGCTGATCACGCCCGGCTGCCGCATGGTCGGGCGCACGCTGGGGGCCTTGAGGCTGCGGCGGCGCTACGGCGTTTACGTGCTGGCGGTGCATCGTCGGAACCAGAATATCGGGCGCCAGCTGGACGAGTTGGTGGTGAGGGTTGGGGATACGTTGCTGCTGGAAGGTTCGCCCGCCGATATTCAGCGGCTAGCGGCGGATATGGACATGGTCGATGTCTCGCAACCCTCGGCGCGGGCTTACCGGCGCAGCCACGCGCCAATCGCAGTGGCCGCGCTGTGCGGTATCGTGCTGCTGGCGGCGCTGGGCGTGGCGCCGATCCTGATGCTGTCCGTGATGGCCGTCGCGCTGGTGCTGGTCACCCGCTGCATCGACGCCGATGAGGCGTTTTCGTTTATTGAGGGGCGTTTGCTGGCGCTGATCTTTGCCATGCTGGCCATCGGCGCGGCGCTTGAGGCCTCGGGCGCGGTGAAACTGATCGTTGATGCCGTCGCTCCGGGTTTGGGCATGTTGCCGCCGTTCATGATCGTCTGGGCGGTCTATCTGCTGACATCCGTGTTGACTGAACTAGTGTCGAACAACGCGGTGGCAGTGGTGGTCACCCCCATCGCCATAGGTCTGGCGCAGGCGGTGGGCGTCGATCCCCGGCCGCTGGTGGTGGCGGTGATGGTGGCGGCCTCGGCTTCGTTTGCGACGCCGATCGGATACCAGACCAACATGATGGTCTACGGGCCGGGCGGCTACCGGTTCACGGACTTTATGCGCGTCGGGATTCCGCTCAACCTGTCCGTGGGGCTTCTGGCCTCGTTACTTATTCCGCTCATCTGGCCGCTCTGACGGCACGTTGCCGCCGACATGGGGCTGGTGCGCTTGAAACGGTTCCACAACCTCCGATCTCGCAGGCAGAATGAATGCGAGTACAGAGGATGACGGTTCATGCGCACAGTCCAGAGTTTGACCGCTATTGCCACAAGCATCGCGTTGCTGGCGACCGGCGCTGCAACGGTTGCGGCTGGCACAATTCAAGGCTCGGCGACGTATCGTGAGCGCATCGCGGTGCCTCCGGGCGCGGTGCTTGAGGTACGGCTGGTGGACATCTCGCGCGCCGATGCCCCGTCGATCACCCTGTCATCCCGCCGCTACGCGCTGAGCACCGTTCCGGTGACGTTCGAACTGCCGTTCGACGATGCGCTGATCGACGCAGGCATGAGTTATGCGGTGCAGGGCGAGATCCTGCAGGGCGAGCGACCATTGTTTTTCACCGACATGGTCTACCCGGTTCTGACGCAGGGCAGCGGTGACGATGCCGAACTGGTGCTTGTCCAGGTTGCCCAAGGCGAGGGCGCGGGGTTGGAGGGCACAACCTGGCGGGCCTTTGAGCTGAACGGGATACCGCTGGAGACCGACAAGCGGCCCGAGATCGCATTTGCAACCGACGGTGCCTTTGGCGGCAGCAGTGGCTGCAACCGTTTCAGCGGGCACGCGGAGATCACCGCCGACATGATTGCGTTCCCCGAGGATATGGCCGCCACGCTGATGGCCTGTCCGCAGCCCTACGATGAGTTGGAGCACGAGTTTTTCCGCGCGCTGCCGCAGGTGTCCGGGTTTCAGCGCGACGGTGAGATGCTGGTTCTGGTGGATACCGCCGGAATGGCCATCATACGCCTGAATTTGGTTCAATAGAGTTTCAATGAAAAAGCTGGTCGAACTCGCAGGGGGCAGCGGACGAACTGCCCGGATCAGGGGGCTTGCAGGCATTCTCTTTGTGGCAAGCGCGCTGATGGGCTGCGCGCCGTTCGACCGGGGCACGGCCATGACCGAAGATCGCGAGACGGCGCCCGAGCTTGTCGCGCGAGACTTGCGGTTCTGGGCCGATGAGCCGGCCAGAGCGTTGTCCAATCACCTGCCGGGCGGCAGGTTGAGCGATGTTCTTGTCCTGTCGGGCGGCGGCCCGGATGGGGCGTTCGGTGCCGGAGTGCTGACCGGGTGGACCGACGCCGGAACCCGGCCCGAATTTGACGTGGTCACCGGGGTCAGCATCGGCGCCATTATTGCCCCTTACGCCTTTCTTGGGCCGGAATATGATGACGAGCTTGAGGATCTGGTCCTGAACCGCACCGGCAAGCTGCAGCGCCCTGAATTGACCGTTTCCGGGCTGATCTTTGACGCCGGTGCCTTTGAGCGTCAGGCGCTCTCAACGCTCGTAAACGCGATTCTGACGCCGGACGTGATTGCCCGCATCGCCGAAGAACATCGTGCCGGGCGGCGCCTGTTCGTGGCGACCACAGATCTGGATGCGCAGCGTATGGCGGTCTGGGACATTGGTGCCATGGCGCAGGCGGTCAACCCCCAGATGGCCGAGGCCATTCGCGGTGTCTTCGTTGCTGCCGCGGCGATTCCGGCAGCGTTCAAACCGGTGCGGCTCTCTGCCCCCTCGGTTCTTGGGATCGAGGATGAATTGCATGCCGATGGGGGCGTGATCAGCCAGATCTGGGCGCCCGATCCGCGCGCGCTCCGCACCCACAATGGAGGTCGTGGCACGACCTACCACATCATCATCAACAACGCCGTCGAGCCGGATTTCGACGTGATTAACGCCAATGCCGCCAGCCTCGGTACGCGCGCCATCACCACGCTGATCCGTGCCGGAATGCACGCGGATCTGGCCCTGACCGAGACGCTGTTGCGCCAGGCCGGTTCGGACATGTCGCTGGCCTATATTCCGCCGGACTGGCCGCTGGCGGTTCATGCGCTGGATTTTTCGCCCGAACACTTGCTGGAGATCTATCAGTTGGGCTGCAACGCCGCGCAAGACGGCTCGATCTGGGTCCCGCGCGTACCGAACAGCTATCGCGCGGTGCCATGAGATAACTCAGGCAATAGCCCGGGACCGCCCCGCGTTGCGACCCGAAAAGATGCAGCCGCCCAGAAAGGTCCCCTCAAGCGCGTTGTAGCCGTGGTAACCACCGCCACCGAACCCAGCGACCTCACCCGCCGCAAAGAGGCCCGGGATCACCTGACCGTCGATACCAATCATCTGGCTGTCGAGGTTGGTCTGCAGTCCGCCCAATGTTTTGCGGGTCAGGATATGCAGTTTGACTGCGATCAGCGGACCGTTGGCCGGGTCCAGGAACTTGTGTGGCTTGGCAGTGCGGATCAGCTTGTCCCCGCGATAGTTGCGGGCGGCGTGGATCGCCATCATCTGCGCATCCTTCGAGAACGGATTGTCGATCTGGGCATCGCGCGCCTCGATCTGGGCGCGCAGTTGTGCCTCGTCGATCAGCCCGCCGCCGAGCTGGTTCATGCCGCCGACCAGCTCGGTCAGGGTGTTGGCCACGACGAAATCCTCGCCTTTCTCCTTGAACGCCTCGACTGGTCCGGTGGCCTTGGAGCCGGATAGGATGCGCTGACGGATCACTTCCATCCAACTGCCCGAGGTGAAGTCGGGGTTTTGTTCCGAACCCGAAAGGGCGAATTCCTTCTTGATCACCTTCTGGGTCAGGACGAACCAGCTGTACTCATACCCGGTCTTCAGGATCTCGCGCAGGGTGGTGAGTGTGTCGAAGCCGGGCAGGCAGGGCGGGAGCAGGCGGTTGCCGGTGGCGTCGAACCACATCGAGGATGGGCCGGGCAGGATGCGGATGCCGTGTGCGGGCCAGATCGGATCCCAGTTGCGGACCCCTTCGGTGTAATGCCACATCCGGTCGCCGTTGATCACGTGACCGCCCGCCTTTTCGCTGATCGGGATCATGCGGCCATCGACGTGGAAAGGCACCCCGGCCACCATGTCCTGTGGTGGCTCGCCCAACCGGTCGCGTGGCCAGTTCTTGCGGACCATCTCGAAATTGCCGCCGATACCACCCGAGGTGACGATGACCGAGGGGGCGTAAACTTCGAACTCGCCCACCTCGTCGCGGTTGGTCTTGGCCCCGCGCGCCGCCCGGTCATCCGAGAGAACCTCGCCCGAGACCCCCTTGGCGCTGCCGTTATGCATGATGATGTGGCTGACCTGATGGCGGAACCGCAACTCGATCAGACCGGCGGCCACGTGCTCGCGCACGCGGCGCTCGAACTGTTCGATCACGCCGGGGCCGGTGCCCCAGGTGATGTGAAAGCGGGGAACCGAGTTGCCATGGCCGGTGGCGTAAGAGCCGCCGCGCTCGGCCCAGCCGACCACCGGGAACCAGCGCAAACCCATCTCGTGCAGCCAAGGACGCATCTCACCGGCTGCGAATTCCACATAAGCTTCGGCCCATTTGCGCGGCCAGTCATCCTCGGGGCGGTCGAACTGGGCGCTGCCCAGCCAGTCGCGCATCGCCAGATCGCGGCTGTCGCGGATGCCCATGCGGCGCTGCTCGGGCGTGTCCACCATGAACAACCCGCCGAGGCTCCAGAACGCCTGACCGCCCAGGAAACGCTCGGGCTCCTGATCCAGCAGGATGGCCCGCTTTCCTCGGTCACCCAACTCTGCCGCCGCGGCAAGGCCCGCAAGGCCACCACCCACGATGATTGCATCTGCGGAGTTATTGCTCATGGGCTATCCTTTCAGCGGCTGCGGAACCAGAAGAGGAAGGGAAGGGCAACGGCATACATGGTGATACCATAAACGGCGGCGGGCAGGGCCAGTGGGCTGAATCCGGTCGAAGTGTTGGTGATCAGCGCGGCCAGCGTGATGCCCAGCGTCGAGTTCTGGATACCGGTCTCGATCGAGATCGTCTTGGTCTCGTCCCAGCTCAGCCCAGCGGCGCGGGCAATGCCGAGGCCGATGAGCAGCAGCGCAAGGTTAAGCGTGATCAGTCCGGCACCCATGATGCTCAGATTGTCGATGAAAAGCTGCCAGTTGCCGGCCAGCGCGGCGATGACGATCAGGACGAAAAGCACGGTGGCGAGTTTCGAGAGCGGCCCGTCAAGCACTAGCGCAAAGCCCCGGAAACAATGCCGGATCGTAACACCGATGGCGACGGGCAGGGTAGTGATCAGGAACATGGCGATGGCAAGACCGGTGACCGAAACCTCGGGCGCCGCTTCGCCCATGAAGTGGTTGACGGACCAGGCGGCAAGGATCGGTACGGTCAGGATCGAGAGCAGGCTGATGATGGCTGTCAGGGTGACCGACAGGGCCACGTCGCCCTTGGCTAGCTTGGATAGGATGTTGCTTGTCACGCCTCCGGGGCAGAAGCTGAGCAGCATGAAGCCTACCGCGATCTCGGGCGGCACCGCAAACAGGGTAACTGTGGCGAAAGCCGCCAGGGGTAGCAGCAGGACCTGGCTGACAGCACCGATGGCGAACGGGTAGCGGCGGGTGATGACGCGGCGGAAATCCGCAGCCTCAAGCCCCACACCCAGCGACAGCATGATGATGGCCAGCGAGACCGGCAGGCCGACATTGACGAGTAAATCCAAAACAACCCCTCCCAAAGCCGTTTCGGATCACCCTATGCGGGTGAACGGGCCTCAGGCAACGGCTCCGTTAGGTCATCCGTAGCGGTGCGCGAAACGGCGCAGGATTTCGCCGGGTTGAGTGATCTCGGCGGCGTGGCAGGCTTCGATCAGCTTTTGCGCGTCTTCGGGCGGGAAATAGCCGTGATCCTTGTAGATATTAATGCGTTCCTCAAAGTCATGCGCGTCGGCCTCGGGATGGAACTGAGTGGCATAGACGTTCTTGCCCCAGCGGATCATCTGATAGGGACAGGGGGCCGAGGCGATCAGATGGGTGCAGTCCGGGGGCAGGTCCTGCACCGCCTCCTTATGGCCGACAAAGGCGTCGAAGACCGGCAACAGCCCGGTGGTCAGCGGGTCGTCGGCGGCATCCTCGGTCAGGGTGCAGGTCGAGGGGCCGACAGGCTCGCTGTAGCGCGCCTTGCTGACCTCCCCGCCCAGATGCGCGGCCAGAATGCCCAAACCGTAGCAGCAGCCCATGAAGGGGTAGTCCAGTTCGGTAATGCGCGGCATCAGCCCCATGATCGTGCCCTCGATCCGGACATCCAACGGGGTCTTGCTGGCCGGATCGTCGCTGACACAGCCCGGCCCGCCGCCGACGATCACGCCCGCGTAATCGGTGATGTCCAGCCCCTCGGGCAAATCCTCGCAATCCAGTCGGATGCGGTGGGTACGCCCAGGCGGCATCTCGCATTTGCCGAGGATCGAGGCATATTCGGCGTCGGCAGCATCGGTCTCGGGACGGAGCTGAAGGATCAGAAAACGTTTCATGGCACCGGATTAGAGCGGATCGCGGCGAAATGGAACCAGGCACACCAGGTTTCATGCGCGGCCAAGAGCCTTGCAAGGCTCTTACAAGGATTTTCGAAAATCCTTGGCGCGAGGCGGTGGCCCGGCGCGCTATCCACTCGCATCTACATCGGCCAGAAGATCAGGATGGCCGGGATCGAGACGGCGACGATCAGAACCTCCAGCGGCAGGCCGATGCGCCAGTAATCCCCGAACCGGTAGCCGCCGGGCCCCAGAATCAGCGTGTTGTTCTTGTGCCCGATCGGGGTCAGGAACGCTGACGACGCCGCCACGGCCACCGCCATAAGGAATGGGTCCGGCGACACCTCGAGCGTGCGGGCCATCTGGATGCCGACCGGGGCTGCCACGATGGTGGTCGCAGTGTTGTTCAGCACGTCCGACAGGGTCATCGTAACCACCATCAGCACGGTCAGGATCGCCCAGGCAGGCAGGCCTTGCGTCAGCGAGATCAGACTGCCCGCGATCAGCTGAGTACCGCCCGCGCTTTCCAACGCTGCCCCCAGCGGGATCATCGAGCCAAGAAGCACAACCACCGGCCACTCGATATGGTCATAAATCTCGGCAATCGGCAGGATCTTGGTCAGCACATAGGCCACCACCACCAGCCCCAGTGCAATCGGCAGGTAGAGCAGCCCGATACTCGCGGCCAACACCGCGGCGGCAAAGAGGCCGATGGCCAGCCATACCTTGTCATTCGCTGTCACGTTCAGACCCCGCTCGGCCAGCGGCAGGCAGCCCAGCCAGTCGGTCACGTCCGGCCCCCGGTCGCGGGGGCAGAGCAGCAGAAGGATGTCACCCGGCTCAACCTCGGTCTTGCGCACCTGTTTGGTGATCCGCCGCCCCTGACGCGAGATGCCCATCAGCACCGCGCTCTGCCGCCAGGCCAGACCCAGCCCTTGGGCTGTGCGCCCGGTGATGCGGGCGCTTTCGGGGACGACAACCTCGATCACTTCCAGCCCCTCGCCGGCGGCGGTCACCACCTCCTGCCGCCGGGTGTCCGAGAAATCGAGATTGAGGGCCGCGCGGAACTCGTCCAATGCCTCGGGCACCGCCTCCATCACCAGTGTGTCACCGGCTTGCAGGATGGCGTTGGCGGCCCGTCCATAGCGGCGCTTACCGTCGCGGATCAGGCCCAGGATCGCCACATCGGTCTTTTCGGCGGTCTCGTCCAGTTCGGCCAGCCGCTTGCCGATATGGGGCGATTCCTGCGGCACTGTCAGCTCGGCAATATACTGTGCGACGGCCTCGGCGCCCGCTGCCTGCGCGCCGCGATCCGGGATCAGACGCCAGCCGACCAGTGCTACGAAAGCAAGCCCCGCAATAGCTGCCACACCGCCCACCGGCGCAAAGTCGAACATGGCAAATGGAGTGCCCACCGCCTCGGCCCGGATGGAGGCGATGATGATGTTGGGCGGTGTGCCGATCAGCGTGGCCATGCCGCCGAGGATGGTGGCAAAGCTGAGCGGCATCAGCGTCAGCCCCGCCGCCCGGCCCGCCTTGCGCGCGGTCTGGATATCGACCGGCATCAGCAGCGCCAGCGCCGCCACGTTGTTCATGAAGGCCGACAGAACCGCCCCGATCCCGCCCATCAGCGCGATATGGGAGCCCAGCCCGCGTGAGGCATCGACCAGGGTGCGGGTGATCAGAAACACTGCCCCCGACCGCACCAGCCCGGCGGACACCACCAGCACCAGTGCCACCACGATGGTGGCGGGATGGCCAAAACCGGAAAAGGCGTCCTTGACCGGGACCACGCCCAGCACCACGCCGATCATCAGGGCAGAGAATGCCACCAGATCGTATCGGAACCTGCCCCACAGCAGAAATGCAAACACAGCGGCGAAAAGAGCAAAGAGAATAATCTGATCTGTCGTCATGGCCTCACCATACGTCTCTGGCTTTGCCCTGCAACCCGGTCCCTTGATCCTTTAACCCTGGCAGGTCTATATGAGCGCCAGTCAGTCAATCAGCTACGAGGAAATCATGGCCGGCCATTCCAAATGGGCAAACATTCAGCACCGCAAAGGACGTCAGGACGCCGCCCGGTCCAAGCTGTTTTCGAAGCTCAGCAAGGAAATCACGGTTGCCGCCAAGATGGGCGACCCGGACCCAGACAAAAACCCGCGTCTGCGCCTGGCGGTGAAGGAAGCCAAATCCAACTCGGTTCCCAAGGACGTGATCGACCGCGCGATCAAGAAATCGGTTGCGGGCGAAGGCGACGATTACGAAGAAATCCGGTATGAAGGCTATGGCCCCAACGGCGTCGCGGTCATTGTCGAGGCGATGACCGATAATCGCAACCGGACCGCCTCGGTCGTGCGCTCGACCTTCTCCAAGAACGGCGGCAATCTGGGTGAAACCGGCTCGGTCGGTTTCATGTTCGAGCGCAAGGGTGAGGTTGTGTACCCCGTTGACGCGGGCGATGCGGATACCATTTTCGAAGCAGCCATCGAAGCGGGTGCTGAAGACGTGGAAAGCTCGGAAGACGGCCACATCATCTGGTGCGCCGATACGGATCTGAACGAGGTCTCGAACGCGCTCGAGGCGGCGTTGGGCGAGTCGGAATCGACCAAGCTGGTCTGGAAGCCCACCACCACAACCGAGCTAGGGCTGGAGGACATGCAACGCCTGATGAAGCTGGTGGACGCGCTGGAAGATGACGATGACGTGCAGCGGGTCACCACCAATTTCGAAGCCACCGACGAGGTGATGGCGCAGCTCTGATCGAGCCCTGAGGAGATTTGCGAGGACTCGGTGCCATGCGCCGGGTCTTTTTGTCTGTCTCAATGAATTTGCTGGCCCGGAATCAAGGGCGAAGCCCGCCGGGCCGCGCCCTCCCTCCCCCTTGGGAGGGCGCTTTGGCTATGTCGTTCGCCGTTCAGCCGTCGTTCAGGGCTTTTGAGATAAATCACTTACCACGCTCGTTGTGGGCGCCCACCCGAGGGAGGGCGCGGCCCTCCGCCTGAACTTATGGCGTGACAGAGTTCAAACAATTCCGCGCACAGTTCGCACTCAAAAAAAACTGCTAATCTCCTCCAGCGGTTTCTTCAGCTTGGCCACCGCAGGCACGGTCGCGTCTTCTGCCGGGTGGCCTACCGCGATGATCATCGTCGGTTTTTCCGAGGCTGGACGGCTCAGCGCGTCGTTGAGAAACCGCATCGGGTTCGGTGTGTGGGTCAGCGCGCATAGCCCCGCATGATGCAGCGCGGCCAGCAGGAACCCGGTGGCAATGTTCACGCTTTCAGGCACATAATAGTTCTTGTAGCGGCTGCCATCCTCGAACTGGCCCCAGCGCTGGGCGAAGACCACGATCAGCCAGGGCGCGACGGTCAGGTGCGGCTTGTCGGCATTGGTGCCGATCGGTTCTAGCGCCTTGATCCACTCATCCCCCGCGCCACCCGCGTAGAAACGGCGCTCTTCTTCCTCGGCCTCTTCGCGGATGCGCTGTTTCAGGCCTGCATCCGACACCGCTGCGAAGTGCCACGGCTGGTGATTGGCGCCCGACGGCGCGGTACCGGCGGTGCGGACGCAGCTTTCGATCACCGCGCGCTCTACCGGCCGGTCGGAATAGTCGCGCACGGTGTGGCGCCGGAGCATGACGGCGTGAAACGCCTGCGCCGCGGCCAGCATCTCAGCATCGGTCAGATCGGCGCGGTCGGGCAGGGGGATCGGGTCATAGCTGAGGGCGTCGCGGGCGAACATGGCTTTTCCTCCAAGGGGTTGCCCTCTTATCCGGCGGGATCAGCCGGGGATCAAGCCCTTGGCGGCTGCCTCTTTCACCGCCCGGGTCAGCGGCGCCAGCGCCGGGGCCATGATGCGACTGACCTGCCAGGTCAGCGGCACGTCCAGCGGGGTGTCCGGGATCAACGGTTGCAGATGCCCCCGGCGGATCGGGCGGCGCACCAGCGCCTCGGGGTTCATTCCCCAGCCCAGCCCGGAGCGGGCGGCGTCGACAAAGGCCTGGGTCGAGGGCAGAAAATGGCTGGGTGGCGCGACCCGGGGTGCGACGTTGGCCGCCAGCCAGGCCTTTTGCAGCTCGTCCTTGGTGTTGAAGGTCAGGCAGGGCGCCTGCGCCGCGGCCTGTGGGGTTATGCCATCCGGAAACCTTCGCTGCATGAAGCCGGGGCTAGCCGTTGCGATGTAGCGCAGGGTGCCCAGCGGCATGGAATCGCAACCTGTCACCGGTTTGCCGCTGACACAGATCGCGGCGCTGACTTCGCCCCGTTGCAGCCACTCGGCGGAGTGATCCTGATCGTCCACCACCAGATCGAACAAGATCCCCTCAACCTGCGCCAGAGCGGCGATGAACCATGTGGCCAGGCTGTCTGCATTGACCGCGATCCTCAGATGCACCTGTTCCGTCCCCCGGTCCAGAGCCAACTCACGGCTGAGCTGCGCCTCAAGCAGGCCCACATCCTCGGCATGTTTCGCGATCCGCAGCCCGGCGGGTGTTCCGGTGCAGGGCGGGCCGCGATGGATGAGCGCGGTGCCCACCCGGTCCTCTAGCGCCTTGATCCGTTGCGAGATCGCCGACGAGGTCACCGAAAGCTCGGCAGCGGCCGCTTCGAAACTGCCCAGACGCAAAATGGTGGCAAGCGCGGACAGGTGGTTAGGATCGAACTGCATTAGCAATCCTTAATATGGATTAACATCTTTAACTGGATAAAGCCGATCCGCTGTCTTAGTCAAACCGGACACCAATCAGGAGGTCCCATGTCCCCGTCCTTCGTGCCCGGCTTTGCACTGGGCTTCAGTCTGATCCTGGCCATCGGCGCGCAGAACGCCTTCGTTCTGCGGCAGGGCCTTCGGCGCGAGCATGTCTTTGCCCTATGCCTGACCTGTGCCGTCTCGGATGCGGTGCTGATCGCGGCGGGCGTGGCTGGTTTTGGCGCGCTGGCCGTGGCAGTGCCGTGGTTCGAACCGGTGATGCGTTATGGCGGTGCCGCGTTCCTGCTGTGGTATGGCGCGCGCAGCCTGCGCTCGGCCTGGACTGGCGGGGCCGCGATGCAGGCGGGCAACGGGCAGGGCACCAGCCTGCGTGCCGCGCTGGTGACGGTGCTGGCCTTCACCTGGCTCAACCCGCATGTCTATCTGGACACGGTGGTGCTGATCGGGTCGATCTCGGCCCAGTATGACGACAGGCTGAGCTTTGCTGTGGGCGCCATGTTTTCGAGCTTCGTCTTCTTCTTCTCGCTTGGGTACGGCGCGGGTCTTATCGCGCCGCTTTTTGCCCGGCCACGGGCGTGGCAGGTGCTGGATACTCTGATTGGCCTGACCATGTGGGCCATTGCCTTGAAACTTGTTGCGATGTGAAGGGTTGCCCTGCCGGTGAATTGCGTGTTCAACCGGTCTCATGACGACACTCGCCGCCCAATCCCGCCCTCTTGCCGGCATGTTCTGGATGCTGACGGCGGGGGCGACTTTCGTGATGATGACGGCGCTTGTCAAGTCCATGGGGTCGTCGATGCATCCCATTCAGGCAGCGTTTTTGCGCTATCTTCTTGGGCTGGTGTTCCTGATCCCCGCGTTGCGGGCGATCATGAACGCGCGGCTGACCCGGCGCCACTGGACCCTGTTCGGCATTCGCGGCGGTATCCACGCAGTGGGCGTGATGCTGTGGTTCTTTGCCATGACCCAGATCCCGCTGGCCGAGGTCACGGCAATGAACTATCTGACCCCCGTCTATGTCACTCTTGGTGCAGCTCTGTTTCTAGGCGAGAAACTGGCTGCGCGCCGCATCGCCGCCGTACTGGTGGCGCTGATCGGAGCCGCCATCATCCTGCGTCCCGGATTTCGCGAGGTCTCGCCGGGCCATCTGGCGATGTTGGGGACATCGCTGACGCTGGGCGGCTCGTACCTGCTGGCCAAGGCGATGGTCGAGGATGTCAGCCCCGCCGTCGTGGTCGCGCATCTGTCAGGCTGGGTGACACTGGCGCTGACGCCCTTTGCGATAATGGTCTGGACCCCGCCCAGTCTGCACGATCTGGGGGTGTTGTTCCTAGTCGCCTGTTTTGCCACTGGCGGGCACTATTTCATGACGCTGGCCCTACAGGCCGCGCCAGTTGCGGTGACCCAGCCGGTGACCTTCCTGCAACTCATCTGGGCGACGCTGCTGGGCGCGCTGGTGTTCAACGAAGGCGTGGACATCTGGGTGGTCACTGGCGGTACCATCATCTTGGGCGCCGTCAGCTTCATCACTTGGCGCGAGGCGGTGCTGAAACGCCGTGCGCTGACCCCTCCGAGCATCGCGCCCAAGCTCTGAATGTAATCACATTGGGGCGTTCCCATAGCTATTAGGTAATTGATTGACGGGTCAATAAAAACGGCTTAGCGTTTTCGCTAACAGTCTGTTCGAGGAACCCGACATGCCGAAACTCGGAATGGAGCCGATCCGGCGGGATGCGATCGTCAAGGCAACGATCGCAGAGCTTGGCGTGAAAAAAACGCTTGATGTGACCGTCAGTCAAATCGCCAAGCGGGCAGGTATGTCGAGCGCGCTGGCGCATCATTATTTCGGCGGCAAGGAGCAGATCTTTTTGGCGGCGATGCGTCACATCCTGACAGAATTCGGCGATGAAGTGCGCGCCGAACTCAAGACATGCACGACCGAAAGCCGGGCGCATGCCATCGTTCGGGCCTGCTTTGCGCAGTCCTGTTTCACACCGGACGTCACCACGGCTTGGATGACCTTTTATGTTCTGGCGCAAACAAACGATGATGCGCTGCGGCTGTGGCAAATCTATCAGTCCCGGTTGCGCTCGAACCTGATCTATGCGTTGCGCCCCATCGTCTCGGACCCGGTCGAACTGGCCGAGAATATGCGGGCTCTGATCGACGGGCTTTACATTCAGGCGGCACTCGGCGCGCCGGAAGTGCCGGAAATAGCGCTCAATCATGCGCTGCGCGTTCTCAACACCCTTATCGAGGCTGAAAAATGACAAAGCCGAACATTCTGATCCTGATGGTGGATCAGCTTAACGGAACCCTCTTTCCCGACGGTCCCGCCGAATGGCTTCACGCGCCGAACCTGAAGAAACTGGCGGCGCGCTCGACGCGCTTTGCCAATGCCTATACGGCCTCGCCGCTCTGCGCGCCGGGGCGGGCAAGCTTCATGTCCGGGCAACTGCCGTCGCGCACCGGGGTTTATGACAACGCCGCCGAGTTTCGCAGCGACATCCCCACTTATGCGCATCACCTGCGCCGGGCGGGCTACTACACCTGCCTTTCCGGCAAGATGCATTTCGTGGGCCCCGACCAGTTGCACGGGTTCGAGGACCGGCTGACCACCGATATCTATCCTGCTGATTTCGGCTGGACCCCTGACTACCGCAAACCGGGCGAGCGGATCGACTGGTGGTATCACAACATGGGATCGGTCACCGGTGCGGGTGTGGCGGAAATCTCCAATCAGATGGAGTATGACGACGAGGTTGCCTACAACGCCAAGGCCAAGCTCTATGATCTGGCCCGCGGTCATGACGGTCGCCCGTGGTGTGTGACCGTCAGTTTCACCCACCCGCATGATCCTTATGTGGCGCGCCGAAAGTATTGGGATCTCTACGAGGATTGCGAGCATCTGCTGCCCGAAGTGGCGGACCTTGGTTACGATAATCAGGACCCGCACGCCAAGCGCATCTTCGACGCCAATGACTGGCGCAGTTTCGACATCACCGAAGAGGACATCCGCAAATCCCGTCGCGCCTATTTCGCCAATATCTCCTATCTCGACGACAAGGTCGGTGAGATCATGGAGGTGCTGGAAACCACGCGGCAAGAGGCGATCATCCTCTTTGTCTCGGACCATGGCGACATGCTGGGTGAGCGGGGCCTGTGGTTCAAGATGAACTTCTACGAAGGCTCGGCGCGGGTGCCGCTGATGATCTCGGCCTTGGACCTGCCTGCGGGCCGGATCGACACGCCGGTCTCGACGCTGGATGTGACCCCGACGCTGGGGGTGCTGGCGGGTGTGCCGATGGATGAGCTTGCGCCATGGACTGATGGCGAGGATCTGTCGCCGCTGGCCAGGGGCGAAGAGCGCACCAGCCCGGTGGCGATGGAATACGCCGCCGAAGCATCTTACGCGCCGCTGGTCTCGTTGCGCTATGGCAAGTGGAAATACAACCGCTGCGCATTGGATCCCGATCAGCTCTTTGACCTTGAGGCCGATCCGCACGAGTTGGAGAATCTGGCGGAAAAGCCCGAGCATCAGGGCACGCTGCAAACACTCAGGGCAAAGTCCGAGGCCCGCTGGGATCTTGAGAAGTTCGACGCGGAAGTGCGCGCCAGCCAGGCCCGCCGCTGGGTGGTCTACGAGGCATTGCGCCAGGGCGGCTATTACCCTTGGGATTATCAGCCGCTGCAAAAGGCGTCCGAGCGTTACATGCGCAACCACATGGACCTGAACACCGTTGAGGAAAACCAGCGCTATCCGCGCGGCGAGTGACCGTGTCCGTCCAACAAGGTTAAAACCACCTCACGCGCTGCCTGGCGCGCGTGTGTGGCATCCACCGGACCGGCCCTTTGTGCCAGTTCGATCCATACGCCGTCCATATAGGCCTGGATCGAGGCGCGCAGGGCGGATTGGCGAGCGGGCTCGACTAATTGCCGAAGCTCGTGACGCAGGTGACTGGCCACCCGGTGCTGGTTGATACGATGCAGGCGCGCCAGACGAGGGGCGTAAGGCGCGTTGGCCCAAAACTGAACCCAGACCGAACATTGCTGGGCGGTCAGCAGCTGATCGTCGAAGTTTGCGTCGATGATGGCAAGCAGACGGTCGCGTGGCGTCTCTGACCCGCTCAGATGGGCCAGCAGACGCGAGCGCAGCAGCGACATCAGCCGGCGCATGGTTTTTTCCATCAGCTGATCTTTTGAGCCGAAATAGTAGTTGATCGACGCGGCAGAAGCTCCTGCGGTCCGCGCAATCTCGGCCATTGTGACAGTCACGAATCCCTTCTGATGAATCGCCTCGATCGCGGCTTCGATGAGTTCGTCGTTCCGTATGTCGCGAATGCGTCTGCGTGTCATGCGCCCATATTGGCAAAGCGCGTAGGTGAATGAAAGCGATAGAAAAAATCAAATCTTGAACAGTCATTTAAAAAATGGTTCCGACAATCAGAAAATCCTGCTAATTACCGTTCCCATCCCACGTGCGGAACAGTCCGTGGGGCAAATACAAGACCTTGGGAGGGATGAAATTGTTGAACGTGATCCTGACATTCGGGATATTGCTGGCCTTTGCGCTGGTAATCTTCTTCACGATAAAGTGGCGCAACGTGGATTGCGTCGGTGTCACGCCCGTCCATTTGTTCACCTTCATCGCCATCCTGTTCACGTCGGGCTTGGATGTTGGCCTGATCATGTTCCCGCTGGCTGAGTTCGGCGGTTATGCCGAGGACGCCGCGTACAGCTTTGCCAACCCGCTAGCGATCGAGTTCGGGTTCTGGGGCTTTCTGATCTGGGGTTTCTATTTCCTGACCACGTTCTATTTCTGCGTAATCGAGCCGCGCGTCGGCTTTTTCGAGATCCCGCTGGTCAAGATCGTCAACAACATCGTCATCATCGGCACCTGCGCGTTCACCGCCAGCCTGTTCCTGATCTACCTGCCCGGCTACATCCCCGAAATCGGCGATGGCGAGACGGTGGTGACCACCTTCTACCTGATCGTCTTTGTTACCATTCTGGCAGCGGCCTACAGCTCGACCGACCTGAAATATGTCCGGGTGCTGTCCGTCGGATCGTCTTTGCTGTTTTTTGCATTGATCCTGGGCATGTGGGTCTATTCCGGCATGGGTGTCGGCGGGCTGGGCTCGAACGTTGCGCTGTTGGGGGATTACTTTGCGAACCTGCACAAATTCGCCCTGCCTCTGACGGATTATCACGCCTTCTACCTGTTCTGGTGGTTTGCCTGGTCGATCATGATCGGCCAGTTCACGTCGCGCTTTGTCGGCGGGCTGAAGACTTGGCAACTGCTGCTGGCGCTGCTCGTGTTCCCGTCGATACCCTTGGGAATCTGGTTCTCGGTTCTGTACCACTATCACACCGCGGCCATCCCGACCGAGGGTCTGGTGAACCTGGCGATGATCATCGTGGGCGTGACCTTTGTGATCAACTCGCTGGACTCGCTGATCCGTCTTTACACCGACAACCTGTCGCTGACGGTCGACCGGCTGGGCAAGGCCCCTTATGTGGCGCTGAACGTCGCGGTGCTCTTTGGCCTGACATTGTTGTTTCAGAGCCAGTGGCTGCAGATCCAGTGGATCGGTGCCATCGTGATCGGCCTGTATCTGGCCTGCGTGCTCTACATCGCGCTGCTCAAACGGACCGAGGTTCTGAGCATCGCGTCCTCACCCGAAGATCGCAACCTCGACTTCCACAAGGTCGAGCAAGTGCACTGAACTCGAAACATGCCGCGTGCGGAGGTCCGCGCGCGGCTCGACTGAAATCAAGAGGCGGACATGGAAGCGGATTTTGTCATTGTTGGTGCAGGCTCGGCCGGGTGCGCAATGGCGTATCGGTTGAGCGAGGCCGGGGCATCCGTTCTGGTCATCGAACATGGCGGCACAGATGCGGGGCCGTTCATTCAGATGCCCGCGGCACTCAGCTATCCGATGAACATGTCGCGCTACGACTGGGGATACCAGTCCGAGCCGGAGCCGCATCTGAACAACCGGCGCCTGGCCTGTCCGCGTGGAAAGGTGATCGGCGGGTCATCCTCGATCAACGGCATGGTCTACGTGCGTGGCCATGCGCGTGATTTCGACACCTGGGCCGAGATGGGCGCAGATGGTTGGGCCTTTTCGGATGTGTTGCCTTATTTCAAGCGGATGGAAACCTGGCATGACGGCGGTCATGGCGGCGATCCCACCTGGCGGGGCAATTCAGGGCCGCTGCATGTTACGCGTGGGCCGCGCTCGAACCCGCTGTTCAAGGCGTTTGTCGAGGCCGGGCGTCAGGCGGGCTATGAGGTCACCGGCGATTACAACGGCGAAAAGCAGGAGGGCTTTGGCCCGATGGAGCAGACCGTCTGGAAGGGGCGGCGCTGGTCTGCGGCGAACGCTTACCTCAAGCCCGCGCTCAGGCGCGAAAACTGCGATCTGGTGCGTGGACTGGCCTCGCGCATTGTAATCGAGGAGGGCCGTGCGGTCGGCGTTGAAGTGATCCGGGGCGGGCAAAGACAGGTGATCCGGGCCCGGCGTGAGGTGATTGTGGCCGCTTCGTCGATCAATTCGCCCAAGTTGTTGATGCTGTCGGGGATCGGTTCTGCCGCGCATCTGGCCGAACATGGCATCGACGTGGTGGCGGACCGCCCTGGCGTCGGTGCAAACCTTCAGGACCACCTGGAGCTTTACATTCAGCAAAAGGCGATCCAGCCCATCACTCTTTACAAATACTGGAACCTGATCGGCAAGGGCATCATTGGTGCGCAGTGGCTGTTCACCAAGACCGGTCTGGGCGCGTCGAACCAGTTCGAAAGCGCGGCGTTCATTCGCTCGCGGCCTGGTATCGAGTACCCGGACATCCAGTATCATTTCCTGCCCATCGCGGTCCGCTACGACGGACAGGCCGCTGCCGAAGGCCATGGGTTCCAGGCGCATGTGGGACCAATGCGGTCGCCCTCGCGGGGTGCGGTCACGCTGCGGTCTGCTGCACCAACCGACGCGCCGGTGATCCGCTTCAACTACATGAGCCACGAGCAGGACTGGGAAGAATTCCGGACCTGCATTCGCCTGACGCGTGAGATCTTTGGGCAGGAAGCGTTCAAACCCTTTGCCGGTCACGAGATACAACCCGGCGCAGAGGTGCAGTCCGACGACGAACTGAATACGTTTATCGCCGAACACGCCGAGAGCGCATATCACCCCTGCGGCACCTGCCGGATGGGCCGTGCGGATGATCCCGATGCGGTGGTCGATTCCGAAAGCCGGGTCATCGGCGTGGATGGGTTGCGTGTTGCCGACAGCTCCATCTTTCCGCAGATCACCAACGGTAACCTTAATGCGCCGTCGATCATGGTGGGCGAGAAGGTCTCGGATCACTTGCTGGGCCGGGATCCTCTGCCGCGCGCGAATGATCGGCCGTGGATTCATCCTGAGTGGAAAACGGCACAGCGTTAACCTTTCTTAACGCCGCCTGTTGAATGCGCCGTTTTCCCGGCGCATATCCGGGGCATGTTAAGGATTTGTTCTGCATTTGTCTTTGTTCTAGTGCCGATGCAGGTTGAGGCGGCAGAGGTCCTGTCCGGGCCCGTTCGTGTCGTTGATGCGGATACATGGGATGTCGGGGGCATCAGGGTGCGCCTGCACGGGATCGACGCACCGGAACTCGATCAAACCTGCCAAAGCGACGATGGCGCGAATTGGTCCTGCGGTGTTTGGGTCACGGATCAGGTGCGCGAGCTGTATCAGGGCGAGAAGGCGCGCTGCCGGGTGTTGGACCGCGATCGGTATGGGCGGGCGGTTGCCCGTTGCCTCGTGGATGGTGCGGATGCCGGTCAGATACTGGTCGCGCGTGGTCTGGCCTTTGCCTACAGAAAATACGCAACGGTATATGTGCCGCAGGAACACATGGCCGTCGCCAGTCGGGCGGGATTGCACGCGGGGAAAGTGCAGGCGCCGTGGCTGTTCAGGTCGATAAGCAAGGCGGCGCAGCCGAGTTCCGGCTGCAAGATCAAGGGCAACATCTCGGCAAAAGGTGAGAAAATCTATCACCTGCCCGGGCAGAAATTCTATGCGCGAACCCGGATCAACGAAAGCAAGGGAGAGCGCTGGTTCTGCAGCGCTGCGGCGGCAAGAAAAGCCGGATGGAGGAGCGCCCGGTCGTGATTCATGTACACCGTTCAAGCCGGACTTGATCGGCGTCAAAGTAGGGCACAGAGCGTGCTCTTAGTCTGTGTTCGTAACAACAGACAAGGAGCGAACAGGCATGTCCCATACCCCGCACGAACTGGCCGAAGAGTTTCCCGACAAGATCGAGGTGATGAGCCAGCTCAAGCAGACCGACGCGCATTTCTCGCGGCTGGCGGACGAGTATCACGAGATAAACCGCGCCGTGCACCGGGCCGAAACCAATGTGGAGCCGATGGAGGATCTGGCCGAGGTTGATCTGCGCAAGAAGCGTGCAGCGCTGAAGGACGAGATCTGGGGGATTCTGTCGAAGGCGTGAGTCTGATTTTGTCCGGGGATGGGGGCGCTGCCCCGTCGTGGCAGGGCCACGACTCCCCCGGGATATTTATAAACAGAAGAAGATCAGTTGACCTCATAGGGAAGTGTCCCGCGTTCATCGGCGTTGATGGTCAGGCGGCGTTCCAGCGGCGGGACCGAGCGCTGGTGGCAGGTCTTGCGCTCGCAGATGCGGCACGAGATGCCTATGGGCTCGTAGGCGCTGGCATTGTTGACGTCCATGTTGTCGGCATAGACCAATGCGTCGGCGTGGCGCACCTCGCACCCCAGCGCGATGGCGTAGCGACGCACCGGGGCACCGAAGGAGCCGCCGGGTTTCGACACGTCACGCGCCAGCGAGATGTAGCGAACCCCATCAGGCGTTTCGGCCAGCTGCCGCAGGAAATGCCCCGGGGTCTCAAAGGCGCGGTGCACGTTCCACAGCGGGCAGGCGCCGCCGAAGCGCGCAAATTGCAGCCGGGTGGCCGAGTGGCGCTTTGTGATCGTGCCTGCCTGATCGACGCGGACGAAGAAGAACGGGATGCCCTTGGCGCCGGGCCGTTGCAGGGTCGAGAGCCGGTGGGCCACCTGCTCGATCGAGGCGCCGAAGCGGGCGCTGAGCAGTTCAAGGTCGTGGCGGCAGTCCTGCGCGGCGGTCAAGAAGGTGCCATAAGGCATCAGCGCCGCCCCGGCGAAATAATTGGCCAGCCCTATTTTGGCGATGGAGCGCGCCTCGTCGCTTTGGAACCGGGCGAAGTCTAGTGTTGCCTCCAGTAACTGATCCTGGCTGAGCAGCGCTACCTGCAAGAGCAGTTGAAAGACCTGTGTCTGCGGCGCCGAGCGTGACGACAGGTGCAGGGTCTTGCTGGCGGCGTCGTAGCGGCGCAGGGACTCGATATCGGCCAGTTCCACCGTGATGCCACGTGCGGCCAGTCGGTCCATGGCGGCGGTGCGGATATCGCCTTGCGCCTGCGCCGCGAACCGTTCGGCGGCGTGGTCCACCGCGTCGATATAGTTGTCGCAATAGTGGAAGAAGTCACGGACCTCTTCCCACGGGCTGGCCTGAATACGCGCATCTTCGCGCCCCAGCGCCTCGTCCAGAGAGGCCAGCCGTTCATGGGTCTGGCGGTAGTTGCGGTGCAGTTCGATGAAGGCTCGCGCCAGCGCAGGCGCGTTCGAGGCGGTCAGACGCAGATCGGCGAGCGGTGGCATGGCATCGGCAAAGATCGGATCGGCCAGCGCCTCGCGCATGTCCGAGACCAGCCGCTCGCTGTCGCCGGTGCTAAGCTCGGTGACGTCCAGCCCAAACTCTTGCGCCAGCGCCAGCACCACGGTGGTCGAGACCGGGCGGTTGTTGTTCTCCATCTGGTTCAGATAGGGCAGGGACACGCCCAGCTTGGCGGCGAAATCCTTTTGCGTCAGCGTCAGACGGTTGCGGATTTCGCGCAGCTTGGCGCCGGCGTAGAGTTTCTGGGTGGCCATGGGAGTTCTTTGCAGTTTTACCTACCGCAAAAGCTAACTTTGCAAACTGCGCGGTGCAAGCGGTCACGTGCGCTGGCCATCCCGGAATACCTGCCGCCATTCCAGGATGCTCACAGATTTGCGCAGGCCTGTTGGCCAGAAGGGATCGCGTTCGACAAGTTTTTGCGCCTCGGGGGCACTGTCGGCCTGAACCAACCACATACCGCCATGACCCGAAGTACCTTCGAACAGCGGCCCCGCACCCACGATTGTGGAACCTAGCGTGTCGAGATAGGCAAGATGGTCGGCCATGTGGTCCTGACGCAGATAGTCCTTGCCCGGGTTGTCCTGGAAGAGAACGCAAAAGAGCATGATCTGTCCTTTCGGATTGCTGCACTCTCATCGTTTCTGGATGCGCTTCTGCTGCATAGGGTAGAAAATTGCCTCGCCTAGCTGCAAAATCGCAGTCATGAACTGGAACGATCTGCGATATCTTCTGGCCGTGGCGCAGACCGGCGGCCTCAAAGGAGCGGCGCGGTTGGTTGGCGTGGACAAGACCACCGTATCGCGACGTCTGCGCGCGCTGGAGCAGAGCCTGTCCCAGCCGGTGGTCGAAAAAAGCGCGACCGGTCTGATCCTGACGGAGTTCGGCCGCTCGCTCATGCGGCACGCCGAGGTCATGCAGGCCGAGGTGCAGGCGATACGGGCGCAGGCCAACGCCGACCCCGTAATGTGTCTGGGAACGGTGCGTGTGACCTCGGTGCCTTTGGTGGTGAACCACATTCTGTTGCCCAACCTGCCGGATCTGTTGTCTCGTTCAGCGGGATTGCGTGTTGAATTGATCTCGGAGGCGCGGGACCTGAGCCTGCTGCAGGGAGAGGCGGATATTGCGCTGCGTTTGGCCCGTCCCAGCGAAGGCGGACAGGGTATATTGGCGCGCAAGGTGGGAGACCTGGATTACGGGGCCTATGTCGGGCCGAACGCACCGGAGGATGCTCCATGGCTCAACTATGACCGGCGCATGCAGTATCTGACCCACGCGGCGGCACTCGCGTCGGCGTCCGAGACGACCGGCGAGCGTGCATTTGCCGCCAGTTTCAACGATGCGGAGACGTTGTATCAGGCGCTTCTGGCGGGATATGGAAAGACGCTTTTACCCCGGATCATCGGCTCGGCGGATGAGCGATTGAGGGAGGTGCCGTTTCCGTTTACCCGGCTGCCCAGCCGGGAGATCTGGGTCCTGGTGCGGCGTGAGTTGCGGGAACTCGAACGGATACGGGTGACAGTCGATTGGATCGACCGGATGTTTCGCCTCTGAGCCGAGTGCTACAGACCCAATTGCCGTTCGCGCCAGATCACCACCTGAATTGCCAGAACGCCGAGGATCGAGGTGACCAGCATCAGCCACAGAAGCGGCAGCGCGCCGGTGTCGGGGGTCAACAGGGCACCGGCCAATGCGCTCAGCGCGGCGCCACCGCCCAGCATGATCGCTCCGTTCAGACCCGAGGCGGTTCCGGCCAGATGTGGACGCACCGAGAGTGAACCCGCGGTGGCATTGGGGATGGCCATGCCGTTGCCGAGGCCGACGAAGGTCATGAACCCGAAGAAGGTCAACGCCGATCCCAGACCTGCCAGCATCACCAGCAGCGACAGGGCCACGCCGATGGCGTTCAGCCAGCAGCCCCAAAGCACCATCCGGTTCACACCGATGCGAACCGAGAAGCGGCCGCTGATGAAGTTGCCGAAGAAATAGCCGATGGCCGGGGCGCCGAAGTAGAACCCGACCTCGGCCGGGGCCATGCCGAACACCTGAGTTCCGACAAAAGGCGCACCACCCAGATAGGCAAAGAAGGCGCCCGAACAGAAGCCGCAGGCCAGCGAATAGCCCCAGAACCGGGGCGACGTCAGAAGTTCGGGGTATTCCCGGAACTGGGCGATCAGGCTCTTGCCGCTTTTGTGCGCGGTCTCACCGAAATCGGCATAGACCAGAAAGAAGGCCATCGCCCCCAGCGCAAACAGCAGCCAGAAATTGGCTTGCCAGCCAAAGCTTTGATCCAGCAGCCCGCCGATTGCGGGGCCGATCATCGGCACCACCGCCATGCCCATGGTGACGTAGCCCAGCATCGAGGCGGCCTGATCCTGTTCATACATGTCGCGCACAGCGGCCCGGCTCAGCACGATGCCGACGGCGATCACGGCCTGACACATGCGGAAGAACAGGAAGATCTCGGCGGTGGGTGCGTAGATACAGCCCAATGTCGCC
The DNA here is from genome assembly GCF_040830605.1 of Ruegeria sp. Lineage (GTDB taxonomy): Bacteria > Pseudomonadota > Alphaproteobacteria > Rhodobacterales > Rhodobacteraceae > Ruegeria. The sequence continues at coordinate 561,690 of NZ_JBFOMD010000001.1, forward strand.
AGCAGGAACAGCACCAGCCCCCACAGGATAACGGGCCTGCGCCCGGCCTTGTCCGCCAGCGGCCCGATCACGATCTGCATCATCGCATTGACCGCCAGATACAGCGCCACGGTCAACTGCATCACCCGGTAGTCGGTCTGAAAATACGTGGCCATGTTGGGCAGGCTGGGCAGGAATATGTTCATGCCCAAGGCCGACAGACCCGACAGCAAAATCAGGGTGGCGACGGTAGGCGGACTGCGGTGCCGTTGGGCGGAACTGAACTGCATGGTTTGCATCTAGGCGGCCCGGTATGGGCTGTCCATGCCAGGTCGTGAGTTAAGGTGTTAATTAACAAATTTGCATTTAGCGGATGTAATGTTGCCAATGATTTGCAAATTTGCCGAATAAGTCTTTAGTGCGCGCCCCGCAGACTATATGGTCCGGCCAGATTTCAAAGAGGATAATCGCCATGAAAGACATCCTTTCCGAGCTTGAAGACCGCCGCGAGGCCGCGCGGCTGGGGGGCGGGCAGAGACGGATCGACGCGCAGCACACCCGGGGCAAGCTGACGGCGCGCGAGCGGATCGAACTGCTGCTGGACGAGGACAGTTTTGAAGAGTTCGACATGTTCGTGTCGCACCGCTGTACCGATTTCGGGATGGAAAATCAAAAGCCTGCGGGCGATGGCGTGGTCACCGGTTGGGGCACGATCAATGGCCGCATGGTCTATGTGTTCTCGCAGGATTTCACCGTGTTCGGCGGCTCGCTGTCGGAAACCCACGCGCAAAAGATCTGCAAGATCATGGATATGGCGGTGCAGAACGGCGCGCCGGTGATTGGCATCAACGACTCGGGTGGGGCGCGAATCCAGGAAGGCGTCGCCTCGCTGGCAGGCTATGCCGAAGTGTTCCAGCGCAACATCATGGCTTCGGGCGTAGTGCCGCAGATCAGCGTGATCATGGGCCCCTGCGCAGGTGGCGCAGTCTACTCTCCGGCGATGACCGACTTTATCTTCATGGTCAAAGATACCTCCTACATGTTCGTCACCGGCCCCGACGTGGTGAAGACCGTGACCAATGAGGTGGTAACCGCCGAGGAACTGGGCGGTGCTTCGACCCACACCAGAAAATCCTCGGTCGCCGATGGCGCTTTCGAGAACGATGTCGAGGCGCTGGCCGAGGTGCGGCGTCTGGTGGACTTTCTGCCGCTCAACAACCGCGAAAAGCCGCCCGTGCGCCCGTTCTTTGACGAACCGGGGCGGGTCGAGGCCTCGCTGGACACGCTGGTGCCGGAAAACCCGAACACGCCCTATGACATGAAGGAACTCATCGTCAAAGTGGCGGATGAGGGCGATTTCTATGAAATTCAGGAGGACTTCGCCAAGAACATCGTCACCGGGTTCATACGGCTTGAGGGACAGACCGTGGGTGTCGTCGCCAATCAGCCGATGGTGCTGGCCGGGTGTCTGGACATTGACTCGTCGCGCAAGGCCGCGCGTTTCGTGCGCTTCTGTGACTGTTTCGAAATCCCGATCCTGACGCTGGTTGATGTGCCGGGCTTCCTGCCGGGGACCTCTCAAGAATATGGCGGCGTCATCAAACACGGGGCCAAGCTGCTCTTTGCCTATGGCGAGGCCACGGTGCCGAAGGTGACGGTGATCACCCGCAAGGCCTATGGCGGTGCCTATGATGTGATGGCATCCAAACATCTGCGCGGTGATTTCAACTATGCCTGGCCCACCGCCGAGATTGCGGTGATGGGCGCCAAGGGGGCGACCGAGATCATTCACCGCGCCGATCTGGGCGATGCGGACAAGATCGCGGCCCACACCAAGGACTACGAAGACCGCTTCGCTAACCCCTTCGTGGCGGCCGAACGCGGCTTCATCGATGAGGTGATCATGCCGCACTCGACACGACGCCGGGTCTCGCGCGCGTTCGCCTCGCTGCGGGGCAAGTCGTTGAAGAACCCGTGGAAGAAGCACGACAATATTCCGCTGTGAGGCTGTGGGATGGGGTGAAACCCCATCCTGCGAAGGACGACAGATGACTCAACTCTGGAAAAACCAAGCCTTCTCCATCTCCCACGCCGACGACTCTCCCTTCGTCGGCCAGGGCCTGCGTGCGTTCTTCGAGTACCGGGATCTGGGCATCAAAGGTGCCACCCAAGGCAAGTTCGGCGCTCATGTCATCCGCGCGGTTCCGGGGATGGAAAGCCCGGGCGCATGGCACAGCCATGATCTGGAGTTCCAGATGGTCTATGTCACCAAGGGTTGGGTCGTCTTTGAATATGAAGGGCAGGGTGAACATACCCTGCGGGCGGGTTCCTGCGTCCTTCAGCCTCCGGGCATCAGGCACCGCGAGGTCCGGCATTCGGACGATATGGAACTGATCGAAATCACAGCGCCCGCTCAGTTTGACACAAGGGACGAACCTGCCCCATGATCCGCGCGAGCCGAAATGAAACAGCGCACGCCGCATGCGTGGCGCAAGCAGCCCCGGCGGGAGGAGCCCGCCAATGGTGGGGTCGGGGCTGCGGATACGCTCTGGTGTTTTCGGCTTTTGCATCCACCGCCGCCGCCGAGGTCTCGCTGCCGGTTCCGTCCGGACAGCCGGTGCAGTTGGAGAATGTTCTGCTCGACAACAATCCGGGAGAGTTGTGGGTTCGTTTCCGCTTCATCGCTCCGCGGATCGGCTCGACGGTGGGTCGAATCGGCTATGACGTGGCTGCGATCGACATGAACCATCTGTGCCAGAGCCTGGTGATCCCTTATGTCGCCAAACATGCGCTCGACCCTGCGCGGGTCATCGTTTCCCTTTCGGACCGATCGGTGGAATTTGGCCGATCGGACCCCGAGGCCACCCAGTTCTTTGAGGCCTATCGGCTGGAGAATACCCGCTGTATCTGGGAGGAGTTCTGAGAATGCCACAATATATTGCGGTTTTCCCGCCCATTCTGCGAACTTCTGAGGCTTTGGAGTCACAAGCCATGAAACTGAACACCTTTGGATGTATTTCCGATAAAGCATCGGCTATGGTCGCCCCCGGTCGTGCTTATTCGGCCGTGACCTCGGACGAGGGGCAGGCAGGGGTTTGCGCCCCTGTTGGAATTGATAACAGAGTCAGGAGAAATAGATGTCGAAGTGCATCAAGTTCGTCGCCATGGTGGCTTTCGTCGGTGCTGTTGCCGCATGCGGTCAGCAGGAAGAAGAAGTCGTCGTGGTTGAGCCGGTTTCGACCGAGCCGACCTTCACCGGCAAGTACAAGTAATTCCTCCGCGGGACCGGCCCTGCGGTCGGTCCCGCGAACCCTGGCAGCCCCGGCACGGGAGGGTCTGCCATGCTGAAGCACCGCGGTTTTCCCGGCCGTCTTCCCGGCACCGATTTTCAGTTTACCATCCGTCGCGCCAATCCGAAGGGCGTCACACCGCTGACCAAGCGCGAGCGGTTCCGCGACCGCAAGCCAGCGGACAAGCGCGCCGATGCCGCTTTTCTCGAAGCGCTGTGGATGCAGTTTGGCGATCAGCCCTTTGAGCGCGGCAATCTGGATGCCGGACGGCTGAGCTGGCTGTTCGGGCGTGAGGTGATCCCCGCCGATGACACGTTCGATCCCGCGAGTTACGAGGCTCTGCTCGTTATCGACGTGGACGCGGCGCGGCTATCCTTTCCTGACGTGTTCGACGGGGGCCGCTAATCGTGATCCCGGGCACGCAGCATATCGCTATGTCCCAAAGGGAAGCGCTGCGGCAAGGGCCGCAGCGCTGGGTTGCGTCCTCAGAAATTGAGCTGGATGGCGGCCTGAATGCGGTCGCCGTCAAAGGTGGCTCCGGTGGTGGCGTCATTGCGCTCGCCCCGGATGTATTCGGCGCTGAGCGTCAGGTTGTCGGTCACGTTGTAGAAGGCGTTGACGTGGATCGTCTCCAACTCGGTGAACGACAGGGTGCCGGTCGAGGTGGGCAGGTCATACTCCTCGCGGCCATAGGCGATGCCCACGTTCCACTTGTCACCGATATCCTGCCGGAACTCGAGCGTATAGCCGTCGACGTCATTGGCAACACCACCAACAGCGGCATCCCCGAGGCCGATCAGAAGCGGGCCGAGCGCTTCGCCGGTGACATAGGTTGCCTGAAACAGACCGCCCTGCCACGGACGGATCGAACCCGAAAGCGTGATGCCGGTCTGATCGACATCCGTTTCGCCGGAGTTCACGGTGCCGATCAGGCCAGCGACACGGGCGCTGTACCGGTCGGTGTCGTAGGACAGGGCGGCAGTAAAGACCGGGTCATCCGAGTCGGCGGTGTTTTCCTCGATCGAGGCGCTGAACGTCGTCTGGCCGAAGGTGTTCGTGTACCGAATCTGCGGGACCCGCGCAAAGGCGATCCCAACGGGGCCATTGAATTCCACGGTTGTCGGGTATTGGGCGAGCGGCATGAAGTTCGTCCAGTCCTGGCCAATGATCCAGTGCTCGCCGATCCCGATATTGGCGTGACGCAAGCGCAGTTCCGCGGCGCCGCCAGAGGCAAAGAGATCAAGTTCCAACTGACCCCGAAGCTCGCCAATGTCGGTTTGGGTCGTGGTTCTGAACCCCAGGCGCGACTGGCGGAGGGTCGCCCCGAAATTGCCGTCAGTGGCATTGGCCGGTTCACCGATATTGTTGACGAATGCCGTGTCGCCCTGATTGAAGTCGAAATCGTAGAAGAAGTCGGCTTTGACATAGCCGTAGATGTCGATGTTGGTCTGGCCGATCTGGAAATTGGTCAGATCGCCCGAGGGCCGCGCGCCGCCAGCCTCAAGCGCCTCGACCCGGGCGCGCAGCGCGTCCAGTTCGGCCTGGGTCTGGGCGTCCTGTGCCCAAAGTGGCGCGCTCGCGAGCGTCGATGCCAGAATGGCAAGCGAAGACATGGCTGTTCTGTGCTGTTTCATGAGAGTCCATCCCTGTATGCAGTGGTGCACAATCAGCGTTCCACACGGCCCAACCGGCGTGAAATGACGTTCAGGCGAGATGGTGTGAGAGGATTCTCATCGAAACTTGATCCAAACTCACATCGCTCTCACCGCGCTGCGATATCCGCGCCTAACCGGTTGATAGTAAGTGGTAGTTTTTCGATTCGCGGCGCCGCCGCATGTGATTGCGAAAGCGCTTGGCGCACCGCCATGCAGGATCGCCGTCACACAGTCGTGACACGTGAACAGCGTTCGTCCCGCACCGCTTTGCACAACCCGATCGGCACGATTTTGCGCGCTTATCCGCCGAATGGGCAGAAACCAGCCGGATTTTGCGACTGCGAAAAAGTCGTGTTGGCGACGCCGCGTCAAGCAGGCAGATTGGCCGGGCCGTGCGGCACTTCTATGCCTGCGCCGCACATGCACCTACTATTCCGTACCCCTTCCTTAGGCGGGCCGGTCAGTGTTTTTCACATTGACCCGCCCGCTTTTTTCTTTGCCGATGGCGAAGCCCTGTTTGGGCAGAGTCCCGCGCAGCGCAGCAACTCGCGGCGAATTGCCTTGCGGACAAGCCGAAATCCCCGGCATCTGACGAGCAATCAGTCAACGTCTGTTAGGGGATGGAACACATGCGGACGCTTCGAATCTCTTCGGCACTCTTACTCTGTGCAGGCCTTGCCGCCTGCGGCGACAACCCAGGTGAACAGGCGCTCTATGGCGGCAGCGCGGGTTTCCTCGGCGCGCTCGTGCTTGACAGCAACCCGGTCGTCGGCGCGGCGGCGGGTGCTGCCGGAAACCTGCTTTATTGCAAACTCGAGAGAAACTGCCGCTAACCGGATTCTGAACTTCCGGGCCGCTCCCGGCCCGACCGTACACATGCAGAACGCCGCCCTTGGCCGATTGGCCGGGGGCGGCGTTCTGCGTCTGAAACACCCCAAGACAAAGGACGTTCCATGTTCAACAAGATCCTGATCGCCAACCGGGGCGAGATCGCCTGCCGGGTCATCAAGACCGCGCGCAAGATGGGTATTGCCACCGTCGCCATCTATTCGGACGCGGACAAGCAGGCGCTGCATGTCGAAATGGCGGACGAGGCCGTCCATATCGGCCCGCCGCCCGCGAACCAGTCCTATATCGTCATCGACAAGGTGATGGAGGCGATCCGGGCGACCGGCGCACAGGCGGTGCATCCAGGCTACGGCTTTCTGTCTGAAAACTCGAAATTCGCCGAGGCGCTCGAGGTCGAGGATGTGGCTTTCGTCGGCCCCCCGAAAGGCGCCATCGAGGCGATGGGGGACAAGATCACCTCGAAGAAGATCGCGCAGGACGCGAATGTGTCCACAGTGCCCGGTTATATGGGCCTGATCGAGGATGCCGACGAGGCGGTCAAGATTTCGAACGACATCGGCTATCCGGTGATGATCAAGGCCTCTGCCGGCGGCGGCGGCAAGGGCATGCGGATCGCCTGGAACGATGACGAGGCGCGTGAAGGGTTTCAGTCCTCCAAGAACGAGGCGGCCAGCAGCTTTGGCGACGATCGCATCTTCATCGAGAAATTCGTAACCCAACCGCGCCATATCGAGATTCAGGTACTCTGCGACAGCCACGGCAACGGCATTTATCTGGGCGAACGCGAATGTTCGATCCAGCGCCGGAACCAGAAAGTGGTGGAAGAGGCGCCTTCGCCCTTCCTTGACCCGGAAACCCGTAAAGCAATGGGCGAACAGGCGGTGGCGCTGGCCAAGGCCGTGGGGTACGCCAGCGCGGGCACGGTGGAATTCATCGTGGATGGCGACAAGAACTTCTACTTCCTCGAAATGAACACGCGCCTGCAGGTGGAACACCCGGTAACCGAGCTGATCACCGGTGTCGATCTGGTGGAACAGATGATCCGCGTTGCGGCAGGTGAGAAGCTGACTATCACGCAGGACGACGTGCAACTGAACGGCTGGGCCATCGAGAACCGGCTTTATGCAGAGGACCCGTATCGCGGTTTCCTGCCGTCGATCGGCCGTCTGACCCGTTATCGCCCGCCTGAGGAAACCGCCGCCGGGCCGCTGCTGGCCAACGGCAAATGGCAGGGTGAGGCGCCGAACGGTGCGACTGCCGTGCGTAACGATACCGGCGTCTATGAGGGTGGCGAGATCAGCATGTACTACGATCCGATGATCGCCAAGCTGTGTACCTGGGCACCGACCCGCGAGCAGGCCATCGAAGCGATGCGCGTGGCGCTCGACAGTTTCGAGGTCGAGGGCATTGGCCACAACCTGCCCTTCCTGAGCGCGGTGATGGACCACCCGAAATTCGTCAGCGGCGACATGACCACCGCCTTCATCGCCGAAGAGTATCCCGACGGGTTCGAGGGCGTGACCCTGCACGAGGACGACCTGCGCCGCATCGCGGCCTCATGCGCGGCCATGCATCGGGTCGCCGAGATCCGCCGTACCCGCGTTTCGGGCCGGATGGACAACCATGAGCGCAAAGTGGGCACTGACTGGACCGTCAGCCTGCAGGGCCATGAATATAACGTGACCATCGACGCCGACCCGGAAGGCTCAACCGTGAGTTTCGAGGGTGGCGGCAAATACCGCGTGGCCTCGAACTGGACGCCGGGCGATCAGCTAGCGACGCTGGATGTTGACGGCAGCCCGCTGGTGCTGAAGGTGGGCAAGGTCTCAGGCGGGTTCCGAATCCGCAACCGGGGCGCCGACCTCAAGGTGCATGTGCGCACCCCGCGTCAGGCGGAACTGGCGCGCCTGATGCCCGAGAAACTGCCGCCCGATACCTCGAAAATGCTGCTTTGCCCGATGCCCGGCTTGATCGTGAAAGTTGATGTCGAAGTGGGGCAGGAAGTGCAGGAAGGTCAGGCGCTCTGCACCATCGAGGCAATGAAGATGGAAAACATCCTGCGCGCCGAGAAAAAGGGCACGGTCGCCAAGATCAACGCAGGCCCCGGCGACAGCCTGGCTGTGGACGATGTGATCATGGAGTTCGAGTAGCCGCGCGATGACCGAGTTTCTGTCGCATAACTGGCTGCTTCTGGCACTTTGTGCCAGCGCGGTCCTCGTGATCGCCTTCGGGCTTTCCGAGGATGCGCGTGTCGCGCGCCGGGTTTTTGTGCAGTTCATACTCAATATCGCGCTGCCGCTGCTGGTCATTTTCGGCGGGGTGCTTGTCGTCCTCGCCGTCAATACGGATCTGGATGAACGCATCTGGGCCGCCATCATTGCCGGTTTGGTCATCGCCACCGGCTGGCTGACGACTGCCATTTTTGGCGAATTGGGCAAATCCCGCGACAAGGCCGAGAAGCTCCGGGACTATCACAAGGCGCTTTATGCCGAGATCGGCAATACGCTGCAGGTTCTCTGGGACCGGGGGCAGGCCGAGCAGGAAGCGAATGCACTGGTTGCGCGGATGGAGGCGGACCTGGATTTCATCCCTCTGATCCCACGCGAACACAATGATTTCGTCTATGATTCGCTTGTGGATGAGATCGAAGTACTTCCGCGTGTGACCATCGACGCGGTTGTGGCCTATTACAGCCTGATCAAGTCAATCGCAGCACAGGCCGAGGATATGCGGGGTGATGTGTTCCGCAGCACCGATATGACACAGGACCGGCGCATCCTGATGTACCGCGACTATTTCGAGACACGAAAAAGCGCGTTTGCCTTGGGGCAATACGCGCTGCGTCTGATCAAGGAATATGCGGAAAACGGTCCCGCAGCCGCGGAACAGCTGGCCAAACGGCTCAGTAACCCGGTCTCGGGCCGGTCCGGCCAGTCACCGGAATCGGAGTGAACGGAATGTTGGGATCTTTTTCCATCCGGTCGTCCTTTCCTCGTTTCCATGCAGGGCATTTGGCCCTGTCACAGTTAAATATAGGTGAAGGTGAGGGGGCACACAAGGGAACAGCGCTTCAGTTGCTCTGGCGCCGTTCGCGAATTTCGCGTTCTCGCATCGGGGTCTTGTCGATGGAACGGCTGAGTTCGCGAACGCTCCATGGGAAAGGTTTGCGCAGCTTCACCACTCCATCCTTGTCCACAAAGACCAGCTGGAACCCGCGCGGACGCAGTTTCGTGCGCAGGGCGGATCGCGCCGCCGGGTCGGTATCGGTCAGCACCACAACATCGCGCTCAAGCAGCATTGCTTCGCCGCTTTGCAGCATGTCGATCTGCTGCTGGAATCGGGGGTCGGCGGGGGTGTCCGCAAACACCACGATGGGCCGGTTTATCCATAAAAATTCACTCAAATCGCTGTCACCGGCGGGCTGGATCAGCCCTTCATCCGCCGGGAGGGAACCATCCGCGGCCCAGGCGGCCACCGGGATAAGTGCTGAGAAAACAAGGGCTAGCGTGCGGGTCATGCGATCTCCTGTTGGGTTGAATATAGACCCGGATGGCGGGAATGCGACCGGAGAAATGCGCGCGGTCACCAAAAAGTTTAACGTTAATCGCTTTGTCAGGGGTTCGGCATGACCATCGTTCCGCTCCCCACCACCCCACCGCGCCACGCGGCGCGGAGCCGAGGCAAAGCCATGGACGTCATACTGCATATCGGGGCGCATCGTTGCGCCACCACCAGTTTTCAGCACTACATGCGCGGGAATGCCGAGGTTCTGCTGCGGCGGGGGATCGGATTCTGGGGTCCGCGCCGGACCCGCTCGGGGTTGTTTCGTGGGATCGTGCCGGGCAGAGCCAGGGCGCGCAGCCGGCCTCCACAGGACCCGGGGCGTTTGCCAGCGGCACTTGCGGGCAGCGCCCGCCGCGGCGTGCGGCGCCTGGTCGTAAGCGATGAGAACATGCTGGGCACGATGCGGCGGAACATGGCCGAGGCGCAGCTTTATCCCACCGCTGGTGAGCGTATGGCGCATTTCGTTCAGGCGTTCGAAGGGAGTGTCGCGGACGTGATCCTCAACATCCGCGCGCTGGACCAATACTGGGCTTCGTCGCTGGGATATGGGCTGAAGCGGGGCCGGGGGATTCCGAGCTCGGTCGCGTTGGAGTGGATCGCAAGCGGCGAGCGCAGCTGGCGCGACGTGATCACCGACATCGCCAGCGCTATCCCTGGCACTCGGCTCTGGGTGCTGCCGTTCGAGATATTCGCAGGCCGCCCGGACGCGCAACTGGCTGCCGTGACGGGTGGTCCAGCGCCGGGCGAGCACTGCCGCCAATGGTGCAATGCGACGCCGCGTTTGCCGGAACTCCGTGCGGCCATGCCGCCCGACCTTACGGCTGCGCTGCCTAGGGGCGACGCGCGCTGGAACCCGTTTTTCCCGGCACAAGCCGCGCATATGCGCGCTGTCTATGCCGATGACCTGATGTGGCTGGCCACGGGCGCCGACGGGCTGGTCCGGCTGGTGGGTGATCCTAACAAAAAACCGGCGGGGCAAACCCTGCCAAGACCCGAATTGACAAGAGGAAGACGCAATGACCAAAACCGACGATTGGCACGCGCTGGCTGAGAAAGAGCTGCGCGGTCGTCCCGTTGACGATCTGAACTGGACCACGCTGGAAGGCATCGAGGTCAAGCCGCTCTATACTGAGGCGGATACGGCAGAGCTGTCGCATATGGGCACGCTGCCGGGTTTCGGCCCGTTCACGCGCGGGGTGAAGGCCACGATGTATGCGGGCCGTCCCTGGACCATACGGCAATATGCCGGGTTCTCGACGGCAGAGGAATCGAATGCCTTTTACCGTCGCAATCTGGCGGCAGGTCAGCAGGGTGTCTCGGTCGCCTTCGACCTTGCAACGCACCGGGGCTATGACAGCGACCACCCGCGCGTGGTGGGCGATGTGGGCAAGGCCGGGGTCGCCATCGACAGTGTCGAGGACATGAAGATCCTGTTTGACGGTATCCCGCTGGACAAGGTTTCGGTCTCGATGACCATGAACGGCGCAGTGATCCCGGTGCTGGCAAGCTTCATTGTCACCGGTGAGGAGCAGGGCCACGACAAATCCGTGCTGGCGGGCACCATTCAGAACGACATTCTGAAAGAGTTCATGGTGCGCAACACCTATATCTACCCGCCTGAGCCGTCGATGCGGATCATCTCGGACATCATCGAATACACCTCGAACGAGATGCCGAAATTCAACTCGATCTCGATTTCCGGCTATCACATGCAGGAGGCCGGGGCGAACCTGGTGCAGGAGCTGGCCTATACGCTGGCCGATGGCCGCGAATATGTGCGTGCGGCAACCGAGGCCGGGATGGATGTGGACAAGTTCGCAGGCCGCCTGTCGTTCTTCTTTGCCATCGGCATGAATTTCTTCATGGAAATCGCCAAGCTGCGCGCGGCGCGGACGCTGTGGCACCGGGTGATGACCGAGTTCGGGGCCAAGTCCGAACGCTCCAAGATGCTGCGCACCCATTGCCAGACCTCGGGCGTGTCCTTGCAGGAACAGGACCCCTATAACAACGTGATCCGCACCGCTTACGAGGCGATGAGCGCGGTTCTGGGCGGCACCCAGTCGCTGCACACCAACGCGCTGGACGAGGCGATTGCGCTGCCGACTGACTTCTCGGCACGGATCGCCCGGAACACGCAGCTTGTGTTGCAGGAAGAGACCGGCGTGACCAATGTGGTCGACCCGCTGGCAGGCTCCTACTACGTCGAAAGCCTGACTAACGACCTGATCGAGCAGGCCTGGGCGTTGATGCAGGAGGTCGAGGAGATGGGCGGCATGACCAAGGCGGTGGCCTCGGGCATGCCCAAGCTGCGCATCGAGGAAAGCGCCGCGCGCCGTCAGGCGATGATCGACCGGGGCGACGAGGTGATCGTCGGGGTCAACAAGTATCGCAAGGAGCAGGAAGACCCGATCGACATCCTCGAGGTCGACAATCAGGTGGTGCGCGAGGCGCAGATCGCCCGGCTTGAGAAGATGCGCGCCGGGCGTGACGAGGCCGCGTGCCAGGCCGCTCTGGCTGAACTGACTCGCCGCGCCAAGGAAGGCGGCAACCTGCTCGCAGCGGCGGTCGAGGCCGCGCGTGCGCGGGCCTCCGTAGGGGAAATCAGCATGGCTATGGAAAAGGAATTCGGCCGTCATCGCGCCGAGGTGAAGACGCTCGCCGGGGTGTATGGCGCGGCCTATGAGGGTGATGAGGGCTTTGCCGCGATCCAGAAGTCGATCGAGAATTTCGCCGAGGCCGAGGGCCGCCGTCCACGTCTGCTGGTGGTCAAGATGGGGCAGGACGGGCACGACCGGGGTGCCAAGGTGATCGCCACCGCCTTTGCCGATATCGGCTTCGATGTGGATGTGGGGCCGCTGTTCCAGACCCCTGCCGAGGCGGCGCAGGATGCCATCGACAACGATGTGCATGTGGTCGGCATTTCGTCCCAGGCGGCGGGTCACAAGACGCTGGCGCCTCAGTTGGTCGAGGAACTGAAGAAGGCCGGTGCCGAGGATATCATCGTGATTTGTGGCGGCGTGATCCCCCAGCAGGATTACAAGTTCCTGCAGGACAATGGGGTCAAGGCGATCTTTGGGCCGGGGACTAATATCCCTGAAGCGGCCCAGGATATCTTGAAACTGATCGGCGAGGCGCGCGCCTGAGGCGCGCGGGAAGGGGCTGTCTGCCCCTTCTGCTCAATGCGTGGGCATTGAGCATTCATCCCCGAGGATATTTTAGAACAGAAGAAGCAGGGGGCGTTGGCTCTCTGCTTTTTTGTTGCTTATGTGCGGGTGGTGTCGGGAGGGATGCGATGCAACTGGATCACTTGGCGGTGGCGGGCGAGACGCTGGATGCGGCGACGGCACATTTGGAAGAGGCGCTGGGCGTGCGGATGCAGCCCGGCGGGCATCACGCGCGGTTCGGGACTCATAATCGGCTTTTGGGGTTGGCGGAGGGGCTGTATCTGGAGGCGATTGCGGTCGATCCGGAGGCGCCGGACCCCGGAAGGCCGCGCTGGTTCGATCTGGACCGGTTTGCGGGGCAGCCGCGGTTGAGCAACTGGATCTGCCGGGTTGACGATATTGAACGCGTACCCGAGCAGGCCGGCGAGCCGGTGGCGCTGGAGCGGGGTGATTTGCGGTGGCGGATGGCGGTTCCCGAGGATGGGCGGCTGCCCTTTGACAATCTGTTCCCGGCGCTCATTCAGTGGCAGGGAAAGTTGCATCCGGCGTCGATGCTGGCACCGAGCGGATGCGCGCTGCGGCGGCTGATCGTGACCCATCCCGAGGCACAGGCGCTGTCGGCGCTGTTGGGGACGCTGGATAGGGTCGTCTTCGAGGTGGGAGACGTTGGCTTGCGCGCCGAGGTCGAGACACCCCATGGGCTGAGGGTGTTGGAATGACGATCCGGCGGGCGCGGGAAGAGGATGCCGATGCGATTGCGGCGATCACCAATCAGGTGATCCGTGACACGCTGATCACCTTCACCACCGATGAACGCGAGGCTGGTAAGATCTCGGAAGATATCGCAGCGCGGGGCCCAGCGTTTCTGGTTGCGGAATTGGATGGTCAGGTGGTGGGTTTTGCCACTTATGGGCCGTTTCGGGGCGGTCCGGGCTATGCTCACACCAAAGAGCATTCGATCCAGCTCGCGCCCGACGCGCGCGGCCATGGGCTGGGCCGGGCGCTGATGGTGCGGTTGGAGGATGTTGCGCGGGCAGAGGGCGTGCATGCGTTGGTGGCGGGTGTGTCGGGCGCCAATCCCGGGGCTATCACCTTTCATGCGGAACTTGGCTTTGATGAGGTCGGGCGGATGCCGCAAGTCGGGCGCAAACAGGACCGGTGGCTGGACCTTGTTCTGATGCAGAAAATTCTGGGCAAGGCATGAATTGCCGCACCTGACACCGCCTGCCGCTCAGGTTAGGGTGTGGCCATGTCACTCTGGACCCGCATCACCGATGCGCTCAGCGCCCTTGCTCAGGGCGAAAGCCTGACCGAGGTTTTCGAGCGCCTGCGCACGCCACCCGAACGCTCGGTGGCCTTTGCCATTGCGGTCATTGCGTTGGGTGCCAAGATGGCCAAGGCCGATGGACAGGTCACTCGCGACGAAGTTACCGCCTTTCGCGAGGTGTTCCAGATCGGCCGCGAGGAAGAGGCGGGTGCTGCGCGGGTCTTCAACATGGCGCGCACGGATGTGGCGGGCTATCAGGATTATGCCCGCAAGATCAGACGGATGTTTGCCGAGGACAGCACCACGCTCTGCGACCTTATGGAGGGGCTGTTTCATATCGCCATGGCGGACGGGTTCTATCACCCGGGCGAGAACGAGTTCCTTGAGGAAGTCAGCCGCATCTTCGGTCAGACCGATCAGCAGTTCAAGGCGCTGCGGGCGCGTTTCGTGCCTGACGCGCCCAACGATCCCTACACGGTGCTTGGCGTTTCTCCGGACATGCCTCTGGCCGAGATCCGCAGGATCTGGCGGCAGTTGGTGCGTGACACCCACCCTGATGCGATGATGGCGCGGGGCGTTCCGGAAGAGGCGATCCGGCTGGCCGAGAAGAAGCTGATCGACATCAATCGGGCCTGGGATGAGATCAACGGGGCGAAGGTCTGAGGCGATGCGGCTGGCGACCTATAATATCGAGTGGTTCGCCAACCTGTTCGACAAGGACGACCAGTTGATCATCGACGACAGCTGGTCCGGCCGCCACGACGTGACCAAGGCGCAGCAGATCGAGGCGGTGGCAAAGGTGCAGATCGCGCTTGAAGCTGACGCGCTGCTGATCGTCGAGGCGCCCAATACCGGGCGGCACCAGAATACCGTCCGGGCTCTGGAAGGGTTCGCCGATACGTTCGATCTGCGCACGCGCAAGGCAGTGATGGGCTTTGCCAACGACACGCATCAGGAGCTGGCGTTGCTCTATGATCCTGACCGGCTGGAGGTGCGCCACGATCCCAAGGGGCAGGAGACCGGCAAGAAGGGCAGCACGCAGGCGCCCCGGTTCGACGGTACTTTCCGGATCGATCTGGATATCGATGCAACCGAGGATCTGGTGCGGTTTTCCAAGCCCCCCCTGGAACTGGCCATGCGCACGCAAGGGGGAACCGATCTGCGCCTGATCGGTGCGCATCTGAAATCCAAGGCGCCGCACGGGGCCGAGACGCGCGACGAAGTGATCCAGATTTCGATCGCCAACCGCCGCAAACAACTGGCGCAGGCGATCTGGCTGAGGGCGCGGGTTGAAGAGCATCGCGCGGCGGGTGAAGAGGTGATCCTGATGGGGGATCTGAATGATGGGCCTGGGCTCGATGAGTTCGAGCACCTGTTCGGGCGGTCCTCGGTCGAGATACTGCTCGAGGCGGGGCTTTACGACCCCCATGCGTCGAAAGCGGTTCAGGTCCGGCCCGGGCCGCTGCCTTCGACGGCGCGGTTCGAGATGCCAGGCGAGGGGCGTTATCTGCAGGCGCTGCTGGATTATGTCATGGTCACTCCGGGGCTGCGTGCCAAGCGGCCAGCCTGGCGGATTTGGCACCCGTTCGATGACGTGGAATGCTGGCGGATGCCGGAACTGCGCGAGGCGTTGCTGACCGCCTCGGATCACTTCCCGGTCACGCTGGATATCGAGATATGACCTTTGAACCCAAGCTACTGCGACCCTATATCCGTCTCATGACACGGATCGCAGCCCTGACCCTGACCGCTTGCCTGGCCGCATCACCGGCGCTGGCCGAGGATGAGGACAATGGCAAATCCCTGATGGAGCAGGGGGCCGAGCTGTTCTTTGAGGGACTGCGGCAGGAGATGGAACCGGCGCTCGACAATCTGTTGGGCATGGCCGAGGAGTTCGGCCCCTCGATGCGGTCGTTCTTTGAAGAGATGGGTCCGGCACTGGCGGAACTGGCAGGCCAGGTGCAGGACTGGAGCGCCTATGAGATGCCCGAGATGCTGCCCAATGGCGACATCATCATCCGCAAAAAGGCCAAGCCGGAAGAACCGGAGGATGCGCCCGCAGAGGATGATGCTCCGGAAGGGACGACGGATATCTAGCACTTAGTTATGAGTCAGCCGCGGGTGATAAGCCGCGTTTCGGCATCAAGCGCGCTGGCCAGTGATTTCAGCCGGGCCTCGGCCACTTCGCTGTAAAGCGGCAAGGTGGCCTTGGGAAGCGTGACCTCCAGCAGTTTTTTCTTGGGATAAAGGCGCAGCTTGCCCATTTTCGCGTCGTTCTGCATCCACAGCATCGCGCCGAACCGCATGGCCTTGCCCAGAATCTCTGCCTGTTTCTGCCCCTTTTCATCCAGAAGCGCGTACAGTGGATCGAACTGATTGCCGTCCCGCTTGTTGCGGTAGCGGTGCTGCAGGGCCAGCCCGATGAAAACACGTTCGGAGTGTTTCAGACCGCTCAGGTTGGCGCGGGTGACGTTGTCAAAGCAGATCTCGGCGCGATAATCGGGATGGGCGCGCCAGCTGACGTCATGCAGCAGACAGGCGGCTTTGATCAGGCGGACCTGAGTTTCGGGGGCCGATCTGAACAGCGGCATAACAAAATCGAACAGCTTTTTGCCGAAACCTGGCAGGCGCGCGTCCTTGGCTTCGGCAAAGCGGCTGGCCTCGACCAGCGGGTCACGGTCCCGCAGGCGCTGGGGCATCTGTTCATATAGCAGCCCTTCGCGGATCCCGTAGCTGGAAATCGCGATATCCTTGGGCTTGAAGGTGCGGATCAGGCGGGTCAGAACATCCATTGCGTAAGGTACCAGCGCCATACGCGAGCCGGAGACACCTGCGGCGGCGCGCAGCGTTTCAGGATCGCCCCGCTCGATGAACTTGACTGTTTCACGCACCTGTTTGGTGGTCATGCGGTATTCGTGCAGCACCTTGAGTGGGTAGCCCCGGCGCAGCATGTCGAGGCGGGCAAAGGCGCGCCAGCTGCCGCCGACCAGAAACAGACGGTCCCGTTGCGGGCCAAGCTGGCTGCGCAGCTCTTCCATCACCTGTTTGATATGCGCCTTACGCCCGCTACGCCCGCCCTTGATGTCGCGCAGTTTCAGCGGACCCAACGCCGAAGTGAGCCGGCGTCCGACCTCACCTTCGCCGATTTCGGCCAACTCCATGGAGGAGCCACCGATGTCGCAGATCAGTCCGTAAGCACCGGGCCAGCCCAGCAGCACGCCCTGCGCCGACAGCCGTGCCTCCTCCTCACCATCCACGACCGAGATGTGCAGACCTGTCTCGCGCTCGACCTCGGCGCAGAAATCGGGCCCGTCAGTGGCGTCGCGCACGGCAGCGGTGGCAACCACATGCAGCGGTGGCAGGTGAAGATCTTGTGCCAGATGCTGAAAGCGCCGCAGCGCGGCCAGCGCGCGATCACGGCCCGACGGATTCAACTGCCCGGTTTCGGACAGGCCCGCGCCGAGGGCACACATGATTTTCTCGTTGTAGAAATAAGCGGGTGAGCGGGCCGCGCCGTCAAACACGACCATCCGGACCGAGTTCGATCCGACATCCACCACACCGACCCGCGACAGCGCCCGCACACTTGGGTCGTCGAACAGGGGTCTGCCAAAAGGCCCCCAGTCCGGCGTGACGGTTTCGATCACTTGTTCCATCTTCCCCCCGGCGTCTGGTCCCCGGCAGGATGCGAAATCGCCGGGAACGGGTCAATTGGCTGGATCAGGCCGGACCTGCGTCATCTTGGAGCACGCGACTGGCCAGCGCCCGCGTGATCTCACGCTTTTCGGCCAGTGCGACGCGGTCGAGGCGTTCGACGACCTCGGCGGCGGTTTCGAACCTGCGGTCCATGTGTTTGACGAGATACGAGATGACCTCGGGCTTGGGGCTGAGTTGCCGGTCCACGAAGAGCTTGGCCAGAACCGCACCCAGCAGCGCGTCGTCAGGCGGGCCAAGGGCAACGTGATGGGCGCCCTGAATGCGGCTTTGCAGGTCGGCCAGCGGCAGTTGCCACAGATTGGGGGCCAACCGTCCGGTCATCAGCAATGTGTGGCCCTCGGCCAGCACCAGATTGTGCAGGTGGAACAGAGCCTTCTGCCGCTCAAGGTCTTCGGCGATCATCGGCACGTCTTCGACCGCGATGGAGCCGCTGGCCAGATCCGGAACATCCTCGTATCGCAGCGTTTCGGCCTGCACGATGCGGCCACCGGTTTCCGCGGCCCAGACATGGGCCAGATGTGTCTTGCCCGCGCCTGCCGGCCCACTCAGTACCAGCTTGTTACCTGGCCAGGAGGTGGCCGAGATCATCGCCACTGCCAGCGCATTGGCGGGGGAGACAAAGAAATCCTCCCGCCCCAATGCCGTTTTGGCGGGCAGGTCAAAGCTGAGCTGTGTGGCCATTCAGTCGGTGTCCTGCGCCTTGTCCTGTGCCGATTCCTGACCCACCAGTCCGGTGTAGAGGCGGCTGACCAGGTATTGACCGGTACCGAAACGCGCAAGCACGCCAAGGGCCGCGGCAACCGGAACCGCGATCAGCATACCGACAAACCCAAACAGCGCGCCAAAGACCGACAGCGCCAGCAGCAGCCAGACCGGGTGAAGCCCGACCGAGCTGCCGACCAGCTTGGGAGTCAGGAAGTTACCCTCGATCACCTGCCCGATGGCAAAGATGCCCGCGACAAGTCCGATAGAGGTCCAGTCGCCCCAGAACTGGAACAGCGCCAGCCCGATGGCCAGCGCGCCGCCGATGAGCGCGCCGAGATAAGGGATGAAGGTGACCAGCCCGGCAATGAAGCCCACGATCAGGCCGAATTGCAGCCCGACGATCATCAGCGCAACGGCGTAATAGATGCCGAGGATAAGGCAGACGGTACCCATGCCGCGCACGAACGAGGCGAGCACCGCGTCGATCTCGCCCGCCAGCTTGCGGATCACCGGCGCATGATCGAGTGGCAGGAGCGAGTCGATGCGCTCAATCATCCGGTCCCAGTCGAGCAACAGGTACACCGCCACAACCGGCACGATCACCAGCAGAACCACGACGTTGATGGCCGATCCAACCGAGGTGACGACGGTTTGCAGAACCTCTCCGGTCTTGGATTTCAGCGTCTCGCCGAACGAGACGAGGAACTGATGGGTGTTCGATTCCGCATCCAGCAGCGAGGGGAAGCGTTTGTCGATGAAGGCGCGCAGGTCCTGGAACAAGGTGGGCAGGGTCTCGACCAGATCGACCAGCTGGGTGATCAGCGCGGGTACGACCATCAGGAAGGTGATGACGAACAGCGCCACCGCAACCACGGTAATCAGCGCCGTTGCGGCGACGCGGGACAGGCCCAGCCGTTCCAGCCGGTCAGCCACGGGATCAAGGAAATAAGCGATGGCCGCGCCAATCACGAATGGTAGAAGAACGTCGCCCAACAGCCAGAGCACAAAGACAAAAACCGCAGTTGCGATGCCCCAGTATCTGAGCTGGTCTTTCACCGGCAAGGCCATGGCGGGTTTCCTCGTTGCACCTGTCTGCACCGTTCTTGGCCCAAGGGGGGACGCGATGCAAGCATTTCGCGGCGCGCTCGTCAGGCGCTCAGATGTGCAGGGTTCCCAGCTCAGGCGTATCTGCAACCGCCTCTTCATCCGGCCAGTTGGTACGCCAGATTTCGGCCGACCAGTGGCCGCAATGAACCGGGGGACGGTCGAACCCAGGTACCGGCTCCAGCAGCGGCGCGACAACAACATCGTGGCGCGGCACGGCGAAGTAGGGGAAGGAATAGCGCTCCCGCCCCGACTGGTTCACCACCCGGTGCGGTGTCGATTTCAGGCGCCCGCCTGACCAAAGCTCCAGCATGTCGCCGATATTGACCACGAGACCGCCCGGCGGGCAGTCGGGCGTGATCCAGCTTCCGCCGCGGGTCTGCACCTCTAGCCCGCCGACCGGATCGGGGGCGATGATGGTCAGGGCGTCGGTGTCCTTGTGCGGGTGGATGCCGAACCCGGCCTCGTCCGGGGCCTGCGGCGGGTAGTGCAGGAGCGTCATGTTGGTCAGCGGATCGGAGAAAGCGTCGCGAAGCGTGCCGGGGGCGATCTCCAGCCCGTTCTCCAGCGCGCCCAGCAACTGATCGGCCACGGTGTCGAGCTGCGCCCAATAGCTCAGGACAACCTCGCGTGCGCCCGGCACCTCGCACGGCCAGAGGTTCGGGCCATAAAGCGGGCAGGCCGTGCGGATCGGCGCGTCTGGGGCCACCTCGTAGTGCAGCTTGCACCCTTCGTACTTGTCCGCCGTGCCGCTGCCATCGTTGGGGGTGAAGAACCCCATTGGGACATACCCGCGATAATTGTCCCGGGTGATCGCCTGATCCCACTTGCTGGCCTCATCGACGGCAAAGATTTCGCAGACGGTTCGGCGCACGGTTTCGACCGTTTCAGGCGCGATGCCGGTGCCGGTGATCGAGAGAAACCCAATGCCTGTGCAGGCGTCGAGGATCTGGCGCACCACCGCTTCCCGCTCCGGGTGGCTCGGAGTGCCAAGCGGCGAGATGTCGATGGTAGGGATAGTTTGCATCAGTGAAACCTCACGCCTTGACGGTCGAGTTCGGCATGGATGGCACCCATGTCGACCTGGTCCAGCGAACGGTTGCTTTTCAGCGCCTGCGCGGCGGCGATCCCAGCGCCCTGTCCCATGACCGCGCAGCAGGCCATGTTGCGGGTGGCGGCATGGGCTACGCGGTCGGCGCCGTGCGACCGGCCGGCAACCAGCAGTCCTTCGATCCCCTTGGGCAGCACCGAGCGATAGGGGATCTGCATGTACCGGCCCGTGGTCGGCAGGATCAGGATGCCGTAGCCGTAGATGAATTCGGAGTAGATGCCGATGCCACCCGCCTCGACGGTCTTTTCATGCCGGTACCAAGCAAAACCCTCGACGCCCACGGCGGTGATGTTGCCGCCGAAACAGCTGAAACGGTCCACTAGCGTGACCTCGGCTCCGGAGCGGGCGGCGGCCAACGCGGCGGCGAGGCCGGCAGGCCCTGAACCCACGACCAGAATATTGGTGCGGTGCACGACCGGTATTTGCCGGGCGGGTTCCAGAATGCTGTCCATGGGTGCCTCTGCGATCTTCGTCCGGGCACACTCGGGTATCGCCGGTTCGCGGGTCAACCGCAAAACCGACGCCGCCTGCGCCGCGAAACCGCCAAAGTCCGATTGCCTGCCGCTTCCCTTTGCCTTAGACCCCGAAAAACCGCGTTTTTGACGAAGAAGAGAGAGCCGATGCGCCTGTCCCGTTATTTCCTGCCTGTTCTCAAAGAGAACCCCTCGGAAGCGCAGATTGTCAGCCATCGGCTGATGCTGCGCGCCGGCATGATCAAGCAAGCCGCCGCAGGGATCTATTCCTGGCTTCCGCTGGGCTTCAAGGTGCTGCGCAAGCTGGAAAACATCGTGCATGAGGAACAGGCGCGCGCGGGCCATATCCCGATTCAGATGCCGGTCCTGCAATCGGCGGACCTGTGGCGCGAGTCGGGCCGGTATGACGATTACGGGCAAGAGATGCTGCGGATGCAGGACCGGCACGGGCGCGACATGCTCTATACGCCCACGGCCGAGGAACTGGTGACCGACATTTTCCGGGGCCATGTCAGCAGCTACAAGGACATGCCGCTGACCCTGTATCAGATCCAGTGGAAGTTCCGCGACGAGATCCGTCCGCGTTTCGGCGTGATGCGGGGGCGCGAGTTCCTGATGAAGGACGGCTACAATTTTGACCTGACCAAGGAAGACGCGCTGCACGCTTATAATCGCCACTTGGTCAGCTATCTGCGCACCTATGAGCGGATGGGGCTGCAAGCCATCCCGATGCGCGCCGACTCCGGTCCGATCGGTGGGGACGACACGCATGAGTTCCTGGTTCTGGCCGACACCGGCGAATCCGAGGTGTTCTATGACAGCTCCGTGACCGATATCCGGCTGGGGCAGCGCGACATCGATTATGACGACAAGGCGCAGTGTCGGGCGGTGATGGAGGAGTTCACCTCGCTCTATGCCCGCACGGATGAGACCCATGACGAGGCGCTGTTCAATCAGGTGCCCGAAGACCGCCGCCGCTCGGCTCGGGGGATCGAAGTGGGGCAGATCTTCTATTTCGGCACCAAGTATTCCGAACCACTGGGCGCGACCGTGCAGGGGCCGGATGGCAAGCCGGTGGCGGTGCACATGGGCAGCCACGGCATCGGTGTCAGCCGTCTGATCGGCGCCATCATCGAGGCCAGCCATGACGACAACGGCATCATCTGGCCCGAGGGCGTGACGCCGTTCCACTGCGGTATCGTCAATCTGAAACAGGGCGACGCTGAGGCGGATGCGGCCTGCGACAAGCTTTATGCCGCGCTGACCGCCCTGGGGCTTGAGCCGCTCTATGACGACCGCAACGAGCGGGCAGGGGGCAAGTTTGCCACCATGGACTTGATCGGTCTGCCGTGGCGGATCACGGTGGGGCCGCGCGGGCTCAAGAATGGGGTGGTCGAGCTGACCAGCCGCCGGACCGGCGAAAGCGAGGAGCTGAGCTCCGAGGCCGCCGTCACCAAGATCGCGGGTATCTACGAGGGGATCGCCTGATCGCGTCGCCTTGGCTTTGAGGACTCGTTTTCAGGGCGAAGCGCGGCGCTGAAACGCGTCGTGCTTTTTGTAACCGGTTCTCAATGCTTTGCGCCGCGATCCGCGGGGTCGCCCCGTCTCCGGAGCGCCAAGACCCGGCAGTCTGACTGGCCTGCTTAGACCGGCTTTGAGTTCATGCCGGGGCGGGTGATCAGCAGATCGCCGTCAGCGCCAGCACCCGGCCGGGCGACCACGATGGGTCGGCCCAGACGTCCAACCAGATCGCGCAGGTCGAGGCCCAGGAACCTCAGACCGCATACCCGGTCGCCGGTGGTCCGGTCGGTGAGGCACAGCCGTCCCTCACGAAAGGCCAGACGATAGCCTTTTACACGCAGGGTATCCATCAAGGTGGTCCAACTGGATGCGCCTTCGAACACGGGCCGGATCACGGCCCGAAGCAGCGCTGCGGTTTCGCAGTCCAGTTGGTTGGCCAGATTGTTGGGGTTAGACATTTGACCGGCATACACCGATCCTTCAATTCCAGTTTGAAATCCCATTTTCTTAGTGCCTCGCACTTACTCGTTAATCCCCCACAAACAGGGTGACAAAATTTCATTTAATAATCAAAGTACGCAAGTATATTACTGCAAGCCTGTTGCATTTTGAAGTCAGTTAGCGCCAACGAAAACAAACTGTTTCGTGATCAGCGTCATTCGCGGTAGCGGAGAGGTGCCGTTCGGGCCCAAACCTACCTTGACGCCACCGGGGCAGAGACTACAGGTTCTGCGGCAACAGAGCAGGACAAGACATGGCAGGAACTCCAGCCCCTTTCGCCCCGTTTGAGTGGAAAATCGCTTGGCGATACCTGCGCGCCCGCAAGGCCGAGGGCGGGGTCAGCGTGATGACATGGATCTCGCTGATCGGCATCACGCTGGCGGTGTTTGCGCTGGTGGCGACGCTGGCGGTGCGGGAAGGACTGCGATCCGATCTCGTCAACACGATGCTGGGGGCCAACGCCCATATGAGCGTGCATTTTCAGCGCGATCTGACGGGTGAGGTGCCGAAGGACCATCTGGTTCGCGAGTATTCCGACCTGTCCCAGCGGCTTGAGGCGATGC
Organism: Ruegeria sp.; assembly: GCF_040830605.1. Lineage (GTDB taxonomy): Bacteria > Pseudomonadota > Alphaproteobacteria > Rhodobacterales > Rhodobacteraceae > Ruegeria. Next base: position 585,153 of record NZ_JBFOMD010000001.1, read on the forward strand.
CCGGGGTCGGCGATGCGGCTCCGCTGGTGCGAAATCAGGTGATGGGCAGCTATCGCGGGCGTAACATGCCGGTGGATGTCTATGGCCTCGCCTTGGAGGACTTGCTGGACTACCCGATGATTGCCGAACCCGAGCAAGCGTGGGGAGATTTGACGCGCTTTGACGACGGTGTGGCCATCGGCGCCACATTGGCACAGCAATTGGGGCTGACTGTGGGAGACCGGCTTAAGCTGATTTCTCCGGATGGGGTGAGAACACCGATGGGAACGTCCCCGCGCGTGTCGGCCTATGAGGTGGTGTTCGTCTTTTCGTCGGGACAGGGCTTTGTCGACCAAAGCCGCCTCTACATGCCGCTGGCCGAGGCGCAGAGTTTTTTCAACAAGGAAGGCGCCGTCGATCAGATCGATCTGCGTCTGTCCGAGCCACTTGCTGTGGCCGATCTTGCATTGCCGGTGATCCGCGAGAGCGGTGATCGCGCCTACGTCTACACCTGGCAGGACCGGGCAGGCGGTATGATCCGGGCGCTGAAGATGCAGGATAACGCGATTTTCATCGTGCTTGCCATTCTGGTGCTGATCGCCTCGCTGAATATCGTTTCCGGGCTGATCATGCTGGTCAAGAACAAGGGGCGCGATATCGGCATACTTCGCACCATGGGGCTGAGCCAGGGGTCGATCTTGCGGGTGTTCTTTTTGTGCGGGGCGTCAGTCGGAACCGCAGGAACGGTGTTCGGCGTCATTCTTGGTGTCATCTTTGCGATGAATATCGACAGCGTTTATTCCTTTGTCGATTGGGTGACGGGCAGCGGGGTGCGGGATCTGGAAGCCCGTGGTTTCTTCTTCCCCTCTGCCGTCGTCACAGTCCCGGATGTGGCGTCCACCGTGGTGCTCAGCATTGGGTTGAGTTGGCTAATAACCCTGTTCCCGGCCCGCCGCGCGGCGCGGCTGAACCCGGTGGAGGCGCTGCGTTATGAGTGATGTGACATTGCGCCTGAAGGGCCTCACCAAGACCTATCTCAAGGGCACCCCGGGCGAGGTACAGGTGCTGCGCGGCGCCGATCTGGACTTGCGCGCGGGTGAGGCGGTGGCGCTGGTCGCACCCTCGGGGGCGGGCAAATCAACCTTGCTGCACATTGCTGGGCTGCTGGATACGCCGGATGCGGGCTCGGTCGAGGTGGCCGGACAGGATGTGTCCGGCAAGGGCGACCGGACCCGCACGGCGGTGCGGCGGCGGGACGTTGGGTTTGTCTATCAGTTCCATCACCTGCTGCCAGAGTTCACCGCGCTGGAAAACGTAACCCTTCCGCAGCTGGCCAATGGTGTGCCTGAGCGCGAGGCGCGGGATCGGGCCGAGGACTTGCTGGGCCGCGTCAGTGTGGCCGCTCGCGCCGACCACCGTCCGGCGGCGCTGTCGGGAGGGGAGCAGCAGCGGGTTGCCTTTTGCCGTGCGCTGGCCAACCGGCCCCGGGTGCTGCTGGCGGATGAGCCGACAGGCAATCTCGATCCCGATACCTCGGATCAAGTGTTCGATGCGCTGATGGATCTGGTGCGGGGCACTGGCCTTTCTGCTCTGATCGCCACCCACAATCTGGAGCTGGCCGCACGGATGGACCGGGTGGTGCGGCTTGAGGGCGGGACGCTCAGGCCAGCTGAGTGATCGCTACCCCCACCGCCATGATCGCGATGCCGCCTGCGCGGATCAGCGTCAGCGGTGTCACCTGCGCGCCGAACAGACCGAAATGGTCGATGGCAGCGGTGCTGATGAGCTGACCTAGCAACACGAAGAACACCGCGTTGCCGACCCCGAAATGCGGCGCGACATGGGTGATCGACAGCACGTAGAAAGCGATCAGAACTCCGCCCAGCAACAGGTGTTTGGGCGATCCGCCGACCTGAGCCAGCGCCTGTGGGCCGGGGAACAGCGCCAACACCAGCGCCGAGGCGCCCAGAGCCACCGCGAACAGCACCACAGCCGCGGCTGTGGGTGAGCCGATGAGCTTGCCGAGGGCGGCGTTCAGGGCGGCAAGAATTGGCACACCGATCCCGGCGGCCAGCATGATGGCTGCGTATTGGGTCATGCGTCTTCACTCCTCATCCTGCCTCAATCTGTTGATCTGGATCATTGCGGCCCGTCCGCCGCTGGGCAAGCCTGCATATGCGCCGGAGGTCGAAGATTTATGCCTCCGGCGACGGGATGGCGCAGCATGTAGGAGGTGGCGATGATCGGATTGGTGACAAAGCACTTTGGATTGGCCGGCCTTGCAGCGTGTGCGTTGCTGGCGCTGCCCGCCTCTGCGCAGGATGTCGAACGTGGGGAGGGACTCTATTTCCACCATTGCGCAGCCTGTCACGGCCGGGAGGCGACCGGGCACGGCCCGATGGCGGGTGTGCTGATCATCCAGCCTGTGGATCTGACCGCTCTGACGGGCGAGGACGGTGTTTTCCCAACCGAGCGCGTGGTCAAGCGAATCGACGGGCGGGACCCGTTGGTCAGCCATGGTAGCCCGATGCCGGTCTACGGGCCCTATTTCGAAGGGCGGGACACCGCGATCAAGACACCCGCTGGCCAGCCGATCCTGACCAGTGAACCCATCGTGGATCTGGTCGCCTATCTGCAAACCCTTCAAAGGAACTGAGCCGGGAGGGCGCGAGCAATGCGGAACATCAAAGCCGGATGCGCAGCCTTGCTACTGGCTGCTTGCACAGTTGCAGAAACCGAGATGCCGACCGCGCACGAAGGCGCGGTGCTGTTTGCCGACAACTGCACCGCCTGCCACGGTTACCGGGGCGAAGGGGGCATTCTGGTCGGGGATCAGACCGCTCCGGACCTGACCCGGATTGCGGCGAGGAACGGCGGGGAACTGCCACGCGCCCAAGTGCTGTCGCAGATCGACGGCTACGGCCGCGGCAAGGTTCCGGCAGAGGTTATGCCGGAATTCGGTGCGCTCTTGCAGGGTGACCTTGTTCCGGTCGAGGTGAACGGCGTTCTGACACCGACACCGCGCCCGCTCGCAGCCTTGCTTGCCTATCTCGAAAGCATCCAGGTTAGTCGGTAACCTAGCCGCAGATCCCTTTGAGCTGCACGCCTTTCCAAGGCAGCAGAACGTCATTCTCGCGGCGGGCGCCGGGCAGGTCGGCCACGGGCATGACCTCGCTCAGCATTTCGTGCAAACGCATGGTGCGGGGTGCATCCGGGGCCAGGGCGCGGCAGCAGACATATTCCTCGACAATCGCGCCTTGTTGCTCAAAGCCGAAATCGAGGAAATCCGGGTCACCGGACAGATCGAACAGGTAAGGATCGTTTGAAACCCCGTGCTCGGCTGCCGCGCGCAGGGGGTGATACCCGGTGCGCCTGCGGTTTTGCCACTGCCAGACATGTGTCAACTCATGGGCCAACAACATGGCCGCAACCAGATCGACGGTCTGGGGGAACTCGGCCATGTAATCTTCGAGATACCAGTCGCGGGTAAAGAAAACCCTGTTGAACAGGGCCACCGCGGCGGGTTTTCCGGTCACGATCTCTTCTTCCACAGGCGGCAGGATGCGCTCGCGGCAGGTAAGGCGCGGGCGCGGCTCGCGCTTGAACGTGATGTTGCCAACCGGCGCGCCTTCGATCAGGCGCACCCGGTCCAGGTTCAGTGCATCGCCATGCACGCGGGCGGCAAAGGCGCGCTCGGTCTCAGTAAGCGGGCGGCCACAGGCGGCGACGAACAGCAGGATCAGAAACGCGCGCAGGATCATAGGAGTGACCCTAGTGCCACTCACGCCGCCCGCAAGCGATTTTCCAGAGCAGGTCGCGTTTGATCGGAATTGTGAACCCGGAGACATCGGCGACGTACTACGCGTTCGCGGTTGTTGGGAAGTTCGACTCGCCCCGACCTGCTCTTAAAGGCTCATGGCCAGAACCCGGCTGATTTCCGTTAGCGAGCGGCCGGACTGATCCATCCATGTGTTGAAGGCCTGCTGCACCGCCGCCATGGCTTTTTTCGACGTGGGCTGCTTGTCCACAACGCCCTCGGCAATCAGGCGCGCGGTGACGTCCCGGGACAGGATGAAACTATCGCGCCCGATAAAGCGCATTGCGTATTGTGCCGTGGTGCCGCCAAGCCGTGAGGCCCGCTTGCCCAGCATCGCCAGCAGACCCGCATAGTCTGTCGAGGGCCATCCGCCCAGCACATGACCGGCGCCGCCTTCCTCACGCAGTTCCATCAGAAAGGCTGCATTGTCGCGCACGGTAGCGATCTTTGTGCCGTTGCGCACGATTCGCGTATCCTGCAGCAGGGCGTCGAATTTGTCGTCATCCATGAACGCACAGCGGCCCACATCGAAGCCATCAAAGGCTTCCTCAAACCCGTCCCACTTGTTTTCGATGACCTTCCAATTGAACCCGGCCTGAAATACGCATTTGGAGATGGTCGACAGCCAGCGGTCCTCAGGCAGGGCGGCAAGCTCCTCTGCCGGTTTGGGCTTGCTCAGCTTGGCTTCCAACGCTGCGTCACCGCCGTGCCGAGCGGCGGCAAGGCCGAATATCTCATCAAAATGATGCATGGGCGTGTCCTCCCTCTGCATAAATGTTGCCCATTTGTTCTCATATTGCAAGGGAGGTTTCAGGGCGATAGGAAGGTGGCGGTTGCGCAGGCAACCGCTTTGTTCGAACTCTCTTCGGTCATGTCTGCGCGGGCAAAGACCAGGGATCGGCCTGCACGCACGATCTCTGCACGACAGAGGATGGCGGTGCCCACACCGGGTCTCAGGAACTGGGTGTGCAGATCGGTGGTGGCGTAAGGCTTGAACTCACCGGAATGTGAGATCGCGGCGATGACCATTGTGGTGTCGGCCAGGGCTGCCAGCGCCTGACCCGATACGATGCCGCCCACGCGGGCGAGATGCGGGGCCAGCGGCATGCGGATCACCGTGTGGTCCCGCTCAGTCGCAATGACGCTTAAATTCAATGCCAGAACCCACTCGGCAAAGTTCTCTTCCAGAAAACTCTGTGCCGTGTCGGGTGTTATCACGCGCTTGGATGCCATCGCGGAATGCTATCCGCTTCCCGGTTCAGTGCCAGTAAAAACTGCAAGTGCCGATGGTTTCACCGCCGATCACAAAAGAAACTCTCGACAAAAGAGGCGTTTTGGGTTTGTGATTGATCCGTCAGTCAATATCCCGTGGCCCTGCTTAAGCCGTGACACATGATCGGTTTTGGCGAATAGTAAAACGGATCGGGCCGACCGAAAAACAGAAACGGACCACGTTTCGCAAGATGGGGAGGGATCGGATACCGGGATGCGCCCGCATTTCATTTATTGACTGATTGGGTGCTTGTCTTGGGTGGGCATGGTTAGCCGCTGATCGCTTTGGTCAGAATGTTGCCTTGACCGGAGATGTCGAGCAAATCCAACTGGGAGACAAAGGATGAAGAAACTTAGCCTTGGCCTTGTGGCCGCAACCGTCGCCGGTTCGGCCTATGCCGCCGACATGGGCGCCGTGGATGAGCCGATCAAGCTGGCCATCAACGAATGGACCGGCCAGCATGTGACCACTCATGTGGCCGGTGAAATGCTGAAAGCCGCCGGGTACAATGTGGAATACGTGACCGCGGGCATGATGAACCAGTTCCAGGCGCTGGCCGATGGCGACATTCACGCGACGCTGGAAATCTGGTCGTCCAACGTGTCCGACGAATACGCCAAGAAGGTCGATGAAGGCACCGTGGTCGAGATCGGCGATCTTGGCCTCGACGCCAAAGAGGGCATCGCATATCCGGCGCACGTGGCCGAGCTGTGCCCGGGCCTGCCCGCGTGGGAGGCACTGAAGGACTGCGCGCAGAACTTCGCCACTGCCGAGACCATTCCGAACGGGCGTCTGGTGGACTACCCGGCGGATTGGGGCACCCCCGGCGCGGACCGGATGACCGGGCTCGAACTGCCGTTCAAGGCGGTTCCGGCGGGTTCCGAAGGGGCGCTGATCGCCGAACTGCGCGCCTCGACCGAGCGCAAGTCGCCGCTGCTCATCACCTTCTGGCAGCCGCATTGGGCGATGTCGGCCTATGACGTGCAATTCGTCGACCTGCCGCCGGGCGAAGAGGCGTGCTTTACCGATCCGGCCTGGGGTCCGAACCCGAACGCGGTCAACGATTGCGATTTTTCGCCCTCACGCATCTTCAAGGCGGGCTGGAACGGGTTCGAGGAAAAGTGGCCTGCCGCCTACGAGATCCTGACCCACTACCAACTGGCAGTTGAAGACCAGCAGCCGATGATGGGCGCGATCGACGTCGATGGTGGCGCGGTTGAGGAAGTCGTGGCCAAGTGGATGGCTGATAACGAAGGTAAATGGCGTCCGGTTGTCGACGCCGCAACCAAGTGAGTCCCATACGTGACTGACGCAAATACGCCGGCCATTGCCTGCCAGAATCTCTGGCAGGTCTTTGGCCCGGGCGCCGACAAGGCCCTGACCGACGCGCTGGCTCGGTCAGGGGGAGATGCCGACCAGGCCGCCGCCGATCTGCGCGAGCAGGGGTTCATCCCCGCCGTGCAGGATGCCAATTTCGAGGTGAAGGATGGCGAGCTGTTCGTCATCATGGGCCTGTCCGGGTCCGGAAAATCCACGCTGATCCGTTGCATCTCGCAACTGCTGCCCGGCACCGGCGGCGAGATCCGGATCGAGGGCGAGAACGTTGTGGGCGCCCCCAAGAAACGCCTGACCGAACTGCGCCGCAAGACGCTGGGCATGGTGTTTCAGCATTTCGGCCTGTTCCCGCACATGACCGTGGCCGAGAACGTGGCCTATCCCTTGCGGGTGCAGGGCGTGGGCCGCAAGGAACGCCGCGCTAGGGCGCAGGAAGTGATTTCGATGGTGGGCCTTGAGGGTCGTGAGGACAGTTTTCCGCGCCAGCTTTCGGGCGGGCAGCGGCAGCGCGTGGGGATTGCACGCAGCCTCGCCGTAAATCCTGACATCTGGTTTCTGGACGAACCGTTCTCGGCGCTCGACCCGCTGATCAGGCGGCAATTGCAGGACGAGTTCCTGCGCATTCAGGCGACGCTGAAGAAATCCATCGTCTTCATCACCCACGACATTGCCGAGGCGCTGAAACTGGCGGATCGGATCGCGATCATGCGGGATGGTAAGATCGTGCAGATCGGCACGCCCTCGGATATCGTGCTGCGCCCGGTTGACGATTACGTACGCGAGTTTTCCAAGGACGTGGCCAAGGGCCAGCACGCCAAGGTGGCCTCGGTGATGCGCGAAGGAGATGCCCAGCGCGGGCCGGACGACCCGGGCCTGACCACCTCGATGACGCTGGACGCGGCGCTGGCACACTGCATGGAACTTTATGAACCCGTGCCGGTGCGCGATGCCAGCGGTGCCATCGTGGGCACGGTGCACCCGTCCGATCTTGCCGCCGCCCTGCAGGTCGAAGACGCATGAGCGCGCTTGCGGATGTAACGCCCGCCCGCGCCGCACGGCTGACGGCGGGGGCGCAGGCGGCGCTGATTACGGTTCTGGTCGGCGCGATCTGTCTGGCGCTGGAGCCCATCGCCCCGTGGCTGGTAAAGTGGCCCGCCGCATGGGAACTGCCCGCGACCGATTGGGTAGGGTCTTTCCTTGCCTGGTTCCTGAACGGGATCAAACCGGTTGCCCGGCTCTTCTCCTACGTGATGGCCCATCCGATGAACTGGGCCAATTTCGTGCTGGGCTCGACACCCTGGCCGATCGTCATCGGCATCGTGACTGCACTGGGCTGGTATCTGGGCGGGTTGCCGATGGCGGCGTTGGGCTTCCTCGGTCTCAGCTTCGTGCTGGCCTCGGGCTATTGGGCCGAGAGCATGAACACGCTGGCGCTGGTCGCCGTTTCGGTGCCGCTGGCGCTGGTGATCGGCGGCGCCATCGGTATCCTCGCCAACGAGGTACCGAAGGTGAAAGCTTTTGTGCAGGCGGTGCTGGATATCATGCAGACCGTGCCGACGTTTGCCTATCTCACGCCTCTTTTGTTGCTCTTCGGCTTCGGCCCCGTCGTGGGCCTCATCGCCTCTGCGATCTACGCCGCCCCGCCTATGGCGCGCAACGTGATGCTGGGGCTGGAGCGGGTCGAGCATGAGGTGAAAGAGGCCGCCATCATGTCCGGCGGCACCCGCTTCCAACAATTGTTCCAGGTCGAAATCCCCTCGGCCACCACCCAGATCATGGTCGGCGTGAACCAGTGCCTGATGGCCGCACTGTCGATGGTGATCATCGCCGCCGTCATCGGCGGATTCAACGATATCGGCTGGGAGGTGCTGCTGACCATGCGCAAGGCGCAGTTCGGCGAGTCGCTGCTGGCCGGCCTGGTTATCGTGGTCTTTGCCGTAGTGATCGACCGGATGAGCGGCGTGCTGGCGACCGAGCGCAAGCGCTATGACACCCGCGTGGTCTGGGCCATGCTGGGCTTTGCGGTGTTGTTCACCGTCGCTTTCTGGGCACGCCTGCCGAACCCGTCCGAACTGACGCTGCTCGATCCGATGGCGGCGGCCGTCGATCAGGGGCTGACGGCCTTCACCCAGAGCAACGGGCCGTGGCTGGATGCGCTCAAGAACAACTCGATGTTCTACGTGCTGCTGCCACTGCGGATCGGTTTGGATCAGGCGGTGCTGCCCTTTACCTGGGGTTTCGCCTGGACGCCGGCGATGAGCTATGGCCTGTTCGCCGTCGCAGCACTGATCGCGCTGCTGATGGCATGGCGCGGTCGTATCACCGGCGGCCTGACCGTGCTGATCGCGCTGGGGATGCTGGAGACCGGGATTGCCAATCTGCCCTGGCCCTTTGTCCTGACCGGTGCCGCCGCTCTGGGTTGGGTTGCGGGCGGCTGGCGTCTGGCGGCGCTATCGGTGGGCCTTTTGGCCACCATCCTCGTCTCGGGTCTGTGGGAGAGGGCGCTGCTGTCGCTCTACCTCAGCGGTGCCGCGGTCTTTGCCTGTGCCGTGGCCGGCGGCATGATCGGCCTGGCCAGCGCAGTGTGGGAGCCGGTGTGGAAAGTAGTCCGCCCGATCTGCGACATGTTGCAGACCATCCCTCTGTTCGTCTTCCTGATCCCGGTGCTGATGGTGTTCCAGATCGGCGAGTTCTCGGCCTTTCTGGCGATCTGCGCCTATGCGGTGGTGCCGATGATCCGCTACACCCGCCATGGACTGGTCAACACGCCGGACGAGATGATGGAGGCCGCAATTTCCAGCGGAGCCAACGAGTGGCAAATTCTGCGCGACGTGCGTGCGCCTTATGCGGCGCCGACGATCCTGCTGGGGCTCAATCAGACCATCCTCTATGCCTTCGCCATGCTGGTGATCGCGGCGCTGATCGGGACCACCGGTCTGGGCCAGTCGATCTATTTGGCGCTGGGACAGGCGGATGTGGGGCTGGGCATCTCGGCCGGTGCTGCGATGGCGATCCTCGCGCTGATCGCCGACCGCATGGTGCAGGGCTTTGCCGAGGAACGGCGCAAGGCGCTAGGTCTTTAAGCTTGGCGGTGGCGGGGCCTTCCCGCCGCCGCAAACGCTTGACATAAAGCAAGGATCGGGGCCGGGACGACGCCTAGAGTTCAGCCGAAGAGACAAAGGGTGGAACCATGGGCGGTTGGGCCGAATTCCTATTGGCGCTGAGTGTTTTCCTGCTGAGCCACGTCATCCCGGTGCGCCCGCCCATGCGCCCGTGGTTGATCGATCGACTGGGCAAGCGCGCCTATTTCACTGCCTATTCACTGCTCTCCCTAGCCATCCTCGGCTGGCTGATCGTGGCTGCCGCCCGTGCACCGTATGTCGAGGTCATTCCTCCGCTTCCGGCGCTGCGCTGGGTGCCGCTTCTGGTGATGCCCGTGGTCTGCCTGCTGGCGGTCGCCGGGATGGCAATCCGCAATCCGTTTTCATTCGGTGGGCTAGGTCGCGCACCGTTCGATCCAGAACACCCCGGCATCCTCCGCCTCAGCCGCCACCCGATCCTGCTGGCATTGCTGCTCTGGGCATTGGCGCATCTGCTGGCCAATGGCAGCCTGGCTCATGTCATCCTGTTTGGCTTGTTCGCCGGCTTTGCCGGTCTGGGCATGGCCCTGATCGACCGCCGCAAGATGCGCGATATGGGGGCGGACTGGGACCGTCTGGCCAAAAACACTGCCCGCTTGTCGTTACGCCTGCCAAAACCACTCCCTCGCCTCTGGGTCTGGCTGGTGGCTTTTGTCGTGTTCGAGGCCGCCGTCCATCTGCACGCACCCGTGATTGGACTGTCACCCTGGCCATGACAGCGGGAGTGGTCGGGGGCTCATACCCGTGCTATCTGCTGTGAAACGCTATGACTTACCGGAGCCCGAACATGCATCTGGCCTATATCACCACCACCGACCGGGGCGCGACCGACCGCCTTCTCAGTGCCGTGGCCGAGCGTCTGCTGGCCCGAGACGTTTTTCTGGCCGGGGTGGTGCAGACCAACACCGAATGCGCCGACAGCAGCAAATGCGACATGGACCTGCGGGTGCTTCCTGTGGGTGAGACCATCCGCATCTCGCAATCGCTGGGCAGCCAGTCGCGTGGCTGCCGGCTAGACCCTGCAGCGCTGGAACAGGCGGTGGCGTATGTGACTGCCTCGCTGGACGCTGGGCCGAATCTGCTGATCGTCAACAAGTTCGGCAAGCACGAGGCCGACGGGCGCGGATTTCGTCCGGTCATCGGCGAGGCCCTGGCGCGTGATATCCCGGTGCTGGTGGGTGTGAACGGTTTGAATGAGGAAAAGTTCCTTGCCTTTACTGATGGTGCCGCCCAGCAGGTGCCCGCCGATATCGACGCGATCGAGCGCTGGCTGGACCAGATCACGGCAGAACGGAACGCGGCCTGAGTCAGGCCGCATCGTTTCGGCGTGTCAGATAAACGCCCGTAACGCGGATCACAGCTAAGGCTTTGAATTCATGAGAAAGTGGTGGGCGACCCTGGAATCGAACCAGGCGTGCGTCTCCGCGAGGGAGTTACAGTCCCCTGCCACACCTTGCGGCCTGTCGCCCACTGTCAGGCGTTGCGCCTGACGTGGAGGCGTGATTACTAGCGCTCCAAAGAAGCGTCAACAGGAAAATTCCGCCTGGGCGCAGGAAACTGATTTCGGGTCCCGGAGGCCGGTAAAATGAAGAAACCCAAATGGGTGGTCGAAAAGGAGCAGGCCCGCAAGGCGGCGGCCTCCGAGACCGTCTGGCTGTTCGGTATGCACGCCGTGCGCGATGCTTTGCTGAACCCGAACCGCACCAAACTGCGCCTGATCGTGACCCGCAATGCGCAAGACAAGCTGGTCGAGGCCATCGCGGCATCAGGCATTGACCCAGAGCTGGCCGATCCCCGAAAATTCACTGCGCCGATCGACCCGGGCTCGGTCCATCAGGGGGCCGCGCTGGAGGTCAAGCCACTCGACTGGGGCAATCTGGCCGAGGTCTGCATCGGGCGCGAGCATCCACGGGTGATTCTGCTGGACCGGGTGACCGACCCGCATAATGTGGGTGCGATCCTGCGCTCGGCCGAGGTGCTGGGCGCCAGTGCCGTGATCGGCACGCGGCACCATTCGGCGCCCGAAACCGGCGCGCTGGCCAAGACCGCCAGCGGCGCGCTGGAGCGGCAGCCCTATCTGCGGGTGCGCAATCTGGCCGATGCCATCACCGAGTTGCGGCGCATGGGATTTCTGGTGCTGGGTCTCGATGGCGAGGCCGGAGACACCATTGAGGCAGCGCTGGGGGAGGGCACCGACCGGCCTGTCGCACTGGTGCTGGGAGCCGAAGGACCGGGACTGCGGCAAAAGACCAAGGAAACCGTGGACCAACTGGTGAAAATCGACACGGCGGGCGGGTTTGGATCGCTCAACGTCTCAAATGCTGCCGCAATTGCCCTATATGCATCCAGACACAAGTGACAGGAGCGTCCCATTTCCACCCCAACCAAGATTGCAACCTGCTGCTATTGCGGCACGCGCGCCGCACTGGTGCTTAAAGGCCGCGAGCGGCATGAGCTGAGCTGCTCTGCCTGCGGTGCGCCGCTGCATAACCTCAAGATGCTGCGCAAGGAGAAGGCTCCGGAACCCGCCAGACCGCGCGTTGCCACGCGGCCCCCGACCATGGCCAAGCGCAAGAAGGTAAAAAAAGTGAAGCGTCGCAAGGGGGTTATGGCCCGGTTTCTGGACGAGGCCTGGGATGTGGTCGAGGATATCTTCGACTGATCCGGCAATAACACAACCAGATCACATCCGCGTCAGCCGGGGTTACGCGTTTGCCGTTTCAGAGGCATCTTAGGGGCCGCAATCAGCACTCTGAGGCCCATGCTTTCTCGTCGTTCCCTGTTGGCCGGACTGGCCGCGTCACTTGTTTCCCCCGCTGCTTATGCGGACTCGCCGCTCTTTCACGCTCACGAAGGCATGGCGATCAGCGGATACGACACCGTGTCCTACTTCAATGGTGGTCATCCGGTTCCCGGGCGCTCTGACATAGCGGTCATGTGGAAGGGCGCTGTTTGGCAATTCGCGTCGCAGGGCAATCGCGAGGCGTTCGAGGCAAATCCACGGGCCTTTGCTCCACAATTTGGCGGCTATTGCGCATATGCCATGTCCAAGGGGCGTCTGTCCTCGACCGACCCCGAGGCGTGGGAGATCGTGGCCGGCAAGCTTTATCTGGTCCATTCGCCGCAGATCCAGCGGCTGTGGCAACAGGATATCGCCGGAAACATCGCCATGGCCGAGCAGAACTGGCCAGATGCGCTGTTTGACTGAGCGGCGGCGATAAAATCTCCCACCTGTCATCACAAAAACGCGCGCGCCCTCTTTTTTTCTGAAAATGCGTGCTTAAATGTCACAGTGACCGCGGAACGGAACTGCCGCGGGTCATTTCACTGTCCCTCGTTCCATACCTGGCGCCCAAGAGTTTCTTGGGCGCTTTTTTCTTGTCCGCCATGTGGCTAGGGTGACGGCCATGCCAGACTATTCCGACGATCATCTCAAGGGCATTCTGCAACGCACCAAGGTGGTAGCTGTTGTAGGGGTGTCGATGAACCCGGTGCGGCCCAGCTATTACGTGGCGCGCTATCTGGGGCTCAAGGGATTTTGGGTCATCCCGGTCAATCCCGGCCATGCCGGCAAGGCGCTATTCGGTGAGACGGTGCGGGGCAGCCTGTCCGAGATTTCCGAACCGGTCGACATGGTCGATATCTTCCGCCGCTCCGAGGCGGTGCCGCCCATCGTGGATGAGGCGCTGGCGCGCTTTTCCACCTTGCGCACGATCTGGATGCAGATCGGGGTCGAGAATGAACAGGCGGCGGACAAGGCGCAGGCGCGGGGCATCGACGTGGTGATGAACCGTTGTCCCAAGATCGAGTATCAGCGCCTGTTTGGTGAGCTGCGCATGGGCGGCTTTGCCACCGGCATCATCTCGTCCAAGCTATAGCCAGCTACTCGATGAATGCTAACCGTTGCTTTTCCTCGCGGCGCTGGCGTTTCCATTCCAGAACCTCCATGCGAGGCCGCCAATTGTAGCGGGTATCGGCCTGAAGTTGCGACCAGTACAGCTTGCCGCCATAGCGCCACGGGTCCAGAACCACCCCATCGAACATGGAATCACCCCGACGGCTGATGATCGCGGTGCTGTGGTCGATCCGGAACGGGTTGTCCGCATTGGCGATGGCCCGGTGCAGGGTCAGGGTCTGAAAGTTCTCCTGCTTCAGCCGCGCCTCCATGTCTTCCGCCCAGTGCCAGCACAGCCCGCGCGGGCGCAGGCCCCGGTTGACCTTGGTGTTGTGGATCAGCGGCGGGTCGGGGATCTGATACTCCTCCGCCAACTGACTGGTGTAGTCATAGGCGATGCGCGCCGCCCGCTCGGCCTCTTCGGGGTCGATATCAGGGCCCAGCCCACGGATCTCGGTTGCCAGCCCGGCGACATCCCGCCGATCCACCGTATCGGGCACCGAGCAGGCGCCCAATGTCAGGGCCGCCAACACCGCGAACACGCAAGCGAGTGGTTTCATCATTCTCAATAACCCTTTGGATACCGGAGCATTCCCGGCACTTTGACAGCGAACTATAAAATGAGCGACGCAGCTGTGGAACCCATCAGATGCCCGGCGTCACCCGCCGGTGCGGCTGGCCTTTTCCGCAATGCCACTGGTGCCCTGCCTGCGCGCCAGCTCTGCTAGAACCGCATCCAGCGGCACGTCGCGCGCCGCCAGCATCACCAGCAGGTGATAGAGCACATCCGCCGCCTCAGCCGTCAGTTTCTCGGTATCGCCCTTCACTGCCTCGATGATCGCCTCGACCGCCTCTTCCCCGAACTTCTCGGCGCATTTCTCCGGGCCCTTGGACAGCAGCTTGGCCGTCCAGCTCGAGTCCGGGTCTGCCCCCTTGCGCTCGGCAATGGTAGCGGCGAGGTCGTGCAGAATGCTCATATCAGCCTCATCGGGATGCCTGCGGCGGCCATGTGCTGTTTGGCCTCCTGAATGGTGTATTCGCCGAAATGAAAGATCGAGGCCGCCAGCACCGCGCTGGCGCCGCCCTTGGTGACCCCTTCGACCAGATGATCCAGATTGCCGACGCCACCGCTGGCGATCACCGGCACGTCCACCGCGTCGGAAATGGCGCGGGTCAGCGGCAGGTTGAAGCCAGACTTGGTACCGTCCCGGTCCATCGATGTCAGCAATATCTCTCCGGCCCCTTTACCAACGACGGTTCGGGCAAACTCCACCGCGTCGACGCCGGTTGCCTTGCGCCCGCCATGGGTAAAGATCTCCCATTTGCCGGGGCTGACGGTCTTGGCGTCGATGGCGACCACGATGCACTGGCTGCCGAACTGGTCGGCGGCCTCGGCCACCACATTCGGGTTGGCCACGGCGGCGGAGTTAAAACTGACTTTGTCGGCCCCCGCCAGCAGCAGGTTGCGCACGTCTTCGCGCGTGCGCACGCCCCCGCCCACGGTCAGCGGCACAAAGCACTGCTCGGCTGTGCGTTGCACCACATCGAACATGGTTCCCCGGTTTTCATGAGTGGCATGGATATCGAGAAAACAGATCTCGTCCGCGCCCGCCGCATCATAAGCCTTGGCCGATTCCACCGGATCGCCCGCATCGCGCAGGCCGACAAAATTCACGCCTTTGACCACGCGGCCATCGGCGACGTCCAGGCAGGGGATGATGCGGGTTTTCAGCATGGGCGATCCTCTATTGGTGCCGTCCTAGCGGCAAAGCCCCGCTTATGCCAGAGTTGTGACTGGCGGAAACGTCTCAGTCGTGGAGATTTAGCGGGAATAGTCACAATGGGAGATTTGACATGCGTGTTCTTCTTTGCGCCGGGCTTTTGACATTCTTGGGCGCTGCCTCTGCCTTGGCCGATGATCTGATCAAAGTGAAAACGGATAAATCCGTGACGGAGGCGATGGATGCGTTGGAGGCCGCGGTCGGCAACGCCGGGGCGACCGTCTTTGCCCGCGTCGATCACGCGGCTGGTGCGCAAAAGGTCGGAATGGAACTTGGGGACGCGCAGCTGTTGATCTTTGGCAATCCCAAGCTGGGAACGCCGGCCATGCAGGCAGATCCCTTGGCGGGGCTCTACCTGCCGCTCAAGGTGCTGGCCTATTCGGACGCGGACGGACAGGTCTGGCTCGTCTACGAAGACCCGGCCGAAATGCTGGATGATGTGGAGATATCAGGCGACGCGCCCGTCCTCGGAAAGATGCAGGGCGCGCTGAAAAAGCTGACGGGCGCTGCTGCGAATTAATCGGTCTTGAGGATACGGATCGCTTCGGCCAGATCCAAAGCGCCATCATAAAGTGCACGGCCCGAGATCGCGCCATCGAGGTCCGCGCCGCAATCGCGCAGGGCGATCAGGTCGGTCAGTGAACTGACGCCGCCCGATGCGATGACCGGGATCGAGACCGCGCGGGCCAGGTCGGCGGTGGCCTCAACATTTGGGCCCTGCATCGCGCCGTCGCGGTTGATGTCGGTGTAGATGATGGCGGCGACACCTGCATCCTCGAAGCTGCGGGCCAGATCGGTGACATGCACATCGGTCTCTTCGGCCCAGCCCTTGGTGGCGACCATACCGTTGCGTGCGTCGATGCCCACGGCAACCTTGCCTGGAAAGGCTTTGGCCGCTTCGCGTACCAGATCGGGGTTCTCGACCGCCACTGTGCCCAGAATCACCCGCGCCAGCCCCTTGTCTAGCCAGCGCTCGATGGTGGCCATGTCGCGGATGCCGCCGCCCAGCTGGGCGGGTACGTTGCAGGCCTTCAGGATCGCCTCGACCGGGGTGGCATTCACCGGCTCACCGGCAAAGGCACCGTTCAGGTCCACCAGATGCAGCCATTCACAGCCCGCCTCGACAAAGGCTTTGGCCTGTGCAGCCGGATCCTCGTTGAACACGGTGGCGTTGTCCATCTCACCACGCAAAAGGCGCACGGCCTGGCCGTCTTTGAGGTCGATGGCGGGGTAGAGGATCATGATATGCGCAACCTTCTGCTGGATTTGACGCGCGATATGGCACGAGAGGGGCAGGGGATGCAACGCGACCCTAAGTCATGCTTGCCTGTCACCTGCCGCACGCGCCACAGTGCGGCAAACAGGGAGGTTTTGCGATGAAACGAATGATTCTGGCAGCAGCGATGGGGCTGGGTGTTGCAGGGACGGCCATGGCCGATCCGGTGCTTGGCACCTGGAAGACGCAACCCGACGATGGGTCCTACGCGCATATCGAGATGCAGAAATGTGGCGCGGCGGTCTGCGGCAAGATTGCCCGCACCTTCAACGATGGGGGCGAGTACAAGTCACCAAATATCGGAAAGACGCTGGTGATCGACATGGTGCCCAATGGTGACGGCAGCTATGCCGGTAAGGTCTGGCGCCCCTCCAATGACAAGATTTACATCGGAAAGATGAATCTGAGCGGCGACAGTCTGGCGTTGCGCGGATGCGTCGCTGGCGGCCTGATCTGTTCAAAACAGAACTGGAGCCGAGTGAAGTAGGCGAGTTCGGGCGTCCGCAACGAATGGCGTGGCAGGCCCTCGGGGCCTGCCTTTTTCATGGGGCCCAGGTGAGGAAGTTGCCGATCAGGCGCAGGCCCACATCCTGACTTTTCTCGGGGTGGAACTGCATTCCCACCATCGTGTCCCGCCCGATCACCGCTGTCACCGGCCCGCCATAGTCAACATGCGCCAGCCGTTCTGCCGGATTGGCGACGTGGAACTGGTAGGAGTGCACGAAATAGGTGTGATCGCCGGTCTTTACTCCGGCAAAGACCGGGTGATCGCTCTCGATCACTAGATCGTTCCAGCCCATATGCGGCACTTTCAGCGTACTGTCTTCGGGCTCGATCCGAACCACATCGCCCGCGACCCAGTCTAATCCAGCGGTTTCCTCATATTCACGGCCGGTGGTCGCCATCAGCTGCATGCCAACGCAGATGCCGAGAAACGGGCGACCTTTCTGCTCGACCGCCTCGACCATGGCGTCATAAATGCCCTTATGCCCGCGCAGCTCGGCGGCGCAGGCAGGGAAGGCGCCGTCGCCGGGCAGCACCAGACGGTCGGCGCGTGCGACCACGTCGGCGTCCGATGTCACCAGGACCTCGCCTGCATCAACCTCCTGTGCCATGCGCTGGAACGCCTTTTCGGCGGAGTGCAGGTTACCGCTTTCATAGTCGATGATGGCGGTCAGCATGTGATCCCCTCTGCGCGGCTCGTCGGAAAACCGGTTCCCATTTTTGAGCTGCGCCTACAGCGCGCCTTTGGTCGACGGGATCGCATCCGCCTTGCGCGGGTCGGTCTCGACCGCCAGCCGCAGGGCGCGGGCGACGGCTTTGAACGCGGCCTCGGCAATGTGGTGGCTGTTGAAACCGTGCAACTGGTCCACATGCAGCGTGATGCCGCCATGAGTGCTGAGCGCCTGAAAGAACTCGCGCACCAGCTCGGTGTCGAAACTGCCGATCTTCTGCGTGGGCAGGTCCACGTTCCACACCAGAAACGGACGCCCCGACAGATCCAGCGCACAACGCACCTGTGTGTCGTCCATGGGCAGGTGGCACTCGCCATAGCGACGGATGCCCGTCTTGTCGCCCAAAGCGGCGGTCAGGGCCTGCCCCAGCGCGATACCAGTGTCCTCGACCGTGTGGTGGTCGTCGATGTGATAATCGCCCTGCGCGCGGATGGTCATGTTGATCAGCGAATGGCGCGCCAACTGGTCCAGCATGTGGTCGAAAAAGCCGACCCCGGTCTGGTTGTCGTAAACCCCGGTTCCGTCGAGATTGACCTCGACCGAGATATCGGTCTCGGCGGTCTTGCGGCTGATGGTGGCGCGGCGCATGGGCAAATCCTCTTGATACCGGAGGGCTTATAGGCATGGGGCAGGGCGGATTTCCAGCCCGCGTGCAGCACGCGCGGCGATGTGTTGCGCTAAAATCAGGGGATTGCGCCTGCTGTGCCCCCATGCCAGCTTTGGCGCCAGATCATCGGCTCAATCAACTGGACCCTCCCGGCATGACCACCTGTGTTTTCATCCAGATCCGCTGCAAACCCGGCACGACCTATAAGGTGGCCGAAGAGATTGCGCTGCGCGAGATCCATTCCGAACTGTATTCGACCAGCGGCGAATATGACCTGCTGATGAAACTCTACGTCCCCGAGGGCGAGGATGTGGGGCACTACATCAACGAGCACCTCTTGATCATTCCGAACATCGAACGGTCGCTGACCACGATGACCTTCAAGGCGTTCTGATCCGCGTCAAACCGTAAGGTCAGCCGATGGCGCCGTCGCGCCTGGGAGCGCGGTCAGCCCGCTGTTCAGCGACTGACGGTCGCTCAGTCCGGCGCACAGATATTGGCGCAGTCCGAACAGCAGCGACAATGGCATCGCTAGCGACAGCAAGGGGCTGGCGTCCACAAATGCCGACCAGATGATGCCGGTGCCACTCGCGGCCAGCAGGACGGCGGAATAGATCAACGTCTGTCTCCGTGTTTCGGTGCGGCATGCGAGAAATCCGTTCGGCGCGAATAGGGTAAGCGCCAGTCCGATCAAAAACACGCTGCTCAGAACGGCGGTGTCCACGTTCTGGACAAGCCACTGAGCTTGATGGGGCATGTCCAGCAGGAACAAACCCTCGATCAGCGGGGTGATTCCCACTGTAAATACGTTGATACCCAGAAGGATCGGATGCGGGTCCAAGATATGCTTGATGTATGTGGCACAGACGAACCCCGCTAGGACTGCTCCGATCCAGCCTGCCAGCCGCAAATCGCCTGACGCCTGAGACAATATCAGGAAAGACAGCCCGGGCAGGTTTTCGAAAATGCCCAATAGCAACCTTTTCTGCTGTGTGCCCGGCATTGCTCGAACCCTCCAATAGCCTCAAGCTATTGGGTTGCATCACGGCCCACGCGTCAAGACCCGTCCGGCCTCTCCAGCGCACGGGAGCCCACTTGCATTTTTTTTGAGATATTGGAGCGGGCGATGAGATTCGAACTCACGACCCTTACCTTGGCAAGGTAATGCTCTACCCCTGAGCTACGCCCGCATCCAGTTGGCCATCGGCCAGATATCTCAACCTGGAGCGGGCGATGAGATTCGAACTCACGACCCTTACCTTGGCAAGGTAATGCTCTACCCCTGAGCTACGCCCGCCCGGTTGAGTGAGGCGTGAAGTATAAATTCTGGCGGAAAGCTGCAAGAGGAAAAACGCCACATCGGGAAAAAATCTTTGCCGCGACGGAAAACCAATGCCCGCCCGTTGAAGGATCAGACCGGACAAAAACGGCTTTGGCGGAGGTGAGGTATGCCCGGGGTTGAAACCGTAAAATCGACACTGCTTGCGGGCTTGATCGTGATTGCTGCGCTGGCGGTTTGTGATGGCAGCAAAACAGTCGAGGCGCAGCCGATGTTGACGCCTGCTCCG
This sequence comes from Ruegeria sp., assembly GCF_040830605.1. Taxonomy (GTDB): domain Bacteria; phylum Pseudomonadota; class Alphaproteobacteria; order Rhodobacterales; family Rhodobacteraceae; genus Ruegeria. The sequence continues at coordinate 605,059 of NZ_JBFOMD010000001.1, forward strand.
ACTGTTATGACCCGCACACTGGCGGGCTGAACGGAAACGGGCGGAGCCGCGAGGCCCCGCCCGTTTTGTCATGCCGCTTTGTAGCTGAGCCTATTCCAGCTCCACCAGCAGGTCCTTTGCGTCGATCTGGCCGCCGGGTTGCACATGCACGGCCTTGACAGTGGCATCGCGCTCGGCGTGGATGCCGGTTTCCATCTTCATCGCTTCGATGGTCAGCAGCAGATCGCCTTCCTTGACCTCTTGTCCAGCGCCAGCGGCAATGGTCGCCACGACCCCCGGCATCGGCGCGCCGATGTGATTGGCATTGCCCGCTTCGGCCTTGGGCCGCTGCACGGTCGAGGACTTGACCAGGCGGTTCGGCACCCGAATTACACGCGGCTGGCCGTTGAGTTCAAAGAACACCTTGACCTCACCCTTCTCGTCCGTCTCGCCGATGGCCTGGCAGCGGATTTCCAGCGTCTTGCCGGGGTCGATCTCGGCCGTGATCTCTTCACCCGGCTCCATACCGTAGAAGAAGGTGCGCGTGGGCAAGGTGCGGACCGGGCCATAAGTGCGGTGACGGCCCATGTAGTCGAGGAAGACCTTGGGATACATCAGATAGCCGTTCAGGTCCTCGTCATCGACCTCCTTGCCCTCGAGCTGTTTCGACAGATCGGCGCGGGTGGCCTCCAGATCGACCGCCTCGACATGTTTGCCCGGGCGCTCGGTATTGGGCACCTCACCCTTGAGCACCTTGCCGACGATGCTGTCGGGAAACCCGCCCGGAGGCTGGCCCAGGTTGCCGCGCATCATGTCGATGACCGAGTCGGGGAAGGCCACTTCGGTGCCCGGGTCCTCGACCTGCTCGCGGGTCAGGCCCTGGCTGACCATCATCAGCGCCATGTCGCCGACCACTTTCGAGGACGGCGTCACCTTGACGATATCGCCGAACATCCGGTTCACGTCGGCATACATCTGCGCCACCTCGTGCCAGCGTTCCTCCAGCCCGAGGCTGCGCGCCTGCGCCTTGAGGTTGGTGAACTGGCCGCCCGGCATTTCGTGCAGATAGACCTCCGATGCCGGAGCTTGCAGCCCACTCTCAAATGCCGCGTATTGGCCGCGCACGGCTTCGAAATAATCGCTGATCTCGCGGATCGCCTTGATATCCAGCCCGGTATCGCGGTCGGTATGGCGCAGCGCCTCGACCACGGTGCCCAGCGTCGCCTGGCTGGTGTTGCCCGAGAAGCTGTCCATCGCACAGTCGACCGCATCCACACCCGCCTCGGAGGCGGCGAGGATGGTGGCACAGGCCACCCCGGCGGTGTCATGAGTGTGGAAATGGATCGGCAGTCCGACCTCTTCCTTCAGCGCCCGGATCAGCATCCGTGCGGCGGTGGGTTTCAGCAGCCCGGCCATGTCCTTGAGGCCCAGAACATGCGCACCTGCATCGCGCAGCTCTCTCGCCATGCCGACATAGTATTTCAGGTCGTACTTGGCCCGGTCCGGATCGAGAATGTCGCCGGTATAACAGACGGTGCCCTCGCAGATCTTGCCGTTCTCGACGACGGCATCCATCGCCACGCGCATATTTTCGACCCAGTTAAGCGAGTCGAACACGCGGAACACGTCGATATTCTGCGAGGCCTGCCGTACGAACTCCCGCACCACATTATCGGGGTAGTTGGTGTAACCAACGCCGTTCGAGCCCCGCAGCAGCATCTGGGTCATCAGATTCGGCATCGCCTCGCGCAGGTCGCGCAGGCGCTGCCAGGGGCATTCCTGCAGGAAACGATAGGCCACATCAAAAGTCGCGCCGCCCCAGCATTCCACCGAGAACAGCTGTGGCAGGTTGGCGGCATAGCTCGGCGCCACCTTGATCATGTCGATCGAGCGCATGCGGGTGGCCAGCAACGACTGGTGCCCGTCGCGCATGGTTGTGTCGGTGATCAGCAGTTGCCGCTGCGCCTTCAACCAGTCGGCCACCGCCTGCGGGCCCTTCTGTTCCAGCAGGTTGCGGGTGCCCATCATCGGCTCGGCCTTCTGCGCCGGCGCCTTCGCCTCTTTCAGGTCGGCCCGGGGCAGGGGGCGGTCCTTGGTCTCGGGATGCCCGTTCACCGTGATGTCCGCGATGTAGGTCAGCACCTTGGTGCCCCGGTCGCGGCGGCGTTTGAAGGTAAACAGGTCCGGAGTCGTGTCGATAAACTTGGTGGTGTATTCGTTCGACAAAAACGTGGGATGTTTCAGCAGGTTGATGACAAAGTCGATATTGGTACTGACACCCCGGATACGGAACTCGCGCAGCGCCCTGTCCATGCGGGCAATCGCCATGTCCGGAGTCGGCGCCCAGGCGGTGACCTTGGTCAGCAGCGAGTCGTAATACCGCGTGATCACGCCGCCCGCATAGGCCGTGCCGCCATCAAGACGGATGCCCATACCGGTGGCCGAGCGATAGGCGGTGATGCGGCCATAATCGGGGATGAAATTGTTCTGCGGGTCCTCGGTGGTGATCCGCGTCTGCAGCGCATGGCCGTTGAGCCGGATCTCGTCCTGCGCCGCCTTTCCGGTGGCTTCGGCAATCGTCTTGCCCTCGGCGATCAGGATCTGCGAGCGCACGATGTCGATGCCGGTCACTTCTTCGGTGACGGTATGCTCCACCTGCACCCGGGGGTTCACCTCGATGAAGTAGAACTTGCCCGATTCCATATCCATCAGGAATTCGACCGTGCCTGCGCATTCATAGTTCACGTGGGCGCAGATCTTGCGGCCCAGTTCACAGATCTCGGCACGCTGCTCCTCGGTCAGGTACGGCGCAGGCGCCCGTTCCACCACTTTCTGATTGCGGCGCTGGACCGAGCAGTCGCGTTCATACAGGTGATAGATCTCACCATGCTTGTCGCCGAGGATCTGCACCTCGACATGGCGGGCGCGGGTGATCATCTTTTCCAGATAGCCCTCGCCATTGCCAAACGCGGCCTCGGCCTCGCGGCGGCCTTCCAGTACCTTCTCTTCCAACTCGTCCTCGGACAGGATCGGGCGCATCCCGCGCCCGCCGCCACCCCATGAGGCCTTGAGCATCAGCGGATAGCCGATCTCCTTGGCTTCGGCTCGGATCGCATCCATGTCATCGCCCAGAACCTCGGTCGCCGGGATCACTGGCACACCCGCCGCGATGGCGACCTTGCGGGCGCTGGCCTTGTCGCCGAGCGCGCGCATGGTCTCGGCCTTGGGACCGATAAAAGTGATGCCGTTCTGTACGCAGGCGTCCACGAAATCCGGGTTCTCGGACAGCAGGCCATAGCCCGGATGGATCGCATCGGCGCCGCATTCCTTGGCCACGCGTATGATCTCGTCAATGCTCAGATACGCGGCCACCGGCCCCATCCCCTCGCCGATGCGATAGGCCTCGTCCGCCTTGAAGCGGTGCAGGCCCAGCTTGTCCTCCTCGGCAAACACGGCGACGGTGCGCTTGCCCATCTCGTTTGCCGCGCGCATCACGCGGATCGCAATCTCACCGCGGTTGGCGATCAGGATTTTATTGAAGTCGGTCATGGCAGGTCCCGGTCTCTTTCAGCTTGGCGGTGGTTTTAGGCGGACAATACGTGCAGGTACATCTGTATTTCTGGGTAGAACCGGCATGTTATCGCTCGCAAACGCCGCAGGGGCACGGATTTCACGGCACAATATGCTGCGGTGCAGCGTCGGTCAACGTCAACGGAGGCGGCAGGTCCGACAGCGTAGCAGCGCCGATCTGGCCCATGTTAGCCTCCATGTCCTGCTGCAGGATCTCGACCACATGCGCCGGGCCCGCCTCACCCAATGCGGCAAGGCCATAAAGAAAGGCGCGACCCGACATCACGAAATCGGCGCCAAGCGCCAGCGCGCGCAGGATATCCAGCCCGCCCGCGATGCCGCTGTCGAAGATCAGCGGCAGGGCCGTGGCCGCGCGGATCGCGGGCAACGCCTCGATACTGGCCGGGGCGCCGTCGAACTGCCGCCCGCCATGGTTGGACACCCACAGCGCATCAATCCCCGCCGCCTCGAGTGTGGCCGCGTCTTCGGCGCGCATCACGCCCTTGACGATGAAGGGGCCGTCCCAGTGATCGCGCAGCCATTTGACATAATCCATGTCCGGCGAGGTGCGCAGTAGGTACCCGATATGGGCCGTCGGTGGCAGATTCTGCCGATTACCGATGTACTTATCGAGCGTTCGCATCCGCGGCATCCCGGCCCGCGCCATGCCCATGGCCCAGCGGGGCCGCATCGCCACCTGCGCCAGCAGGCGCGGGGACAGTCGCGGCGGGTGGGTCAGGCCCGAGCGAACCTGCCGCTCACGCCGTGATGCGACGGGGACGTCCACGGTCAGCACCAGTGCCCGGAACCCGGCAGCGCGTGCACGCTCTAGAATATCACGGCGAATTTCGGGATCCCTGGGCGGATAGAGTTGGAACCATGCGTTCGGCCCAAGATGTGGTGCCAGATCCTCGGGGCTCTGACTGGCAACGGTGGAAAGAGTATACGGAATGCCCGCCCGAGCCGCTTGCTGCGCCAAAATGCGTTCGGCCCCGGGCCATATCAGCCCGGACATGCCGATGGGAGCGATGCCGAAGGGCAGGGGATAGTCCTGCCCCAGAAACCGGGTGCCGAGCGACATCTCAAGCGTGCCATGCAGGATCGAGGGCGCGAAACCGACCCGGTCCAGCGCGGCGCGATTGCGGGCCGTAGTCGCCTCGGCCCCGGTGCCGCTGTCCAGATAGTCCCAAACGAATCGCGGCAACCTGCGCCGGGCGCGCCGTTTCAGGTCCTCGATGCCAGGGTAAGTGCTGTGCAGGTCCATGCGATTTGATCGGGCCTGCCCGGCGATTCGGCAAGAGACTCAGGCGGCGGCTTCCTTGCAGGGCTTCCTTTTGGCAACATCCCGATCCTCGGCGGGCCCGGCCTCGGCAACCAGCGGTGAATAGGTGGCGACCTGCACCTGATTGCGGCCTTTGTCCTTGGCAAGATAGAGCGCATCGTCGGCGGCCCGCATCAAGTTCTGCGGCATGGTTCCATGCGAGGGGCAATGCGCGACGCCCGGCGAAATCGTGATTCGCGGCAGGGTCTTTTCGCCATAGCGCACCGTCACCGCCTCAACCGCCCGCCGCAGATGCTCGGCGCGGGTGATCGCATCCTCGGGCTTGCTGTCGGGCAGGATCAGGGTGAATTCCTCACCTCCCATTCTGCAGGCGACCTCATCGCCGTCGCAGCCCTGAACCAGCACGGAACTCACCGCGCGCAGCACCATGTCGCCCGCGTCATTGCCTTCGGTGTCGTTGAACTTCTTGAAATGATCCACGTCCACCGCCGGTGACAGGCGCACCCGCATGATGAACAGATTGCGCAGATCGGTAATGTCCGAATAGAACTCGACCGCGCCGACAAACTGGCCGTTCGCAATCACCGGTGTGTAGAGCTCGGCCACATGTCGGGTCCCGATATCCGGGGATGCCGGTTATATGCGGAGCCCATCGACCTCTGAGACCGGCTTTTCCTCATGCTTGTAATAGACGCTTCCCGCTGCCACGACGGAGTGAAAATGCGAGGTGTCGACGGTGCTGCCCATATCGGACGCTCGGGTGGACCAGAACACCCGGCCATCCGCCTTGAGCAGTTTGAAGCGGTAGACATCCGAGGCCTTGGGCATCAGCGCCAGAAATTCGCGATCGTGTTCGTCCAGCATGCCGGTGCGGAACGTGACCTCCGCATCCTCCAGATGCAGCACCACCCGGCGGTTCCACAGGTCGGCCTGGTGCCGCAGACCCGCCTCGAGCATCCGGTCTACGATCGGCGCCGGAATTCTGTAAATGCCCCAACCTGCGGCGACGCCGAGCCCGATCAGACCGATGCAAATGCCGATCCATTTCAGCCGCCCCGTGGCCGGCCCCGTCTCCGTTCCGCTCATTATGCCGCGCTCCAGAGCTTTGGGAAATCTTCCGGGGCCGGGTTTGACAACCGTTAATTCCACCCAGAGCAGATGCTTCATCTTTCGGTGAAATTTGGCCGATTGCTGTGGATAAGTCGGAAATGAGCTGGAACAAGTCGTGAACAAACCCTTTCCCTCAGGCGCGTTCCGGCGTAGTTTGACGGCATGAGCAGCTTCGATGAAATGGACGCCTTCGAGGGCGCATCGCTGTCGGCGCGGGCGATGGCGGCGCGGCCGATGCCCTATCTGGACGATCTCAACCCGGCCCAGCGTGAGGCGGTGGAGCGGCTGGACGGCCCGGTGCTGATGCTGGCAGGCGCGGGTACGGGCAAGACCAAGGCGCTGACCACGCGGATCGTGCATCTGCTGAGCACCGCGCGTGCGCGCCCGAATGAAATCCTTGCCGTGACCTTCACCAATAAGGCCGCGCGCGAGATGAAGGAACGGGTGGGGCGCCTGCTGGGTCAGCCCGCCGAGGGGATGCCGTGGCTCGGCACCTTCCACTCGATCTGCGTCAAGCTGCTACGCCGTCATGCGGAACTGGTGGATCTGAAATCGAATTTCACCATCCTGGATACCGACGACCAGCTGCGCCTGCTCAAGCAACTGGTGCAGGCGGCCAATATCGACGACAAGCGCTGGCCCGCGCGACTGCTCGCCAACATCATCGACGGTTGGAAGAACCGCGCCTTTACCCCCGACAAGGTGCCGACGGCGGATGCGGGTGCCTATAACCACAAGGGCGTCGAGCTTTACGCCCAATACCAGACCCGTCTGCGCGAGCTGAACGCAGTGGATTTCGGCGATCTGCTCTTGCACATGGTCACGATTTTCCAGACCCATCCGGACGTGCTGGAGCAGTACCAGCGCTGGTTTCGCTACATCCTGGTGGACGAATATCAGGACACCAACGTCGCACAGTATTTATGGCTGCGGCTGCTGGCCGGGGCGCACAAGAACATCTGCTGCGTCGGCGATGACGACCAGTCGATCTATGGCTGGCGCGGTGCCGAGGTGGGCAATATCCTGCGGTTCGAAAAGGATTTCCCGGGCGCTCATGTGGTGCGGCTGGAGCAGAACTACCGCTCGACCCCCCATATCCTCGCTGCTGCCTCGAACGTCATTCGCGGCAATGAGGGGCGGCTGGGCAAGACGCTGTGGACCGAAGCCGAGACTGGCGAAAAGGTGCGCCTGATCGGCCATTGGGATGGCGAGGAAGAGGCGCGCTGGATCGGGGAAGAGATCGACGCGATGCAGGGCGGCACGCGCGGCGTGCGACCCATGAACCTCGATGACATCGCCATCCTTGTTCGTGCCTCGCACCAGATGCGGGCCTTCGAGGACCGGTTCCTGACCATCGGCCTGCCCTACAAGGTGATCGGCGGCCCGCGATTCTATGAGCGGATGGAGATCCGCGATGCCATGGCCTATTTCCGGCTGGTTGTCAGCCCCGAGGACGATCTGGCGTTCGAGCGGATCGTAAACACGCCCAAGCGCGGACTCGGTGACAAGGCGCAGCAGACGATCCAGATGACGGCGCGTTCCCACGGCGTGTCGCTGGTCGAAGGTGCGCGAATCGCGGTCGAGCAAGGGCTGATCAAAGGCAAGGGTGGTGCGGCCTTGCGGCAGCTGGTCGACAATCTGGCCCGCTGGAACGGAATGACGCGCGGACCGGTGATCGAGGTTGACGATAACGCGGTGATCGACGACGGCGCGCCGCCACAGCTTGCCTATGGCGAGCCCGAGGTCTCTCACGTCGAGCTGGCGCAGATCGTGCTGGACGAATCCGGCTATACCGCCCATTGGCAGAACGAGAAAACGCCCGAGGCGCCGGGGCGGCTGGAAAACCTCAAGGAGCTGGTCAAGGCTCTGGAATCATTCGAGAACCTGCAGGGATTTCTGGAACATGTCAGCCTGATCATGGACAACGATCAGAGCGAGGACGGGGCCAAGGTCTCGATCATGACGCTGCACGCGGCCAAGGGGCTGGAGTTTCCCGCCGTGTTTCTGCCGGGGTGGGAAGACGGACTGTTCCCATCCCAGCGCTCGATGGACGAATCGGGCCTCAAGGGCCTCGAAGAGGAACGGCGGCTGGCCTATGTCGGCATCACCCGCGCCGAAGAGGTCTGCACCATCTCCTTCGCCGCCAACCGACGGGTGTTCGGGCAATGGCAGAACGCGCTGCCGTCCCGCTTCATCGACGAACTGCCCGAGGATCATGTGGAGGTGCTGACACCTCCGGGCCTTTATGGCGGCGGGGGCTACAGCGCGCAGGGCATCGAGACCCGTGCGGCCGAGGCCAATGTCTACAACTCCCCCGGTTGGAAACGCCTGCAGGCGCGGCAGGGCCAGTACGGCGTGTCTCAGCCGCGCGAGAGCCGGAATACGGTGATCGACCTCGACGCGGTGGCCAGCTTTACGCTGGGCGAGCGGGTGTTCCACCAGAAATTCGGCTATGGCGCCGTGATCGGTATCGAGGGCGACAAAGTCGAGGTGGACTTCGAGAAGGCCGGGACCAAGAAAGTGGTGGCCCGTTTTCTCACCGCCAGCGACGACGTGTCGTTCTGAGACAGCTTCTCAGAGATCGAGCGTCACCCACACCGCATCATGATCCGACGCAGGCCGGTCGATTCGCGTGAACCCGGCGTCCTGCATCCGGTCGTGGGTGAACTTGCTGAGCAGAATGTGATCAAGCTGCTGCTTACGGCCGTCGAACTCATAGGTGAACTGCTCTTCCTCGGGCAGATGCTCGGTCGCTGAAATCAGGTTGTAACTGGTGTCCAGCTTGCCCTGCATGATGTCCAGCGGCTTGGTCTTGGGCTCGTCATTCATGTCCCCGAGAATCGCGGTGAACGAGGGGGAGGCGGAATTGCCCTGCTCGACCCGTGGTCGGGACAGATGCCGCACGATCTGCGCCTGCACGTTCCGTAGCAGCCTGGTTTCCTCGGTTCCGCCCCGGCGGGATTTCAGGTGCGCGACGAAGAGCGAAATGACCTCGCTGCCCACTTCGATATCTGCCCGCACGAATTTACCCAGGCTTCCGACCCGCTCGCGTTCGCGTGCGTCGATATAAGTCACGGCGGTCTGATCCAGCCGGGTGACCGGGCTGATCGACGCCTGATACTTGCTCAGCACCGCCACGTTCTGCCCGGTGTAGGGGTCCAGCGTCTCGCCGCAGTAGAGAAACGGCATCGCGTGACCTGCGGCGGCAAGCCTCTGCTGAACCGCCTCGACAACATGCGGCCCTTCGACCTCCTGCAAGCCCACGATGTCCGGCCCCTCGGGCCCGATGCCGCGAATGGCCTCGGCAATCAGGTCGGCCTTTTCCTCGAACCCACCATCCGGCAGGCGCTCGCCCCATCGCTTCAGGGGCGCCTCGTTGTCGAACAGCCAGAATGTGTTGAACGTCGCAAGCGTGAATTTCATGGCACGGGCCTCCAATCGAGAATGAGAATTCGAAAGTCAAATATAGGAATGAAACCAGCGTGCCTCGGTAATGCGCGGTGGGTCAAGGCGCGTGCCGTTTGGATTGGACGGCGGTGCAAGGCAAAGAAAAACGGCGGTTCCCAGGGAGGAGGAGGGGGAACCGCCGTTCTTTGCAACATCGGGGCAGGGAGGAGGAAGGCCCCGATGTATCCGAACCCGGGTTTGATCCCGGTATGAAGTCGCGGCGGTGTCAGGGAGGAGGAGGACACCGCCGCGCGCTTTCAACACCGGGTAGGGAGGAGGAGAACCCGGTGTATCGGCTTCCGGCGTTCAGAGCCGGTATAAGGTGCGGCGGCACAGGGAGGAGGAGAATGCCGCCGCCTAAGTTCAGACCCTCAAGGGAGGAGGAGTAAGGGCCTGATCCCGTGTATTCCTGGTGGTTAGCGCGGGGTGAACTCGTCCGCCGCCTGCTGCGCAACCCGCCTGATCATCGAGCGGTGCAGGCCCAGATCAGCCAGCTCGCGTCCCGACAGCGCCGACAGTTCGTTGACGGTCTGGCGGTAGACCCGGTGACGGGTGTAACGGGTCTTGGCGGCTTCGATCAGTGCAAAGAAGCCAAAGGTCTGGGTGCCCTTCAGGGCGGTGTGTTCGCTCGTAACGGCCATGTTCGTAACCTGTATTCGTATCGGATGGTGCCGCGGTGCTGCGGCGTTTGCTTGAGACTGAAAATAGGCAAATGCTGCAGGTGCACAATGGCTGACATCGGCAATGCCGCTATGCAGCAAGTGCATAGATTGGCTGGGAAACCCGTGTGACACGCTCGGGGCGCCTGTTTTGTTGGGGTTTCGCGGCAATGCTCTTGGGCCGTCGCTTCGGTTTTGTGTGGGTATTCGGTCTGAGGGGCTACATTTTTACGTAACGTGAACGAAGAACGGGCCTTGAATTTGGCTGCGCGACACCAAGACGGATTTGGGACATTATGGGACTGGCGTCTGGGAAATCACGGGACATGGGAAACCGTGGGATGAGAATGGCCGACTGGTCCCGAAGAGGCGTGGCCTAATGTTCGTGGGACGGGATATGATGCGCGATTCGTGTGATTTTCGTGAACAAATATAGAACAAAAGCAAGCGTTTGCCGGCGTAGCGAAAAAATATTGGGAAATAATGGGAGATTGCGGCCGCGCACCTGCGTCACAACATGTTGTGCCTTGAATGGCGAAACCCGCTATCAAGGCCGCAATTGACAGCGAATCTTCTGCATTTCCAGTCAAAATCAGTAAGCAAACAAGGCCATGTTTAAAATCTTCCCTCAAAAACCTATTGATTTCCATGAATTCCCATGGCATCCCTAATACATCCGATGAGGACGAGGCAGTAGGGGCAGTTAACGACCCCAACCAATAACAAACAGGTTTCATACAGGCATCTCGCTTTCATCAGAACAATGAGATCCGGCGCGCGGGCGAGCAGACATCCCCCCAGGTGGCGCGCGCAGCTGGACTTCCCGCACAGCGGGCAAATGCGGCGGGTTGATCGGTGGCAGCAGATCAACCTGCCGTTTTTAGCATCTGGGGGTGTGTGAGTTTTAACGGGGGCGCAGGCGAAAGGGACAGTCGGCTTGGCGCGCAGGTTCAGAGGTGAAAGCCACCACAAGGTGGATGCGAAGGGCAGGGTGTCGATCCCGGCCTCGTTTCGCCGTGTGCTTGAGGCGGGCGATCCCAACTGGCAATCCGGCGACAACCCCGAACTTGTGATCGTCTATGGCGATCACCGCCGCAAATACCTGGAATGCTACACGATGGCGGCGATCGACGAGGTCGATGCCAAGATCGACGCACTGCCGCGCGGTTCGATGCAGCGCAAGATGCTGCAGCGCATGTTCCACGGTCAGTCCTTTCCCACCAATGTGGACGAAACCGGCCGTCTGGTGCTGCCTGCCAAGCTGCGCAAGAAAATCGACCTGGACAACGAGGCCTTCTTCATCGCCGCCGGTGATACGTTCCAGATCTGGAAACCCGAGACCTACGAGAGTGTAGAGCTTGCCGCCGCCGAAGAGTGGCTGGACGAGTTGCCGGACGATTTCGATCCGATGCAGTATCTCGACGGACCCGGGGATGGGTGACGGCATGGCCGCCGCTGCCTCCCTTTCTTCCGACGATCCGCATATTCCGGTCCTGTTGCGGCCTTTGCTTGACGCGGTGGCTCCCGTTTCGGGCATTTGGCTGGACGGCACTTTCGGCGCGGGCGGCTATACCCGTGGCCTGCTGGCTGCCGGTGCCGCGCGTGTGATCGGCGTCGACCGCGATCCGCTGGCCTTTGAGATGGCGGCGGATTGGGCCGGAGACTATGGCGATCGGCTGGTGATGCAGTCGGGCGTGTTCTCACGCATGGATGACTATGCGCAGGATCTCGACGGTGTGGTGCTCGATCTGGGCGTGTCCTCGATGCAGCTCGATCAGGCGGAACGCGGGTTTTCCTTCATGAAGGACGGCCCCCTCGACATGCGCATGAGCCAGGAGGGTGAAAGCGCCGCCGATCTGGTCAACACCGCGGCCGAGGTGCAGCTGGCCGATATTCTGTTCCATTATGGCGAGGAACGTGCCAGCCGCCGCATCGCCAAGGCCATCGTCAAGGCCCGGGCCGAAGCGCCGATCACCACTACTCTACACCTGGCCGAGATCATCGAATCCTGCCTGCCACGAGCCAAGCCGGGGCAGTCGCATCCCGCGACCCGCTCGTTTCAGGCGCTGCGGATCGCGGTGAATGCTGAATATGACGAGCTGTTTGAGGGGCTTATGGCCGCCGAACGCGCGCTGAAGCCGGGTGGGCAACTGGCGGTGGTGACGTTCCACTCCATCGAGGACCGGATGGTCAAACGCTTTCTGCAAGCACGCGCAGGCAAGACCGGACGGGCCAGCCGCCATGCGCCGGAACTGCAGCAGGAACAGCCGCAATTCACGCTGAAAACGCGCAAGGCGGTGGGGCCGGACGAATACGAGTTGGCAGAAAACCCGCGGTCGCGCTCGGCCAAGCTGCGGGTGGCGGTCCGCACGGATGCTCCGGCGGGATCGGTCGATCCGCGATCCATCGGAATGCCGCAGCTCAAGGGGGGGATGCGATGAGGGGCGTGATCTATGTCCTGACCGCGCTGGCCGTGTTCGGCCTGGCGCTCTGGGCGTATCAGGAGAATTACCGCACCCAGCAGGTGCTCAAGGAAACGCAGGCGCTGCAACGCCAGATCGGCGCCGCGCAGGTGCGCCTGAGCGTATTGCGCGCCGAATGGGCCTATCTCAATCGCCCCGACCGGCTGCGCGAACTGGCGGACCTGAATTTCGAACGACTCGGCCTGTTGCCGCTGCGCCCCGATCAGTTCGGACGGGTGGACGAGATTACCTATGCTGAAGATCCCGATCTTCCGATCATCGACCCCATCGACGTGCAGGGGATCACCGATGTTCAGGCGTTGACGGAGCTTGAATGGCCATGATCCGAACCCCGCTGCGCCCGCTTGCCCGTGTTCTCGATGCCCGCGCCAAAGGCGAAAACCCCGACGCCATCGAGCGTGAGAACATCCGCAAACGTCACGAGGACATGCAGGACCGTTCCCGCGCCCGGGCCGAAGGGCGGTTGCTGGTGCTTGGCGCCTTCTTCTTCTGCGCTTTTGCCGTTGTCGGGGTGCGCATGGGCATGCTCGCAACCTCCGAGGCGCAGGAGCCTTTGGCCAGCGCACCCGGTGCCACAATCGCCATGCAGCGCGCCGATATCGTGGACCGCGAAGGGCGCATTCTGGCCACCAATCTCGAAACCTACTCGGTTTACGCCCAGCCGCCGCTGATGGTGGACCCGATTGCCGCCGCCGAGGGTCTGGTCAAGGTATTCCCCGATCTCGACAAGGACCGGCTGGTCAAGGATTTCACTGGCAAGCGCAAGTTTCTCTGGATTAAGAAGCGTATCTCGCCCGAACAGAAACAGGCAGTGCATGACATCGGTGATCCCGGCATCCTGTTCGGCCCGCGCGAAATGCGGCTGTATCCCAACGGTCAGCTTGCCGCCCATGTTCTGGGTGGTGCCGGGTTTGGCCGCGAAGGTGTGAGCGCTGCCGAGGTCATCGGCGTCGCCGGCGTCGAGAAACAGTTCGACGGCTATCTGCGCGACCCCTCCAACGGCGCCAAACCGCTGCGCCTGTCGCTGGACCTGACCGTGCAGGCGGCGGTCGAGCAGGTGCTGTTCGGCGGCATGAAGATCATGAACGCCAAAGGTGCTTCGGCCGTGCTGATGAATGCCCATACGGGAGAGGTGATCTCGGCGGCCTCGCTGCCCTCGTTCGACCCCAACGACCGGCCCCGTCCGCCGACATCAGGGTTTGACCCGTCTGACAGCCCTCTTTTTAATCGTTATGTTCAAGGGGTTTACGAGCTGGGCTCGGTCTTCAAGATCTTCACTGCCGCGCAGGCCGTGAACCTCGGGCTGGTGAATTCCGGGACCATTATCGACACCTCCGGCCCGATGCGCATCGGACGCTTTCCCATCGGAGAGTTTCAAGGCAAGAACTATGGCAAGCTGAGTGTTGCCGACGTGATCGTCAAAAGCTCGAACCGGGGGACCGGACGGTTGGCGCTGCAGATCGGCGCCAAACGGCAGCAGGATTTTCTGGGCAGGCTCGGCATGTTCGAACCGACCCCGTTCGAGATCGTCGAGGCGGCGGGCGGGCAGCCGCTGAAGCCCAAGAAATGGGGTGAGCTGAGCACTGTGACCATCTCCTACGGCCATGGCCTGTCGACCAGCCCGATGCATCTGGCGGCGGGCTATGCGGCGATTGCCAATGGCGGGCGTTATGTCAGCCCCACGATCCTGAAACAGAAGGGGCCGCAATACGGGCCTCGGGTCATGTCCGAGAATGCCGCCAGCCAGGCCCAGCAGATGCTGCGCAAGGTGGTCACCAGCGGCACCGCCAGCTTTGGTGAGGTGCCGGGCTATGAGGTGGCTGGCAAGACCGGCACCGCCGACAAACCCAAGCCGCGCGGCGGGTATTACGAGGATAAGGTGATCGCCACCTTCGCCTCTCTGTTCCCCGCCAGCGATCCGCAATACGTGTTGATCGTCACGCTGGATGAGCCTTCGATCGTCGCTTACGGTGAAAAGCGTCGCACCGCGGGCTGGACCGCCGTGCCGGTCGCGGCGGAACTGATCGGACGGGTGGCGCCGCTGCTTGGCTTGCGCCCCCGCCTTGAGCATGATGAGGGCGCTGCTATAACGCTGACCTCGAACTAGGCAGCGCAAAAGCAGGAGCGTCATGGGCACACGGTCACAGAAACTCAGCCAACTGGCCCTGACGGCACGCGGTGGACGCGATCCCGAGATCACCGGGCTGGCGGTGGACAGCCGCGAGGTCAAGGACGGGTTCCTGTTCGCGGCCCTCCCCGGCACCCGCGTCCATGGCGGACAGTTCATCCAATACGCGCTGCGCATGGGCGCCGCCGCCGTGCTGACCGACGCCAAAGGGGCCGAGATCGCCAGCGCCGAGCTGGCCGCGTCCGAGGCTGCGCTGGTCGTGGTCGAGGATCCGCGTCAGGCGCTTGCCTTCACGGCAGCGCTTTGGTTCGGCGCGCAGCCCGAGGTCGTGGTCGCCGTGACCGGCACCAATGGCAAAACCTCGGTCGCCACATTCGTGCGTCAGATCTGGGCCGAACTGGGTCACTCCGCCGCCAACCTTGGCACCACGGGGGTCGAGGGCGCATGGACCGCGCCGCTGGCCCACACCACGCCCGAACCGATTACTCTGCATCGCTGCCTGGCCGAGGCCACCGCAAACGGCGTGACCCATGCGGCGATGGAGGCGTCCTCGCACGGGCTGGAACAGCGACGGCTGGATGGCGTGAACCTGGCCGCCGCGGGGTTCTCCAACTTCACCCAGGACCATCTGGACTATCACGATACGTTCGAGGCCTATTTCGCCGCCAAGGCGGGCCTGTTCCGCCGGGTGCTGCCGCCCGACGGCAAGGCGGTGATCAATCTGGACGACCCCAAGGGCGCAGAAATGCGCGCCGTGGCCACCGCGCGTGGGCAAGAGGTGCTGACGGTCGGGCAGGGCATCGGCGATCTGTGCCTGCTGAACCAGCGTTTCGATGCCACCGGGCAGGACCTGCGATTCTCGTGGCGGGGCAGCGTGCATCAAACCCGCCTGAACCTGATTGGCGGGTTTCAGGCCGAGAACGTGCTGCTCGCCTGCGGGCTGGCCATCGCCAGCGGCGACGAGCCCGAACAGGTGTTCGAGACCCTGCCACATCTGACCACCGTGCGCGGGCGGATGCAGTTGGCCGCGACGCGCGGCAACGGGGCTGCGGTCTTTGTCGATTACGCGCATACTCCGGATGCGGTTTCGACCGCGCTCAAGGCGCTGCGCCCGCACGTGATGGGCCGCCTCATCGCCATTGTCGGCGCGGGCGGCGACCGGGACGCGGGCAAACGCCCGCTGATGGGGCAGGCAGCGGCGCAGAATGCGGATATCGTCTTTGTCACCGACGACAACCCGCGCAGCGAGGAACCGGGCGTGATCCGTGCCGCGGTGATGGAGGGCGCCCCCGAGGCCACCGAAGTGGGCGACCGGGCCGAGGCCATCCTGCGCGGTATCGACGCGCTGCAGCCGGGCGACGCGCTGCTGATCGCGGGCAAAGGGCATGAAACCGGGCAGATCGTGGGCGATCAGGTGTTGCCCTTCGACGACGCCGAACAAGCCAGCATCGCGGTCGCCGCGCTGGACGGGAGATACGCATGATACTCTGGACCGCAGCAGACGCCGCCGAGGCCACAGGTGGCCGCGCTACGACCGATTGGACCGCCAGCGGCGTTTCGATCGACACCCGGACCATCCGGCCCGGCGACCTGTTCGTCGCGCTTAAGGACACGCGCGATGGGCATGATTTCGTCGCACAAGCGCTGGAAAAGGGCGCTAGCGCCGCGCTGGTTTCGCGCATTCCCGAAGGCGTGGCCGAGGATGCGCCGCTCCTGATCGTAGACGATGTGCAGGCCGCGCTGGAGGCGTTGGGTCGCGCCGGACGAGCGCGCTGCAATGCGCGGGTGGCGGCGGTGACCGGCAGCGTCGGCAAGACCTCGACCAAGGAAATGCTGGTCACCATGCTGGGCGATCAGGGTCAGACCCATGCCAGCGTCGCCAGCTACAACAACCATTGGGGCGTACCGCTGACGCTGGCGCGGATGCCCGCCGATACCGAGTTTGCCATCATCGAGATCGGCATGAACCATCCTGGTGAGATCGCGCCGCTGGCCAGACAGGCGCGCCCGCATGTGGCGCTCATCACCACCGTGGCGGCCGCGCATCTTGAGGCCTTCGAGTCGGTGGATGCCATCGCCCGCGAAAAGGCGGCGATCTTCGAAGGTCTGCCGCAGGGCGGGGTGGCCATCGTCAATTCTGACATCGAACAGGTCGACATCCTGCGTGATCAGGCCCGTCAGCGGGGTGCGCGCGTGCTGACCTTTGGACGAACCGCCCGCGACTTCAAGCTGATCGAGGTCGACACCGAGGGCGAACTGACCCGGGTCAAGACCAATGTCTATGGCTCGGTCCTTGGGTTCCGCATCCGGTCGGCGGGCACGCATTTCGCCATGAACGGGCTGGGTGCTTTGGCTTCGTGCGCCGCACTCGGGGCCGATTTGATCCAGTCCCTCGTCAGTCTTCGCGAATGGACCCCCTACAAGGGGCGCGGAGTGCGCGAACGGGTCGATCTGGTCACCGGCGGGTATCTGACCCTTCTCGATGACAGCTACAATGCCAACCCCACCTCGACCGGTGCGGCGCTGGACGTGCTGGCGGGCACCGAAGGCCGGCGCCGGGTGGCGTTTCTGGGCGACATGAAAGAGTTGGGCCAACAGGCCGAAGCGCTGCACGCGGGCCTTGCCGAGCTCGACGCGATGGAGCAGGTCGACCAGGTGCATTGCATCGGCCCGCTGATGCGCGCGCTACACGCCGCGCTGCCCGAGGATAAGCGCGGGCTCTGGACCGAGACCAGTGCCGAGATGGCCACACATCTGCCCGATCTGCTCTGGGCGGGCGACATTGTGCTGGCCAAAGGGTCGCTCAGCATGGATTTAGCGCGGATTGTTGACGGAATACGCAAAATGAGCGATGGCCCCGCGGATGCCTCCCCGTCTGAATGACGACTCACGAGTAAGGATCGTATTGAAATGCTCTATTGGTTGACCGCCTTGTCGGATGGAGGGGATTTTTGGAACCTCTTCCGCTACATCACCTTCCGCGCAGGCGGCGCCTTTCTGACCGCGCTTGTGTTCGGGTTCCTGTTCGGGCGCCCGCTGATTGACGTATTGCGCAAGAAGCAGGGCAAGGGCCAGCCGATCCGGGATGACGGCCCCGAGGGGCATTTCGTGAAGGCGGGCACACCGACCATGGGCGGGCTGCTGGTCGTAGGCGCGCTGCTCACCTCGACACTGCTCTGGGCGCGGTGGGAGAACCCCTATGTCTGGCTGGTCCTCTTCGTGACGCTGGCCTATGCGGCGATCGGATTTGCCGACGATTACGCGAAGGTGTCGAAGCAGAACACCAAGGGCGTGCCGGGCAGGTTGCGGCTGGCGCTAGGCATCATGATCGCGGTTGCGGCGGCGACCTGGGCCTCGCTGAACCATCCCGAGGCGCTGCAGTATCAACTGGCGCTGCCGGTTTTCAAGGATACGCTGATCAATCTAGGGGTGTTCTACATTCCGTTCTCGATCTGCGTCATTGTGGGCGCGGCCAATGCGGTGAACCTGACCGACGGTCTGGACGGGTTGGCGATCATGCCGGCGATGATTGCAGCCTCGACGCTTGGGGTGATCGCCTATGCGGTCGGACGGGTCGACTTCACCGAGTATCTCGACGTGCATTACGTTCCGGGGACCGGTGAACTGCTGATTTTCACGGCTGCATTGTTTGGCGCCGGGCTGGGCTTTCTCTGGTATAACGCGCCGCCGGCGGCTGTGTTCATGGGCGATACGGGATCGCTGGCCTTGGGGGGCGCGTTGGGGGCCATTGCGGTTGCGACGAAACACGAACTGGTGCTGGCCATCGTGGGCGGGCTGTTCGTGGTCGAGGCGCTGAGCGTGATCGTTCAGGTGCTCTATTTCAAACGCACCGGCAAGCGGGTGTTCCTGATGGCGCCGATCCATCATCACTATGAGAAAAAAGGCTGGGCCGAGCCCACCATCGTGATCCGCTTCTGGATCATCTCACTGATCCTGGCGATGATCGGGCTGGCGACACTTAAAGTGCGCTGAGCCGCGTTCTGGCCGTCTTGTACGGGCCTCCGGGAGTGGAATGACCGTTTTGTACAAGACCGGCGGCACCCTTTGGCTCCGCCCTGACGGCCCCAGATGCACTGCCGCGTCGCAGCGTGACACAAATTGAGCCGCCATGGTATTCTCGTCTCATTACCGACGAGGATATAGTTTTGTTCAAATTCAACTGGTGGCGCGACAAGGATAATCGCGACGGCGCCACCGCGATCATCGATGTATTGAAAGTGGTCGTGCCAGCTGTGCTGGTCGTCACGGTGGTCGTTGCCGGGTGGTTGGGGATCACCAGCAAGGATGACGACGATAACGGCCCGTCGTCCATCGAGTGCAACAGCACATTCACCCAGAGCGACAATGGCACGGTCGTGCAAAACTGCGGCGGTGACGTACAGGTGGACGGGCAGGCAGGCGACGACACCATTACCTGCAACAGCCAGTTCCGGCAGGACGGCGACGGCAATCTGATCCAGAACTGCGGCGACGGCACGGTGATCATTGGCCTGACGCAGGAGAAGTTCTTTGCCGAACTGGAACGGCGCGAGGATGAGATCCGGGCCGATCTTGAGCGCGCCTCGAGTGCCGAAAAGACGGTGCTGAACCAGGAGTTGGAGATCATCCGCCTGAAAATGGCAAATGTCGAAGAGGCCTATGCGCAAACGGTTGAAGAGCTGCGTCAGTTGCGCCTGCGTTTGACGGAATTCGAAGATGCGGTGCCGCGCACCCAGCTTGAGGCGGCCCAGCAGGCGCTGTTCGAAGGCAACCGGAAACTGGCCGATGACTTGCTGGCCGAGGTGCAGGAACAGAGCACCGATGCGGTGGTTCTGGCGGCGGACGCGGCCTTTCTGCGGGGCGAGATTGCGGAACAGGAAATCCGATGGGCGGACGCAGCCAAGCATTACGCGGATGCGGCCCGGTTGAACCCGACATTCGTTACGCTGCTGAATGCACACGCCTTGACGTGGAAAGCCGGGCAATATCGCAAGGCACTCCGGTATAGTGAAGATCTGCTGGAATTGGCCCGTAGTCTTGGGGATCCATACCAACTGGCAAAGGCTTTGAATGAACATGCGATTTCCCTCGACTCACTAGGGTATTACGCAAGGGCTGAGCCTCTCTATCGCGAGGCGCTGGAGATTGGTCGTACGACGATAGGTGTCGAGCATCCCGACTATGCCGTCCGTCTCAACAACCTCGCCGGGTTGCTGCAAGCGGCGGGCCGCTATGATGAGGCCGAGCCGCTATATCGCGAGGCGTTGGAGATCAGTCGCAAGACGGTAGGTGTCGAACATCCCGCTTATGCCATTCGTCTCAACAACCTCGCCGGGTTGCTGCAGGCGACAGGCCGCTATGATGAGGCCGAGCCGCTCTATCGTGAGGCGCTGGAGATCGGCCGAAACACGGTAGGTGTCGAACATCCCGCTTATGCCACCCGTCTCAGCAACCTCGCCGGGTTGCTGCGGGCGACGGGTCGCCGTGATGAAGCCGAGGCGCACTATCGCGAGGCGCTGGAGATTGACCGCAAAACGATAGGTGTCCAGCATCCCGACTATGCCATCCGTCTCAACAACCTCGCCATGTTGCTGCATGCGGCGGGCCGCTATGATGAGGCCGAGCCGCTCCACCGGGAGGTGCTGAAGATTGACCGCAAGGCGCTTGGTACCGAGCACCCCGGCTATGCCACTGGTCTCAACAACCTTGCGGCGGCGCTGCGGGCGACGGGCCGTTATGATGAGGCCGAGCCACTCTATCGTCAGGCGCTGGAAATCAGCCGTAAGACGATTGGCGTCTGGCATCCTGATTATGCCGTCCGTCTAAACAACCTCGCCAGGCTGCTACACGCGACGGGCCGCTTTGATGAGGCCGAGCCGCTGTTCCGGGAGGTGCTGAAGATTGACAGCAAAGCGCTTGGTGTCGAGCATCCCGGTTACGCCGTCGACCTCAACAACCTTGCCATGTTGCTGCATGCGACGGGCCGCTATGACGAGGCCGAACCGCTGTTTCGTGAGGCTTTGGAGATTCTTGAACAGGCCCTTGGGGCGGAGCATCCTCATACAAAAGGCGCCCGCGAGAACCTGGACGCCTTCCTCGCCAGCAAGCCCGGCTAGCCTTGCTTGCATTCCGGCCTGCTGTCTGTACAGGGTGGTTCCCGCAGCAGGTGGCGAGGATGGAGTGCGCGGATGATCCCGGTCAAAGGGTTTGCGGGGCAGAAGGTTGCGGTTCTGGGGCTTGGCCGGTCGGGTCTGGCCTCGGCCCGAGCTTTGCGGGCCGGTGGGGCCGAGCCGGTGTGCTGGGATGACAACCGGGAGGCGCGCGAGGCGGCGGAGGGTGAGGGGTTTGCCTGCACCGATCTGCGGTGGCAGGGCGCGTTTGAGGGTATCTCTGCGCTCATCGTCTCGCCGGGTATCCCGCATCTCTACCCCGAACCGAACCCGGTCGTGGCCGCCGCGCAGGAGACCGGGGTGCCGGTGGACAACGATATCGGGCTGTTCTTTCGCAGCTTTGCCGGGGCGGAGTGGAACCGCCTCGACACCCCGCCCCGCGTGGTTGCTGTGACGGGGTCGAACGGCAAATCCACCACCGCTGCGCTGATCGATCACATCCTGACCGAGGCGGGGCGGCCTTCGCAGTTGGCGGGCAATATCGGGCGCGGGGTGCTGGATATCGAGCCCGGTGGCGATGGCTCGGTGGTGGTGCTGGAACTCAGCAGCTATCAGACCGATCTGGCGCGGGCGCTGACGCCGGATGTGGCGGTGTTCACCAATCTCTCGCCGGACCATCTGGACCGGCATGGCGGCATGGGTGGGTATTTCGCGGCCAAGCGGCGCCTGTTTGCCGAAGGCGGGCCGGACCGGGCGGTGATCGGTGTGGACGAGGCCGAGGGCGCGTTTCTGGCCGGGCAGATGTCGGAAGGCCCTGCCGATGACCGGGTGATCCGGGTGTCGGTGGCGCGCAAGCTGACCGGGCCGGGCTGGCAGATCTTTGCCCGCAAGGGGTATCTGTCCGAGTATCGCAAGGGGCGGCAGGCGGCCTCGATCGATCTGCGGCAGATCAAGGGGCTGCCGGGCAGTCACAACCATCAGAACGCCTGTTCGGCCTATGCGGCTTGCCGTGCGCTGGGGCTGGCGCCGAAGGTGATCGAGGCGGCGCTGCATTCCTATCCCGGTCTGCCGCACCGCAGCCAGATCATCGCCGAGGCGGGCGGGGTGACCTATGTGAACGACTCCAAGGCCACCAATGTGGATGCTGCGGTCAAGGCGCTGAGTGCGTTTAAGCGCATTCGCTGGATCTGTGGCGGGTTGGAGAAAGAAGGCGGGCTGTCCGCGCTGAACGGGGCGGCCGGTGAGGTGGTCAAGGCTTATGTGATCGGGCGCGAGGCCGCGGGGTTTGCGATGCAGTTGCAGGCCGAGGCCGAGGTTTGCACCACCATGGCGGCGGCGGTCGAGAAGGCCATGGCCGATGCGCAGGAGGGGGAAACCGTCCTGCTGGCGCCGGCGGCGGCCAGTTTCGATCAGTATGACAATTTCGAGCAGCGCGGTGAGGATTTCGTGGCCGAGGTGCGGCGGCGGCTTTAAAGCGGGTCGCGTTTGATCGGAAATGTGAACCCGAAGGCATCGGTGAGGCAGCGTTTGCGAAGCATAACGCGTTCGCCGGTGCTGAAGGGTGCGATTTGACGCGACCCGCTCTAGCTGGGGGCTCTGCCCCCGCCGCGCGGGGCGCGGCTCCCCCGGAGTATTTGGGAAAAGATGAAGGGGTCAGGGCGCGCGCGCGGCGATGGCGGTTCCGGCGGCGTGGCCCGAGGACCAAGCCCATTGGAAATTGTAGCCGCCGAGCCAGCCGGTGACGTCCACCGCCTCGCCGATGATGTAGAGACCGGGGACGGATTTGGCCTCCATGGTTTTTGAAGAGAGCGCATCGGTGTCGATGCCGCCCAGTGTGACCTCGGCGGTGCGGTAGCCCTCGGTGCCCGATGGGGTGAGGCGCCAGTTGGCGAGGGCGGCGCAGAGCGTTTCGAGCTTTGCGTCCGACTGGTCGGCCAGGTTGCCATCGAGCGGTAGCTCGGATTTTAGTGCCTCGACCAGTCGGGCGGGCAGGTGGCGGGCCAGTTCGGTGCTGAGCGCTTTGCGGCCGGAGTTTTGGCGCTGGGCGCGCAGCGTGTCGAGCAGGGGCAGATCGGGGATCAGGTTCACTGTGATCTCCTCGCCCTCGCGCCAGTAGGAGGAGAGTTGCAGCACCGATGGGCCGGAAAGGCCGCGATGGGTGAAGAGCAGCGCTTCGTCGAAGGAAGTGCGTGCGTTCGAGAGCCGGGCGGGCAGGGACACGCCGGAGAGCGGTTTGAAGCGGCCATCGCTGAAGGTGAAAGGGACCAGCGCGGGGCGGGTTTCGGTGATCGGCAGGGCGAACTGGCGGGCGATGTCGTAGGCGAGGCCAGTGGCGCCCATCTTGGGGATCGATTTGCCGCCGGTGGCCAGGACGAGGGCGCGGCAGGTGAGCAATTGGCGCTGGCCTTCGCGTTCGACCTCCAGAGCGAAGCCGCCTTCGGTCTTGCGCAGGTCTTTCAGCGCGGTGTGCAGCCACAGCTGGGCACCTGTGCGCTCCATCTCGGCCACCAGCATCGCCACGACCTGTTTCGAGGAGCCGTCGCAGAACAGTTGCCCCAGTGTTTTTTCGTGCCAGGCGATGTCGTGGCGGTTCACCAGGTCGATGAAATCCCACTGCGTGTAGCGCGCCAGTGCCGATTTGCAGAAATGCGGGTTCTGCGACAGGAAATTGGCGGGCTCGGCATACATGTTGGTGAAATTGCAGCGCCCGCCGCCGGAAATGCGGATCTTTTCCCCGGGGGCACGGGCGTGATCGATCACCAGAGTGCGGCCGCCGCAATGGGCGGCGCACATCATGCCGGCGGCGCCGGCGCCCAGGATGATCGTGTCGAACCTCATGCCCCGCCCTTGGCGCGGTTTGACGCGAATGACAAGAGGAAGAGGCTGGTCTGACAGCGAATTTGCCTGTAGACTCTGGCTCAGATCCCGAAAACGGGACGTTTACGAGGCAGATAGTGGCGGTAATCTCATGACTGAGATGGTGTATGGCGCGGTCCCGGACCAGCGCGGCGAACCAATCCTTCCGAAATGGTGGCGGACGCTGGACAAATGGTCGATGTCCTGTGTGATGCTGCTGTTCGTTGTGGGGCTGCTGCTGGGGCTGGCCTCATCCCCGCCGCTAGCGGCGCGCAACGGGTTCGATCCGTTTCACTATGTCGAGCGGCAGGCCTTTTTTGGCGTCATGGCGCTGGTGGCGATGCTGCTGACCTCGATGATGTCGCCGACACTGGTGCGGCGGCTAGCGGTGCTGGGTTTTCTGGGCGCCTTCGTGGCGCTGGCGCTGCTTCCGGTTTTTGGCACTGATTTCGGCAAGGGCGCGGTGCGGTGGTACAGCTTGGGCTTTGCCTCGGTCCAGCCGTCGGAGTTTCTCAAGCCCGGTTTCGTGGTGGTCGCCGCATGGCTCTTTGCCGCCAGTCAGGAGATCAACGGGCCGCCCGGGCGGCTCTGGTCGTTTCTGCTGTGCATGGCGATCGTGGCGATGCTGGTGATGCAGCCCGATTTCGGGCAGGCCTGTCTGATGCTGTTCGGCTGGGGCGTGATGTATTTCGTGGCCGGGGCGCCGATGCTGCTGCTGGTGGGCATGGCGGGTGTCGTGGTGCTGGGCGGTATGCTGGCCTATTCGAACTCGGAGCATTTCGCGCGCCGGATCGACGGGTTCCTGAACCCGGATGTGGACCCGACCACCCAGCTTGGCTATGCCACCAACGCGATCCGCGAGGGCGGGCTGTTCGGCGTGGGTGTCGGCGAGGGGCAGGTGAAATGGTCGCTGCCCGACGCGCATACAGATTTCATCATTGCGGTCGCGGCCGAAGAGTACGGCCTGATCCTGGTGCTGATCATCATCGCGCTCTATGCGCTTGTCGTGGTGCGCTCGCTGTTGCGGCTGATGCGCGAGCGGGACATGTTCATCCGCCTCGCGGGCACCGGGCTGGCCTGCATGTTCGGGGTGCAGGCGATGATCAACATGGGCGTGGCCGTGCGGCTGCTGCCCGCCAAGGGGATGACACTGCCCTTCGTCAGTTACGGCGGCTCGTCCCTGATTGCGGGCGGGATCGCGGTCGGTATGCTGCTGGCCTTTACACGGACGCGGCCGCAAGGCGAGCTGGGTGACATTCTTCGCGGACGGGGATGATGGCGCAACCTTACCTTTTGATTGCAGCGGGCGGGACCGGTGGCCACATGTTTCCGGCGCAGGCGCTGGCCGAGGCGATGCTGCATCGTGGCTGGCGCGTGCGCCTGTCCACAGATGCGCGCGGTGCGCGCTACACCGGCGGCTTTCCCCATACGACCGAGATTGTCGAGGCGTCATCCGCCACCTTCGCGCGCGGCGGGCCGGTGGCCAAGGCGCTGGTGGCGCCGAGGATCGCAGGCGGCGTGACCGGCATGGCCTGGCAGATGCTGCGCAACAGGCCGGACGTTGTGGTGGGCTTTGGCGGGTATCCGTCGATCCCGGCGCTGGGGGCGGCGACGATGCTGGGCGTGCCGCGGATGATCCACGAACAGAACGGCATTCTGGGGCGGGTGAACCAGATCTTTGCCACCCGGGTCGCGCATGTGGCTTGTGGCGCCTGGCCCACCGATCTGCCCGAGGGTGCCGATGGTGTTCATGTGGGCAACCCGGTGCGGGCTGCCGTGCTGGACCGGGCGGCGGCGGGATACATTCCGCCGGGCGAGTATCCGATGTCGATCCTGGTGATGGGCGGCTCTCAGGGTGCGCGCATCCTCAGCGACAAGGTGCCGGGTGCGGTTGCCTCGCTGCCCGAAGAGCTGCGCCAATATGTGCGCGTGGCCCATCAGGCCCGGGATGAGGATGGCGAGCGGGTCTCGGCCTATTACGCCGAACACGGCATCAAGGCCGAGGTGAAACCTTTCTTCCAGGATGTGCCGCGCCGCATGTCCGAGGCGCAGCTGGTGATCAGCCGCTCGGGCGCCTCCAGCGTGGCGGATATCTCGGTGATCGGGCGCCCCTCGATCCTCGTGCCCTTTGCCGCCGCCGCCGGAGATCACCAGACCGCCAATGCGCGCGGGCTGGTTCAGGCGGGTGCTGCCATCCTGATCCCCGAAAGTGCCCTTGACGTTTCCGCGCTGGCAGAGCAAATCGCATTGGTTCTGACCAACCCGCAAGCCGCCCAGAAAATGGCCAGCGCCGCCCTGTCGGTCGGGGCCCCGGACGCAACCGAGCGTCTGGTCGCCCTTGTCGAAGGTCTGGCGCAAAAGGAGACCGCATGACCCCCGCCACCAAACTCCCCACCGATATCGGGCCCATCCATTTCGTCGGGATCGGCGGCATCGGCATGTCGGGCATCGCCGAAGTGCTGCTGAACCTGGGCTACCGGGTGCAGGGCTCGGACCTGAAGGCCACGAAGATCACCGAGCGGCTGGCGCGGCTGGGGGCTGAGATTTTCGTCGGCCAGAGCGCGGAGAACCTGGAAGGGGCTTCGGTCGTTGTCGTCTCGACCGCGATCAAGCCGGGCAACCCGGAGCTGGACGGTGCCCGGACGCGCGGCCTGCCGGTGGTGCGGCGCGCGGATATGCTGGCCGAGCTGATGCGGCTCAAGTCCAACGTCGCCATTGCCGGGACCCATGGCAAGACAACCACGACCACGATGATGGCCGAGCTGATGGTGGCCGGTGAGTTCGACCCCACCGTGATCAATGGCGGCATCATTCACGCCTATGGCAGCAACGCCCGTATGGGGCAGGGCGAGTGGATGGTGGTCGAGGCAGATGAGTCCGACGGCTCGTTCAACCGCCTGCCCGCCACCATCGCCATCGTCACCAATATCGACCCCGAGCATATGGAGCATTGGGGCGATTTCGACCGGCTGCGCGACGGGTTTTACGAGTTCGTGTCGAACATCCCGTTCTATGGCCTCGCCGTCTGCTGCACCGACCATGCCGAGGTGCAGGCGCTGGTGGGCCGGATCACCGACCGCCGCGTGCGCACCTACGGTTTCAACGCGCAGGCGGATGTGCGGGCGGTCGATCTGACCTACAAGGGCGGCGTGGCGCATTTCGACATCCATCTGCAGCACGAGGATATGGTGATCGAGGGCTGCACGCTGCCGATGCCGGGCGATCATAACGTCTCGAATGCGCTGTCGGCAGTGGCCGTGGCGCGGCATCTGGGTATGAAGGCCGCGGAAATCCGCGAGGCGCTGGCCAATTTCGGCGGCGTCAACCGGCGCTTTACCAAGGTGGGCGAGGTCGATGGCGTCACCATCATCGACGATTACGGCCACCACCCGGTCGAGATCGCCGCTGTGCTGAAGGCCGCGCGTCAATCCTGCGAGGGCCGCGTGATCGCCGTGCATCAGCCGCACCGCTATTCGCGCCTGTCGAACCTGTTCGAGGATTTTTGCACCTGTTTCAACGATGCCGACGTGGTGGCCATCGCCGAGGTCTTTGCTGCCGGTGAAGATCCGATCGAGGGTGCCAGCCGCGACGATCTGGTGGCGGGCATGATCCGCCACGGTCACCGTCACGCCCGTGCCCTGCTGAACGAGGACGATCTGGAACGGCTGGTGCGCGAGCAGACTCGGCCGGGCGACATGGTGGTCTGTCTGGGTGCGGGGACCATCAGCGGCTGGGCCAACGCGCTGCCGGACCGCCTGAGAAAACTGGCGGGCTAGGGCCGTGCCGCTCTCGGTCATACTGGCCTGTGCCTGGGTGCTGGCGGCGACCGTTGTGGCGCTGTTGCCGATGCGGATGCAATTCCCGCCCGGCATCGCATTGCTGATCGCGGCACCGGTCGTGATCGTATGGCTGGGAGTGGATTACAACTGGTTCCTGTCGCTGGCGGCGACGGCGGCTTTTGTTTCAATGTACCGCAACCCCTTGCGTTATTACTGGCGCAAGTGGTTCGGTTCCGACGACGAAGAGGGGCGGGAATGAACACCTCGCTGATCCTGGCCTGTGTGTGGGCCGTGGTTGCAAATGTGCTGGCGATGACACCGAGCCGGGACAACCATTGGACCCGTGCCTATGCGCTGATCGCGGTGGGCATCCCGCTGGTGGGTTATGTGACCTATGAGAACGGCCCGTGGATCGGCCTGCTGGTGCTGGCCGCGGGCATGTCGGTGCTGCGCTGGCCGGTGATCTATCTGACGCGCTGGCTGCGAAAATTGAGCGATTGAGAGCATGTCATTTCTAGAGGTTCTGGCTTCTCCAATTGGCTTGGTGTGCTGCGCCACTGGAGTGTTGTCTGGGTTGCTGACACCCTGGTTTCGTTTTGCCGCCCATGTCGGATTTTCTGCGGCCTGCGCTTGGATTCTGTTTGAGGCCAGTAGACTTCCTATTGATGAGGCTGCTTCACGCGGCGCACCTCTTTTATCTCGCTTGCTATTGCTGCCAATCAACAAAAGTTCGGCCATATTTGTAGTTGCAATGGTTGCTGGGCTTTTAGTGGGAGGTGGCCTACGAAATATTCTTGGTAGACCGTCCAGCGAAGAATGAAACCCGTGGGCTTGCACTGGCTGTTCAAATTCGCGATCTACTGCCCATGGCAATGATACCATCTCCGCGCGGGCCTCTTACGCAAGGCCGATTGCTTGACAGTTTGACCTGGCTCCGCGTTGGTGGCCCGGCGGATTACCTGTTTCAACCTGCGGATTTGGAAGACCTGCAGGACTTCCTGCGGCAACTGCCTTCGGATGTCGCCGTCTTCCCCATGGGTGTCGGCTCGAACCTTATCGTGCGCGACGGCGGCTTGCGCGCCGTGGTGATCCGGCTGGGGCGGGGGTTCAACGGTACTTCTATCGACGGCAACCGGGTCACGGCGGGCGCGGCGGCGCTGGATGCGCATGTGGCGCGGAAAGCCGCCGATGCCGGGGTTGATCTGACATTCCTGCGCACCATCCCCGGCTCCATCGGCGGGGCGGTGCGGATGAACGCGGGGTGTTATGGCAGCTACATGGCCGATGTGCTGGTTTCCGCCACCATCGTGACGCGCGACGGAGAGGTGCAGGACCTGACCGCGAGCGACCTGAACTTCCGCTATCGCCAGTCCAACCTGCCCGCAGGCGCGGTGCTGGTCGAGGCGGTGATGGAGGGGCCGTCGGCGCCGGCGGACGAACTGCATGCCCGCATGGACGCGCAGCTGAAAAAGCGTGACGAAACCCAGCCCACCAAGGACCGCAGCGCCGGATCAACCTTTCGCAACCCGGCCGGGTTTTCCTCGACCGGGCGGGCGGACGACACCCATGATCTCAAGGCCTGGAAGGTGATCGACGACGCCGGTATGCGGGGTGCCCGGCGGGGCGGTGCGCAGATGAGCGAAAAGCATCCGAATTTCCTGATCAACACTGGTGATGCCACCGCCGCCGATCTCGAAGGTCTGGGCGAGGATGTGCGAAAAAAGGTTTACGAAACAAGCGGTATCACGCTAGAGTGGGAAATCATGCGGGTCGGTGATCCGCTGAAAGAATAGCTTCCCGATCCGCTGACCAAAAACAGGCAAAACCGGCGGCGGAGCAGGGAAATAACAAAGCAGTACGGGCCAGCGGATAAGGCCCGGGGACATTGAGGCACACGGTGGGTAAGTCGAGCAGGACAACCCCTAAAGTGGCGGTATTGATGGGCGGACCTTCGGCCGAGCGCGAGGTGTCGCTGGTCAGCGGACGTGAATGCGCAACCGCCCTCAGGGGAGAAGGGTTTGAGGTGGTCGAGCTGGATGCCGGCCCGGACCTCTGTGCCCGTTTGCAGGACATCAATCCGGATGTGGTTTTCAACGCGCTCCATGGTCGCTGGGGCGAGGATGGCTGTGTGCAGGGGCTGCTGGAATGGCTGGGCATTCCCTATACCCATTCCGGTGTTCTCGCTTCGGCTTTGGCGATGGACAAGCAGCGTTCCAAGGAGGTGTTTCGCGCGGCGGGGCTGCCGGTGGTCGAAAGCGTTATCGTGGCGAAAGAGGATGCGCAGGCCGATCACGTGCTGGCCCCGCCTTATGTGGTGAAGCCCAACAACGAAGGTTCCTCGGTCGGCATCTATATCGTGCAGGAAGGCGCCAACGGCCCGCCAAAGCTGGCCCAGACCATGCCCGCGCAGGTGATGGTCGAGCAATATGTGCCCGGCCGCGAGCTGACCACGACCGTGGTGGGGGATCGGGCGGTGAGCGTGACCGACATCATCACCGACGGCTGGTACGATTACGACGCCAAGTACAAACCCGGCGGCTCGCGGCACGAGGTTCCGGCCAATATCCCGAAAGAGATCTTCGACCTGTGCCTCGATTATGCTCTGCGCGCGCATCAGGCGCTTGGGTGCCGGGGGGCGAGCCGTACTGACTTTCGCTGGGACGAGTCGCGCGGGGCCGACGGGTTGATCCTGCTGGAAACCAACACCCAGCCCGGCATGACGCCAACCTCGCTGGTGCCCGAACAGGCGGGCGAGCTGGGCATGACATTCGGCCAGCTCTGCGCATGGATGGTGGAGGACGCCTCATGCGACAGGTAAAGCGCCGCAAGCTGCCCGTCCTGTTCCGGCAAAAGCCGGTCGCAGGTCCCGATGCCGCCTTTGAGACGGGTGAGGCCGGTGCGGGCAAGGGGATGCGACGGCATGGCGGGGAGCGGCTGAAGCAACCGAAGCGCCGGGCCGATCCGGCGCCGTCGCGGCTGAGCTACCGGTTCCAGCGCTG
Organism: Ruegeria sp.; assembly: GCF_040830605.1. Lineage (GTDB taxonomy): Bacteria > Pseudomonadota > Alphaproteobacteria > Rhodobacterales > Rhodobacteraceae > Ruegeria. Next base: position 635,461 of record NZ_JBFOMD010000001.1, read on the forward strand.
GATGCTGACGCCGGGTATCCGGCTGGGCCTGCGCGTGGGCGTGCCCGTCTGTCTGGTGCTGGCGCTCAGCAGCGCCTTTCTGGCCAGCGAGGCGCGGCGCGATGCGGTGAACGATTTTGTCGCCGACCTGCGCGCCTCGATCCAGGAGCGGCCGGAATTCATGGTCAACCTGATGGCCATCGACGGCGCGGGCGGCAGTCTGGCCGAGGATATTCGCGAGGTGGTGCCGCTCGATTTCCCGATCAGCTCGTTCGATCTGGATGTCGAGCAGATCCGCGACGTGATCACCGGGCTCGACCCGGTGAAATCCGCAAGCGTCCGGGTGCGGCCCGGCGGCATCCTGCAGATCGATGTGGTCGAACGTCAACCGGTTGTGGTCTGGCGCACGCGGGACGGGATCGAATTGCTGGATGAGACCGGCGCGCATGTGAAGGACCTGCCGTCGCGCAAGCTGCGCTCGGACCTGCCGCTGATCGCGGGTAAGGGGGCGGATGGCCATGTGCCCGAGGCGCTGGCGCTGATCCGCACCGCGCAAGGCTTGGGCGAGCGCCTGCGCGGCTTGGTCCGCATCAGTGAGCGCCGCTGGGACGTGGTGCTGGACCGCAAGCAGCGCATCATGCTGCCGACCGAGCGCCCGATCGAGGCGCTGGAGCGGGTGCTGGCGGTGAGCGAGGTGCAGGACCTGCTGGAGCGTGACGTGGCCGTGGTGGACATGCGGCTGGGATCGCGCCCCACGATCAGAATGACCGAAACCGCCAGCGAGGAATGGTGGCGGACAAGAACAACAATCGGGAATGGGCAGTAACAGGTATGATGACGGATCTTTATCAGTCCCAGAGGGCGATGCGGCAGATGCGCCGGCAGGCGATGCAGCGCGGTGTGGTGGCCATTCTGGACGTCGGCAGTTCCAAGATCGCCTGTCTGGTGCTGCGCTTCGACGGCACCGGGCGGCTGAGCGAGGACAACTCGATCGGCTCGATGGCGGGTCAGACCGGGTTCCGCGTGATCGGCGCCGCCACCACCCGCTCGCGCGGGGTGCAGTTTGGCGAAGTGACCGCCATGCAGGAGACCGAGCGCGCCATCCGCACCGCCCTGCAGGCGGCGCAGAAGATGGCTGATATCCGCGTCGATCACGTGATCGCCTGTTTCTCGGGTGCCAATCCGCGGTCTTATGGCCTGGACGCGCAGGTGGAGCTGGAAAGCCAGGTGGTGACCGAGGCCGAGGTGGGCCGGGTTCTGAACGCCTGCGAGGTGCCGGAATACGGGGCCGGGCGCGAGGTGCTGCATGCCCAGCCGGTGAACTTCGCGCTCGACAACCGCTCGGGCCTGATCGACCCGCGCGGGCAGCTGGGGCAGTCGCTGGCGGTGGACATGCATATGCTGACCGTGGATGCGGTGGCGATCCAGAACATCGTGCACTGCATCAAACGCTGCGATCTGGAACTGGCGGGCATTGCCAACTCGGCCTATGTCTCGGGCATCTCGGCGCTGGTCGAGGATGAACAGGAGCTGGGCGCGGCCTGTATCGACATGGGCGGCGGCACCACCAGCGTCTCGATCTTCATGAAGAAGCACATGATCTATGCCGATTGCGTGCGCATGGGCGGCGATCACGTGACCAGCGATATCTCGATGGGGCTGGGGGTTCCGGCGGCGGTGGCCGAGCGGATCAAGACCTTCAGTGGTGGTGTGCACGCAACAGGCGCGGATGACCGCGACCTGATCGACATCGGCGGCGACACCGGCGATTGGGAGCATGACCGCCGCACCGTCAGCCGCGCCGAACTCATTGGCATCATGCGTCCGAGGGTCGAGGAAATTCTGGAAGAGGTGCGCGTCCGGCTGGATGCCGCCGGGTTCGAGCATCTGCCCAGCCAGCAGATCGTGCTGACCGGCGGGGCCAGCCAGGTGATGGGGCTTGACGGGCTCGCCAGCCGCATTCTGGGCCAGCGCGTGCGCCTGGGGCGTCCGCTGCGCGTGCATGGGCTGCCGCAATCGGCAACCGGGCCCGGGTTTTCGTCGGCGGTGGGGCTGAGCCTGTTTGCGGCGCATCCGCAGGACGAATGGTGGGATTTCGAGATTCCGGTTGATCGCTACCCCTCGCGCTCGCTCAAGCGCGCGGTGAAGTGGTTCCGCGACAACTGGTAACGCGATGTCCCGGATTCCCGCGGCCCTGGGCGGCGTGTTGCTGGCCACGTCAGCAACGGCGCAGACCTTGATCAGCCCGGAGGATTTCCTGGATGCCGCAGAAGGCAAGACACTCAGTTTCTATGAGGTCAGGAGCGGCGAACTGGTCGGGGTGGAGCAATTCCTTGACCGTTCGCGTTCGGTCTGGAAACAGGTGGGCGAACACTGCGTTTATGGCCGGATCAGCACGCCCGACGGCCGGATTTGCTTTCTCTACGACAATAATCCGGACCGCCGGCCCGTCTGCTGGTGGCCTTTCATGCAGGGTGATCGGCTGATGGTGCGCCTTGCCACATTCCTGGATGCAGAGATCCAGGAAGTTCGCGCGATCACGAGTGATCCAATCTCGTGCCCGGGTGAGCTGACAAGCTGAAGAATTTGGTTGCGGCGCAACGATTTATCCCGCAAGATATCCACAAGGCCCGACAGAGGCCCGGCGGCAGAACGAGCAGGATCTGCGCATTGGAAACCTGAATACGTCACGCATGGCGGTGTTTTGCCGGGCGTGCTGCATTCGCACGCCTTGTGGTGAGTATACTGTGAGCCGCAACATTTGGCGGGCCCGGCGAAATGACGCCGGTTGCCGCCTTACTTTCTCCATATTTTGTGGTTTTGCGCGATTTTTGGCGTGACGTTTGGCAATTCGAAAGGTAGAGTCGGCTGTGGATAGGTAAGAAAAACCCCGTTTTCGCGGGGAAATATAATACAGGCGGACAGAGCATGACATTGAACCTTTCGATGCCCGGTCAGGATGAACTGAAGCCACGGATCACGGTATTTGGTGTAGGCGGGGCTGGCGGCAATGCCGTCAACAACATGATTGAGAAACAACTCGACGGCGTGGATTTTGTCGTTGCGAACACCGATGCGCAGGCGCTGCAGCAAAGCCAGTCGCAGGCCCGCATCCAACTGGGCGTGAAAGTGACCGAGGGACTGGGCGCGGGTGCCCGGGCCACCGTCGGCGCCGCGGCTGCCGAAGAGAGTATCGAACAGATCGTCGATCATCTGGCGGGCGCGCATATGTGCTTTATCACCGCCGGCATGGGCGGCGGCACCGGCACTGGTGCCGCACCGATCATCGCGCAGGCCGCGCGTGAGCTGGGCGTTCTGACCGTCGGCGTGGTGACCAAACCCTTCCAGTTCGAAGGCGCCAAGCGGATGCGTCAGGCCGAGGACGGCGTGGACTCGCTGCAAAAGGTCGTCGATACGCTGATCATCATTCCGAACCAGAACCTGTTCCGCCTTGCCAACGAGAAAACCACCTTTACCGAGGCATTCTCGATGGCCGATGACGTGCTCTATCAGGGCGTCAAGGGTGTGACCGATCTGATGGTGCGACCGGGCCTGATCAACCTCGACTTCGCCGACGTGCGCGCGGTCATGGACGAGATGGGCAAGGCGATGATGGGCACCGGCGAGGCCGAGGGCGAAGATCGCGCCATTCAGGCCGCCGAGAAGGCGATTGCCAACCCGCTGCTGGACGAAATCAGCCTGCGCGGCGCCAAGGGTGTGCTGATCAACATCACCGGCAGCCACGATCTGACCCTGTTCGAGCTTGACGAGGCGGCCAACCGCATCCGCGAGGAAGTGGACCCGGACGCAAACATCATCGTCGGCTCGACGCTGGATACCGAGATGCAGGGCGCGATGCGTGTGTCGGTGGTTGCGACCGGCATCGACGCAACCGAAGTGCAGTCGGATATCCCGGTGGCGCGCCGTCCGATGTCGGCCCCGCTGACCCGCAAGGTCTCGGCCGAGGAAGAGGCTCCGGCCGCTCCCGCCGCTCCGCGTGTGGTCGAAGAGCCGGTGGCCGAAACCGTTGCCGAACCGGTGGAAGAGCCGACCCTGTTCGAGAACATGGAAACCGCCGAAGCGCCGCGCGGAATGGATGAGGGCACCTATCGGTCCGAAGAGCCGCAGGTGATGGACGATGACGGCCTGCCGCCGCCGGTCTACCAGCAGCCTGCCGCCACGTTCCAGCCGCAAGCCGATGCGGTGGACAGCCCCGCAGAGGAGTTTGTGGCCCCCCGGGCGCCCGCGCCGGGCACCCCGTCGCCCGAGGCAATGCAGCGGTTGCAGGCCGCTGTGCAGAAAGTGCCCTCGGCCCAAAATCAGCAGGCCCGGCCCGCCGCACAGCCGCAGCCGGTGCAGCAACAGCAGCCGCCGCAGGACAAGCCGCGCTTTGGTTTCAACCGGCTGATCGACCGGATGACCGGCCACGCAGCCGACACTCCGGCGCAGCAGCCGCCGGTGCGGCAGCAGCCGGTTTTGCGCCAGAATGACGCTACGGCACCTGCGCCGACCGAGGCCGACCCGGATCAGGAGCGGATCGAAATACCCGCCTTCCTGCGCCGTCAGGCCAACTGACAGCGATAACAAAGTAAGCAAAAAGGGTCGCCTGCGGGCGGCCCTTTTTCCTTTGGAACCAAATGGTTGAAACGCTGCAAGCAGGGTTTTGCCGATGTGTTACATCCATGTTTCATTCGGTTGCAAAGAGTGAGTTGTGCGTAACGCGCCCCTCCCTTACCTCAGGATCAACCCAACCCGCCGAGGTTGGACACAGCGCCTTGAGGTTCACATTGCAACACACGCTTAAATCCTCGGTCATGTTCAAAGGCACCGGTCTGCACAGCGGCCGGCCGGCCACGATGGTGCTGCGCCCGGCGGCTGCGGGGTACGGCATCTGGTTCAAGCGGACCGATATCGAGCTTGGTGATGCGATGATCCCGGCGGCTTATGATGTGGTCGAGCGGTCCCCGCTTTGTACCCGTCTGGTCAACGACGCGGGCGTCTCGGTTTCCACCGTCGAACACATCATGGCAGCACTGGCCGGATGCGGCGTGCACAATGCGCTGATCGAGATCGACGGCCCCGAGGTTCCGATCATGGACGGATCCTCGATCGCGTTCGTGCGTGGCATCGTCGCCTGCGGCGTGCGCCAGCAGGCAGCGCCGGTTCTGGCCTATGAGATCGTCGAGCCGGTTACCGTCGAGCGCGAAGGCGCCAAGGCAACCCTGCTGCCGTCGGACCGGCAGGAGATCGAGTTCCACATCGACTTCGATGACAAGGCCATCGGCAAGCAGAGCATGACGCTCGACATGCACAATGGCACATTCGCGCGCGAGCTGTGCGACAGCCGCACCTTCTGCCGCCGCGCCGATGTCGAGGCGATGCGCGCCAATGGCCTGGCCCTGGGCGGGTCGCTGGACAACGCGGTTGTGGTTCAGGATGACGAGGTTCTGACCCCGGGCGGCTTCCGTCACAAGGATGAGGCCGTGCGCCACAAGATGCTGGACGCGTTGGGGGATCTGTATCTGGCGGGCGGTCCCATTCTGGGCCGCTATGTGGGCGAGAAATCGGGCCACGCCATGACCAACACGCTGCTGCGCAAGCTGTTCGAGACGCCCGGCGCCGTGCGTCCCGTGCTGTGCACCCCGGAGCAGGCCGCGCGCCTGCCTGGATACGGAGTGGTGTGGGCTGAAATCCCGCAGGTTGCCTGACCTCCGGCAATTGTGTGATCAGGCCGATAAGGCGTTTTGCACCAGAATTATATGTGCTAGACCGATCCCCAATTCGGGGTTTGCCCCATGAACAAGACGACAAGGATGGGCGGTATGGTTGGCAGCAGGGCGGCAGTCAGACTCGCATGTGCGATTCTTCTGACAGCTACTTTGGCGGCATGTGGTGCACGGTCCGGGGCGGATCGAACCCAGAACCTCGAAGGGTTCACCCCCGAACAGATTTTCGAACGCGGTGAATACGAGCTGTCGCAGAACCGGGCGGATGACGCGGCCTGGTATTTTGCCGAGGTCGAGCGGCTTTATCCCTATTCCAACTGGGCCAAGCGCGCGCTGATCATGCAGGCGTTTTCGTTCCATTCGGGCAAGGATTACCCCGAAAGCCGCGCCGCCGCGCAGCGTTACATCGACTTCTATCCCACGGATGAAGATGCGGCCTATGCCCAGTATCTGCTGGCGCTCAGTTACTACGACCAGATCGACGAGGTGGGCCGCGACCAGGGGCTGACCTTTCAGGCACTGCAGGCGCTGCGCACCGTGATCGAGGTTTATCCCGACAGCGAATACGCCACCTCGGCGATCCTGAAATTCGATCTGGCCTTCGACCATCTGGCGGGCAAGGAGATGGAGATCGGGCGCTACTACCTGCGCCGCGATCACTTCACCGCCGCCATCAACCGTTTCCGCGTCGTGGTCGAGGATTTCCAGACCACCACCCACACCGCCGAGGCGCTGCACCGTCTGGTCGAGGCCTATCTCTCGCTGGGGCTGGTGAACGAGGCGCAGACGGCGGGTGCCATCCTCGGCTTCAACTACCAGTCCACCGAATGGTATGAGCGCAGCTACAAGCTGCTGACTTCGCGTGGGCTCGACCTCAAGGATCGCGGCAACAACTGGCTGAGCCAGATCTATCGCCAGTCGATCAAGGGTGAATGGTTGTAGGCGCCATGCGGACACGCCTCGGACGGTGATCCCGATGCTGCGAGCGCTCGATATCCGCGATATGCTGATCATCGACCGGCTGGAACTGACGTTCCAGCCCGGGCTCAACGTGCTGACCGGTGAGACCGGGGCGGGCAAGTCGATCCTGCTGGATTCGCTGGGATTCGTGCTGGGCTGGCGGGGCCGGGCGGAGCTGGTGCGGCAGGGCGCGGCGCAGGGCGAGGTGGTGGCCGAGTTCGAGCTGCCCGCCGGTCATCCGGCCCATGCGATGCTGAACGAGGCCGGGCTGCCGGGTGGAGAGGAATTGATCCTGCGCCGGGTGAACACCGCCGAGGGGCGCAAGACCGCTTGGGTCAATGACCGCCGCTGCTCGGGCGAGGTGCTGCGGGCGCTGTCCGAGACGCTGATCGAGCTGCATGGTCAGCATGACGACCGGGGCCTGCTGAACCCGCGCGGCCATCGCGCGATGCTGGACGCCTATGCCGGGCTGGACGCGGCGTTGTCTGACACGCGCGGTGCGTGGACCGCCATGAGCCGGGCGCGCAAGGCGCTGGAGGAAACGGAAAGCGCTCTGGCCGCGATGCGGGCCGAGGAAGACTTCCTGCGCCATTCGGTGGCCGAGCTGGATCAACTTGATCCCCAGCCCGGTGAGGATGCCGAGTTGGACGCCCGCCGCCGCATGATGCAGGGTGCCGAGCGCATCCGCGACGACGTGGCCCGCGCCTTTGCCCTGCTGGGCGGCGAGGGGGCCGAGGGCGCGATGGGCGACGCGCTGCGCTGGCTGGAAGGGGTGTCCGAAAGCGCCGGAGGGCAATTGGAGGAACCCATTGCTGCCCTTGGCCGCGCCATGATCGAACTGGGCGAGGCGCAGGGCGGGGTCGAGACCTGCCTGCAGGCGCTGGATTTCAACCCGGCGGAACTGGAGGCGGCAGAGGAACGGCTGTTTGCCATTCGCGCGCTGGCCCGTAAGCATGACGTGGCGCCCGACGATCTGGGCGGGTTTGCCGATACGCTAAGGACGCGGCTGGGACAGCTTGATGCAGGCGATGCGGATCTGGCTGACCGGCGCGCCGTGCTAGCGGCGGCTGAGGCCGCGTATGACACCGCCGCAGGGGTGCTGACCGCTGCCCGCGCCAAGGCCGCCGGTGCTTTGGACAAGGCGGTGATGGCCGAGCTTGCGCCGCTCAAGATGGAACGCGCGGTGTTCGAAACCCATGTGACCGAGGCCGAACCGGGTCCCGAGGGCCGCGACACGGTGGCCTTTACCGTTGCCACCAACCCGGGTGCGCCTGCTGGGCCGCTCAACAAGATCGCCTCGGGCGGAGAACTCAGCCGTTTCCTGCTGGCGCTCAAGGTCTGCCTGACCGGGGATGACAGTGGTCGCACCATGATCTTCGACGAGATCGACCGGGGCGTCGGCGGTGCCACTGCCGATGCGGTCGGGCGGCGTCTGGCGTCTCTGGCACAGGGCGGGCAGGTGCTGGTGGTGACCCACTCGCCGCAGGTGGCCGCGCGGGCCGCGCATCACTGGCGGGTGCAGAAACAGGTGGCCGATGGCCAGACACTCTCGACCGTCGTGCCGCTGGACCCGGACGAGCGGGTCGACGAGATCGCCCGCATGGTCGCCGGCGACACCATCACCGACGAGGCCCGCGCTGCCGCCCGCGCCCTGCTCAGCGCCTGAAGCGCGGCCTTGCCGCAACGCGGCCCTCACACTGTCGCGAACCCGCTTTTCTGTTTTGCGCGCGTAGCTTACTAAAGGTTAACCTGTGACCCGAGGGGGCGATGACGCAATCCACCCGCACTATCCTGAGCCAGCAGTTCAATCAGGCCCTTGCCGCGCTCAAGGATGCCTGGCGGGTGCTGCGCCATCGCGGGCCCAGCCAGATCCAGTTCTGGTTCATCGCGCTGGCCATCGGGATCGCGGCCGGGTTTGCCGCCCTGTTCTTTCGCGAGGGGATCGCGGCGCTGCAGGCCTATCTCTACGGCACCGAGGATGTGCAATACCTGCACAGCTTTGCCGAACAACTGCCATGGTACTGGATTCTGATCATACCGATTGTCGGCGGGCTGATCGTGGGGCTGATCCTGCACAATTTCACCGACGATGGCCGGGTGCGCTCGGTGGCCGACGTGATCGAGGGCGCGGCGCTGACCGACGGGCGGGTCGAGACCCGGGCCGGTCTGGCCTCGATGCTGGCCTCGCTGATCACGCTCAGTTCAGGCGGCTCCAGCGGGCGCGAGGGGCCGGTGGTACACATGGCCGGGGTGATCTCGACCTGGGTCAGCGAAAAGATCCATGCAGACGGCATCACCGGGCGCGACTTGCTTGGTTGTGCCGTGGCGGCTGCCGTCTCGGCCAGTTTCAACGCGCCGATTGCCGGGGCGCTGTTCGCGCTTGAGGTGGTCCTGCGCCATTTCGCCGTGCACGCCTTTGCCCCCATCGTCATCGCCTCGGTCGCGGGCACGGTGATCAACCGGCTGTCTTATGGCGACGTGACCGAGTTCGTGCTGACCACCCCCGGCTCGCTGCAATTCTACGTCGAACTGCCCGCCTTCCTGCTGCTGGGGCTGATCTGCGGGCTGGTGTCTCTGGTGCTGATGCGGTCGATCTTCTTTGCCGAGGACATCAGCTCGCACGTCCAGAACCGCCTGTCGCTGCCGCGCTGGCTGCGTCCGGCGGTGTCGGGGGCGATGCTGGGGCTGATCGCCATCTGGTTCCCGCATATCATCGGCGTCGGCTATGAGACCACGATCCTGGCGCTGAGCGGTGAGCTGGCGCTGACCACCGCCATCCTGTTTGCCGTGATCAAGACCGGGGCGCTGGCCATCACCATGGGCGGGCGCATGGGGGGCGGGGTGTTTTCGCCCTCGCTGATGATCGGCGCGCTGACCGGGCTGGCATTCGGTCATATCGCCACCGGGCTGCTGCCGGATGTGTCTGGCACTTACGCGCTTTATGCCTTTGCCGGGATGGGGGCTGTGGCGGCTGCGGTGCTGGGCGCGCCGATTTCGACCACGCTGATCGTGTTCGAACTGACCGGCGACTGGCAGATCGGGCTGGCGGTGATGGTGTCGGTGTCGATGTCCACCGCGCTGGCCTCGCGGCTGGTGGACCGGTCGTTCTTCCTGACCCAGCTCGAACGCCGCAACGTGCATCTGGCCGCCGGGCCGCAGGCCTATCTGCTGGCCATGCTGAGGGCGGGCGCGGTCATGCGCCCGCTGGGCGATCCGCGCGCCATCAGCACCGAGGAATGCCGCGACCTGATCGAGCAGGGCCTGTGTATCGAGGCCAGCTCCACCCTCGAAGCCGCAATGCCCTATTTCGACCGCGACGACGTCCCCTGCATTCCGGTGGTGATCCGGGACGAGGATGGGGGTGAGGACCCGGTTGGTGTCCTCTATCACGTGGACGCGCTCAAGGCCTATAACCGCGCGCTGGCAGCAACGGCGGCCGAGGAGCATTCGTGACCGGCGCCACCTCCGGCAAGGCCGGACTTTCTTTTTCTGCTGCACTCGCATAACCTCTGCTGCAATGCATCATCCTTGGGGAGGGGAACACGGTGGCAGAAGAAGAAAAACCGCTGCTGATCAAACGCTACGCCAGCCGGCGGCTCTATAACACCGAGACCAGCGACTATGTCACGCTCGAGGATATCGCCGGGTTCATCCGCGACGGGCGCGAGGTTCAGATCGTCGATCTGAAATCCGGCGACGACCTGACCCGGCAGTATCTGCTTCAGATCATTGCCGAACATGAAAGCCGGGGCGAGAACGTGCTGCCCGTGAATGTGCTCAACGATCTGGTGCGCAGCTACATGGTGCCGGGTGGTGGGCTGATGCCGCAATTCCTGCAAAGCTCGTTCGAGATGCTGCGCGAAAGCCAGGCCAAGATGGTCGAGAACATGAACGCCATGAACCCGATGTCCAAGATGCCCGGGTTTGACGCGATGCAGGCGCAGCAACAGGCGTTCCTGAAGGCGATGACCAGCGGGTTGTCCGGCAATTGGTCCGCACCCGATCCCGCCGAGGAAGATGAGACGAAATCCAGCCAAGGCGAGGATCTGGACGAGATCAAGAAACAGCTTGCCGAGCTGCAGAAAAAGCTCTCCAAGCTCAGCTAGCCCCTGCCGACCCGGTCATGCCGGGTCAGGCCGCAACTTCCGTCAGTTTCAGGTGCCGTAGGCGGGCATTGCCTGCGTGGCTTCGCTCACCGCGCCCAGCAGGATGTCGGTGATCACGTCCAGCTCAGCCTTCGTCAGGCGCACCGGCAGGCGTACGTCGCAGGCGCGCATCAGCATGGCGCGGGTCTGCGGCAGCTCGGTCTGCTCGGGCAGGAACTGCCAGTTCCAGAAGGCGCGGGCGTTGTCCGTGCTCATCCCGAACACCTGCACCTTGACCCCGCGCGCCTCGGCGGCAGCGGCAAAGGCGCGGGTCTCGGCCTCGTCCAGATCGACCAGATTGAACTGGATCGAATCCGGCGCCCGCCGTTCCGGTGTCAGCGGATTGGGCACAAAGAGATGGGGCGAGGTGTTCAGCCGTTCGGCCACGTAGTCGTGGTTGGCCAACCCGTCGCGCACCCGCCGCGCCAGTTCCGGCAGCTGCGGGCGGATCACGGCGGCGCTCAGGTTGCTCATGCGCAGATTGTAGAGCGGCAGCTTGTTCTGCCAGCGGGCAAAGGCCTGCTCCAGCTCGGGCGAGTTGTCGCCATGCGGGCCTTTGTGTTTTTTCCAGTTATGCTCATAAGCGCCGGACATGATCACGGCGCGGGCAACCAGATCCGCGTCGTCGGTGATCATGATACCGCCTTCGCCGGCGTTGATCATCTTGTAGGACTGGAACGAGAAACAGCCCACCTTGCCGATGGTGCCGATATTGCGGCCATGCCAGGTGGTGCCCAGCGAGTGCGCCGCATCCTCGATCACTGGGATGCCTCGTGCATCGCACAGCGCCATGATGGCGTCCATGTCAGAGGTATGCCCGCGCATATGGCTGATGATGACCGCCTGTACCCCGTCCAGCTTGGCGGCGAAATCACCCATGTCGATGCGGTAGTTCTGCCCAACCTCGCACAACACCGGCACACAGTCGGCATGCACCACCGAAGACGGCACGGCGGCAAAGGTGAAGCCGGGGATCAGCACCCGCGCATCCCGTGGCAGACCCAGCGCCTTGAGCGACAGGAACAGCGCCGCCGAGCAGGACGACACCGCCAGCGCATATTTGCTGCCCAGCAGCTCGGCGAACTCGGCCTCAAGCAGGGCAACGGGCGCATCCTGCGGGGCGGTGTAGCGGAACAGGTCGCCGGATTGCATCAGCGCCTCAATTGCCTCACGTGCGGCGGCGGGGATGGGTTCGGCGTCATGAACGTTGGGAGGTTGAGTCATCTTTGGAAATCCTGAATTCCACTTTTCGAAAAAGTAAATTCATGATGCGGCGATGCCAAGACCCTTTTGCCCCCATCGGCGAGAATTCACTGATCTGTGGCTTTCAGGCTCTCAGACGCCCAACCGGTCCCGCAGCGCGTACCAGGTCATGGCCAGCACCAGCAGCGGGCTGCGCAATGCGGGGCCGCCGGGAAAGGGCAGGGCGGGCACGCGCGAGAAGGTGTCGAACCCCTCGGCCTGCCCCTGAATGGCCAACGCCATCAACTGCCCGGCATGGGTCGCGGTGCCGACGCCATGGCCGGAATAGCCCGAGGCCGACAGGATGTTCGGCGCAACCCGCGCCAGATAGGGCATCCGCCGCATGGTGATGCCCAGCGTGCCGCCCCAGGCATAGTCGATCTTCACATCCCGCAGATGCGGAAAGATCTCGGCCATCGGCTTGCGCACTTTGGCCGCAATGTCGGCGGGAAACCGATAGCCATAGCTCTCGCCACCACCAAACAGCAGGCGCTTGTCGGCGCTGAGGCGGAAATAGTTGACCACAAACTTCGTATCGGCCACCGCCACGTCCCGAGTCAGGACCTTTGCCGCTTCGTCCCCCAAAGGCTCGGTCGCCACGATGAAATTGTTGATCGGCATCACCCGCGCCGCCACCTTGCGGTTCAGCGAACTCAGATAGCCATTGCAAGCCAGGATCACATGTTCGGCCACGACCCGGCCCTTGTCGGTGCGCACGACCGCCGGGGTGCGCTCTTCGATATGATGCACCTCGGTCTCTTCGAAGATGCGCACACCCGCGGCCTGTGCCGCCCGCGCCAGCCCCAACGCATAGTTCAGAGGATGCAGATGCGCCGCACCCATGTCCAGATACCCGCCCTTGTATGCGGGCGAGGGGCAGAGCGCATGGCCCTGCGCCGTATCCAGCAGTTCGATCTGGTCATACCCATAGCGGTCCGTCAGATGCGTGGCGTGGGCGTGCAACTCCCGCCGCTCGCCGTCGGACAGGCCCAGCGTGGCCACGCCCGGTTTCAGGTCGCAGTCGATCCCGTGCCTTGCGATCAGGTCCTTGACCAGCGCCTTGGCATCCTCGGCCAGATCCCAGAGCCGCGCGGCATCCGCGTCGCCCACCAACCGCTCCAGATCCTCCTGATCCATCCGCTGCGCGCTGCCCAACTGCCCACCGTTGCGCCCCGAGGCGCCAAAGCCCGCGCGATGCGCTTCGACCAGAACCACGTCGAACCCGGCCTCGACCAGATGCAGCGCCGCCGACAGACCGGTGTAGCCACCGCCCACCACACAGACGTCCGCCTTGACCTCGCCGCGCAGGGGGGCGCAGCGCTCCGCCTGATGCGCCGTGGCCGCGTACCAACTGGGCGGAAACTCCCCCCGCCGATCATTGGAATAAAGCAGATTCATCCCGCCCCCTGCTTCTTCTTGCTGCAAATACGCATATTCCGGCCCGGGCCAAAAGGCTCAGACGTTGAGCAGCAGATGCTCGCGCTCCCACGGAGAGATCACCTGCAGGAACTCCTCGTATTCGGCCCGTTTCACGATGGCATAGACCCGCGCGAATTCCGGGCCCATCACCTGATGCAGCGCCTCGGCCCCTTCGAACATGTCCAGCGCATTGCCCATAACCTGAGGAATGTCGCCCTCACCCTCGTAGGCATCGCCATAGAACTGACGGCGCGGGCGCTCCTGCTCGGTCAGGCCGAGATAGCCGCAGGCCAGCGACAGGGCGATGCCCAGATACGGGTTGCAGTCCATGCCCGCGATCCGGTTCTCGATCCGGCGTGCTTCCGGAGGGGACAGCGGCACGCGGATGCCGGTCGTGCGATTGTCGCGCGCCCATTCCAGATTGATCGGGGCGGCATGATCCTTCACATAGCGGCGGTAGGAATTCACATACGGCGCCATCACCGCCAGACCGGCCGGCAGATGATTCTGCAGACCCGCGATGAAGTGATAAAACGCGTCCGTCTCGCCCCCTTGCGGACCGGAGAAGATGTTCTGCCCGGTCTCTGCGTCTATGATCGAGTGGTGGATGTGCATGGCAGATCCCGGCTCGTCCTCGATGGGTTTCGCCATGAAGGTGGCAAAACAGTCGTGACGCAGTGCCGCCTCGCGGATCAGTCGTTTGAAATAGAACACTTCATCGGCCAGCTTGACCGGATCGCCGTGGCGCAGGTTGATCTCAAGCTGCCCGGCGCCGCCCTCCTGGGTGATGCCGTCGATCTCGAAGCCCTGATGTTCGGCGAAGTCGTAGATGTCGTCGATCACCGGGCCGAACTCGTCCACCGCCGTCATCGAATAGGCCTGCCGTGCCGCCGCCGGACGGCCCGAGCGGCCCATCATCGGCTTGATCTCATGCGCCGGGTCCAGATTGCGGGCGACCAGAAAGAACTCCATCTCGGGGGCCACGATCGGCTCCCAGCCTTTCTTGTGATAAAGCTGCACCACCCGCTTGAGCACGTTGCGCGGGCTGAACGGGATCGGCGCGCCGTCCCGGTCATAGGCGTCATGGATCACCTGCAGCGTCCAGTCTCCGGTCCAGGGCGCGGCTGAGGCGGTCGAGAAATCCGGCTTGAGGATCATGTCCTTTTCGATGAACCCGTCATCGCCTGCGGCCTCGCCCCAATCGCCCGTAATGGTCTGGTAAAAGATGCTGTCGGGCAGGTGGAAATAGGACTGGCGCGCGAATTTCGAGGCGGGTACCGCCTTGCCCCGCGCGATGCCGGGCAGGTCGGCGATGACGCATTCCACCTCGTCCAGGCGTCGCCCGTCCAGATAGTCCTGCGCCGCTTGCGGGAGGTTGTCCTTCCAATCGGCCATCAGGCCCTCTCTTTCTTGAAAAACGCGGCCATGAGACCCGCGATCTCGCGGCTGTCGATGGGGCCGTCCAGCCGGTTTCTGGCCTGCTGCAACAGAGCGTCGGGCACGACGCCTTTACCGCGGGTACGGATCAGCCCGTCGACGAAGCCGTTGCTGAACTCCGGATGCGGCTGGATCGTCCAGATCGTGTCGCCATAGGCCAGCACCGCATTGCGGCAAAACGCGTTCGAGGCCAGAACTTCAGCCCCTTCGGGCAGGTCGGTGACCTGATCCTGATGCCATGCGTTGAGCGCCACCGTCCTGCCGTCCAGTTCATATTCCGTCCGTCCAACAGCCCAGCCGTCTGAGAACTTTTCGACCTTGCCCCCCAGCGCCTGCGCGATGATCTGGTGGCCGAAGCAGACGCCGATCAGGGGCAGTCTGGCGTCGCGAATGTTGCGGATCAACGCCTCAAGCGGTGGTATCCAGGCGTGATCCTCGTAAGCGCCGTGGCGCGAGCCGGTGATCAGCCATCCATCCGCGTCCCTAGGGCTTTGCGGGAAGGTGCCATCGACAACGACATAGGTGTCAAACGTCAGCCCGTGCCCGTCCAGCAGGGTCTCAAACATCTGATCATAATCCCCTTCTGTTTTGATCAATGCATCGGGGGAGTGGCCGGTTTGGAGGATGCCGATTTTCATGTATCACCAATTTGATCAAATTTACCGTAGCGGAGTCAGACCGCCCGGGCAAGAGGGGTTACACGGCCTCGAGATAGCTCAGCCAGTGGGTCTCGGGCGCACGATCGGCGAAGCGGGCGATCTCCTGGCGTTTGGTCATGGCCAGGTAGCGGATCAGATCGGCGGGGAGGATGCGGGCGATCAGGGGATCGGCCTCGAACCGGGTGATGGCGGTGGGCCAATCGGCGGCGAGCTGCGGCAGGCCGTCGATCTCGTAGGCGTTGCCGGTGATCGGGGCCGGGGGCTCCATCGCGTCTTCGATCCCGGTCAGTGCGGCGCCGAGGATGGTAGCCAACATCAGATAGGGGTTGGTGTCGCCACCCGCGACGCGATGCTCGATCCGCCGCGCGGCCGTAGCGCCGCCGGGGATGCGGATCGCGGCGGTGCGGTTCTCATATGCCCAGCAGGCGCCGGTGGGCGCGTGGGCGCCGGGCACGAGGCGGGTGTAAGAGTTGCCGTGCGGCGCAAAGATCAGCGTGCTGGCGGGCATCGCCGCCAGACAGCCCGCAACCGCGTGGCGGAGCGTGTCCGTGCCCTGAGGCCCGCCATCGTCCAGCACGTTGTTGCCCGCGCCGTCCACCACCGAGAAATGCACATGCATGCCGTTGCCCGCGTCATCGGGATACGGCTTGGCCATGAAGGTGGCGGCAAAGCCATGCTTGCGTGCAAGCCCGCGTACCAAGGCCTTGAACAGCCACGTATCGTCGGCGCAGCGCATTGCTTCCTGATGGTTGAGGTTGATCTCGAACTGGCCGATGCCGCTTTCCGAAATCGCGGTCTGGGCGGGGATGCCCATGGCCTCGCAGCCATCATAAAGCTCGGTGAAGAAGGTATCGAAAGCGTCCATCTCGGCCATGGACAGAACCGCCTCATCCTCCAGGCGGCGCCCGGTCAGCGGGTTGACCGGCGGGCGGGGCGTGTCGGCGGAGGCGTCGAGCAGGGTGAACTCCAGCTCGGTCGCGGCGATGACGGACCAGCCGCGCGCGGCGTAGCGGTCGAGCACCGTTGCCAGCGCGTGGCGCGGATCGCCGGCAAAGGGCCGGCCGTCGTCGTGATGCATGCTCATGGGGACCAGCGCGGTGGGGGCGTCGATCCACGGCACCGGCACCGGGCCGCGTCCGGTGGGGCGCAGCACGCCATCGGCATCGCCGCTTTCAAAGACCAGCGGGCTGCCGTCGATATCGGCGCCCCAGAGGTCCACGTTCAGCGCCGAGAAGGGCATCCGCACCGCGCCGGTGTCGAGCTTGGCGGCATAGGCCGAGGGCACCCGTTTGCCGCGCATCTGGCCGTTCAGGTCACAGGCGGCGACGCGGAAAGTGTGCAGATTGCTCAGGTCCATGGGGCTCTCCGATCCTCTTTCGCGCAGGTGTAGCGCGAGGCAGGGGGCGTTGTCACGATATTTGATCAAATTATTGCAGGGATGTAGACCGGCGGTGCCGGTTTATCCGGAGCAGAAGGTGTTCTGTCCGTTTTGTACATCACTCGCAGCAGGAGTTTCCGGCTTGTACAGGCAGGCAGGGGACGGTGCCGTAGGAGCAATAGACGCAGCAATCGCCCGGTTTCGGCTTCAGCAGCGTCCGGCAGGCGCTGCATTCGTAGAACCACTGGCAGGCGTCGGTGGGCATCTGCCCGACCTGCGCGTGGCCGCATTCGGGGCAGGTGAGGGTGCTTTGGAGTTGGGGTTCGTTCATGGGATTAGCGGGTGTGTGAGGCGGGTACTTTGATGGTAGCTGGGCAGAGGTGGTGAGGCCAGAGGTGTGGGATCGCGTTGGGTCAGCGGGATCGTCGTGTGCGCCGCGGGATGTAGCGCGATCTGGGCGAACCGAGAAGGCAGATACGGTGGGAGAGATGGACGCTCAGATCTGGGCGCCCGGCCCGGAGCCAAGGCACGCAGTGCCGCCGGGCAGCGGTCGCCAGTGTTGCGCCATTGGTTCGAGTACCAATGGCGACACCGCCCCTATGGGCGGCGCTATTATGGCGTGGGCGGTGTGGTTTGGGTTCGGGTGCGGTGGCACCATGAGGGGGAGACCGTTGAGAGCAGGAGCGCTTACCAGCAGTCGAGCGCTGCCCTGTGTTCGGGCTTGTGGTCGTAGTTTCTTTTGGGTTGGACAGTTGCTGGGAGGTTTGTGTTTGAAATCCCGCGAATGCTGACCAAAGTCGGGAGTGAGCCCAAGAGTGACGGTCAGTTGTCTAGCACCGCGCCGTGATCTTCTGTACCATCGTGATTCCGATATTAGTTTCGAAGGTCAATCTGTTGAGCACCATTTACGACTATATCGATGAGATGAGAGCCAGGCCCGGAATGTTCACGCAAGACAAATCCTTAGGCCCTCTAGAAACTCTTCTTTATGGGTACTGTGCCTGCCTTCAGTCAAATGAAATCAAAGAGTATTACGAAGGTCGCCAGTTTCACCCGCGCGAGTTTTCCGCATGGCTGTTTGATGAGATGGGTTGGTTTGGGGCGCTTGGCTTCGCCTCAGCAATTGAAAGCAATACTTCCAGTCCGGAAAGAGCCTTCCTTACTTTCTTCAAATTGGTCGAGCGTTTTCGACAAAGCGAAGCTTAGCCTGAGAGCTGAGGGATACAAATCCGTGGAACGGCAGCAAAGTCCGCTCTGTCGTCGTTGCCACCTCATGACCCGCCAGGAAGCCCGGCCAAATCCGTCAGATGACCGGTGTGAGTCCAGAGTGACATGCCTTAGCCGTCGATCTCCATTGCAATGCTCTCGATAAACTCGCGCTGTTCTGCGGTGTCCGGAACCTCGACACCACGTGCACAGCTAACGAGTTGGATTGCCGCACTTGGTGATCCAACGAATTTGGAAAGTGCACAGCACACCAGCATTCCGGATCGACCAATCCCCGCCCGGCAATGAATAGCAACGCTTTTATTCTGCGATAGGTGTGATCTTACTAAGGCAACGAGTTCTGTGAAGTTCTTCTTGTCTGGCAACCCCCTGTCGGGGATAGGAAAGTTCAAGAATTCCATATTGTTGCTCAAACAAACGCGACCTTCATCTTGCAAGGACAGTTCGGTCGCTTCAGTGTCTTCCAACATCGAAATCACCACGTCTACTCCCATCGAATGATAGTGATGCACGTCATCTTCTAACCATTCGCCCGATGGCTTGGGCATAATGAACAACTGCCCAGGGTATTCGGCTGAAATGGGATACATCGAAGGTTTCATCGAGGACTTTCACTGTTGCGAACGGAGCGCTCGAAGCATTTTGAGATGGTGGTCTGAGAAAGTAAAACTAATCGCTTGAATGGCGGCAAAGTCCCGCGAGCGGACCAAGCAGTCATTCAGGCTTCTTGAGCTGCCAGATTTGCTCGACCGGGTAGCTCTTAGCCCAGTCTGCGGGAATTTCCGCGCGCGTTCCCGATGCCCATTCTGGTGCGTAGAGTTCGCTGTATTTTATGATGTCGAATCCGATTTCCGTGAACAGGTCCATCCAGGCCGAGATCGTCAGGTTGAAACATACTCCCGTCGGTTCGTATTCGACTTCTGTCCAATCGGCGCCCCACATGCCTCGGTATGGACGATGCATCGTCCATTCAGCAGGCGACCCATCGAGGGGCGAGCAGATCAGGGATAGCGGGTGATTTCCGAGGAACGCCAGTCGCCCGCCCGGGCGCAGCAATCGCCAGGCCTCTGGCAGCCATTTGTCTGGCGGACACCAGATCGATGCACCATATTCCGATATCGCGAAGTCGAACGAGGCATCCGGCAAGCCTGTCGCTTCGGCGTTGCCCTCGATGAACGTGATATCTGCACCATGCTCTGCGGCCAGGTCACGTGCGGTGGCCAATTGTTCGGCGGAAACGTCGATTGCCGTGACCTTCGCCCCACGCCGAAACATCCAGCCCGACACGTATCCTGTTCCGCAGCCGAGTTCGATCCCATTCATGCCCGACATGTCCGGGGGCAGCAGGTTCAGGCCCTCGTCGGAATTTCCCCAGGTTCCCCATTCCGGAGTATCGAGGCTCCAAAGACGTTTGCCTGCGGTAACCCAGTTGACTGCGTCGGCATTCCAGACATCTCGATTGATCGACAGGTAATCACGTGTCATTGCCCACACTCCCGCTGCGAGTGAGTTAATCTGTAGCACAGGTATCTTTCCGGCAAACATCGCGAATGCTCGAACATGTCGGTCCGCCCCGGGTCAATTGGGTTCGAGGCTGCCATCTGGCGGCTTCGCCCTGTCGGTTCCTGCGCCGGTGTGCGCCCGAGATCGGTGATGGGCGGACTGTCCGGACATTCGCAGCGCTTGTATGAATGTCGGTTTTTCACCGCCTCGGCAAAAGCTTGCGATCTTCAGGGCGTTGGCGTGTGACACACCGCTTCAATGTTATGTCCGTCGGGATCAAGGACGAAGGCGGCGTAGTAGTCCGGGTGATAGTGCGGGCGGAGACCTGGCGGTCCGTTGTCTGTTCCGCCCGCACGGATTGCCGCCGCGTGAAATGCATCTACGTCCGCCCGGCTCTTTGCCTGCAAGGCGATGTGCATCAACCCGGTGGTGGCCCGTTCTTCGGCCAGCCAAAACCATGGGCGATCGTCGCCGTAGCTGGTCACCCTCACCCCGTCGGAATGCTCTTCGGGCACATCGAACAAGCGGCGGACACCCAGAGGGGCAAGGGCCTGATCGTAGAAGGCCGTAGAGCGAGCGAAATCGGTGACACCAAAACTGATATGGTCGATCATCTCCCATCCTCCGCTGGAAAGAATGCTTCTTGGTGTCCTGCAAGACGATAAACGATGCAAAAGCTGACACCTACGTCCATCGACCGCAATGCGAAATTTCCGAAAGCCGGCATTTATGCGAAGCGCAGCATCAGGCAGTTGGGGCTCCGGAGCTGACTTCGGACTGTCCGGAAACAAGTGAATGCCCCCGGCCAGTTTGGAGAGCAAGGCCCGCACCAACGGCCCGGGATGCCTCTCAGGGCAGCTTGAAATTGCGAATTTTGTTGAGTGCCGCCTTTACCGCATCCTTGTGCGCCGCAAATCGCTCGATGCCCGGATACTCGGCGGTAAGCGCTTCTATCTTTGCGAGAATTTGGTCGATCTTCGACTGAATGACCTTCACACGCGCAGGGTCGCGAAAGGCTCCGGCGTCGAACTCAGCGACCAGTTTTTCGGACGAGGCTTGAAGTGCGAATACCTTTTTCCACATCGCCTCGCTCCCCTTCATGGTGGTCAGGAGGCCGCTCTCTTCTGACTTGCAGGTGTTCCCAAAGGTGGCAGCGGCGGTTCCGGCGCTCTGGATAGACTTCTGGATCAGCTTTGACTGTTTGCGGTCATGATCACGGTATTTGATGAGCTCTTTCGGGGACAGCCAGTCGGGAATTTTGAGATCCGGTTTCTTCCCGCCCTTGAGCTCGAACTCGATGGCGGCCCAGGTGTCGGTGCCGACCTTGCCGTCGGGCTTGAGCGGGGGCTTGAGCCGTTTCTGGAACTTCTTGACCTCGCCATCGGTGAGCGGGCCGAAGATGCCGTCGACTTCCAACTCGGGCCGGGCGCCGAGCTTGTTGAGCTTGGTCTGGAGCGTTTCGACGGCAGAACCGGTGGAGCCGCGAACGAGAGTGGGCTGTGCCATTGGATTTGTTCCTTACCTTTCGAGTAAGGTCTGTCAGCGGGGAGAGTAGCGTCTTGCTCCTTCGTTTTCCAAATGATTTCGGCTGCGTGCCCCGGTTGAGCGACCGCTCGCTGGGTCGAACTCACTCTGGGTTCGGCGGCGCCTGCGGGATTTCGAGCGCAAACTTCCCCGCCACGTGGCCTACTAAGCGAACCTGGTGCGGTAGGTGGAGGCGGCGGGCTCATCCGGATCACGTGGCCTTCAGGCGGCCTCGCGGCGTTGCGGTCGTTGTATTGGAAACTGGATTGCTCTCGCCCGCAGTGTTCCGCCGCGACCCGCCTATCGTGCCAGGTTCAAGCGGAAGCGCATCTTGGTGCGTTGGGCGGCGGGGAGGTGGCGGTTGAGGTGTTTGTTGACGCGGCCGAACACCCATACGATCACCAGTGTCAGCAGGATGAAATAGAAGGCCAGGATCGGGTAGGGGATGAACGGATTGAAGGTTTTGTCCGCGAAATAGTTCGCATAGTAGAGCGCGTCGCCCTTTTGCCGCCAGGCCGGGAAGCCCGAGAAATAGACCAGCGTGGTGGCGTGGAACAGGAAAATCGCCTCGTTGGTATAGGCGGGCCATGCGAGCCGCAGCATGGTGGGCCAGACGATCCGCCGGAACCGGGGCCAGCCGGACATGCCGTAGGCGTCCGCCGCCTCGACATCGCCCTTGGGGACCGAGCGCAGGGCGCCGTAGAAGATCTCGCCCGTATAGGCCGCCGTGTTCAAAAACAGCACGATCAGCGCGCCGAGCCACGCGGCGGTGAAGGGGTCGAAGACCGGGTGCACGTTCTTGAGGTTCAGGAACAGGAAATAGGCGAAGAAGAACTGGATGAAGAGGGGCGAGCCCCGGAACAGGAAGATGAACCACTCGGCCGGTTTGCGCAGCATCCGGTTGGGCGAGGCCTTGCCCAGGGCCACCGCCGTGGCCAGCAGGAAACCGGTGGTCAGTGCGACGAGGCCGAAATAGACGTTCCAGATCATGCCCGAGCCGATCAGAGTGAAGTGCTCGCACAGGGTATAGTCGTCACGGGGCAGCAGGCGTTCGCCGATGCCGATGGCGCGCAGGCCGTAGTCCTGGATGGTCTGCAGACAGCTCATGCCGCGGCCTTTCTTTGCGCTTCGCCGCCGGTGGTGGCCTGTCCGTGCGAGAGGCGCTGCATCAGCCGTTCGAGCCCGATCTCGGAGACCTTGGTCATGGCGAGGTAGAAGACCAGCAGGAACAGGAAGTACCACATGCGCCAGTCGCCATGGGGGTAGCTGGTGAATTGCGAGGTCTTGGTGCCGCCCAGTTCGCGGGCCCAATAGACGATATCCTCGATCCCCAAGAGGAACAGCAGCGGGGTGGCCTTGATCAGCACCATCCAGAGGTTGGAGAGGCCGGGCAGGGCGTAGACCCACATCTGCGGCACGAGGATGCGCCAGAAGGTCTGGCGGCGGGTCATGCCATAGGCCTCGGCGGTTTCCAGTTGCGCGTGCGGGACGGCGCGCATGCCGCCGAACAGCACATTGGCGGCGAAGGCGCCGAAGACGATCGAGAAGGTGATCACCGCGAGGAAGAAGCCGTAGGTTTCATGCATCCATTCCGGCGCGGTGCCCAGCGGCAGTTTGGCTTGGGCGCAGACGATGAAGTCAGATCCCTGCCGGATCGGGTCGGTCCATTCCGGGCACAGCACCTTGTGGCGGGTCCATTCCAGCGCCTGATCCAGCGCGATCACGAAGAACAGGAAGAACGCGATGTCCGGGACGCCCCGGACGATGGCGATATAGCCCTTGCCCAGCCAGCTGAGCGGCGGGAAATGCGAGCGGGCCGCCATGGCGCCGATGAACCCGAAGCCCAGCGCCACCGGGGCGGTGATGGCGAGCAGCAGCAGCACCTTCACGAAGGACAGATAGAACGACATGTGCACGCCGTTCGTGAGGTAGCACGAAAACCAGCGGAACGTGCTCAGCGTGTCGGGTTCGGCGCAGTAGGAAAACATGGGACGGCTTTCGCGAGGCGGCAGCGGCCCCGCGGGGCCGCTTTCGGACCGGACCCGGCGCCAATGGCAGCGGGTCCGGCACCCGTTGCTTAGTTGGTGACGACGGTGCCGTCTGTGCCGTAGGTCTGGGTCCCTTCGCCGAACCACTTCTTGAGCATGTCGTTCAGCGTGCCGTCCTCTTTCATCGAGGTGATGGCGGCATCGAACTTGCCGCGCAGTTCACCGTCGCTTTCACGCAGGCCCATGCCGACACCGCCGCCCAGCGGGACCGGATCGCCGATGAAGACCAGCGAGCCCGAGGATTCCGCAACCAGCGGCACCAGGTAGTCGCGGTCGGCCAGAACCGCGTCGGCCTCACCGTTGCGCACGGCGGCGATGGTTTCTTCCGGCGTGGCGAATTCGACCAGGGTTGCGCCGGACTCGGCCACGTGGCCGGCCTGGATGGTGCCGGTCTGCGCCGCGACGACACCGCCGGTTACGTCAACGCCCTCGGCAGCCGCGACATAGGCCGAGGCGGTGGGCGGGTAGTAGTCCTGGGTGAAGTCGATGACCTCATCGCGCTCGGCGGTGATCGACATGCCGGCGATGATGGTGTCGTAGTTGCCCGAAACCAGGTTCGGAATGATCGAATCCCAGTCGTTCTTGACCCATTCGCAGGTCAGGCCGGCGCGCTTGCACAGCTCGTCTCCCACTTCACGCTCGAACCCGTCGATCTCACCGGCATCGTTGATGAAGTTGTAAGGAGGGTAGGCGCCTTCGGTGCCCATGCGGACGGTTTCAGCCATGGCCATACCGGCGCTGAGCGCCAGTGCGGCAGTGGTCAGGATCAATTTTTTCATGTGTACTCCCCTGTTTCTTAGGTTGTGTTGTGAAGTTTTATGCCGCCTGGGTGGCGGAAAGAAAGCCCTGAAGGCGGGCGGATTCGGGCGCGGTGAAGATGTCCTCGGGCGAGCCCTCTTCCTCGATCAGCCCCTGATGCAGGAACACCACGTGGCTGGAGATGTCGGCGGCCATCTTCATGTCGTGGGTGACGATGATCATGGTGCGGCCCTCGGCGGCCAGATCCTTGATCACCCGGATCACTTCCTGTTCCAGTTCCGGGTCGAGCGCCGAGGTGGGTTCGTCGAACAGGAGCGCCTGCGGCTCCATGCAGAGGCCCCGCGCGATGGCGGCGCGCTGTTGCTGGCCGCCCGACAGCTGCGCCGGATAGACGTCGCATTTGTCGCCGATGCCGACCTTTTCCAGGTATTTGCGGGCGCTCTCCTCGACCTCGGCCCTGTCGCGGCCCAGCACGGTGACGGGCGCCTCCATCACGTTTTGCAGGATGGTCATATGGGCCCAAAGGTTGAACTGCTGGAACACCATCGACAGGTTGGTGCGGATGCGCAGCACCTGTTTGGCGTCCGCGGGGCGGCGGCCATGGCCATTGCCGGACCAGTGCACCGGTTCGCCCTTGAACAGGATTTCGCCTTGCTGGCTGTCCTCAAGCAGGTTGCAGCAGCGCAGAAGCGTGGATTTGCCCGATCCCGACGATCCGATCAGTGAGACGACGTCGCCCCGATGCGCGGTAATGTCGACCCCTTTGAGTACCTCAAGCTGTCCAAAGCTCTTGTGCAGGTTTTTGATCTCGATGACGGGTGCGGTCTCTGTCACGGGCTGTCCGGTGTTGTGAGTGTTATTGGTCCGGTACTAGGGCCGAATTTTCGGTGCAATGCAATGCGCAAAAAGGAAGTTCCGGGCAAGAATGGGGCGAATTGACCATAGGGAATGGTCAAAACGGCTATTTGGCAGCGCCCAGCGCGTCCGGTCCCGGAGGTGTCGGGACGGCCAGATAGACCTCGGCGGGGATCTCTGTCAGCCCGTGCAGATGCAGGGCCTCACGGTCCTGCGGCGTCAGATCGGCGATGGCGGCGCGGGTGGCGGCGGTGACGGCCTGCGCGTCGCGGGAATTGGCGGTGATATAGGGCAGGGTCGGGGTTGGCGTGGTCCGGGCGACCTCGCGCAGGGTCCGGCCCAGATCGGTATGGGTTTTCAGCAGCTCCCATGTCAGGGCGTCGAGCGATGCCAGATCGGCGCGGTCTTCTGCGACAGACTGTGCCGACAGCGCATGGCCGCCCGATTGCAGCAGCGCGCCGGGGGCCAGGCCCAGCCCGGTCAGATGGGTGATCGGCGCGGCCCAGCCGGATTGCGACAGCGCCTCATTATAGGCGAAGGTTCCCTGCGCCAGCGCTTCGAGCGGGCGGTCGTCCGTGGCGCGGGCCACGAAGACCGAACAGTAATGTCCGGGCGGGCAGCCGGGCAGGCCGTAATCGGGCGTGCCGACCAGTTGCACGGTGCCGTGCAGGCGGGTGCGGTAGGGCATGCCGCAGGTCTGCGCGAAAACCAGCGCAGGATCCTGCCAGACCTCCCAGAAGTCCCGATCGCGGGTCAGATGCGCGGGGCCGTCGCCCAGATGGGCTCGAATCAGCGCCCAGAACCGGTCATTGGCGGGTTGCAGCGCGGGCATGTCATACATGCCCAGCATCGCGGTCATGAGCGGGCGGCCTTTTGCCGGGCCAGCGCCGAGTCGCGGTCGTTCACGCCCAGCAGGTTGGCGACCAGACGCAGCAGCGCGTCCTCTTCCTGTGCGCGCTCGCCATCGGCCAGCACCACCGACCACAGCGCCTCGACCACGGCGCGGCGATCCTCGTAAGGCACTGCGTCCTTGATGGCGCGGGTGAAGCGGACGGTATCGGGGGCCTCGGCCTCGAGATCCTCGGCGCGGGCGCGCAGGGCGGCGGCCTCGAATGGGCCGAGCCCGTAGCGGGCGGCGGTGATCCGGTCGATCCGGGACATTTCGGTATCGGCGTAATCGTTGTCGGAGCGGGCGATGCGCACCAGCAGGGCGGTCAGCGCCAGCCGCGCGTCCTCATCGGCCAGCGGATCGGGGTCGGCCTGTGTCAGGCGAGAGAGAAAATCACGAAACATGGACGGGTTATAGGCCGGGATTACAGCTCGTCCAAGCGGGATTCCATCTTGTGTTCCACCCGCTCGCGCGAGGCCTTGCTGTCATTGTAGCTGAGCCCCATGGCGATGCGCGCCTCTTCGAGGATTTTCAGCTCGCCCTCCTTGGTCTCGCCATCGGCCAGCACCACCTCCCACAGGGCGTCCATGGCGGCGAGGCGTTCTTCGAGTCCCGTCGTCTCGCGGATCAGCTTGCCGAAGGTGTCGGTTTCGGGCGCGGCGGCGTGCAGTTTCTCGCAGGTTGCGCGCACTTTCGCGGCCTCGATGGCGTTGTGCTGATAGAGGCGGGCGAGGATCTTGTCGATCAGGCTGATTTCCTCGACCTGATAATCGCGGTCGGCCTGGGCCACGCGCACCATCAGCGCACCCAGGGCCAGCTCGGCATCCGGGTCGGGCAGGGTGGTGTGTTGCGGCGGGCGGAGGGCCTGAAAGAACTTTTTCAGCATGGGATGAGAATATGCCAGATTTAGTGGGCAGCCAAGCGGGAACTACCCGTCATAGCCCCTCATGATCACTAAGTCGCCGGTCGAGACCGGATCGCGCAGCGCTTTGGCCGCCTGATAGACGTCGCTGTCATAGCAGGCCAGAGCATCCTCGTAAGAGGGGAATTCGATCACGACGGTGCGGGCGCGGGCCGTGCCCTCGCGCAGCTCGCGCTCGCCGCCGCGGACCAGAAACCTGGCGCCGTATTCGGCGAAGGCGGCCCCGTTGGCGACGATGTAGTTCTTATAGGCGTCCATGTCGTCCACGTCGACATGGGCGACCCAGTATCCCTTGGCCATGGCCAGCGCTCCCTCACTGGTTGAGTAGCGCCCAGAGTGGCGTGGAATGGGCGCGGTGGCAAGCAGTTCCGGTGCGGGACGCGATCAGAGCGTCGAGGGCGGTTCGAACGTGATCGAGCCCAGCGCCTTGATCCGGGTCAGGAACATCGAGAAATGGTCGGCGGTGGTTTTCTGGATGTCATGGGCCAGAACCACGTTCGAGCTGCGATTGCGGATCTGGTCGATGCCATGCTGGATCCAGCCGTCGGGCTTGTAGCGCTTGTTCCAGTCCAGCGTGTCCACGTTCCACAGGATCAGCCGGTAGCCCAGCTCGCGCGCGGCCAGTTCCACATTGGCGTTCGAGGCGCCGTAGGGCGGGCGGAAGAGCGGGGATTTGCCCTCGTAGGGTTCGGTCAGCTTCTTGGCCCGGCTCAGCTCGCGCCGGATGCTGGTCAGCGACAGGCGGGTTAGGTCGGGATGGGTGTAGGTGTGGTTGGCGATGCCGTGGCCCTGATCGTGAATGGCCTTGATGATGTCAGGATGGGCCTTGGCGTTCTGGCCGATGACGAAGAAGGTCGCCTTGACCTTGTGGGCGGCCAGCGCCCGGAGGATCTTGGGCGTGCGCCGGGGGTGGGGGCCATCGTCGAGGGTGATCCAGACCCGCTTGGTGGCGACGGATTCGTAGTTCGGCTGAAGAAATGAGGGTTTTGGCATAATAAAAGTCCCGAAATTGAATATCCCGGGACTCTATCATCTTTTTGCCTTGCGCCCAAATCAGACCAGTCGCGAGGTTTCCTTGGCAGCGCGCACGAAGTCGCGGAACAGGGGGTGCGGCTCGAAGGGTTTGGATTTCAGTTCCGGGTGGTACTGGACGCCGATGAACCACGGGTGGTCCGACCATTCCACGATCTCGGGCAGGCGGCCGTCGGGGCTCATGCCTGAGAATTTCAGGCCCGCCTCTTCCAGCTTGTCGCGGTACTTGATGTCGACCTCATAGCGGTGGCGGTGGCGTTCCTCGATATTGGCGCCGCCATAGACCTCGGCCACCTTGGAGCCGTCGGCCAGCACCGCGTCATAGGCGCCCAGGCGCATGGTGCCGCCCTTGTCGTCATCGACGCCGCGCTGGACCTTGTAGTTGCCCTGCACCCATTCCTTGAGGTGATAGACCACCGGTTCGAACCGTTTCTTGCCGGCCTCGTGGTCAAACTCTTCGGACCCCGCCTCTTTGATGCCCGCCGCGTTGCGGGCGGCCTCGATCACCGCCATCTGCATGCCGAGGCAGATGCCCAGATAAGGCACTTTGTGCTCGCGCGCGTATTGCGCCGCCTTGATCTTGCCCTCGGTGCCGCGC
This sequence comes from Ruegeria sp., assembly GCF_040830605.1. Lineage (GTDB taxonomy): Bacteria > Pseudomonadota > Alphaproteobacteria > Rhodobacterales > Rhodobacteraceae > Ruegeria. Next base: position 663,763 of record NZ_JBFOMD010000001.1, read on the forward strand.
TCGCCGAAGCCGCCGGGGACCAGGATGGCGTGGAAGCCTTCGAGATGCGGGGCGGCGTCTTCGGTATCGAAAATCTCGGCATCGACCCATTCGATGCTCACCTTCACCCGGTTGGCCATGCCGCCATGGGTCAGCGCCTCGGCGATGGATTTATAGGCATCTTCGAGCTGGGTGTATTTGCCGACGATGGCCACCTTCACCTCGCCCTCGGCATTGTGGATGCGGTCGCTAACGTCCTCCCATTTGGCGAGATCGGGCTTGGGGGCCGGGCTGATCTGGAAAGCATCCAGAACCGCCTGATCCAGACCTTCGCGGTGATAGGCCAGCGGAGCGTCGTAGATGGTCGAGAGGTCCTGCGCCGCGATCACCGAATCCGCGCGCACATTGCAGAAGAGGGCCAGTTTCTCGCGCTCCTTGGTGGGGATCGGCCCTTCGGAGCGGCAGACCAGAATGTCGGGGGCAAGGCCGATCGAGCGCAGCTCCTTGACCGAGTGCTGGGTCGGCTTGGTCTTCAGCTCGCCCGACGCCTTGATGTAAGGCAGCAGGGTGAGGTGCATGAAGATACACTGGCCGCGCGGCTTGTCCTGGCTGAACTGGCGGATGGCCTCGAAAAACGGCAGGCCCTCGATGTCGCCGACGGTGCCGCCGATTTCGCAGAGCATGAAATCGACCTCATCCTCGCCAATGGCGATGAAATCCTTGATCTCGTTGGTGACGTGCGGGATCACCTGAATGGTCTTGCCGAGGTAGTCTCCACGCCGTTCCTTTTCGAGCACGTTGGAATAGATCCGGCCCGAGCTGACCGAGTCGGTCTTGCGGGCGGCCACGCCGGTGAAGCGCTCGTAGTGCCCGAGGTCCAGATCGGTCTCGGCCCCGTCATCGGTCACGAACACTTCGCCATGCTCAAACGGTGACATGGTGCCCGGATCGACGTTCAGATAGGGGTCGAGCTTGCGCAGGCGGACCGAGTATCCCCGCGCCTGCAGCAGAGCGCCGAGCGCGGCCGAGGCCAGCCCTTTGCCCAAGGATGAAACCACACCACCAGTGATGAAGATAAAACGCGCCATGTTGTTCGGCTGCTCCCGTGAGACGTCATTATTCGGCTGCCCGGCGGCCTTGAAAAACCGCTGCATCACGGGACTTCACATATAGAGGATTCGCGCGAAAGGCGCAAGAGAACCGCAAGATGCTGTTGCCGTTCTCTTAAGAATTTCTAGGTTTTGTGGCTTAGTCCGCTTGGGGAATCAGCGGAGCGTTGTCGCCTTGGGCCGGAGGCAGCAGGTCGTCGGCGGCCGGAACCGCCGGTGCGCTCTGCTCGGTTTCGGCAGGCGCCGGAACGCCCAGACGGTCGATCACCGAGGTGCCTGCGGATTTCTGCGCCGCGATGATAGTCAGGGTGAGCGAGGTCACGATGAAGCAGATCGCCAGGATCCAGGTCAGTTTGCCCAGTGCGGTTGCCGCCGAGCGGCCCGACATGACGCCGCCACCGCCGCCACCCATGCCAAGCCCGCCGCCTTCGGACCGCTGCATCAGAACGACGGCGATCAGGCCAAGGGCCAGAAGAAGGTGAATGATGAGAACGACGTTTTCCATGGGGGTCCTGCGGAGCGTGGCGTGTATCGCGTGGTATCTATGCAAGTTTGGCCGGGGGGGCAAGGGAGGAGTTGGCATCAAACCCCGTGATCGGGGCGATCACGGCAAAGGGACTGGACAGATTGCGTTTCGCTCGCGCACCCTGCGGCCATGCCACATGATCACCATGACCACCCGCATGCATTGCTGCCGCCCGATCCCGCGCTCCGCGTCAAGGCGCTGGAGACGATTCTGACCCGCAAGGGGCTGATCGATCCGGCAGCGCTCGATGAGATCATCGACACCTATCAGAACCGGATCGGCCCGCAGAACGGCGCGCGGGTCGTTGCGAAGGCGTGGAGTGATCCCGCGTTCAGGGCGGCGCTCTTGGAGGATGCCACGCCGGTGGTGGCCGATCTGGGCTATTACGGGCGGCAGGGCGAGCACATGGTGGTGGTCGAGAATACGCCCGCGCGGCACAACATGGTCGTCTGCACCTTGTGCAGTTGCTACCCATGGCCTTTGCTGGGCATCCCGCCCGGCTGGTACAAATCCGACGCCTACCGCGCCCGCGCCGTGCGCGAGCCGCGCAAGGTGCTGGCCGAGTTCGGCGTGACCCTGCCCGAGGGCACCGCCGTGCGGGTCTGGGATTCGACTGCCGAGGTCCGCTATCTGGTGCTGCCGATGCGGCCCGAGGGCACCGAAGGGATGAGCGAGGATGAGCTGGCCGCTTTGGTCACTCGCGACAGCATGATCGGCACCGGCCTGCCCAAGGTGCCGGCATGACCCGGGTGCATGACATGGGCGGGCGGTTCGGCGATGGCCCGGTGGAGCCCGAGGGTGAGGATGCGCCGGTCTTTGCCGAGGACTGGCACGCGCGGGCCCTGGCGGTGACGCTGGCGGCGGGCGCCTTGGGACAGTGGAACATCGACGTGTCGCGGCACGCGCGGGAGCGGCTGTCGCCCAGGGATTACGCCCGGTTTTCCTATTACGAGAAATGGCTCTCGGGGCTGGCCGATCTGCTGGTCGAGACCGGCGTGCTGACCGAGGAGGATCTGCGCGGGGCCGGGAATGACGAACCGCATGCCTTAGCGCAACGCGCGCTGAAGGCGGACGCGGTGCCGGGGGTTTTGGCCAAGGGGGGCCCGGCGGATCGGGGCGAAGGTCCGGCACCGCTGTTTTCGGCAGGGCAGGCGGTGCGCACGCATATTCCGTCCGACAATGCGCTGGTCACCGGCGGGCACACCCGCCTGCCGCATTATGCTGCCGGTGCGCTGGGATATGTCGAGCGTCTGCACGGCAATCACGTGTTTCCCGACAGCAACGCGCATGGTCTGGGCGAGGCGCCCGAGCCGCTCTATGCCGTGCGGTTTCACGCGCGCGAGCTGTGGGCGCATCCCGAACACCCCGAAGATGAGGTCGTGCTGGACCTTTGGCAAAGCTATCTGGCACCGGCATGAGCAGTTGTCCCGAGCATTCCGCGCCGGAACCGGCGTTCGAGCAGCCCTGGCACGCGCAGGTCTTTGCCCTGACGGTGGCGCTGAACGAGGCGGGGCGGTTCGACTGGCCCGACTGGGCGGCGCGGTTTTCCGAGACGTTGAAACGGCACGGGCTGAGCCGTGAACTGGACGGGGGCGACGATTATTTCCACGCCTGGCTAGAGACGCTCGAGACGCTGCTGGCCGAAGACGGCGCCGCGGCCGCGGACGAGGTCACCACCATCCGCCGCGCCTGGGAGGACGCCTATCTCGGCACCCCGCATGGACAGCCCGTGCATCTGCCCTCATCGCAGTAACACCGCCATTAAGGCGGACACGCTCTTCCCCTTGCCAAAAATGTCCCCGCCGGAGGCATCGCACGGCACGCGCGATATGACCTGAACTGCGTCGAATTACCGGTTTCCCTGCCCCTCACGCCCCGCTATACGGGCCCGGGTTTGATATTACCGAGCTAAAAGGACCGGATATGGCCAACGTGGTTGTTGTCGGCGCCCAGTGGGGCGACGAGGGGAAAGGCAAGATCGTCGACTGGCTCAGCGAGCGGGCGGACGTGATCGCGCGCTTTCAGGGCGGGCACAATGCCGGTCATACGCTGGTCATCGACGGTGAGGTCTACAAGCTGCACGCGCTGCCCTCGGGCGTAGTGCGGGGCGGCAAGCTGAGCGTCATCGGCAACGGCGTGGTGCTGGACCCGTGGCATCTGATCAACGAGATCGGCACGATCCGGGCGCAGGGTGTCGATATCACCCCCGAGACGCTGATGATCGCCGAGAACACGCCGCTGATCCTGCCTTTCCATGGTGAGCTGGACCGGGCGCGGGAAGAGGCCGCGAGCAAGGGTACCAAGATCGGGACCACCGGGCGCGGCATCGGCCCCGCCTATGAGGACAAGGTGGGCCGCCGGTCCGTCCGCGTGGCTGATCTGGCGGACCCCGCCACGCTTGAGGCGCGCGTGGACCGGGCGTTGCAGCATCACGACCCGCTGCGCAAAGGGCTGGGGATCGAGGCCATCGACCGCGACGCGCTGCTGGCGCAGCTGAAAGAGATCGCGCCGCAGATCCTGCCCTTTGCGGCGCCGGTCTGGAAGGTGCTGAACGAGAAACGCAAGGCGGGCAAGCGCATCCTGTTCGAGGGCGCGCAAGGCGCGCTGCTGGATATCGATTTCGGCACGTACCCTTATGTGACCTCGTCGAACGTGATTGCCGGGCAGGCCGCCACCGGCGTGGGCATCGGGCCGGGCTCGATCGATTTCGTCCTCGGCATCGTCAAGGCCTATACCACCCGCGTGGGCGAGGGGCCGTTCCCGTCCGAGCTGCATGACGCGGACGGCCAGCGGCTGGGTGAGCGCGGGCATGAGTTTGGCACCACCACCGGGCGCAAGCGCCGCTGCGGCTGGTTCGACGCGGTTCTGGTGCGCCAGACCTGCGCCACCAGCGGGGTGAACGGTATCTCGCTGACCAAGCTGGACGTGCTGGACGGGTTCGAGACGCTGAAGATCTGCGTGGGCTATGAGCTGGATGGCGAGCGGCTGGATTACCTGCCCACCGCCGCCGACCAACAGGCGCGCTGCAAGCCGATCTATGAGGAAATGCCGGGCTGGAGCGAATCCACTGAAGGAGCACGCAGCTGGGCCGATCTGCCCGCCAACGCGATCAAATATGTGCGCCGGGTCGAGGAGCTGATCGAATGCCCGGTGGCGTTACTCTCCACCAGCCCGGAGCGGGACGACACCATTCTGGTGACCGACCCGTTTGCCGACTGATGGGCGCGGGAAAGAAACCCGGGCTCAGCTACAAGGCCCGCCGCCGCTGGTCGCTGGTGATCCTGCTGGTGGGGCTGCCGCTCTATATCGTGGCGGTGGTCACGGTGCTGAACCTGCTTGAGCGTCCGCCGATCTGGCTGGAGCTGCTGGTCTATATCGGCCTTGGCATCCTGTGGGCGCTGCCCTTCAAATATGTGTTCCGGGGCGTGGGGCAGGCGGACCCGGACGACGGGGGATAAGCTGCGCCCCTGCGAGGATGCGCCTGACCTTTGCGCCTCTGGGGCGTATGGCGCTCTTACAGCGCGATGGGAGAAATCCCGCCTGCAAAGGCCGCCAGGATCGGCGCTGTCAGGGCAAACCCCGCACGGATGTATTCGCTGGCCCCGTCTTTCAGCCCGTGTGAGGCCCGCCAGCCGATGATATCGAGCGGCTCGCCGGCCGGCGCGCTTTGCCCCGCCTTTTCGGCGAGCAGTCTGACCCGCTCGTCCAGTATCAGGGCCACGGGCAGGTAGAAGCTCAGGAGCAGCAGGCTGAAATAGGTGCCGGTGAACAGGGCCGAGGCCAGTACGATCGAGCCGTATGGTCCCCGTTCCGCCTCGGACACCATGGGCAGGGGCCAGTGCATCCAGCTTGTTGCGAAGAGCATGCCGAAGGTGAGGATCAGGCTGGAGAGGTAAAGCTGCTGCCGCATCTGACGCAGGTTCTGGGCGAGCTGCGCGGCGGCTTCCTCGAAATCGTCGCTGTGGCGCGTTTCCAGGCACAGGATCATTCCGACGATCAATGCGCCCACGGCGAGGCCGGCCAGGACGGTGACGATATCCATCAGGCGGTTGAAGAGTGAGACGACCGGGATGTCGCCGCATCGGCCCAGCAGCCACAGGTCGTCCGGTCCGACGCATCCCGGCAAGTTGCCCCGAGCAAGGGCGGTCTCAAAGACAGCCGCTCCGAGGCGGTGATAGAGCCGCGTCCCGTCCGGGTTCAGGTTCTGCTGAATCACCGGGGTGACGGCGAGCAGGAAGATGACGACCATGGTGGCGACAGCCGCAAGACGTGTCTGGCGGGCTGTCGGGCGCATCAGAGTGCGCACCAGCACCGCCACCGCGAGCACCGCCAGAGCGGCGAAGAACCAGGTGGCGGCGAGGAACCGGTACCGGCCCACCGCCTCGAGCCAGTGGCGCCCGTCCTGCAGGATATCGGGGGGCACATCGAGGTCCGAGGCCATCAGATGCTTGCTGATCAGGGCGTTCAGCCAGAAAATGACGATGGGAACCAAGGCTATGGTAAAATGGCGTAATTTCACGTGACGGGTGGCCACATCAGACCTCGTGGGCTGGTTCGAACGGACTGGTGCAACCGTAACACGAAAGCGGCGGCGGCACATATCGGTGACTGCCCAAGGCGTTTCGGAGCGTGTCGTTTCAGGGGCAGATTGGTGCAAAAGCGCAGCCCTCACGGCACCTGACGGACCGGTCACAAGTTGTTGCGAACCGTATTATGGCCACATTCCAAACTATATTTCGGCCGGTTTTTCTGGTCTTCTGAAGGCGGCGCACAAATAAGAATTCGAGCCGGAAGACCAAGGCTCAGGTGCGCCATGAATTCATGAATACCGGGGTACACTTTCTGTTTAGTGGGTAAACACATGAAAAAAGTCACAATTACACTGGCACTGGCGGCGCTGAGTATCGTCGCCATCAACTGGTCTGCCGGAGACTCGGCAACGGCCATGGCAGCCGTGGAAACGGCCAAGAAAGAGGAAGGGGACAAGCTTAAATGCACCGGCAAGCACGGGCGCTTTGTTCTCGACGGTAAGGTCGATTGGGAACTGACCGGCAAGATCTTTGACACGGTCATTCCCTGTCTGGAAGGCGGATACGCGCAGGAAATCGTCATCAACTCGCCTGGCGGCAGCCCGACCACGGCCCATGGCGTCTATGAGGCGCTGCGGATCGCGGATACCGAGAACCGACTGACCACGACCATCTATGGCAACAGCCATTCGGCGGCGGTCTATGTGTTCCTGGCCGGTTCCGAGCGGCGGATCAGCTGCAGCAGCACGATGCAGATCCATCCCGTCACGCTGACGGTGGTGGCCAGTTCGAACGACCGGACCGAGCTCAACAGTTTTCCGCAGCGCTGGGAAAAGACCGAGGAACGGTCGATCAGCATTCTGGCCCAGCGTTCGAAGCTGACGCGGGACGAAGTGCGCGAGCTCAAGCTGGGGCACCGGCTGCTGTCGTCCGACGAAGCACTGGGGCACGGGATCGCAACCGAGATCATCGGCTGCGATCTGGGGAGCTGACCAGGGCTGGGGCCTTCAGTCATGCGGCCCCTGTTCGGGTTCGGGTTTTTCGTTTTGGTGTCGCGCCCCCGTGCGGCGCGGCACCGCTCAGATTTCGAGCACAAGCGGGCAGTGATCGGATACCTCGGGCTGGTGGACCACATCAAAGCGGGTAACCTCGCTTTCGTGGTTCACCAGCATGTAATCCGCGAATCGGCCCGGTTTGGTGTAGTGCGAGGTGCGGGTGCCGTCGAAGCCCCGGCGCGTGACAAGCTCGGTCAGTCCGGTGTCCTGTAGCAGCCGCAGGGTCTCGCTATCCGGTTCGACATTGAAATCCCCGCAGATGATCACCACGCCATCGGGGTCGGAGACCCGGTTCGAGAGGTCCAGAAGCCGCTGTGCCTGTGCCAGCCGGTCGGGCGTGTCCAACTTTCCGTTCAGATCGCGCAGACCGTGCATATGGGTGACGCTCACCGGGCGGTCGCGCTGATGATCGTAGACCCGGATGCCGTGGGCGCTGCGGGATCTGGGGTGGGGGCCGTAGCCGTGCGGTGAGTAGTTTTTGTGGACGAAATCCTGTGCCTGCGCGATGACGGGCAGAGATTTGTGCACAAAGGTGGCGAGCCCCCATTGCGACGGCACTGATTTCTCGCCATCCCACAGCACGCCTTGTGCGGCCGGGCAAAAGGTGGCGACGTGGTCCGGCAGCGTCTGACAGACATCGCGGAAGAAGTTGGCCCGTTGCGGCAGAACATGGTCGCCATCCCGGTAGGTGAGCCAGTCCTTGCCGGTTTGCGGGCTGTGCACCACCTCTTGCAGGCACAGGATGTCGGGGCGGTCCGCTGCCAGGTAGGGCAGCAGATCATCGTGGAGTTTTCCGCCCCATCCGTTCAGGCACATCAGTCGCATTGTCTTATCCGTAAGGGGTTACGGTGGTTTCTTAAAGTGTTTTCTGCTTGCGCAGAGCCGGCCCCTCTGCCTCTCTTCGTCAGTTGGAACGTGGAGAAGGAAGAGGCGCCCGCAAACAGGTAAGTGTTCGCGCAGTTTTGGGGCGAATGAAACCCGTTGGTCTCTTGGCCCGGAAACCAAATCGGGGGTCGCAAATAGCCCTGCCATTGCAACGGGGCGATACTCAAAAAAAGAAAACGCCCCGCCGGGGTGTCCGGCAGGGCGTTTTTCCGTGAGATGACGAGGGGTTCAGCCCACGGCGCGTTCTCCGTTGGGGCGATAGCCGATCTGGCTGGACGCGGCGAAGCGGCCGCCACCGGCCTTTTCGATTTTCCCTTCGCGCAGCAGCTGGCCGAAAAAGCGCAGGCTGTCTTCGCGGTTGAACTCGTCCAGGTTCAGCGCGCGCACCTTGTTCATCAGCTGCGGGCGCGAAAACTGCTCTTGCCCCTCGACGAAGGACAGGTAGGCGGCAGCGGCCTCCAGCAGTTCGGCCAGCGACTGGGCGCCTTTTTCCTCGGCAAAGCTGGCAAATCCGCTGTCGGGTGCGGTTACATCCGCCTTGACCACGCTGGCCACCCGGCGCGGGCGGACGGGGCCGGCATTTGCCGGGGAGGATTCGTCGATGCGCTGCTCGGCAACCAGTTTCAACGGGCCGGGCTTGTCGACCTCGGGCCGGGGGGTCGCACCTTCTGCGGTGGGGCGGCGCGGGTTCACGACCGAGGCCAGATCCTCGCGATAGTCCTCGGCATCCGCGCCGGTTTTGGCTTCTTCACCGACAGTCCGATCCGCCTCGGTCGCCGCAACGGCAGCGCGAAGGTGGGTGTAGGCCTCGCGGTTATGCGATGCGCCGGGCTCGCCCAGCTTTTCGTCGGCTGCGTCCATCAGGCGGGACACGTCGGCGTCATCGTCGATGCCGCCGCTCATGTCCGGGCGATCTTCGCGGCGCGAGATCAGTTCGGCCTCGACCCCGGCAAGCTCGCGCATCAGGTCGGCCTCGTCTTCGGCAGTCAGGGCGCCATCGGGCGTCTGCTGATCCTCTGCCGCAGCCGGGGCCGGCATCTCGACAACGGACTCGGCTGCCGGTGCGATCTGCTCGGGCGCGGTATCGGTGTCGTCGTCGAGGATATTGCGGAAATCGCCATCCTCTTCGGGCTCATCGGCGTCTTCATCGAGATTGGCGAACAGGATGTCGTCGCTCTCGTCTTCCTGAGCGGGTTCGGCACCGGCGATGATGGTTTCCAGGGTCTGGACAACCGGGGGCAGGTCGGCTGCCGTTTCGGTTTCCGCGTCAAAGGCCGACGAGATCGCGTCCTGATCTTCCTCGGTTCCGCCAGCCATCAGATCGGCATGCTCGTCTTCCGAGTAGGAGCTAACCTCGTCCTCGGAGCGCGACACCACGGCGCGGATGCGCTGCAGTTTCGCGGCGATGCTGTTTGCGGCGGGTACGGTTTCGGGGTCGACCGGCTCGGCCTCGAGGATCGGGGCCTCTTCCGCTTCCATTTCCGGTTCTGCGGCTTCGGGTGCCGGGGCGGGCGTCGGTTCGGGCACATCCGTCTTGACCGCTTCCAGCACGACCGGCTTGCGCTCGGCAACCGGCTCGGGCGCGGGTTGCGGCGCCTCGGCCTGGACGGGGGTGGACGGCTCGGAGTTTGCAGGTTCGGGCGTGGTTGCGGCGGGCTGGACGGGCTCGGCCGGGACTGGTGCGATGCTGGGGGCGGGCTCCGCCTGAACGGGCTGCTGCGGCGCGGCCGGCGTCGGATCGGCTGCGGGCTGCGGCTGGGCGGCGATGGCCGGGGCTTCGGCCTCGGTTGCGCGCAAAACGATTCCGGTCTCGCTCTGGCGGGCCTCGACCTGACGGGCGATGTCGCGCTGGGCGATCCGGGTCAGCATTTCTGCATCCGGCTGCGGCGGTTCCGATCCGAAATAGCGGTCGTCCGCTGCCAGGTCCCGAAAATACTCGGCGATGGATTTCATGGTCTCAAAGGAGTCATCGAACCCTTCGAGGGTGCATGAAAACGTCCCATAGGAGACGGTCAATACCTTGTTGTTGTGTACCATACGACGCTCGTCCTCTACAAACTTATGACACCAAGCTAACAAACGCCGGGCGTCAAATTCGGCGCGAATCTGTGTAAATCAACGTATCATTTTGTGGTCAGAATGTGTCGAAACCTAGAAAAAGTGGCCAATACGTCTAAAAGTGGCGCAATTGTTTGCTCGGAAACCCCCATTTTACTGGTCGGAGGGGGGCAAATCGGCCCAGACGACATGAATCTGGCGCTGAATCGCGTCAAAACGCTGGTTGCGGCGGATAGCGGTGGGGCGGCTATTCTGGCCGAAGGGCGGGTTCCGGACGCCGTTATCGGCGATTTCGACTCACTTGAGCGGGTATCGCGGGAGCTGATTCCCTCCGAACGGCTGTTCCCGATTCGCGAGCAGGACAGCACTGATTTTGACAAGGCTTTGCGGAACATAGAGGCGCCGCTGGTGCTGGGGCTGGGGTTTCTGGGCGCGCGGGTGGATCATCAGCTGGCGGTGTTCAACGCGCTGGTCCGGCATGCGGACCGGCCCTGCCTGCTGCTGGGCGAGCGTGAGGTGATCTTTCATGCGCCGCCGCGGATCCGGCTGGAGCTGGAGCCCGGCAGCGTGGTGTCGTTGTTTCCGTTGGCGCGGGTGACCGGGCGCAGCGAGGGGTTGGAGTGGCCGATCGAGGGGCTGGTGTTCGAGCCCGACGGGCAGGTCGGGACCTCGAACCGGGCGACGGGTGCGGTGGCGCTTGAGGTCGACGCGCCGGGGCTGTTAGTGATGGTGCCGCGCGGGGCGCTGGATCAGGTCATGCAGGCGTTTCTGTCGGACCGGACCGGGCGCTGGTCCGCTCGCGCAGGATGACGTAGAGCCCGGCGGCGATGGTGATGCAGATGCCCAGCGCGGCCAGACCGTCGGGCAGGTCGCTGAAGATGATCCAGCCGATCAGCGTGGCGATGGGAATCTCCAGATATTGCATGGGCGCCAGCGTGGCCGATGGCGCGTAGCGCAGCGCCCAGGTCATCAGCAGGTGGGCGCCGGTGCCCAGCAGGCCGATGGCGAGCAGCAGCCAGGTGGTGCGGGCGTCGGGGAGGATCAGCGTGAGCTGGTCCAGACCGGCGCGGTTGCCCAGCAGCAGGGCGGGGAGCAGCACCGCCGAGGCCATCACGCCGGAGACCGCCTGCAGCCCCACCGGGTCGGTTTCCTTGGCGATCTGGCGGGTGACCAGCATGAAGAGCGCGAAGATCACCGCGACCAACAGCGGCCAGAGGGCGGGCAGGCCGACCTCGGCGAAGCTGGGCTGGATCACCATCAGGGTGCCGATGAAGCCCAAGATGCAGGCGCCGAGGCGGCGGGAACCGACCTCTTCGCCGAGGATGTATTTGCCCAGAAGCAGCATGATGAAAGGCATGACGAAGGCGATGGCGACGGCGTCGGCGAGCGGCAGGTATTGCAGCCCGGTGAACATCGCGCCGATGCCCACGATGTGCAGCCCGGTGCGGATCATGGTCAGCCGCAGGACACGCCCGCGCATCCGCCACGGCCTGCCGGTCAGCGCGATCAGCGGGATCAGCACGGCGGCCTGCACCGCAAAGCGGCCCAGCAGGAGCAGGCCGATGGGCGCGGTTTGTCCCAGCAGCTTGGCCAGCGCGTCGCCCATCGGGGCGAGCACGCAGAAGCCGAGCATCAGGAGGATGCCGAGGACGGGGCGGTCATGGGTCATGCGCGCCACGCTAGGGCATGGCGTGCGTTTGCAAAAGGCGGAAAATGGCGGTTTGGAAAGGCGTTATTGTACGTGCCGTACCCGAGGCAGCGAGGTAGGGTATGAGTAATGTATCTAACCTAAAGCACCGGACTCCATGCTTTCCGATCATGAGTTTTCCGGATCGTGAGAAGCGACATCTTTTGTGCTGATAGCTTATATTGACGATAGCGGCGGGAGAGACACCAAGTACGTCACGCTTGCGGGACATGCGACCACAGAAGAAAAGTGGAAGGCGTTTGAGGTCCATGCTCGTCTGTTTTTCGATGAGATCGGACTTGATTATTTACACACTGAAGATTTCAGGCATGCTCGCGGCTTTTGGAGTGACAAAGATTGGGATTACAGGAAAGGCTTTGCCAACGTCTTCTGCGAAATCCTTGAAATGTATGTTGCTGATAGTTTTGAATTCTCCACTCTTCGCAAGATCTACCCGAAGCGCAAAAAGGAGCTTGGGAGAAACAAGACAGTCTCGCCGTTGGGATTTTGCATGGTCGGCATTATTGATCAGTATCAGAAGGTTGGGCACCTTGACCTAATTGCCCAACATGGTGAGACGCTGTCATTTGTCGTGGAGGACGGAAACTCAAACAATGCTGATGTCCTTGCTCGCTTTCAACATGCTAAACAGCACCACGCCATGCTTGGCACCCTCAGTTTTGCTGAAAAGAAGTCGGTAATATCGCTGCAAGCTGCCGACTTTGTGGCTTACTACTCACGTAGAATTAGGGGGATGGACCCAAAGGCGAAACGATTTCCTGATGAATACCGATTGTTTGCCGAGGCGACACAGCGTCTTGCTATTCGTCATTTTGGCGCGACGGATTTTGGTGGGTAGGTGAAGATGCAACTTTCTCCATCGCCTTTGTAAACGCCTTTCATGCGGTTTGCAAACCGCATCAAGCCGCTTGCAAGCGGCTTGGTCCGTCGGGTGGTGCCGGAGGGAGGGCCTCAGCAGTTGGGGACGTTGACCGCCAGACCGCCCAGCGAGGTCTCCTTGTAGCGTTCGTGCATGTCGTGGCCGGTCTGGCGCATGGTCTCGATGGCCGAATCGAGCGGCACGAAGTGCTGGCCGTCGCCACGTAGCGCCAGCGAGGCGGCAGATACCGCCTTGATTGCGGCCAGACCGTTACGTTCGATGCAGGGCACCTGCACCAGCCCGGCGACCGGGTCGCAGGTCATGCCCAGATGATGTTCCAGCGCGATCTCGGCGGCGTTTTCCACCTGTTCCGGCGTGCCGCCCATCACCGCGCAGAGACCAGCGGCGGCCATGGCCGAGGCGGAGCCGACCTCGGCCTGGCAGCCCGCTTCGGCGCCCGAGATCGAGGCGTTGTACTTGATCAGCCCGCCGATGGCGGCGGCGGTGAGCAGAAAGTCCTCGATATGGCTTTCCGAGGCGCCGGGGACATGATCGAGATAGTAGCGTAGCACCGCCGGCATGGTGCCTGCCGCGCCGTTGGTGGGGGCGGTGACGACCTGACCTCCGGCTGCGTTTTCCTCGTTCACCGCCATGGCATAGACGCTCATCCAGTCGTTGATCGTGTGCGGCGCGTTCAGGTTCATGCCGCGCTCGGCCATGAGCGCGTCGTGGATGCCCTTGGCGCGGCGGCGGACCTTGAGGCCGCCGGGCAGGATGCCATCGGTGGCCAGGCCGCGCTCGATACAGTTGTTCATCACCTCCCAGATCCGGGCGGTGCCCTTGGCGAAACTGTCGGCGCAGCCGCGCGCGACCTCGTTGGCGCGTTTCATGTCGGCGATGGTCTTGCCACTGGCATTGGCCATTTCCAGCATTTCGGCGGCCGTGTGGAAGGGGTAGGGCACGGGCGCGCCATCGTTGGAGTCCTTGCCCTCGGCCAGTTCCTCTTCGGTCAGCACGAAGCCGCCGCCGATGGAGTAGTAGACCTGCCGCAGGATCACGTCGCCTTGCGCGTCGGTGGCCATCAGGATCATGCCGTTTGCGTGGCCGGGCAGGGTGTGGTCGTAGTCGAAGAGCAGGTCGGCCTTGGGGTCGAATTTCAGCGTCGGCAGGCCCTCGGGTGTGACGGTGTGGGTGTCGGCGATGGCGGCCAGCGCGGCCTCGGCCTTGTTGTGGTCGTAGCTGTCGGGGGTAAAGCCAGCGAGGCCGAGGATGGTGGCGCGGTCGGTGGCGTGGCCGACGCCGGTAAAGGCCAGCGAGCCGTGCAGCGAGCCGCGCAGGCCCGAAAACTCGAACGGCGAGGCGCGCATCAGGTCGAGGAACCGTGCGGCGGCCACCATCGGCCCCATGGTGTGCGAAGACGATGGGCCGACGCCCACTTTGAACATATCGAAGACGGAGAGGAACATCTTAGGTTGCTGAGCCTTCTGGAGGGTTGGCGTAGGTGGGCGAGGTGAACGGGGTGACCCCCAGCCCCTCGGCCCTGATGGCGGCGCGGGTGGCGGGGCGGAGTTCGAGCTGCATCAGGACCTTCTGCAGATATGGGGTATCGGCCAGCTGATACCAGCTGCGGTCGGTGCCGGCCGGGTAGAGCGCCATCCAGCGCATCATGCAGGCGAGATAGTAGCTGAGAACCGAGGGCTGATGAGGGCTGAGCCAGGTGGGGGCGTTTTTCGCCTCAGCCTCCAGCACTTGCAGGTGCTGGCGCAGGCGCGGGCGGATCCCGGCGCGCAGGGTCTCGGTCTGGGCGGCGTCTATGTATTTTCCGGCATAGAACAGGATGCGCAGATCGGCGTGCAGCGTGTTCGAGGCGAAGAACAGCCATTTGAGGAAGGGCGCGCGCTCGGCGCTGTCCGGTGCCGGGGCGAGTTGCCCGTGAGTGTCGGCCAGCCAGAGCAGGATGGCGGCGGTCTCAAAGATCGGGCCTTGCGGCGTTTCCAGAACCGGGATCAGCCCGTTGGGATTGAGCGCCCGGTAGGCCGCGCTGTCCTGCGCCTTGCCCGGACGGTTGACAAGGGCGGTGTCGTAGGGCAGGCCCATCTCTTCCATCGCCAGCCGGATCACCAGCGAGGCGTTGTCGGGGGCGCAGTGCAGGCGGTACGGCGATTCCATGCCGCCTGTTTAAGGGCTGTGGAGAATTCAGAAAGCCTTGATTCCGACGTTTCCTATCGGAAACGCGTATTTTGAGGGTATCTTTGGCGGATTGCCGCGCCTCACCGCGCCTGTGTGCTGGTCTGTGTGCTGGCCTTTGCGCGGGCCTTGCGGCGGCGGCCCAGTGCCAGCCCGTCGCGCAGGTTGAGCGAGAGCAGGGTGATGTTGATGGCGCCCGCGATCAATTCAAGCGCCTGCACCGCATAGAAGGCGGTGTCGAACTGTCCGGCCTGCGCGCGCAGGGCGAGGAAGACGGCGGAGGGCAGCAGGATCAGCAGGCCGTTGGTGGCGATGATCTTCATCCGGCACGATTTGGCCGCCACCTGCGGCAGTTTCCATCCCTTGCCGAGGCTGGCCCCGGTGGCGCCCGCCGTGGCCATGGCCGGGATCAGCAGCGCCATGCCGTAGAGGATGGCGGTTTTGACCGCAGCGATGGCCGCATGCGAGGCGAAGAGTTCCGAGATCAGGGTCGAGACCCAGAAGGTCGAGATGGTGGCGAGGGCGAGGCTTCCGGCGGTGGCGTGGATGGCGGTTTTCATGGCGGTGGTGTCCAGATTTAACATAGCATGCTATGTAAATAGAGTTGCATAGCGTGCTATTCAAGTGTTTTTTGCGGCCATGTCGGATTTTCAGGAAAACTCGGCCGGGTATCTGGCCAACCACATGGCGCGGCTGTTCGCGGCGGGGTTGCAGAAGCGGATACAGCCTTTGGGGCTGGCGCCCGCGCAGTTCATGGTGTTGCTGGAACTGTGGGTGCGGGACGGGCGCACGCAGGCCGATCTGGTTGGGGCGCTGGATGTGGAGCAGGCGACCATGGCCAACACGCTGAACCGGATGCAGCGGGACGGGCTGATCGAGCGGCGCGCGTCGGAAACCGACAAACGCTCGCGGCTGGTGTTCCTAACGGACCGGGCACGGGGGCTGGAGGCGGAGGCCAAGGCGGCGGCCCGGACGCAGAACGCGCAGGCGCTGGCCGGGATCGACGATGCGGATCGCGTGCTGTTTCTGGCCCTGATGCGGCGCGCCATCGCCAATATGCAGCGCGGCTGAGCGGTTACCAAATTGAGCGTGCTGCGCACGCGCTCGGGTGTTTTGATGGGTGCCCCATGGCGGGGTTGCGCGCTTGTCCGCGCTGTCCCGATTGCGGGGCGGGCAATTTGGCCTCGCAGTCGGGCAGGGCATTCCGTATAAGTCCGGCAACGCAAACAAGGGATGCTGCCATGACCGGAGAGTTGTCGCCCATCGACAAGGCCAAATTCGTTGCTGCAAGACGCGCCGCCGATATGGTGGAAGACGGGATGCGAGTGGGGCTGGGAACCGGCTCGACCGCGGCCTGGCTGGTGCGGTGCCTGGGCGAGATGGTGCGGGACAATGGCCTGCGGATCAAGGGCGTGCCGACCTCGACCCGAACCGCCGAGTTGGCGCGGGAAGTGGGGATCGAGGTGGTCTCGTTGGATCAGGCCGGGTGGCTGGATCTGACCATTGATGGCGCGGACGAGTTCGACGGCGATCTGAACCTGATCAAGGGTGGCGGGGCCGCTCTGCTGCAGGAAAAGATCGTGGCCACGGCGAGCGATCAGATGGTGGTGATTGCCGATGCGGGCAAGGAGGTCGAGACGCTGGGCGCGTTTCCCTTGCCGGTCGAGGTCATTCCGTTCGGCTGGCAGACCACCCGCTCGCTGATCGAGGAAACGCTGGTGGCGATGGATGTGCTGGGCCGCTCGGTCACGCTGCGGATGAAGGGCGAGGCGCCCGCGATTACCGATGAGGGCAACCACATTCTGGACCTGCATCTGCAGCGCATCGGCAACCCGAGGCAACTGGCGCTGGTGCTGAACCAGATCCCCGGTGTGGTTGAAAACGGTTTGTTCATCGATATCTGTGACAGGGTCGTGATCGGCTTTGGCGATGGCCGGGTCGAGACGCGCGACATCAATGAGGGCACGATTGAGCAGGATCGGATGGAGTTCGCCGAGAGCGACAACCTGTTCTCCGATCTGACGGATTGAGGAATATTCCATGAGCTTTGACTATGATCTGTTCGTCATCGGCGGCGGCTCTGGCGGTGTGCGGGCGGCGCGCGTTGCGGCAGGTGAGACCGGAGCCAAGGTGGCGCTGGCCGAAGAGGACCGCTATGGCGGGACCTGCGTGATCCGCGGTTGCGTGCCCAAGAAGCTGATGGTGTTTGCCAGCGAATATGCCGGTATGGTCGAGGATGCGCAGGCCTATGGCTGGGACGTCAAGCCGGGCGCATTTGACTGGGACGCGTTCAAGAGCAAGCTGCATGCCGAGCTGGACCGGCTGGAAGGTGTCTATCGCGGCATTCTGAAAAACAACGGGGTCGAGAGTTTTGACCAGCGTGCCCGCCTGGTCGATCCGCATACGGTCGAACTGGCCGATGGCACCCGCAAATCCGCCAAGCACATCCTGATCGCCACCGGCGGGCGTCCGGTGGTGCCGGAGTTTCCGGGCTCGGAACTGGCGATCACCTCGAACGAGATATTCCATCTGGAGAAGCTGCCCGAGACCATGCTGATCGTTGGCGGCGGCTATATCGCCTGCGAGTTTGCCGGGATCATGAACGGGATGGGCGTTAATACCACGCAGTTCTATCGCGGGGCGCAGATCTTGCGGGGTTTCGACGAAGAGGCGCGCGGGCTGATCTGCGAGGAGATGTGCCAGAACGGGGTCGATGTGCATCTGGGCACCAACGTGATCGAGATGGCCAAGGATGGCGACAAGATCCGGGTCAAGGCGACCAACGGAACTGAGCGTCTGTTCGACGTGGTGATGTATGCCACGGGCCGGGCGCCCAATGCCGGCGACATGGGGCTGGAAGCTCTGGGCGTCGAGCGGGGCCGCAAGGGCGAGATCGTGGTGGATGCGTACAGCCAGACCGGCGTGCCCTCGATCTATGCCATCGGCGATGTGACCGACCGGGTGAACCTGACCCCGGTGGCGATCCGCGAGGGCATGGCCTTTGTCGAGACCGTATTCAAGGCCAACCCGACGCCGGTGGATCATGAACTGATCCCGACCGCGATCTTTACGCAGCCCGAGATGGGCACCGTGGGTCTGAGCGAGGAACAGGCGGCGGCGCAGGAGCCGATCGAGGTCTACGCGACCTCGTTCAAGCCGATGCAGCAGGCCTTTGCGGGCCGGTCGCAGCGGGTGCTGATGAAGCTGATCGTGTCCAAGGCCACCCGCAAGGTGTTGGGCTGTCACATCGTGGCGCCGGGTGCGGGCGAGATGATCCAGATGGCGGGCATCGCCGTCAAGATGGGCGCGACCAAGGAAGATTTCGACCGCACCGTGGCCGTACACCCGGTGATGGCCGAGGAACTGGTGACGATGCGGCATCCGGTCCGCAGCGCTTGATTTGCACGCGGGCGCATACAGGTTAGAACTGACGCCGTGATCAAGACGGCACCACACAAGGGATGAAAAACACATGGCGGGCAACAGCGGTGGCCCCTGGGGGGGCGGAGGCTCTTCCGGCGGCGGCGGAAATCGGGGAAACAACGGTGACGGGCGGCGGCCGCCCGAAGGCGACGGCCCGCAGATCCCCGAGATCGATGAATTGATGAAAAAGGGTCAGGAGCAGCTGCGCGTGCTGATGGGCGGGCGTGGCGGCGGCGGTGGCCGGGGCGGCGATGGCCGCGGCCC
This sequence comes from Ruegeria sp., assembly GCF_040830605.1. Lineage (GTDB taxonomy): Bacteria > Pseudomonadota > Alphaproteobacteria > Rhodobacterales > Rhodobacteraceae > Ruegeria. Next base: position 682,345 of record NZ_JBFOMD010000001.1, read on the forward strand.
GGGCGGCGGCGGTCCGGTCTTTACCCGTGGCACCGTGGGGCTGGGCGTGCTGATCGCCGCCGGTCTGTGGGCGGCGGCCAGTTTCTACACCGTCAAACCCGAAGAACAGTCGGTCGAGCTGTTTCTGGGCGAGTTCTCGGCCGTCGGCAATCCGGGCCTGAACTTTGCCCCCTGGCCGCTGGTCACCGCCGAAGTGATCCCGGTCACCCGCGAACAGACCGAGGACATGGGCGGCACCCGGGGCAGCGAAGACGGACTGATGCTGACCGGTGACGAAAACGTGGTCGATATCGACTATCAGGTCGTTTGGAACATCAACGACCCGGCCAAGTTCCTGTTCAACCTGCGCGATCCGCGCCCGACCATCCGGGCGGTGTCGGAATCGGCGATGCGCGAGATCATCGCGCAGTCGGAGCTGGCGCCGATCCTGAACCGGGATCGCGGCATCATCGCCGACCGGCTGCAGGAGCTGATCCAGTTGACGCTCGACAGCTACGATTCGGGTGTGAACATCATCCGTGTGAACTTCGACAAGGCCGACCCGCCGCAGGACGTGATCGCCGCCTTCCGCGACGTTCAGGCCGCAGCACAGGAGCGGGACCGTTTGCAGAACGTGGCCGATGCCTATGCCAACAAGGTACTGGCCGAGGCGCGCGGTGAAGCGGCGCAGATCCTGGAAGAGGCCGAAGGCTACCGCGCCCAGCAGGTGAACGAAGCCCAGGGTGAGGCGAGCCGGTTCAGCGCGGTTCTCGAGGAATACTCCAAGGCGCCCGACGTGACCCGCAAACGTCTCTATCTGGAACGGATGGAGCAGGTGCTTGGGGATCTGGACAAGGTCATTCTGGATGAAAGTTCCGGCGGAACGGGGCAGGGCGTCGTGCCTTACCTGCCGCTTAACGAGCTGCGCCGCAATTCCGGTGGGGAGAATCAGTGATGCGGAAAACCAATTTCATTCTGCCGGTTTTGGTTCTCGCCGTGGTCGGCGTGCTGTCGGCGATCTTCATCGTGGACGAGCGCGAAAAGGCGCTGGTGCTGCAGTTTGGCCGCGTGGTGGCGGTGAAGGAAGAGCCGGGGCTGGCCTTCAAGATCCCGCTCATTCAGGAAGTGGTGCGGTATGACGACCGCATCCTGTCCATCGACGTGCAGCCGCTGGAGGTGACCCCGCTGGATGACCGCCGTCTGGTGGTCGACGCCTTTGCCCGGTACCGTATCGCGGATGTTGAGCGGTTCCGTCAGGCCGTCGGTGTCGGCGGTCTTGCCGTCGCCGAGGACCGGCTGGACCGCATCCTGCGCGCCGAGACGCGCGAGGTGCTGGGTTCGGTCAGCTCCAAGGACATCCTGAGCTCGGACCGGGCGGCGCTGATGCTGCGCATCCGCAACAGCGCCATTGCCGAGGCGCTGGCACTTGGGGTCAGCGTGATCGACGTGCGCCTGAAAGCGACCGACCTGCCGCAGGCCAACCTGGAGGCCACGTTCGACCGGATGAAGGCCGAGCGGGAACGTGAAGCCACCGACGAACGTGCCCGTGGTAACGAGGCGGCGCAGCGCGTGCGCGCGCAGGCCGACCGGACCGTGGTCGAGCTGGTGTCGGAGGCCAAGCGCGAGGCCGAGATCATCCGCGGTGAGGCCGATGCCGAGCGCAATGCGATCTTTGCCCAGGCCTTTGGCAAGGACCCGGAATTCTTCGAGTTCTACCGCTCGCTGACCGCCTATGGCCGCGCGCTGCAGGGCAATAACAGCTCGATGGTGATGAGCCCGGATTCGGAGTTCTTCAACTATCTCAAGTCGCCCAACGGAAAACCCGCGAGCGGGGCCGAATAATGGGCATGATCTTTCTGGCCTTCGGGCTGGTGCTGATCGTCGAGGGGCTGGCCTATGCGCTGGCCCCTTCGCTTGTTGAACGCATGCTGGAAGTGTTGCGCGCACTGCCCGAAGGCGCCCGGCGCCAGGTCGGACTGATCTGTGTTGTCACCGGCCTGATCCTGCTGTGGATTGCGCATCGGTTCGGCTTTTGACAGCCTGACCCTGCCCAAAGCAGAAATCGAAAAATCTGAATCAAAATTCTCCGCCTCTCAATCAGCATACTGCTGCTTTCGAACGCGAATTTTGATGCTCCCTCGTGCAGATTGATTCGATTTCGCTATAACTGGCGTGAGACGCTGCCATGCATCCGATCTATGCGCTCTGGTCGCATCCCCGTTCCATGTCCACCGCCATCGAGCGGATCATGCGGGAGCGTGGCGATCTGGACTGTGCGCATGAGCCCTTCATGTATGACTATTACGTGCATCGCCGCGTGCGCGAGATGCCGCATTTCGAGGTCGAACCCGGCCATCCCCGCAGCTATAGCGAGATCCGGGATATGCTGCTGGATCGCGCTGCGGTGCAGCCGGTCTTCATCAAGGACATGAGCTATTACGTGATGCCGCATATCCTGGAGGATGCGGTGTTTCTGGCGCGGCTGCGCAACATGTTCCTGATCCGGCGCCCTCGCGCGGCGATCGTCTCGTATCACAAGCTGGACCCGGAGGTGACCGACGAAGAGATCGGCATCGCGGCGCAGGCGGCGCAGCATCGGGCGCTGGTGGCGCGGGGCGCGCGCGCGCAGGTGATCCGGGCCGAGGATGTGCGGGCCGATCCGCGCGGCCTCATCGGGGCGCTGTGGCGGGCGGTGGGGCTGGCACCGGCGGATCACGCCTTTGACTGGCAGAACGAAGCGCCGCAGGACTGGCAGAAGGTCGAAGGCTGGCACGGGCGGGTGCTGCAAAGCTCGGGCATCGCACCGCCCGATCCGCAGGCCGAGACGCGCGAGGCCGGGCGGTTCGATGCGCTCTGCGCGCGCGCCCCGCATGTGCGCTCCCTGCTGGACCGGCACGAGCCGCATTACCGCCATCTCAGCGCCCATGCACTTGCGCCTGGCGTGTGATTGCGCCTCAATTGCCGGTGAATTCCCCGCGATCCCGAGTTGCGGGCTTGGCCAAACTCACTACATTGATCCCTGACAGACCGGTTTCCGCCATGGGACCGGGCGAAACAGGTTGGTGACAAGGAGACGTCCAGTGCAGGCAAAGGCACGCAGTATTCCCCTCAGGCAGGACGGTATGATCACGAATGCGCGGCTGATGTGGCTGGCATTCCTGACCATGCTGTTCGCCCTTGCTCAGGCCGTCATGGCGCAGGCGCGTCCCGAAAGCCTGGCGCCGCTGGCCGAACAGATCAGCCCGGCGGTCGTGAACATCACCACCTCGACCCTGATCGAGGGCCGCACCGGTCCGCAGGGGATCGTGCCCGAGGGCTCTCCGTTCGAGGATTTCTTTCGCGAGTTCCAGGATCGCAACGGCGACAATGAAAACCGCCCACGCCGCAGCAATGCGCTGGGGTCGGGTTTCGTGATCTCCGAGGACGGGTTCATCGTCACCAACAACCACGTGATTGCCGAGGCCGACGAGATCCTGATCGAGTTCTTTCCCGGTGATGGCCAGCCCAAGAAGGAGCTGCCCGCCAAGGTGATCGGTACGGACGAGAAAACCGATATCGCGCTTCTCAAGGTCGAGGCGCAAGGCCCTCTGAAATATGTCAAATTCGGCGACAGCGACACGGCGCGCGTGGGCGATTGGGTGATCGCCATGGGCAACCCGCTGGGGCAGGGTTTCTCGGTCAGCGCAGGGATCGTTTCGGCCCGTAACAGGGCGCTGAGCGGATCTTATGACGACTACATCCAGACCGATGCGGCGATCAACCGGGGCAACTCGGGCGGGCCGCTCTTCAACATGGAGGGCGAGGTGGTCGGCGTGAACACCGCGATCCTGTCGCCCAATGGCGGCTCGATCGGGATCGGGTTCTCGATGGCGTCGAACGTGGTGGTCAAGGTGGTGGATCAGCTGCGCGAGTTTGGCGAGACCCGCCGCGGCTGGCTGGGCGTGCGCATTCAGGACGTGACCGAGGACATGGCCGAGGCGATGGGTCTGGACAAGCCGGGCGGCGCGCTGATCAGCGATGTGCCCGAGGGTCCCGCCAAGGAGGCCGGGTTGCTGGCCGGTGACGTGATCGTCAATTTCGACGGGGTCGAGGTCAAGGACACCCGCACGCTGGTGCGCCAGGTGGGTGAGACCACGGTCGGAAAATCGGTGCGTGTGGTCGTGTTCCGCGACGGCAGCACCCAGACCGTTCTGGTCACGTTGGGCCGCCGCGAGGATGCCGAGCGGGCCGAGAATGGCGAGAGTTCCTCGACCGCGAAACCTGAAACAGCTGAAAAAGAGCTGATGGGGCTGGTCGTCTCACCGCTGACGGATGCCGAGCGGACCGAGCTTGGGCTGGACGAGGATGTGGCCGGGCTTGTGGTCAAAAGCGTCGATGAATCCTCGGAGGCGTTCGAGAAGGGCCTGCGCACCGGGGACGTGATCACCGAGGCGGGCCAGCAAAAGGTCACCTCGCTGGCCGACCTGGACGCGCGGATCGTCGAGGCGCAGGAAGCCGGGCGCAAATCGCTGCTGCTGCTGGTGCGCCGGGGTGGCGAGCCGCGATTCGTCGCGCTGAGTCTGGCAAAGTAGAAACGCCCTCACGACATGCATGCTGCGGCCGGGTCAAATGCCCGGCCGTTTGCTTTGACGGGGGTGTCAGATCCGTTTCCCGCTGCAAGCCTTTGGGAACCGTCACATTATCGCTTTGTCGATTTGGGTGGGATCGGTGTCAGCGCGCGATGGTCCGGCTGCAAAAGTAAAGAGCCATATGCCGAGGGGGGCATATGGCTCTGTCACTTAGAAGAGACCTTCGGACAGACCTTGGGGAGAAACATCCGGCCTCTCGCGGTAACCAAGGATACATTAACCCGGCAGGCGGCCCCGTGTCTGTGAAGCGGGTCACACCCGGTACGGCTCAGATCATGTCGGTTTCGGCCAGCGTCCCGAGCGCGTCGAAATCGAGGATCACCAGCCCGCCACGCGACACTTCGATCACGCCTTCACGGCGCCAGCCGGACAGGGTCTTTGAGACCGCTTCGCGCGTGGCGCCGACGAATTCCGCCAGTTCGCTTTGCGACAGAGTGATCTTGCCATCGCCCTCATCGCGCGCGCGCACCAGATGCAGCAGCCAGCGGGCCAGCCGCGCGGGCATCGGCAGAAAGACTTGTTCGTTGAGCTGGGTGCCCATCCAGCGCATCCGCAGCCCGGCCAGCCGGATCATGTCCGCGGCAAGATCGGGATGCTGCTTGATCTGGGCCATCACGTCCCGGCTGCGCACCCGCATCACGCGCGAGGGTTCCGCAGCGGATACAGTGGCAGTGCGGGGGCCGGCGTCGAACAGCGCGATCTCGCCAAACACTTCGCCCGGACGCATGAGGTTGAGCGACAGCTTGCGCCCGCTCATTGCCAGCACGGATACCTCGAGCGATCCGTCCAGCAGGGCATAGAGCGCATCGCCGGCATCGCCCTGCTCGAATAGAACCTCGCCGCGCTCAAGCTCAACCTCCGAGGCCTGGGCGGACAGCATGGCCTTGAGCCGGTCCGACGCTTCGGACAGGAATTCGGTGTCTGGAAAGGCCGTCATGGATCGAGCGGCGCTCCTATGTGGACTTGAGTGGTACTTACCTGTTTTTCACAGCTTGGCCGTTATTCCAAGAGAAATGGTCAGAATCGTGAGGGCATTGCGGCGCTGGCGCGGCAGGTTGGGGCGCCGGGCGGCTTTGCCGCACGGCGCCGGGCCCAACGGGAAGAGGGGCGCGCGCAGCGCGGCCCGATGACGGGCGGGAGCGCCGCGTGACTTGTTGCGCGGCCTCAGTTGCCGTCGGGGTCGTCCATGTAGCGTTGCAGCAGGCTGAATTGCATCATCAGAAACGCCATCAGCGCCAGCGGAAACCCAAAGGTTTCGATCTTGACCCAGAGATCGGTCGACATCGTCCGCCATACCAGCTCGTTCGCGGCCGCCAGTACCGCAAACCCGGCGCACAGGCGGCGGGTCAGGATCATCCAGCCTTCCATCCGCATGGGCAGCATGTCGTCGAGCACATAGGCGAGATAGGATTTGCCCTGTAACAGCCCGATCCCCAGCATGGCCGAGAAGAACCCGTAAACCAGTGTGGTCTTCATCTTGAAGAAGCGCTCGTCATTGAACCAAGCGGTGAGGCCGCCGAAAAAGATCACCATGATGGCGGTGAAGATCTGCATCCGGCTGAGCTTGCCCGTAAGCCACCACAGGATGCCCATCGCCGCCAGCATGATCGGCACGAACAGGATCGTGGCGATGATGAAGCCGGAATACTCGGTGCCCGCAATGGTGAAATCCTGATCGCGCAGGCGCAGGTAGATGAAGAAGAAGGCCAGCGGGGGCCCAAGCTCCAATACCTGTTTCAGAAGCGGGTGGATCTCTTTCTTGTTCGTCATGCGCGTGTCCTGAATACTTACCCGCCCATTTCAACTATTACGGCGCCGAGTGCAATCAATGCCATCAGGGCAATCCGGCGCGGACCGACGGTTTCCTTCAAGACCAGCCATCCGATCAGCGCGGCAAAGACGGTCGAGGTTTCGCGCAGCACGGCAGCCTCGCCCACCTTGTCGAGCCGGGTGGCCAGCATGATGGAGCCGAAGGACAGGAAGGCCACGATCCCGCCGATGAACCCGCGCAGCATCAGCGGCCCGGGCGCGGGACGGTTCACCATCACCCGCCAGCGCAGGAAGGCGTAGATCGGCATGGTGGCCCCGTCGATCATGAAGAACCAGGCCAGAAAGGTGAAGGGGTCGGCGGTGGCGCGGATGCCGTAGGCGTCATAGGTGGTGTAGAGCGCCACGAAAAGCCCGGTGATCACCGCCAGCGTCAGGGCCACGCCCAGCGTGTCGCGCTCGGCGGTCAGGTGGCGGAGATTGTAGGCCGCAAGCCCATAGATGCCCGCCAGCAGCACCGCAACGCCCAGCCATTGGGTGGGCGAGAAGGTCTCGGCAAACAGCAGGTAGGCGCCGATCACCGTGAACAGAGGCCCCGTTCCGCGCACCACCGGGTAGACGACGGTGTAGGAGCCCTTGGTATAGGCCAGCGCCTGCAGGCATTTGTAGAGGATATGGATCAGCCAGACCGTGGCGAAGATCGGCCACATATGCGCCTCGGGCCAGGGCACCACGAACAGCGCGAAGGGTGCGGCCATCAGCCCGTAGGAGGCGTCTATGGCCCCGCGCGACAGCCACGGATCGTGACGGCCTTTCTGAAGCGCGCCGAACACTGCGTGCAGGAAGGCGGCCATCAGCGCCAGCCCCAAGGCGAGGTGGTGGCCGGATTCGGTGCCTTCTAGGGAGATCAGCCAGTCGCTCAAATCTGGGCCTTGCGCTTGGTGGAGAGTCTGGGGGGCTGTCTGCCCCCCCAGACCCCCCGAGGATATTTTTAAACAGAAGAAGGAATTAGCGGGTTTCCAGACCGGTCAGGGCGGCTGCGAATTCTTCGGGGTCGAAGGGGGCGAGGTCGTCGATCTGCTCACCCACACCGATGGCGTGAATCGGCAGGCCGAACTTGTTGGCCAGCGCCACCAACACGCCGCCCTTGGCGGTGCCGTCGAGCTTGGTCATCACCAGGCCGGAGACATCGGCGAGCTTCTGGAAGGTATCTACCTGGCTCAGCGCGTTCTGGCCGGTGGTGGCGTCGAGTACCAGCAGCGTGTTGTGGGGGGCGGTGTCGTCCTTCTTGCGGATGACGCGGACGATCTTGGCCAGTTCCTCCATCAGGTCGGCGCGGTTCTGCAGGCGGCCCGCGGTGTCGATCATCAGGAGGTCGGCGCCGTCCTCCTGCGCGCGGGTCATGGCGTCGAAGGCGAGCGAGGCGGGGTCCGAGCCTTCGGGCGCGGTCAGCACCGGCACGCCAGCGCGCTCGCCCCAGACCTGAAGCTGTTCCACCGCGGCGGCGCGGAAGGTGTCGCCGGCGGCGATGACCACTTTCTTGCCTGCCGATTTGAACTGGCTGGCGAGCTTGCCGATGGTGGTGGTCTTGCCCGAGCCGTTCACGCCGACCACCAGCACCACCTGCGGGCGTTTGGGATAGATCGGCAGCGGTTTGGCGACCGGGTCCATGATGCGGGCGACTTCCTGTGCCAGCACCTGCTTGATCTCGTCGGTCGAGAGTTTCTTGCCATAGCGCCCCTCGGCCATGTTGGCGGTGACGCGCAGGGCGGTGTCGACGCCCATATCGGCGGCGATCAGCAGCTCTTCGAGCTGTTCCAGCATGTCGTCATCCAGCGTGCGGCGGATGACGGGCGCGGTGTCGGCGCGCGAGAACAGGCGACCCAGCAGGCCCTTTTGCGCCGGGGTTTCAGGCTCTTCCGGCGGTACAGGCGCAGGGACCGGATCGGCCGGGATCGGTTCGGGCACTTCGACCGGCTGCGGCGCGGGCACCGGTTCGGGGATTTCCGGGACCGGTTGCGGCTCGGGGTCGGGCTTGGGGATGAACGGGTCCTGTGCGGCGGGGGTTTCCTCGCCGCCATCCTCGATGATCGCGTCCAGCCCCCGTTCGAGCCGGGAAGAGGATTTGAACAGCCGGTCCTTGAGCTTTGAGAAAAACGCCATATTCGGTCTCCGCGAGGTCTTCCCCTCACCTAATGCGGATTGGCGCCGGTTGCAAAGGGTCAGGAGAACGCAAGGAGCAGCCCGGCTTGCGCCCCCCAATAGAGTGTCCAGACCAGATAGGGGGTCAGGCGCAGGGCCGGGTGGCCATACGGCAGCAGGAACTTCTCGGCGGCCAGGATCAGGTCCGAGGCGATGAAGGCCAGCGCGGCGGGAAAGGCCCAGTCCAGCGGCGAGTCCTTGGGCAGGGCCAGCACGGTGATCCCCATGCCGAGGATGATCGGGATATAGGCCAGAACCGGGCCCCTGAGCTCTCCGGCACGGGGTGCAAGCAGGATGGCCATGACGAGGCCCAGAAGCACCAGCGCCACGATCACGCCCGGTTGCGTGGCGATGCGGGCGGGATCGCTGGCCGGGTGGCTGAGGAACAGGGCGATATAGGCGATGTGCCCGGCGGCGAAGGCACCGATGCCTGCCATGAAGGTGCTGTCGGTTTCGCGCGAGAGCAGGGCGTCGCCCAGCGCGCAGAGGCCAAGCGCGCCGGTCAGCAGCAACGGCGCGCCATTCTGCCACGCGATCAGGGCGAGCAGGGCCACCGATCCGGTCTTGAGCACGGTGCGCAGCAGGCTTGCCGGACGCGCGGTCCGGGGCAGGTAGGCCAGTGCGCAGGCAGCGGCGCCGAAAAACAGAAACGGCATCATCGGGTTGTCCTTTCGTCAGCCTGCCCAGAGGGGCAAAAATCCGGCCGCATTTCAACCGGCAAGGTTTGACAGGGCCTCGGGGTGACGCGATGTTATGCTCTGGTTTGGTGCCCCGAAGGTTGGATTGGATGCTCTGGTACGCGATTGCGAGCTTTTTGCCTGCGGGTCTGATTCTGATGGCCTGCCTGTTGGGCGGCGTCTGGATCTGGCTGTCGCTGCTGGCCATGACGGCGCATGTCTGGGTGATGGACCGGCTTTGGGACGGTCTGTTGCCGGTGCAGGATGGGAGCGCCTGGGCGCGGGGGCTGTCGGTTGTTCTGGGGCTCGGGCATTTTGTGGTTCTGGGCCTGTCGGTCGCGGTTCTGGGTCAGGGAGAGCTGACCGTGGCGCAGGGGCTGGGCCTTGGGCTGGCGGCTGGGTTGTTTCTGGGGCAGGTGTCGAACTCGAACGCGCATGAGCTGATCCATCGTGCTGCCCGGTGGGAGCGGGCGCTGGGGGTGGCCGTTTATGTCTCGTTGCTGTTCGGGCACCATGCCTCGGCCCATCGGCGGGTGCATCACGTGCACGTGGCGACGGAGCAGGACCCGAACTCGGCCCGGCTGGGGGAGAGTTACTGGTATTTCCTGCTGCGCGCCTGGGTGGGCTCGTTTGTGGCCGGGTTTCGGGCGGAGACTGCATTGCGGCGGGGTGTGGGGCCGGGGCATCCTTATGTGATCTATGTCGGCGGGGCGGTGACCGCGTTATGGGCGGCTTGGGTTTTGGCAGGGTCTGGCGGCGCGCTGGCACTGCTGGCGCTTGCGGGATATGCGCAGGCGCAGCTGCTGTTGGCCGATTATGTGCAGCATTACGGGTTGCGGCGGCGCGTGGATGCGCAGGGACGGGCGGAACCGGCGGGGCCGCAACATGCGTGGAACGCACCGCACTGGTATAGCGGGGCGATGATGCTGAACGCGCCGCGTCATTCGGATCATCACATGAACCCGAGCCGGATTTATCCGGCGCTGCGGCTGGAGGACGGGATGCCGGTCTGGCCACGCTCGATGCCGGTGATGGCGTTGCTGGCCCTGATCCCGCCGCTCTGGCGCCGGGTGATGGACCCCCGTGTCGCCATCGTGAGTGGCCGCGCGGGCAGCGATCTGCCACAATCGGGCCATGCTGAAGCGATCCGTGATTCTGCTGTTGCTGTCGGTTCAGGCGGCGTGGGCCCAGGGCCCGATGTCGGCTGAGGAGTTCGACAGCTATACCCGCGGCAAGACCCTGTTTTACGGCTTCGATGGCGTGGCCTACGGGGTCGAGCGCTATATGCCGAACCGCCGCGTGCTGTGGTCCTTTCTGGATGGGGACTGCAAGGAGGGGATCTGGTATGAGCGGGAAGAGCAGATCTGTTTTATCTACGAGGACCGGCTGGACCCGCAATGCTGGGTGTTCAACCGCACGCCCGGCGGGCTGATCGCGCGGTTTCAGGGGGATCCGGAAGCGACCGAGCTGTACGAGGCCGAGGATATCGGGGAAGAGATGCTGTGTTACGGGCCCGAGGTGGGGGTCTGATGCGGCACCCGGTGGCATCTGCGGGATTTGCGTATTTTTGGCAAGAAGAAGCGGGGTGGGGTTAGTCTGCTTTCAGTTCGTCGTAGGATAGCATGACGTGTTCGCGATAGGCGGGGCGATCTGTCAGGTTTTGGTGGTAGCGGGCGAGGTTGAGCAGCGGCCTGTGGGCTATGTCTATGTCGTAATAGCGGTAGAGCACGTGGCCGAACTGGATGTCGGCGAGCGTGAAGGTGTCTCCGGCGAGGTATGGGTGTAGGCCAAGTTGCGCGTCGGCGATGGCGAGCTTGGTTTCCAGCGCGTCGACTGCCGCGCGAATGGCGTCTGGGTCGCGGTCCGCAGGGGCGGTGCGGACCACGCGCCAGAACACCGGCACCGTGAAGGCCATCGCCACGTTGAGCTTGGCCCATTCGGCCCATTTGTCGGTTTCAGCGCGGCGCAGGGGGGCGCGCGGCCAGAATTGGTCGTCGCCGTAGTGCGCCGCCAGATAGCGCAGGATGGCGCCGGTTTCCCACAGCGGTGGGTCGTCGCCGTCCTGCAGCACCGGGATGGTGCGGTTGGGGTTCAGGGCGGCGAACGCGTCGGTGTCGAGGCCGCCGAAGCGGTGGCCGGCATCATGGCGCCGGTAGGGCAGGCCCAGCTCGCCGACGCACCACATCAGGGCCTGCACGTTCGAGGATGTCTTGCGGCCCCAGATCGTCAGCATGCGCTCAGAACAGCGAGCCCTGGCTGGGCGGTTCGGGTTTGGGTTTCTTTGGGGTTGGTTTCGAAGAGGCGCCGCCGGTGGTCAGGCGGCCATCGGCGAATTCGATTTCCAGCGCGGCGTGTTTGGCGGCCTGTGACTTGGTGGTGACGACCTCTCCCTCGGCGCGGACAACGGCGTAGCCGCGCTCCAGCGTGGCCTTGTAGCTGAGTGTCTCGCGCAGCCGGTCGGTGGCGTCGAGTTGCTGGCGCAGCCGGTCGACACGGGCGGTTTGGGCGGTGTCGAGGCGTTCGGACAGGCGGGTGAGCGCGTCGCGCTGGGCTTGCATTTCGCGTCGGATCGGGCGCAGCGACAGGCGTGAGGCGAGGTTGCGGCAGCGGTCCCGGCGGGTTTCGACCAGACCGCGCAAGGTGGACGGGCGCAGGTGGGCCGAGATGTCCAGCAGCTTCACCCGCCGGTTCTGCACGCCCCGGATCAGGGCATTGGGCAGGCGCTCGGCCACCTGATCGAGCCTCTGGCGCGGGGTGTCGAGCAATGTCTCGGCGCGCGGCAGGGCGCGGCTGAGATCGCTGAGACGCTGGGCGCGGCGCTGCACCGTGTCGGCGGCGGCGCGGGCAAGGCGAGCGCCCTGTTCGCCGGTCCAGGCCAGCAGTTCCATCCGCACCGGGACCGCCAGTTCGGCGGCAGCGGTGGGGGTGGGCGCGCGGCGGTCCGAGACGTAGTCGATCAGGGTGGTGTCGGTCTCGTGCCCCACCGCCGAGATCAGCGGGATTTGCGAGGCGGCTGCCGCGCGGGCGACGATTTCCTCGTTGAAGCCCCAGAGATCCTCGATGGAGCCGCCGCCGCGCGCGACGATGATCAGGTCGGGCCGGGGCAGGGCGCCGCCGGGGGTCAGCTTGTTGATTCCTTCGATGGCGCGGGCGACCTCGGGGGCGCAATTGCTGCCCTGCACGGCCACCGGCCAGATCAGCACCTTGCGCGGGAACCGGTCGCGCAGGCGGTGCAGGATGTCGCGGATCACCGCGCCCGAGGGCGAGGTCACCACGCCGATGATCTGCGGCAGATAGGGCAGGGGGCGCTTGCGCTCGGGCGCGAACAGCCCTTCGGCCTCGAGCTGTTTCTTGCGTTTTTCCAAGAGCGCCATCAGCGCGCCCTGACCGGCAACCGCGACTTCATCCACGTTCATGTTGTATTTGGACTGGGCACCGAAGGCAGTGAGGCGGCCTGTGACGACAACCTCCAGACCTTCTTCCGGCACGACCGACAGCCCGGCGATTTGGCCTTTCCACGTGGTGCAGGCCAGCACGTTCCGGTCGTCCTTGACGTCGTAATAGAGGTGGCCTGAGCGGGCCTTGAACACCCGCCCCACCTCGCCGCGCACGCGGATGCGGCCAAAGGAGCCTTCCAGCGTGCGCTTCACCTCGCCGGAGAGTTCCGAGACGGTGTATTCGGGCATGTTCTGCCCGGGAACGGGGTCGTCGAGGAGGTCGGACATTTCATCGCCTTGTTTAGACTGCCCGCGCAGCTTAGAACGCCGCGCAGGCGAGGCCAAGCAGATCGGAGACCTTCATGAACATCCTCATTCTCGGCAGCGGCGGGCGCGAACATGCGCTGGCCTGGGCGGTGATGCAGAACCCCAAATGCGACCGTCTGATCGTGGCGCCGGGAAATGCCGGGATCGCGCAGATCGCCGAGTGTGCGTCGTTTGACATCGAGAATGGCGGAGCCGTGGTCAGCTTTGCCGAGGAAAACGCCATCGACTTCGTGATCGTGGGGCCCGAGGCACCTTTGGCCGCCGGGGTGGCGGACCGGCTGCGCGAGGCGGGGATACTGGTCTTTGGCCCCTCCGAGGGCGCGGCGCGGCTGGAGGCATCGAAGAGCTTTACCAAGGAGATCTGCGATGCGGCGGGGGCGCCGACGGCGACTTATGTGCGGTTCACCGAAGCCGAACCGGCCAAGGCTTATGTCCGGGCGCAGGGCGCGCCGATCGTGGTGAAGGCCGATGGTCTGGCCGCGGGCAAGGGCGTGATCGTGGCCATGGACGAGGCCACCGCGCTGGAGGCGGTCGATGACATGTTCGGCGGTGCCTTTGGCGGGGCCGGGGCCGAGGTGGTGATCGAGGAGTTCATGGAGGGCGAGGAGGCGTCGCTCTTCGTGCTGTGCGATGGCACCGACATCCTCTCGATCGGGACCGCGCAGGACCACAAGCGGGTGGGTGAGGGCGATACCGGGCTGAACACCGGCGGCATGGGCGCCTATTCTCCGGCGCCGGTGCTGAGCCCCGAGGTCGAGGCGCGCGCGATGGATCAGATCGTGCGCCCGACCATGGCCGAAATGGCCCGGCGCGGGGTGCCGTTTCAGGGCGTGCTCTATGCCGGGCTGATGATCAAGGATGGTCAACCCCGGTTGGTGGAATACAACGTGCGGTTCGGCGATCCGGAATGCCAGGTGCTGATGATGCGGCTGGGCGCGCAGGCGATGGACCTGATGCATGCGGCGGCCGAGGGGCGTCTGGCCGAGGCCCGGGTGAACTGGGCCGACGATCACGCGATGACGGTGGTGATGGCGGCCAATGGCTATCCCGGATCATATGAGAAGGGGACCGAGATCAAGGGGCTGGAGGCGCTGCCCGAGGACAGCCGCAACATGGTGTTTCACGCCGGGACCAGGGCCGAGGGCGGGGCCGTGCTGGCGTCTGGAGGCCGGGTTCTGAACGTGACCGCGCGGGGCGACACGTTGCAGGAGGCACGCGACCAGGCTTATGCGATGGTCGAGGCGGTGGACTGGCCCGGCGGCTTCTACCGCCGCGATATCGGCTGGCGGGCGCTGTAGGACATAGTATCGGTCGAGGATCGGGAACCGGGAAGCTCCCGCCCGTCGGCCACGCCTGCGGCGTTGCCTCCCGTTGGGCCCGACGCCGCGCGCGGGGCGCGCGGCGGGGTGTGTTCACCCGGGACCAGATCAAAAGAGTTTTCTGTTGAGGTGATGAGAACGTGCTAGCCGCACTCCATCGTTTGGACCATGCGGTCTCGGCCATATGCGCCGAGGTCGCGGGTCACCCAGCCCTCGTCGAACCGGACTGATACGATACGGCGCCAATCGCCGCTGGCCAGGATGAGTTCGGGTCCGGTGCTGCAGTCGCGCAGGCCGCCCGAGATGAAATCCTCGCCGATGCGGTGATTGGTGAGGCCGGGCAGAGCGGCGATTTCACTCAGTTCCCCGTCCCGGAACCGCCAGATGCGGAGCGTTTTGGCGAGGTGCGGGCGGTCGACATAGGCGATCTCGACATATCCGTCGCCATCCAGATCGGCGGCTCCCGCGGGGGCCAGCCAGCGGTTCTTTCTTCCGATATAAGGAGTTGCGGCGACAAGTTGAAGATCATACCCGCCCCGGTCGGCGTAGATCGCGAGCTGTGCGCCTTTCTCGGCGTGGCTGCGCACGGTGATGATTTCCGCGCTTTGATCCCGGTCCAGATCCACGAGCCGCGGGGCGATATCTTCGAACACGTGAAGATCATCCAGCCGCGCGGATTTTGTTCCGCACGTGTCTGCGAGGGGGTCGCTGGAGTGGACAGTGAGCTGAGCGTATTCGATGGCATCCCCGAGAACGCCATGCGCATAGCGGCTGGTTTCGTGGCTGTACCAAGCCGAGGAGATAGTTTGCCCCGGACAGGTTGTGAACTGACCGCCTTTGCAACCCGGTGTGATGACATATGAGCCGTTGGAGATTCCCCAATGACGGGGGGAAGCTCGGCAGGCCTCGGCCGCGCTCGACAAACCCAGCCACAGGCTCAACGCCAGCCCTGCGCCGCGGGCATATGCGTGCCACGGGCGTGCTGGCAGGCGCGGCGCCTGCCTTGGCATCAGATCTGCTTTTCGGGCATCTGCACGACCAGACCGTCCAGCGCGTCGGTGACCTTGATCTGGCAGGTCAGGCGCGAGCGCGAGGGGTCGGGCTCGTAGGCAAAGTCGAGCATGTCCTCTTCCATATCGTCCTTGGTGGGCAGCTTCTCGACCCAGTCGGGATGGACATAGACATGGCAGGTCGAGCAGGCGCAGGCGCCGCCGCAATCAGCCTCGATGCCGGGAATATTGTTGTCGCGGGCACCTTCCATCACGGTCAGGCCGTTGGCGACATCGACAGTGTGCTCGGTCCCGCCATGCTCGATATAGGTAATCTTTGCCATTGCTCGCGTCTTCCTTCTGCGATGTTCCGCATCTTCCTTAGTCAAGCTGTTGGAACGATTCTAGCCTCAATTGCGACGCACCGGGCCGCGTCTGGACATTCGTTACGCATGTTCTATATTTGTTCTCATGCATGTGATCCCCGTTCCCACCCCGGCCCCGGGCCGCGACTGGCCGCGCCCGCCCGCCTGCTTGCCTGCCGCCCGGCTGGGCGATCCGCCCGAGGGCGCGCGGGTGGCCGTGGCGGGGCTGGTCATCCTGCGGCAACGGCCGGGGACGGCCAAGGGGGTGATCTTTGTCACGCTCGAGGACGAGACCGGCGTGGTCAACGTGATCGTCTGGCGCAAGGTGTTCGAACGCTTCCGCCGCGCGGTGATCGCGGGGCGGCTGTTGCGCATCACCGGGCAGATGCAGCGGGCGGATTCGGTGACCCATGTGATCGCCGAGGAGGTTGAGGATATCTCGGGCATGCTGGATCTGCTGGTGCAGGGGGAAGAGGTTCGGAGCGCAGTGTAGGATGGGTGATTTCACCCATCCTTTGCCAATCTTCATAGAACGCAGCCACTGGGAAAGGTGGACAAGCCCCATCACACGCATGCGTGTTCCTGAGGCTTGGCTTGCGCAGTTTTCTGTATCGAATTCAATAAATAGAATGTGAAATCTGACAAATTGTCGGAAGTGTGATAGGGACTAAAGACTCCGTGCGGCCAAACCTTGCGCGGGCCAGCCGTTTTTTGGGTCACAATACGTCTGAACTGTTCCGGGGGGCATAATGGAAGCTCTGCAATTCACGAATGAAATGGCGGTCGTTCTGGGCCTTTTGGGATTTACGGTCTTCCTGTTCGTCTCCGAGATTATCCGAATTGACCTGGCCGCGCTGCTCGTTCTCGTGATCGTGGGCATCCTGAGCTATCTGCCGGGGCTGGAAAACCTGGCCGATGTGACACATCTGTTCGATGGCTTTGCATCCAACGCCGTCATATCCATTATCGCCGTGATGATCGTCGGGGCCGGGCTGGACCGGACCGGGATCATGAACAAGGTGGCTTCGTCCATTCTCAAACATGGCGGCACCACCGAGGCGCGGATTCTTCCGATCGTGTCGGGAACCGTGGGCTTCATCTCGAGCTTTTTGCAGAATGTCGGTGCGGCGGCGCTGTTTCTGCCGGTTGTCAGCCGGATCTCGGTGCGCTCGGGAATAGCGATCAGCCGTCTGCTGATGCCGATGGGCTTTTGCGCGATCCTTGGCGGGACCATGACGATGGTTGGATCATCGCCGCTGATCCTGCTGAACGATCTGATCCTGACCGCAAATGCCGGGTTGCCCGACGATGCCAAGATACCGCCATTCGGGTTGTTCTCCGTAACCCCCATCGGCGCCGCGCTTGTGGGCACCGGCATCCTGTATTTCCTGCTTCTCGGCCGCTGGGTTCTGCCGGGGACGGCGGAAGCGGCCGAAGTGTCGGCCGGCGGCGGGACCGCGGAATATCTGGAGCGTATCTACGGGCTTCATGCGGATGTCTTCGAGGTTGACGTGCCCGCCGACAGCGCGCTGGTGGGGCAAATCCTGGCCGACATCAACAACGAGAACAATCTCTACATCATCTCCACCTTCTATCGCGGCAAAGTGTCGATGATCCAGATCCTGACCGCCGAGATCGCGGCGCCGTGCCGGTTGGCCATCATCGGCAACAGGTACGTGGTCCAGAACTTTGCAAAGAAGTACGGGCTGACCGTTCGGCCCGAACTGGATGTCTTTGTCGAGGAGTTTGCCCCCACAAATGCCGGTGTGGCCGAGTTGGTGATCCCGCCGGATTCCAAGCTGATCGGCAAAAGCCCCCGCCAGTTGCTGCTGCGCAAGACCTATGGCCTGAGCCTGATGGCCATTCACCGGGGTGAAGAGACCCTGAGCCATGTGAAAACCGAAGAGCATGAGCCGACCCAGATCGGGCTGGTTCCGTTTCAGGCGGGGGACATGCTGGTCGCCCATACCCGCTGGGACAACCTGATGCGCATCAAGCGGGACCAGGATTTCATCGTGGTGACCACCGATTTCCCGCAAGAGGAGCTGCGCCCGCACAAGGTCGGCTGGGCGCTCCTGTTCTTTGCCGTCTCGCTGTCGCTGATCCTGTTCACGGACGTGCGCCTGTCGCTCTGCCTGCTGACCGGCGCGGTCGGGATGCTGCTCAGCCGTGTCCTGAGCATTGACGAGGCCTATCGCGCGGTGGGGTGGAACACCGTCTTTCTGCTGGCCAGTCTGATCCCGCTGGGGCAGGCGGTTCAGAATACCGGAACGGCGGAATGGATCGCTCAGCAAATTCTGGCGATACTCGATGGCTGGCCGGTCTGGTCGCTGCAGCTGGGTGTCGCCGTCCTGGCCACCGTGTTCTCGCTGGTGATGTCGAATGTGGGTGCAACCGTGCTGCTGGTGCCGCTGGCGGTCTCAATCGCGGTTGCCGCCGACGCAAGCCCGGCGCTGTTCGCGCTGACGGTCGCGATCTCGACGTCGAACTCGTTCATCATACCGACCCATCAGGTAAACGCGCTGATCATGGGGCCGGCGGGCTACAAGGTCACGGATTTCCTGAAGAGCGGCGGCATCATGACCGTGCTGTTTCTCATCGTGTCGATGGTGATGCTGAACGTGGTGTTCTAGGCGCTGCAGGTGCCGATGTCGGGTCAAGTTTGCTTGCCTGTTTGCGGGTGCGCGGTGAGGTCGAGTTGATGCCCGGCGCGTTCGGGCGCCTGCACCTCATCGGGCCCAGTTACAGCGCACTAAGTGCGGGCGTGAGGCTAATCCAGCAGGGTCCGCATGTCCCCGTTTTCCAGCACCGCTGAGTGCCGTGGATCATTCGTGGCCGTCTTCAGCATCGAAAGGGCCAGTTCGTTGGATGTTAAACCAATCGACGGAATGAGCCGTTGCACGGGCACAAACAGGTAATCGGCCAGCTTCCAGCCGTCCCGCGATCCGGAGGGTGCGATGTAGCCCGGCCGGAACGCGAATTTCCGGGCGATGTTTGACTTGAACAAGGCGGTCTCTGCCTTGCCTTTGACCTTCAGCGCGAAAGACATTCCGCCCCCGTCCGGTCGCGCGCCCTGAGCCGAAAACAGGCAGAACGTCATCGAGGGCGACGCCGTCTCGCAGGCGTGCAGAAGCGCGCCCAGCCAGTCGACCGTTATCTCTTCGTAGGCTTCGCGGCTGACGCGGCTGGAATAGGTGGCGAGGCAGTGGAACACCGTGTCGACGCCCGCGACATGCGGCGTGATAGCCTCGGCATCGCCAAACGCCGCGAAGGTGACTTCGGTCAGTTTGTGGTGTTGGCGCCCGGATGGCCTACGACCCAGGGAAATGACTTCAGAGGCGCTGTCCGCATCGAGCAGCGCCGACAGCACGGAAGAGCCGACCATGCCGGTGCCCCCGGTCAGCAGGACGCGCCCGAGCGCCCTGGGGTTTTGTTCATTTTGCACGGGCACGGCGTTCGGCTTCGGCTTTCAGGCCACGATTGAAAGCCTGATACCCGTCCTCATACATCTTCGCCAATCGGCCACCCATCAGCCAGGTGATCCCGCCCATGATCTCGTCAGATTGGATGAACCGGGTTTTTCCCTCGGCGGCGGGTTCGACCCTGAAATGGTGATTGTCCCGGATGCCGCCCGGGCCCTTTTCGGCCCAGAAGAACGTCTCGCCGTCCACGACCGTTATTCTGTGGTCGATGGTCGTCAGCTTTTCTTTCGCCGGATCGACCTGAAACACCGTCGTTATTTGCGTTCCGTCCCTTATCTCGCCCTTGATATCGACCAGAAAAGCCGCCCAGTCGCCATAGCTGCCTGTGTCGGTCAACACCGACCAGACCACATCCGGAGAGGCATCAATGAGGATCTCGGTGTAGATCTTGTGATGTGCCAGGCTGACTTTTTCGGATCTTGCGGCTTCCATGATTTTCCTTTCCGGGGCACCCATTAAGCACTTTGCGGCAAGGTTTGCGCAGCACCTACGCTCGTGATTTGGCCGAACCGCTCGCGCATCCGCTCTGACCGGAAGAGGTAGATCGAGATGACGACGTAGTTGACGCATTCCTGAGCGAAATTTCTGTAGCGATCCGGGTTTTCGAGAAAGTCGAAGGTCTGGATGGCGCACATCGTGGCCAGCGATGCAAACAGCACCAGCATGGCTACGGGCGTGTAGCGCCAGCGCAGGACGTACCCGGCCAGAAAAGTGGCACCGGAGAGTGTGATCAACACCCAATGGACAGTTTGCGTCCCGCCCGGGAATGTCGGGTTCTGCAGGGGCATCAGCGGGGCCAGCCCGGTGAAATATTCCAGAAAGCCCAAAAGACCCCATCCCAGCATTACGGCTGCGGCGATGACGATCAGATAGCTGAATGCCCGAGACGACATGTTCACAAATCCCCTCATTCACTCCCTCCAGATGGTTCGTTTCATTCCGATTGGTTTTGCGATGGAAGGGCTCAGAGAGAGAATGTCTTGCCCGTCAGTTCCTCGGACACGCGCCAAAGCCGCCCTGCGACGTCAAGATCGCCGGTGATCAGATCGCGTGTAGCGTGGCCCACTTCGCCGCTCATTTCCTGCGGGCCGGTTGGTCCGTAATAGTCTCCGCCCTTGACGTCTGGCGACAATGCTGCGTGCAGAGCGGGTTTGGCCGCCGACGCATTGGAGTGAAGGAACTGTTCGACCTGCGCCTTCAGCTTGCTGCGTTGCGCGTCGCTCATGTCGGTGAACAGCCCGGAGTCAGAGCCGCCGGGATGGACCGAGAGCGCCTTGATCTTCCTGCCCGAGGCCCGCAGGCGGCGATCCAATTCATCACCAAACAGGAGGCAGGCGAGTTTCGACTGCCCATAGGCGATACCGCCGTCCCCACCACAGGTCAGGTCATCGAAATGGATGCTGGCACCCTTGTGGCCAAGGCTCGACAGCGCGACGATTCTTGATGCGGGATTATCGGGCATCAGGTCAATCAGAAGGGCGGTCAACAGGAAATGCCCCAGATGGTTGGTGGCAAACTGAAGCTCAATGCCGCCGCCATTGGTTTGGGCCGAGTAAAGCAGGATGCCGGCATTGTTGATCAGCACATCGAGCTTTTCGTAGCGTGCGCGAAAGTCTTCAGCAAAGCGCTGAACATAAGCGAAATCGCCCAGATCCAGAAGGATGATGTCGAGCGATGCTGACGGCACTTTTGCGATCAGTTCATCACGGGCGGCTTCCGCTTTCGCCTGGCTCCGGCAGGCCATGACGACGTGATACCCGGCTTCGGCCATGCCTGCGGCCGTTTCGAAGCCGATGCCGTTATTGGCCCCGGTGACGATGGCGATTTTCTGAGGCTGCGTGTTCATGGCTCGCTTCCTGACGATTGGACATTTTACGTATGAGTGTAAATATTGACATACAGTGTCTGTTTGTCAATATGTAAAAATGAACGAACGCGAAATACGCATCATCGAGGCCGCCATGCGGCTGTTCATCCGCTACGGGGTGAAGCGGACCGGTATGAACGACATTGCGTCAGAGGCCGGCATATCGCGGCAAACGCTGTACAACGCCTTTGCAAACAAGGACGCGGTGCTGCAGGCGACGATACGATTGCTGGCCGACAGGGTGATTGCCGATATCGAGGCCGGTTTGAAAAAGGCGGATGGTCTCGGCGATCAGCTGGATGTCATCTTCAAGCACATCGCGATCGAGCATTTCGATCTGATGCACACGTCCCCCAACGCCGAAGACATCGTCGCGGGGTTCAATGCGTCCAGCCAGAATGAGCTGGAGGAGGGGGCCCAGCGGAACATTGAGGTCATTTCAGGGGTCATTGGTCCCTATGCGAGCGAGGTCGAAAGGAACGGTCTGACGGTCGGGCAGTTTGCAGACTTCGTTCAACGCTCGGCCACGGCGGCAAAATACAATGCGAGAAGCAGGAAGCACCTGCTGGATCTGCTTGGGGCGCTGCGGGTTTCAGTGTTGAAGGTGACCGGTGGGACGTGATCCGTTCCTGCGTTGGATGGAAAGCTGCGTTTGCTCGGACCGCATTACCCATCAGTACGGCCTCTAACCAGCCGTCTGCTGCACTTGGTCCAACAGGCTTGGTCAGACAGACAGAGGCGGCCCGGAAAGAGGGGGCGTTGAGCTGATCCCGAGCCACCACTCACCGACTTTTGAAATCCTCAAGCGCATGGCCCGGCCGAGGTCGAGCCACCCATTTCGAGCCTGATAAAAAAGGCGGGAAACGCTGGCCCGCCGGGAGGGGCGAGATCCCGGCCTGTCGACAGATCGTGGACGGCGGCTATGCCACGTATTTGAGGCTCAGGTTTGTTTGCTTTTCTTCGGCCATGTGTTATACACAGACCGAATTTTGATAAAGCAAATGTATTGAGTGTCATGGATGATCATCGCGCGAATGTCGCCGTTGAAGTTGGGTCGGAACGCAGCTTTGGCATTGTTTTCGCCCTAGTATTCACCATCATCGGACTGTGGCCGTTGTGGAGCGGATCGGGGTCGGTGCGCCTTGTGCCGCTGCTGATTGCCGGCGTGATTCTGGGAATTGCCTTTGTGGCGCCGCATCTGCTGCGCGAACCCAACCGGCTGTGGTTCAAGTTCGGAATGCTCTTGGGGGCGATCGTGGCGCCGATTGTGATGGCGCTGGTTTTTGTCACGACTTTTGTTCCGATCGGACTAGTTATGCGGCTGTTGGGTAAGGATTTGTTATCCTTGCGCCAGGACAGGGATGCGGAAAGCTATTGGATCAAGCGCGAGGAACAGCCGCGCAGTATGAAGTATCAGTTTTAGGTTTTTTGGGGGTATCGGATGGTTTCGTTTGTTTCCGAGATGTGGATGTTCATGAGGGTGAGAAAGAAGTACTGGCTGCTTCCGATCCTGATTGTATTGGCCGTGTTCGGCGGCCTGATCGTGGCGAGCCAGGGCTCGGCCATCGCACCTTTCGTCTACACGCTATTCTAAAGCCATGGCGTATCTTCTGGGTGTGTCGGCACTCTATCATGACAGTGCGGCAGCGCTGATGCGTGACGGCCAGATCGTGGCCGCCGCGCAGGAGGAAAGGTTTACCCGCCGCAAACACGACCCCGGATTTCCCGCCAAGGCCATCCAGTATGTCCTGGAGGCGGGCGGGATCACCCTGGATGACGTGGAAGGCGTGGTGTTCTACGACAAGCCGTTCCTCAAGTTCGAACGGCTGATGGAGACCTATCTGGCCGCGGCCCCGCGCGGGTTCAACTCGTTTCGCATGGCGATGCCGGTTTGGCTGCGCGAGAAACTGTTTCTCAAGGATCTTTTGACCAAACAGCTGCGCCAGATCGCGCCGGGTTTTTCCGGCGAGAAGCTGTTGTTTGCCGAGCACCACATGAGCCACGCGGCCAGTGCGTTTTATCCCTCACCGTTTGAAGAGGCCATTGTGCTGACCGTGGACGGAGTGGGGGAATGGGCGACGACCACGGTGGGTATCGGGCGCGGCAGCGAGCTGACGATGGTGAAGGAACTGCACTTTCCGCACTCGCTGGGCCTGCTCTATTCCGCTTTCACCTATTTCACCGGTTTCAAGGTGAATTCCGGCGAATACAAGGTGATGGGTCTGGCGCCCTATGGCACGCCGAAATACCGCGACCTGATCCTGGACAACGTGGTGGATCTGAAACCGGATGGCTCGTTTCGCCTGAACCAGAAATATTTCAACTATGTCTCCGGTCTGACCATGACCAGCAAGGCGATGGAGCAGCTGTTCGGTCAAAAGGTGCGCAAACCGGAAACCGATCCGCTGACCCAGTTCCATATGGATGTGGCGGCATCGGTGCAGGCGGTGACCGAAGAGATCATTCTGAGAATCACCCGGTCACTGGCCGAGGAGCACGGTATTTCCAATTTGTGCATGGCCGGGGGTGTGGCGCTGAATTGTGTCGCAAATGGAAAAATTCTGCGCGACGGCGCGTTCAAAAACCTGTGGGTTCAGCCCGCAGCCGGGGACGCCGGCGGCGCACTGGGGGCCGCCTATGCCGCCTGGCACCAGGAAATGGGCCAGCCCCGGCAGGCGACCGGCACCGATCAGATGTCGGGGGCCTATCTGGGGCCTGAGTTCGGAACCGACGCCATCACGACCGAACTGACCGATGCAGGCGCCGTCTTCAGCGCGCATGAGGATGGCGAAGTGACCGAACTGGCGGCGCAGGCGCTGGCCGATGGCAAGGCGGTCGGCTGGTTTCAGGGACGCATGGAGTTTGGCCCGCGCGCCTTGGGGGCACGGTCGATTCTGGGCGATCCGCGCTCGGAGACGATGCAGAAGACCCTGAACCTCAAGGTCAAATACCGCGAGAGCTTTCGCCCCTTTGCCCCGTCGGTGCTGCGCGAGGATGTTGCCGACTGGTTCGAACTGGACGGCGACAGCCCCTATATGCTGATCGTGGCGGATGTGCAGCCCGAGAAGCGCCGTCAGATGACGGAAGACGAAGAAGCGCTGTTCGGTATCGACAAGCTGAACGTCAAGCGCTCGGACATTCCGGCTGTCACCCATGTGGATTACTCGGCGCGGGTGCAAACGGTTCACAAGGAAACCAACCCGAAATACCACGCCCTGATCTCTCGCTTCAAAGAGCTGACCGGCTGCCCGATCGTGGTGAACACGTCGTTCAACGTCAGGGGTGAGCCGATTGTCTGTACCCCTACGGACGCGTTTCGGTGTTTCATGGGGACCGAGATCGAAGTTCTGGTCGTCGGCAATTGCCTGCTGCGGAAAGAGGATCAGAACCCCGAACTGAGAATTAATTACGAAAGCAAATTTGAGCTGGACTAGTCGCCCCATCGTCGGGGCCAAAGTGTATTATTGATTGTGAGCCGGTGCTGCCGAAAGATGGTGGCGGGCGGCAGACCGACCGAATTGAAAGGGAGCAACGAGATGACCACAGCAAAGCGCGCCAATCGGATTGGCCTGATCCTGTGTTTGCTGCCGGCGTTGTACTGTTTCGTCACCGTCGTTTACGCGCTTGTCAAATCGGCCGAATACGCGCACGGCACCCCGTTGGTGATCCGGTATGTCGTGGCCCCCGCGCTGATCGGCCTGTTTTTTCTGTGCGCCGCCCTCTTCCTGTCGCGGGAAACCCGGCTGATGGTCGGCATATACGCAACCGCCCTTTGGATCGGGCTGTTTGCGTTCGAGGCCTATGTCACGATCAAGGTACTGCCCGGGCGTCTGGGTCTGGTCGGGGTCGTGGGTGAGGATGTGAGCGTCGCGCAATATCAGCAGAACCTGCCACCGGCCTTCACCATCAAGCACCTGAACAACGTCATGGAAATCACCGATTTGGAGGATGCGATCCTTGCACCGATCCCCGGGCGCGAGATGTTGATGTGCTCGGTCTACGGCGATCCGGTGACGTATCGGCCGGACCGTTACGGGTTCAGAAATCCGGATTCGGTCTATAACGACGATATCGAGGTCATGTTGCTGGGCGATTCCTTTGTCGAGGGGTTTTGCCTGGATGACGGCCGGGACATGGCCAGCCATCTGCGCACGGAAATTCCCCAGCTTGTCAATACCGGACATCGCGGGGCAGGGCCCATGCTGGAACTGGCAACGCTGGGGCGGTATGGCCCGGAGCTCAAACCCGACGTGACGGTGTTTGCGTTCTTTGCGGGCAACGACTGGCGGAACCTGTACCGGGAAAAAGAGATATCGTGGCTGACACCCGTGCTTGACCCCGGAACCAAATTCGGCCCCGCCAAACACTCCCCCGAGCAGGTCGAGATCGCCTCGCAGGTGGTGCAGGACTGGTGGAAGACCACCACGTTGTCCTACAAGGATTTCCTTCGCAAGCAGCGGATCATACGCAACTTCTTTGCGCTGCAAAAAACCTCGGAGATCATCGGAATACACTATGCGCGGGCAACCAAGCCGACACCCGTTTATGCGCAGGTACTGGAGCGCGCGGCCGATATCGTCACGCAATGGGACGGCGAACTGGTGGTCGTTTTCATACCGCCTGCCCGCCGGTTCCAGGGCCTCGTGTCGCAGGATTTCATTCATGATCCGTTGCGGGTCATGGTGAAGGAGGCGGCGGATCAGGCGGGGCTGAGGTTGATCGACCTGACGGATGCATTTGAGGCGACCGATGATCCCAAATCTCTGTTTGCCGCGGATTCTCATTTCAATGAAGAAGGGGCAAAGCTGGCAGCTTCCACCATTGCAAAGGGATTGCGCAACCAGGGTCTGATGAACTGAGTTGCCGTATTGCATTCGCAGCATTGTGGTCTCGCGGATGGTGCTGCAGGGTGTCGGGCAGGGGATAGCGACATGAAGATTCTGTCATTCAAATCGGGACATGACGGCAGCGTTGCAGGGGTCGATGCGGCAGGGGGTGAGCTGCTGTTTTCCTATGAATCCGAAAAAGACAGCTTTCCCCGCTATACCTCGGTGACGCCGGACACGTTCATCGACTCAGGGCTCTGGTTTCGGGACCTGCCGGATGTGCTGGCGCTCAGCGGTTGGTCCACCTCAGGGGCACAGCATGTCACCACCTCGGGGGCGGGGTATTTCGGGATTGGCGACGGATCGCAGAATGTCGGCAAACGCACGTTCTTTGGCAAGGTTGTCGACTATTTTTCGTCCACCCATGAACGGGCGCATATCTGGGGCGCCTATGCGATGTCGCCATTCAACCAGGGTGAGCCGTGCTATGTTCTGGTTTGGGAAGGCGTTCTGGGCGACTTTTATGAGATCGACGCGCAGCTGAACCTGCATCATCTGGGGCGGGTGATGGAGGCCCCGGGCCAACGATATTCGTTTCTCTACGCGCTGGCCGATCCAAAGTTTCCCGATACCGCCCGGCGGATGCGGCGCGAGGATCCCGGCCGTCTGATGGCGGCCTGTGCGTTTGGGGAAAACGGATCAACCAACCCGGATGAACAGGCGCTGATCGACTATCTGCTTTCGTCCGAACCGGCGGCCGAGCTCTTGTGCAAGGACAAGCTGACCGGATCGCCCTTCTACAATATCGGCGTCGACGATCCGCGCCTGTGCCACGTTGCGGTCAAACTGTCGGATGCCATTTTCGACCGGTTTCACGCGGCAGCAGAGCAAAAGCTGACCAAAGGGTATCCGCTGATCATCACCGGTGGATGCGGGCTGAATTGCGACTGGAATACCAAATGGATGCGCAGCGGCCTGTTCAGCGATGTCTTCGTGCCGCCCTGCACCAGTGACTCGGGCTGCGCAATCGGGACAGCGGTGGACGCGATGCGCCACTATACCGGGCAAGCCAAACTGACCTGGAGCGTTTATGCCGGTCAGTCCTTTTGCGACGACAGGATCGACCACGAAGGTCTGACCATGTCCGAGCAGAATCCGCGCGACGTGGCTCAGGCGCTGATGGAGGGCCAGATCATCGGGTGGGCACGCGGCAACTGTGAAATCGGACCGCGCGCCTTGGGCAACCGGTCCATTCTGGCCTCTCCGTTCTCAGCCGAGGCGCGGCTGCGTCTGAACCGGGCCAAGAACCGCGCCGACATCAGCCCGGTTGCGCCGTCCTGTATTGAGGAAGATGTGGGCCGGCATTTCGATTCCACCCGCCCGTCGCCACATATGCTGTATTTTCAGAAGGTCACCGACCCGGCGCTCAAGGCCATCACCCATGTTGACGGATCGGCGCGGGTGCAGACGGTCGCGCGCAATCAAAACCCGATGTTCTACGACTTGCTGACCGAGTTTCGGGCAATTTCCGGCAGCGGGGTTCTGTGCAACACCTCCCTGAACTTCCGGGGGGCGGGTTTTATCAACAAAACCAGCGACCTCTGCCACTATGCGCGGTCGGCAGGGCTGGATGGGTTCGTGGCCGGAAACTCGTTTTACCGGTTTGCCTAGGTGATCCTCACCCGCATTTCGAATGCCCGCAGCTGCGGCAGGTCATGCAGCCCTCGATCATCACCATGTCGTATTGGCCGCAGGACGGACAGGCCTTGCCGCGCGGGGCGTCGGTGTTGACCACCTGCGCCTGCGGGTCGGATTTCAGGCCCATTCCTTCACCTTCAAGGAATCCGATGGCGATCATGTGATGCTCGATCACGCCACCGATGGCAGCCAGAATGGATGGGATGTACTTGCCCTTGACCCAGGCGCCGCCGCGCGGGTCGAACACGGCTTTCAGCTCTTCGACCACAAAGGACACGTCACCACCCCGCCGGAACACGGCTGAAATCATGCGTGTCAGGGCCAGCGTCCAGGCGTAGTGCTCCATATTCTTGGAGTTGATGAACACCTCGAACGGGCGGCGGCGGCCGGCGATGACGATATCGTTGATGGTCAGATAGATCGCATGCTCGCTGTCGGGCCATTTCAGCTTGTAGGTCGAGCCCTCGAGCGCCTGCGGGCGGTCCAGCGGTTCGGACATGTAGATCACGTCGCCGCCTTCGACCTCTTGCGGTGCATCGGCGCTTTCGCCCGGCACCTTGTCCGAGCTTTCCGAGACCGTCAGTACCGATCCGGTCACGTCATTGGGCCGGTAGGTGGTGCAGCCCTTGCAGCCCTGATCCCAGGCTTGCATGTAGACATCCTTGAAATCGTCGAACGAGATATCCTCGGGGCAGTTGATCGTCTTCGAGATCGAACTGTCGATCCATTTCTGCGCTGCCGCCTGCATCTTGACGTGATCCAGTGGCGTCAGCGTCTGGGCGTTGACGAAAAACTCTGGCAGTTCGGTATCCCCGAACTTGTCGCGCCAGAGTTGCACGGCGTAATCCACCACTTCTTCCTCGGTGCGCGAGCCGTCCTTCTGCAGCACCTTGCGGGTGTAGGCGTAGGCAAAGACCGGCTCGATCCCGGATGAGACATTGCCGGCATAAAGCGAGATCGTCCCGGTCGGCGCGATCGAGGTCAGCAGCGCGTTGCGGATGCCGTGTTCACGGATCGCGTCGCGCACATCCTCATCCATGGCCTGCATCGTGCCGCTGGACAGATAGGCGTCGGCGTCGAACAGGGGGAACGCCCCTTTCTCCTTCGCCAATTGCACCGACGCCAGATATGCGGCGCGGGCGATGGCGTGCAACCAGCGCTCGGTTTGGCGCGCCGCCTCGTCCGAGCCATAGCGCAGACCCAGCATCAGCAGAGCGTCGGCCAAGCCGGTGACGCCGAGGCCGATCCGGCGCTTGGCCTGCGCCTCGGCGGCCTGTTCCGGCAGCGGGAATTTCGAGGCGTCGACCACGTTGTCCATCATCCGGATCGCGGTGGCGACAAGCTCCTGCAGCGCGTCCTCATCCAGATGGGCCGCCTCTTCGAAAGGCTCTGCCACCAGCCGCGCCAGATTGATCGAGCCCAGCAGGCAGGCGCCATAAGGGGGCAGGGGTTGTTCGCCGCATGGGTTGGTGGCCGCGATGGTTTCCACATAGCTCAGGTTATTGGCCGCGTTGATCCGGTCGATGAAGATCACGCCCGGCTCGGCATAGTCATAGGTGGCCTGCATGATCTTGTTCCACAGATCGCGAGCCTGCACGGTGTGATAGACCTTGCCGTCGAATTGCAACTCCCACGGGCCGTCGGCCTTGACCGCCTCCATGAAGGCATCCGTCACCAGCACCGACATGTTGAACATGCGCAGACGGGCCGGGTCGGATTTGGCGGTGATGAACTGTTCGATATCCGGGTGATCGCAGCGCATGGTGGCCATCATCGCCCCCCGGCGCGAGCCTGCGGACATGATCGTGCGGCACATCGCATCCCATACGTCCATGAACGACAGCGGCCCCGAGGCATCCGCCGCCACCCCGTGCACATCCGCGCCGCGCGGGCGGATGGTCGAGAAATCATAGCCGATGCCGCCGCCCTGCTGCATAGTCAGCGCCGCCTCTTTCAGCATGTCGAAGATACCGGCCATGCTGTCGGGGATTGTGCCCATCACGAAACAGTTGAACAGGGTCACCTGCCGCGCGGTACCTGCGCCTGCGGTGATGCGCCCGGCGGGGAGGTATTTGAAATCCTCAAGTGCTTCGTAGAATTTCTGTTCCCAATGCGTTGGATCATCTTCGACCTTCGCCAGATCACGGGCGATGCGCCGCCAGGTGTCCTCGACAGTCTGGTCGATGGGCGTGCCGTCCGCCTGTTTGAAGCGGTACTTCATGTCCCAGATCTGCTCGGCAATGGGGGCGGCAAAGCGGCTCATGCTACA
The DNA here is from genome assembly GCF_040830605.1 of Ruegeria sp. Taxonomy (GTDB): domain Bacteria; phylum Pseudomonadota; class Alphaproteobacteria; order Rhodobacterales; family Rhodobacteraceae; genus Ruegeria. The sequence goes on from NZ_JBFOMD010000001.1 coordinate 712,177, forward strand.
ACTCTATAGGTGGTGGCAGTCAATCGAACCTCAACTATATATGACAACAAAGGCACCTTGCCAGCCAAAAAAAAATAGTACAATTCTGATTGACCGCTACAAATGCCCTTGGCACACTAGTTCGATCTCTATCATCAGCGGGATATGCTGTTGATAGGCGGTGGAGATGGAGGGGCTCGAACCCTCGGGGCTGTGGATGAGAAGCCGTACCCCGCACCATGCCATCCCCCAAAGATTGGTGCCTCGACAAAGTCGGGGCACCAATTCCACGAAACGTCTTGAGCATCTAAAGCACCAAAACTTTTTTCTCGGCGCTGCTACTGGTGATTCGTGATTTGCCGACAGTGGTACTCAGATTAAACCTGACGCCGAGTTCACCACAATAGGTTGATGAAAGCTGTCTGTGAGCTACAATATCAAGTCAGGCCTCTGGACGACTCTGTGGGGGAGTTGTGGATAAGTATGTGAACCTCATAAAACTTTCGGTCGGCTCGGAAAGCGTCGATACGCTGGCCGACTGGCAGTGCGCCCGTGCCGCCCAGGCCGAGGATGGCCTGCCGCGCCACGTCACCCGGATGTGGCCCAAGCGCGAGGCCGAGATTCTCAACGGTGGCTCGATCTACTGGGTGATCAAGGGGCTGGTGCAGTGCCGCCAGCGCATCTTGCGGCTGGACGAGGTGATCGGACAGGACGGCATCCGCCGCTGCGCCATCGTGCTCGACCCCGAACTGCACCGCACTCAGAGCGCACAAAAGCGGCCTTTCCAGGGCTGGCGCTATCTGAAACCCGAGGACACCCCGCCCGATCTGCCCAAAACCCGGGTACAGGACGACGCACTGCCGGACGATCTGAACCGGGCGCTGGCCGAGATCGGCGTTCTCTAGTCGCAGCTAACGAACAATCGGCTTATTTCAGGTAATCGGCGCAGATCGCGTTGGTTTTCTTGCGCTCCGACGACGTGTCGATCTTTTTCTTGGATTCGTCGCCGATCTTCTTGCCGTATTTCTGCACCGCATCCGCCAGCGCCTTGTCGATCCGCTTAAAGGCCTCATCCCGCACCTTGGCGGCGCCCTTGTCCTTGACCTCAACCGGTTTGCTCAGTTTGGGCGTCGTCGCCGCGTCAACCGCCTTGATGATGTCCTTGGCGTATTTCTTGACGCCGGCCTGCCACACTTTGACATGGCGTTTCTCGTGTTCGAACACGTGCTTGTAGCAGTCGTGTTTCTTGTCGATTGCCTTGTCGATCCAGACCCGTGTGCTGTAGACGACCTTGGCGCTGACCTCCTTGATGGCCAGCGTCTTGGTTTTGTTGATAGGGTCCGTGACCTCGTCCCAATGCAGCACCGGGGATTCAACGGCAGCCGAGGGCTTGGTCACCCCCAGGGTCTTGGTGGTTTTCAGACCGTCTTTCTCTTTCTGCAACTTACCGCTTGCCACGTGGCTCAGTTTGACCTTCTTGTCAAAGGACACATCGATACTGATCTTTGTCTTGCCGGCCACAGCATTCTCCATTCGTCATGAAATACACGTAAACAAAGGCGCACCTTATCAGATGCGCCCCGATCATGACAAATGAGGGGGCTCAGGCCGCCCGGTGCAGCCGGTCCAGCAGGTCGTCCAGGACAGTTTTATCCGCGTCCGCGCAGCGCGCCACGCGGCTGCGCCACAGCGTCGCCTGCGAGCGCAGGATCAGCCCGTCTTCAAGGATCTTGAGGTGATTGGCCCTGAGCGTCTCGCCGGTCGACGTGATATCGGCAATCGCCTCGGCGGTTTCGTTCTTGACCGTGCCTTCGGTCGCGCCTTGGCTGTCGACCAGCGCATAATCGGCAACCCCGCTGTCGGTCAGAAATTCACGCACCAGCCGGTGGTACTTGGTCGCGATCCGCAACCGGTGGCTATGTCGCGCTCTGAACGCTGCCGAGGCCGCGTCCAGATCGTCGAGCGTATCCACATCGACCCAGCAGGCCGGTACCGCGACGATCAGATCGGCCTGACCGAACCCCAGCGGCGCCACCTGTTCCACCTGCTGTTCCCAGCGCGGCAGTTTCTCATGCACCAGATCGGTGCCGGTCACGCCCAGATGGATGCGCCCGGCGGCCAGTTCGCGCGGGATCTCTCCGGCCGACAACAGCACCAGAGACATGCCGTCGATGCCGTCCACCCGACCCGCATATTCGCGGTCCGACCCGGTCCGGCTGAGCGTGATGCCCCGCTTTTCGAACCAGGCAAAGGTCTTTTCCATCAGCCGCCCTTTCGAGGGCACACCCAGCTTCAGGCTCATTGCGCACCCTCCTCAAGCTCGAGCATCAGGCCGGGGCGCAGCACGCCGCCGATGGCCGGGATCTCGGCGCCGTTGCCCAGTTGCCGGGTCAGCGCGTCATAACGCCCGCCGGTGGCGATGGGGGGCAGGTCCGGCCGGGTTTCGGGGTAAAAGCCAAAGACGAAGCCGTCATAGTATTCCATCGAGGTGCGGCCATAAGAGGCCTCGAAATCGAGCCCCGCAACATCCACCCCGCGCGCCTTCAGCGCCTCGATCCGCGCCTCGAGCCGGTCGAGCGCCGGGGTGATCTGCGGCAGATCGACGGCCACGTCGCGCAGTTGCTCCAATGCAAAGGGCATGGTCTCGCGCACGGCCAGCAATGTCTCCAGCCCCACCAACTCGTTGTCGGAAATCGGCGCGGCCTGGGCATCGGCGCGCAGGGCGTCGATGCGGTCGGCAATCTCGGCGCCGGTACGCTTGCCGATCTTTGGCATATCGCCTGCCAGGGGCTCGGCGGCCTCAAGCAGCGCGGCCCGGGTTGGCGGCACCGGCGCGCGCCCCGCAAACCGGTCGAGCAACGCCCGGAACCGGCGCGGGCGCCAGATATGGCGCATCAGCGCAGTCTTGCGGCGGTCGGTGGTGTTCAGCCCCCGCACCGCATCCATCAGGATGCCGATATCCCCGGTCGCGGCGCGCAGATGCAGCCCGTTCAGGGCCTCGGCAATCAGGGCAAACACCTCGGCATCGGCGGCGGCGGGGTTTTCGCGGTCAAAGACCTCGTATCCCACCTGGATATACTCGTTGGCCCGGTCCGGGTCGTGCTCCTGCCGCCGGAACACCTCGCCCGCATAGGTATAGCGGGCAGGTTCGGCGCCATACTCCATATGTTTCTGCACCACCGGCACCGTGTAGTCCGGGCGCAGCATCTGCTCGCCCCTCAGCGCGTCCGAGGTCACATAGGCGCGGCCCCGGATATCCTCGCCGTAAAGGTCCAGCAGGGTTTCCGCCGGCTGCAGGACCGGCGTTTCCACCGGCTCGGCCCCGGCGGCCTCGAAATAGCTCCGCAGGCGGGCGGCCCGCTCCAGCGTCTGGGCGCGGCTGGGCATCAGCCTTGCCCGCTTTGCGAGGCGAGGATCTCCCGCACCTTGGCCACCAGATCGCCGCGCGGCACTTCGAACTGGCTGGGGCGTTCCTTCCACTCTTCCAGCGTGGCGCTCTCGGCGATCTTTGCGCCAAGGATCAGGTCCTTGATCTGCACGATCCCCTTGGCCTTTTCGTCCCCGCCTTCGATGATAGCGACCGGAGAGTTGCGGCGGTCGGCATATTTGAGCTGGTTGCCGAAGTTCTTGGGATTTCCCAGATAAACCTCGGCCCGGATGCCCGCATTGCGCAGCTCGGCCACCATCGCCTGATAATCGGCCATACGGTCGCGATCCATGACGGTGACGACGACGGGGCCATGTTCAACGGCCCGAACGCGGCCCTTCTCGCGCAGCGCGGCGAGCAGACGGTCGACACCGATGGAGATACCGGTCGCGGGCACTTCCTGTCCGGTGAAGCGCTTGACCAGATCGTCATAGCGTCCACCGCCCGCAACCGAGCCAAACTGGCGCTTGCGCCCCTTTTCGTCGAAGATTTCAAAGGTCAGTTCAGCCTCATAGACCGGGCCGGTGTAGTACCCGAGACCGCGCACGACCGAGGGGTCGATCTCGATCCGATCCGCACCGTAGCCGCCTGCGTCGAGCAGTTCTCCGATGTGTTCCAGCTCGGCAATGCCGTCAGCACCGGTCTTGTTGTCGCCCACAGCGGCGCGCAAATTGGCTAGCGTTCCGGCAGTATCGGCAGCCTTGGAGGTCAGGAAAGCGATGACCGGCTCGGCCTGATCCTCGCTCAGCCCCACACCGTCGATGAACGCACCCGAGGCATCCAAGCGCCCTTTGGTCAGCAGCTCGCGCACGCCTTGCTCACCTACCTTGTCGAACTTGTCGATGGTGCGCAGCACGTTGTCGCGGGCCGTTTGGTCTTCACCCAGCCCCATCGCCTCAAGCACACCGTTCAGCACTTTGCGGTTATTGACGCGCACCAGATAGTCGCCGCGCGGGATGCCAACGGTCTCCAACGTGTCGCTGAGCATGGCGCAAATCTCGGCATCGGCGGCCATCGAAGCGGTACCAACGGTGTCCGCATCGCACTGATAGAACTGACGATACCGCCCCGGCCCCGGCTTTTCGTTGCGCCAGACCGGACCCATCGCATAGCGCCGATAGGGCGTAGGCAGGTCGTTGCGGTGCTGTGCGTAAACCCGGGCCAGAGGCGCAGTCAGGTCATAGCGCAGCGCCATCCAGTCGCCGTTGCCGCCCTCGTCGAACTCCTGCCAGGCAAAGACCCCCTCATTCGGGCGGTCCACATCCGGCAGGAACTTGCCCAGCGCCTCGACGGTCTCGACCGCGCTGCTCTCCAAGGCATCGAACCCGTAACGATGATAGACGCCAGCAATGGTCCGCAGCATCTCGGTGCGCTGCGTGACTTCCGAGCCGAAATAGTCACGGAACCCTTTTGGCGTGATCGCCTTGGGGCGGGGCTGTTTCTTGGGCTTGGCCATGATGGGCGTCCTCAGGGGATTGCAGTCGGGGCGGGGTCTAGCCGAAGGCCCGCGCAGGGGCAAGGCTGCGAGGGTCGCAACCGCCTGAGATACACGCACTTCCGGCCGCCAAATTTGTGAACAGGAAGAAGAACGCGCACCCTCTCGCTTCTTCTTGCCAAAAATACGCATGGCCGGACAGGGCGGCTCGGAGATGACTCAGATATCCGAGAAATCCCCGCCGCGTCCTTTCCCGGCCGCAAACCGCGCCGCACCTGCACGGCCCTCGGCGACAAAGGCGGCGGCGGATTGCCATTCGCGGCGCAGCGCGGCAGCCAGCGTCTCGGGCGGCATGCGGGCCGACAGGTGGTCGGCAAGCATGCAGGCCTGCGGAAAACGCGTCAATTCGCGCGCCAGAGCGGTTGCGCTGGCCAGCGCCGCCCCCTTGGGACAAACGCGATTGGCAAACCCCAGGGACAGCGCCTCATCCGTTTCGACGGGGCGCCCGGTGAGGATCAGATCATTGGTTCGGCCCTGTCCCAGAATGCCCGGCAGCCGCACGGTGCCGCCATCGATCAGCGGCACGCCCCAGCGGCGGCAGAAGACGCCGGTGACCGCCCCCTCGGCCATCACCCGCAGATCGCACCACGCCGCCAGTTCCATCCCACCCGCCACCGCGGGCCCCTCGATTGCGGCGATCACCGGTTTGGACAGCATCAGCCGCGTGGGTCCCATCGGTCCGGGAAGCGGATCGGAGATCGGATCTGACCAGTTCTCGGGCAAGCCAAGCCCCGCCAGCCAGCCGTCCGACGCGCCCGAGCCCGCCGCCTTCAGATCGAAGCCCGCGCAGAAATAACCGTCCGCGCCGGTCAGGATGGCAACGCGCTGGGTTTCATCCGCCTCAAAGGCCAGAAAGACCTCGTAAAGCGCCCGCGCCATGGCCGGGTCCACCGCGTTGCGGGTTTCGGGGCGGTTGATGGTGACGGTCGTTATCCCGTCCCGGCGCTCGGTGATGACGGTCATGGTCTCCTCCCTTGCACTCAGCCTCGGCGCCCCAGGCAGGGCTGGCAAGCGTGACGTTGCGCATGTATGACGCTGGCACGCATAGATCAGGAGACGCGCCCATGCAGCATCTTGAGGAACAGATCGCCCATCTGACCAAAACGGTGGATGAGTTGAGCGCGGAAACGGCACGGCAGCAGGACGAGATCGACCGGCTCACCCGGAAGGTCGAGATGCTGATGCAGCGCGAGGCGGCCCGGGAACAGGAAGGCACAGGCGGAGTGGTGCTCGGAGACGAGCGCCCGCCGCACTACTGAGCACCGGCAGTCCAAGTGCTGGCACGGCCTGTGTAAGTCGACAGCACCATGGGCTTTGTGCCGCACCTGTGTGCCCCGGCGCTAAGTCTTTGACTTGGTTGTGAATGGAGGCGAGTACCGGAATCGAACCGGTGTACACGGATTTGCAATCCGCTGCGTCACCACTCCGCCAACTCGCCTTATCAAGTGAAATCAAGCACTTGCCGTGGTGTGCATCGGGTTCTACCAACTTTCCGGAGCGGCGTCCAGAGGGGACACCTCGAAATTCATGCGAATTGCGCGAATTACCCGCGCGGCCCGGACCCGCGACGCCTTTTCGCGCGATGGGACGTTGCCGGTGTCGCGGGGATGTGGCAAAAGCCGGGTGACACACGGAAATGAAGAGCGATGAGATGACAGATTTCGCAGCCCGGCGCCGCATGATGGTCGACACCCAGATCCGGCCTTCCGACGTGACCAAGTTTCCCATCATCGACGCGATGCTGACGGTTGCGCGGGAACAGTTCGTGCCCGATGCGCAGCGCGAAGCGGCCTATGCCGGCGATCTGATGGATCTGGGCGAGGGGCGCTGTCTGCTCGAGCCTCGCACGCTGGCCAAGATACTGGACGCGCTGAACATTTCCAAGGATGAGATGGTGTTGGATGTGGCCCCGGCGCTGGGCTATTCGACCGCCGTGACCGCGCGCATGGCGCAGCTTGTCGTTGCTGTGGAAGAGGATGAGCAACTGGCCGAAGAGGCGCAGACGCTGCTGATGGACGCGGGCGCCGACAATGCGGTCGTGCATACCGGCCCGCTGGCCGAGGGCGCCGCAGAGCACGGGCCCTATGACGTGATCATGGTGCAGGGCGGGGTCGAAGAGGTGCCGCAGGCGCTGCTGGATCAGCTCAAGGATCACGGCCGGATTGCCTGCGTGTTCATGGAAGGCGACCTGGGCACCGTGCGCATCGGCCACAAGGCCGCGGGACGCGTAACCTGGCGCTATGCGTTCAATGCGGGCGCCCCGGTGTTGCCCGGATTCACCGGTGCACGTGCATTTGCGCTATAGTTCACAGCCAGAACTTTCCGTTGCCTTGCCATGACCTGCGCAAACGCGCAAACTGTGCGCAGAGCAATTAAAAAATTTTATGAGGCACGCGATGCGCAGAGTGGTTCGTGGAAAACTGACCAGAATGCTGGTTCTCACCGCCGGGGTTTCGCTGGCCGTGCTGGCACCACGCCAGGGCTGGGCGGACAATCTGACGGACGCCCTGATCGGGGCGTATAACACCAGCGGGCTGCTGGAGCAGAACAGGGCGCTGCTGCGCGCCGCTGACGAAGATGTGGCGATTGCGCTGTCGGCGCTGCGCCCGATCATCGATTGGACCGCGCGCATTCAGCAGGACTACAACCGGACCCGCACCGGCGCTCTGGTCACCGACAACGAGCCTGCGACCTTTTTCACCGGGCTGACCCTGCAGCAGTTGATCTACGATGGCGGCGCCTCGCTCCTGGGCAAGCAATCGGCGCAAGAGACGGTTCTGGCCACTCGGCAGACGCTGATACAGATCGAACAGCAGGTGCTGTTCCGGGCGGTGACGGCCTATCTCGGTGTTCTGCTGCAGGAAGAAACCGTCGCCATCCGTCAGAACAACGTGCGCCTTCTGGGCGAGGAACTGCGCGCCTCGCAGGACCGGTTCGAGGTGGGTGAGGTCACCCGCACCGACGTGGCCCTGTCGGAGTCGCGTCTGGCCAATGCGCGGGCCAACCTGGCCGATGCGCAAGGCGCGCTGAGCACCGCGCAGGCCGAATATGTCAACGCCGTGGGCCGTCAGCCGGGCCGCACCGCCGGTCAGCCGCGCCTGCCGCAGCAGCCCCGCTCGCTGGGGGATGCTGTGAACCTGGCCAATCGCAACCACCCGTCGATCCTGTCTGCGCAGCATCAGGTGCGGGCGCTGGACCTGACCGTCGAGCAGCAGCGCGCCGGATTGGGCCCCACGGTCCGGTTCCAGGCCGATGTGGGCATCACAGAGAACTTCCGCAACGACGACAATAGCAACACGGCCAGCGGAGCGCTGATCTACAGCCAGCCGATTTATGCTGGTGGCCGCCTGGCCGCTGTCGTGCGCCGGGCGATGGCCACCCGCGACGCCTCGCGCTCGAACCTGCTGAACGTGCAGAAGGACATCCGGCAAGGCGTCAACGACGCTTATGTACGGTTTCAGACCGCCAATGCCAGCCTGACCGCCTCGAACGAGCGTGTCCGGGCGGCGCAGGTAGCCTTTGACGGCATCCGCGAAGAGGCGACGCTGGGCGCGCGCACCACGCTGGACGTGCTGACGGCTGAGCAGGACCTGCTGGATGCGCAGCTCGCGCAGGTTTCCGCCCGTACCGAGCGATCTCTTGCCGCCTATCAGGTGCTGCAGGCGCAGGGTCTGCTGACCGCCGAACGGCTGGGTCTGGCGGTGCAAATCTATGATCCCACGCTCTATTACAACCTGGTCAAGGGCGCCCCGGCGCAGGTCAGCAAACAGAGCCGAGATCTGGATCGGGTCCTCAAGGCATTGGGGAAACAGTGAATTGCCATACTATCTGTTGTGAGGTGGCCTGACATTCGCTACACTCAAACCCGAGGGCAAGAGTGGTAGAAAAAATGATGTCAGAACCTGTCGCACAAGTTGAGATCGAGGATGTGTTGTCCTCGATTCGCCGTCTGGTCAGCGAAGAGGGCCGCAAGGAACTGCGCCCCGCGCCCCGGACCCCACAGCAAAAGCCGGATCGTCTGATCCTGACCCCGGCGCTGCGTATTGCTACGCCAGCCGATGCCAACCCGCATTGCGCCGCCAATCTGGCGGACCGCGATGTGCCGGGGAAGGCGGTCGCGAACGCCGAGGACAAGGAGACGGGCCGGGCGTTTGACATGGACCTGTCCAAGCCGATGCTGTTGCGCCCGGTGGATGCGGTCTGGATCGAAGGGCGGGACGTCACGCCCGCCAATTCTCCGCTGGAAATCAAACCCGCGGCGGAGGCGGAAGAGACCGCCGAAGACGCAGGCTGGCAACCTGAACCCGCGATCGAACTCAGCCAGAAGCATCTGGCCGACAGCCTCAGTGCCAAGATCGAAGCGCTGGAAGCCGCGATTGCCCAGACCGAGGATCAGTGGGAACCGGATGGCGAAAGCGACGATGACTATTCCGGAACCTGGACCCGCAGCCTGAATTGGCAGGACGGCGACATGGCCGCCAAGCTTGAGGCTGAAATCCGCGCCGAGCTTGAGGCCAGTATGGCAGAACCGGTGGCCGACCTGATGCCCGAGCTGACGGATGAGCCCGAGCAGGTTCAGAGCGATGAGCCCGAGGTGATCGAGGCGCAGGCTGACCCCGTTGTTGAGCCTGCGGAAGCTGAGGACACCAGCGAAACTGCAGCCAGCCCTGCACCGGCAGAAGAGGCGGTGCTGGACGAGGAAACTCTACGCCTGATGGTGGCCGATATCGTCCGTCAGGAGCTGCAGGGGGCGCTGGGTGAGCGCATCACCCGCAATGTGCGCAAACTGGTCCGGCGTGAGGTTCACCGCGCGCTGACGGCGAAGGAACTGGAATAGCACGCTAGCCGCGCCCAAAGCGCAGTTCAGAAATCACAGCGGCACGCCGGAGTCACATCCGGGTGCCGCTTTTGGGTTTTTCTGCCAGTGACAGCAGCAGGTCCAGATCCATATGCTGCTCAAGATGATCCGCCAGCGCGTCCAGCGTCCGGTCCACACCGTCCTCATAGGCCACATCTGACGCGACACCCAGCCCCGCCAGATAGCTGGTGCGGAAGGCATCCGAGGCGAAGAGCCCGTGCAGGTAGCTGCCCCTGATACGGCCGTCGGCACTGGCCGCACCTTCGGGCCGCCCCTCGACCTCGAGCCATGCGCGCGCGCAATCCGGCCCCTCGGTCCGGCCCATATGGATCTCATAGCCCGCGACCGGCTCGCCACCGGGCAGGGCCTTGGCCGCGCGCAGCGTGACCTGCTTTTGCCCGGCCATGACCGTCTCTACATCGAGCAGGCCCAGACCGTTGACCGTGCCGGGGCGGCCATCCACCCCGTCAGGGTCGGCGATGGTCCGACCCAGCATCTGATAACCGCCACATAGACCCAGAACGTGCCCGCCACGCCGCACATGGGCATAGAGGTCGATATCCCAGCCCTGCGCCCGAAAATAGGCCAGATCGCCGATGGTGGATTTGCTGCCGGGCAGCAGTACCAGATCGGCATCTCCGGGCAAGGGGCGACCAGCGGGGATGACCTCGACCGTAAGTCCGGGCTCGGCGGCCAGCGGATCGAGATCGTCGAAATTCGCCATCCGCTCCAATTGCGGCACTGCCACCTTGCAGGCGCCGCCTGCGTGCGAGCGGATGTCCATCATGTCCTCGGCGGGCAGGCGCCAGGCGTCGTTGAACCACGGCACCACGCCCAGACAGGGCCAGCCGGTGCGGGCGGCGATATCGTCACGGCCCTCGTCGAACAGCGACACGTCGCCCTTGAACCGGTTCACTGCAAAGCCCCGGATCGTCGCCAGATCATCCGGGTCCAGCACCGCCTGCGTGCCCACCAGCTGTGCGATCACGCCGCCCCGGTGAATGTCACCCACCAGCACCACCGGCACACCTGCCGCGCAGGCAAAGCCCATATTGGCGATGTCGCCCTGGCGCAGATTGGTCTCGGCCGGGCTGCCCGCGCCCTCGATCAGCACCAGATCGGCATCGGCGCACAGCCGGTCGAAACTGTCCAGCGCCGCCCCCAGAAGCTTGGACTTGTGCTTGCGGTAATCGCCCGCCTTCATCGTGCCCGCCCGCTGGCCCTGCACGATGATCTGCGCGCCGGTATCGGTCTCGGGCTTGAGCAGGATCGGGTTCATATCCGTATGGGTGGGCCGCATGGCGGCGCGCGCCTGCAGCGCCTGCGCCCGCCCGATCTCGCCGCCGTTTTCGGTCACGGCGGCGTTGTTCGACATGTTCTGCGGCTTGAACGGTGCCACCCGCAGCCCGCGCCGGGTGTAGGCCCGCGCCAGACCGGCGACCAGAACCGACTTGCCGACATTGCTGCCGGTGCCCTGAATCATGATGGACCGAACCATGGCCTGCCTCCTATGCTGAGGCGCAGATGACCCGATTTGGGGACAAAGGAAAAGGCCGGTGAACACGCCCGCGCATCTTTTGATCGGCGCCGCCGCCTTTGGTGCGCCCGGCGAGCGGCGCACCATGGCAGCTGCGCTGGCCGGGGCGCTGCTACCGGACCTGTCGCTCTATCTGATGGCGGGCACGTCGCTGTATGTCCTGAACATCCCCGAGCAGGTGGTGTTCGACAGGTTGTACTTTTCGTCCGCCTGGCAAACCGTCTTTGCCATCGACAACTCGTTCCTGCTGTGGGGAGCGGTTCTGCTGGTGGCGATCCGGCTGGGCTGGGCGCCGATGATGGCGTTTGCAAGCGCCGGGCTTTTGCATCTGGCCACCGATTTCGTGCTGCATGCCGGCGATGGCAGGCCGCATTTCTGGCCGCTGTCGGACTGGGTGTTTGACAGCCCGCTCAGCTATTGGGACCGAACGCATCACGCCTTGTGGATCGCGCCGGTGGCGGCGCTGGCCTGTCTGGCGGCCTACACTGTTCTCTGGCGCAAGGGGATCGGCCTCTGGGGCAGGTTGGGCTTTGGCGCGCTGCTGGCAGCCGAGCTATGGGTGGCCCGTCAGTGGATCCTGTATTTCTGAGGGCTCAAAAAAACACGCTCCCGTTCTGGGAGCGCGTTTTTCCAATCCAAGGTAGGCTGGTTCAGGCGGCTTCGGCCTGTTGCGCGGCGTTGCGCCGTTCGCTTTCCTCGCGCGACAGCGCGACCGAGGTCCGCACCCCGCGGCCCACGAATTCCATCAGGCCGCTCACGACCCGCTCATTGGGGTCGATACCGGCGCAGCTCAGCACTTCGCGCCCATCACGCGAACGTGCCCAACGGGCGATCTGCTCGGGCCCGTTGCCGTATTTCTTGTCGTCCGCAATGGCATCATCCAATGCGGCCAGCACAACAGCCGCAAACAGCTTGCGAGCGCGGTTGCCCTGCTCGTTGTTAAAGGCGGTGCCGTCAACGAAATCTCTCATCTCGTCTTCCTTGTTGTTCTTGCTCTTGCAATTTTCGGCGTGGCGATCCTTATGACCGATCCGGCTCGATTCGGATACAGTAGAAATGCATAATTGTGTTGCAAATTTTGCATAGCTTGCTGCACGTGCAGCACTAGGTGTCGTTGTCTTGCCAGCATCGGTCACGCCAGATATAGGGGCAACGATTGGTGCATCAACCATGTGTGAAGGAATAATGTCATGCCCAAGATCAACGGGAACGAGATTCGCCCAGGCAATGTTCTGGAGCATAACGATGGCCTGTGGGCCGCGGTGAAGGTTGACCACGTAAAACCCGGAAAGGGCGGCGCTTTTGCCCAGGTCGAGCTGCGCAACCTGCGCAACGGGTCCAAGCTGAACGAACGTTTCCGCTCGGCGGACAAGGTCGAGCGGGTGCGGCTGGAACAGAAGGATCAGCAGTTCCTCTATGAAAATGACGGGATGCTGGTCTTCATGGACACCGAGACCTACGAACAGATCGAACTGCCGGCCGATCTCTTGGGCGATCGCCGCCCGTTTCTGCAGGACGGCATGACCATCGTGGTCGAGTTCTACGAGGCCGAGGCGCTGAACGCCACGCTGCCCCAGAAAGTCACCTGCAAGATCGTCGAGACCGAGCCGGTGGTCAAAGGCCAGACCGCGGCCAATTCGTTCAAGCCGGCGATTCTCGACAACGGCGTCAAGGTCATGGTGCCGCCCTTCATCGGGCAGGACGAGATGATCGTGGTGAACACCGAAACCATGGAATACTCCGAACGCGCATGACGTTGCGTTCCGGAACACGGCGCTTGATCCGAGATCTGAGGCCGCTCCGCCCGGGGCGGCTTTCTTCATGAAAACCGGGGCAGAAACTATGCCCGCTGCCTGGTGGCGGCAGGTCCGAAAATCTCAAGCAGCAGTTCATATTTGATCCGGTTGGCGCTGACTTGCCGGTAGAAGGCGATCAGGAACGCCGTCGGCCCCTGAATGCGTGCCAGACCGCTGGTCGCGGCCACCACGGTGCCGACATCCGTGCGCCCGTTCAGCACCAGCCAGCCGCCCAGCATCAGCACCGCAACCGTGCCCGCGCCGTTGATCATGCTGAGCAGGAATTTGGCCGACAGCTTCCATAGAAACATCTGCCGTCGCGTCTCGAATATGGCGTCGAACCGGTCGGTCACCTCGCGCGTCACCGCCTCGATCTGCTCTGCCGTCAGCCGGTCGGTGGCGGCTCTCAGAACCCGCACCCGCTCGGCCACAAAAACGTTCACCTTGCGCTGCGAGATCAGGACGATGGCGATCTGCGGCAGGATCATCGACAGCGCGATCAGGCCCAGCCCCGGCTGGGTCGATGAGATATAGCCGATCACGCTGATCAGCGTGCCGATCTGCACCACCGGCTCGGAAAAGGCGGCACCGGCGAATTTGCCAAGCTCCTCGGCCTCGGCCGAGACGGCGGTGGTCAGCGTGCCTCGGCGCACGTCTTCTCCGCTTTCATCTGCATCCACCGCCCGGGTCAGCAGCCGCTGCCGGATCAGGCGGATCACATCCTCGCCCAGCGTGCCGCTGCGAAAGCCCAGCAGCCATTTCAGACCCAAACTCAGCCCGATCACCGCCATCATGCCCGCGCCTAATAGATAGAGCTGCGCGGTATCCAGCCCGCCTTTGGTCAGCAGGTTGATGATATTGCGCTGAAACTCCAGCGGGGCTGCGGCCAGCGCGGCGATGGCGATGGAGAGCACAATCAGGACGACCTGACGCCCGGCGCTGACGCGCCAGATTGCGGCATAGAGTTGAAACATGAGCGCATCCCGGTCCAGTGGATGGCGCAAGTCTGGGGCGGCCGCGCCCGGAGTTCAAACCGTGCAGGCCCCGCCGGGGCCGCGTCGTGCCCCAATGGCCACAGCCCGTTTAGGGCAAGCGCACGGAAGTCTCACCCGCCTGCATCTCCCCCTTCGCCCGGTCCAGCCGCAGATAGGCGATGCCCCGCCCGCCGGATTGGGTAAAGAGCGTGCCTGCGACTTTGCCATCCGCCTTGATCTCGGCCCCGACAGGTGCACTGCCGTCGATCTCGACCACCCGCAGCCCCTTGCGCAGCTCGGTCTTGTGTTTCATGCGCGCCGTGACCTCCTGACCGACGTAACAGCCCTTCTTGAAATCCACCCCGTTTAGCGTCTCGAACCCGGATTCCAGAACATAGCTGTCGGGCGTCAACTCGATCCCGCTTTCAGGGATGCAATGAGCCACCCGGATCGCATCCCAGTCGCTGCCATCGTCGCTCTCGGGCGCTTCGGTGTAGGCCCGCCAGCCCATATCCGCGTGCCGCGGGTCGGGCAGCGCACCCTCGGGGGCGGGACCGGTGCCGCGCTGCACCTGCAACCCGCTCTCGGCAATCGTCACGTCAGCGCGCAGCTTGTACATGCCCAGCCGTTTGACCAGCATGTCGGCCAGATCCTCGGCCACATCCAGCAGCACCCCGTCACCATCCCGGGCCAAGAAGAAATCGGCGATATACTTGCCTTGCGGCGTCAGCAGCGCCGCATAGACCAGCCCCTGTTCCAGCCGGGCGATGTCATTGGTGACCAGCCCCTGCAGGAAATCCTCGGTGTCTTTGCCGGTCAGGCGCAGGATGCGGCGGGTGGGCATGGGCGGTCCTCATGATCTGTTCGGACCCCGTGATATAGGAGATCATGGCCCCAAGACCAGAGCCGAGATAACCGTTCTACTTGGCCCGCTTCCCCTGACCCCGGCGCGGCGTGGGGGCGGCGCCCCGGCTCGCCCGCAGTTCGACAATCGATTTGCCCAGCCGGAACGGCGCCGCGAAGCTGACCAGACACAGGGCGATGATCTGCAACAGCAGGATCTCGGCGTTGTCCTGCAGATACTCCCACTCATCCTTGAGCTTGCCGACCTGCTCGACGAGATCGTCATAGCTCTGCGCGATGATCAGGTAATCCCCTGCAATCGCGGGCACCTTGCGGCGCAGGTTGTCGATGGCGGCCTGGGTGGGTTCGTCCAGCGACGTGAAGACCAGGAACTGGTCGATCTCGAACGCATCCGCCTGCGCCACCTTCTCGCGCATCTCGTCCATGTCGTCCTTGTCCGACCCGCCGAACAGGAAATTCAGCCCCTGCAGCGGCGCCACCTCGTTGGTGACGGCGATGAACAGCGGCAGCTCGGAATTGCTGGCGGTCGAGGCGGACAGGAACTCGACCTTTTCGCACAGAACAGCGGTATCGGGATCATAGGCCGGATCGCAGAACCGCAGCCGGAACCGCGCGGCGTCGCGGTCAAAGGCGAGGCTGGCGGCATAGGCCACGTCGATCTGCCGGTCGAGGCGCGAGCTGTCGGCGGTATAAAGTCCAGCTAAAACAGCAACTAAAGCGCCGATGCCGCCCAGCACGACCCAGACCAGATCCGCCAGCTTCCACGCCCGGTGCCCGGCGGGTTTGCGGAACAGGAACGCGGTGCCGACCGATCCGATCAGAAAGAACAGGATCAGCAGCGGCAACTGGTTATCGGCAATGAACGTCATGTGAGGGAGTTTACGGGGGCAGGGGGCTCAGGCAACCGTCCTCACGAAGTTGTAGGGTTGCGGTGTTTTGTTCGTCTTGTACCGGCTCCGGGGCGGGGTTTGTTTGTTTTGTACAAAATGTTTTTTGGCGTGTGGTGAGCGAGGTGTGGGGCGGTTTTCGTGGTCCTGTTTGTTGGAGGGGTGGCGGGCTGAAGCCCGCCCTGCGGTTCGTGGAAACGCCGCGCCCTATCCAATCCAATGCATGATGCGAAGCATCATGCACGCGCTCGCCCCACCCCGTCACGCCGCAGGCGTGCCTGCGGCACGACGCGGGCGCGTTCCGCAGGCACCCTCGGGCCGGGGCGCGAGGTTTGCGGTTGAGGTAGGATGGGTGTTTACACCCATCGCTGCGTCACAGAGAATTCTGAATGATGGGTGCGAGCACCCATCCTACGCTTGCTACGGTTTGTGGGAATGCCTCGCCCCATCCAACCCAATGCAGGGTGCAAGGCATCATGCACGCGCCCACTCTCTGGCCGGGCGCGAGGTTCGTGTTTGGGGTAGGATGGGTTTTAACCCATCGCCCGCCGGCGGATTTACGAATGATGGGTGTGAGCACTCATCCCACGCTTGTGCGCGGGTTTTGGGGGAGCAGTGGTGGGTTGGAAACCCACCCTACAGCTTGCTACGAGATGTGACTACGAACCACGGTCAAAAGCAAATCAAAATTTGGCAATAGAAACATTATGTAACCGATTGTAGCTAATGCCAAAGCAGCTAGAAGGGAAATTTTATTCCTTGCAGAGTATTCGTAATACCTATCGATCAAAATAGATCTCAATAAGTCTTCGTGTTTGGCCTTCGCAGTGGAAAAATCGACATTACTTCTGCTTCGTTTTTTCTGAGCAGGGCTTAGTTCGCTAGTTTTCCCACTTTGCTCCCATCGGGCGTCCTCTACAAACGCTTCCCAATCGTCGGTATAGTATTTTCCGTACAGGGTTCGATGCGTGTTGTATGTTATATCACCGTGTAGTTCGTTGAAATCATAGAAAGTAAATTCACGCAGACCGTGTATGACCCAGCTTGATAGGTCTGGCCCTAACCTTATCGAATTCGGGCGGCGCCAGAGGAATAAAAGCCGGCTCAAGGAGATAAGGATTAACCCAAAGTAGATAAGAGATAGTTTTTGTCTAGTATCCAGTCCAAAAACAGATGTGAAGTTGTTCGTAATTCCTTCGAATCCAAACCCATTGTGAATAAGTATGTCGTTTAGGTACAGTAGGTATCCAGCGGCAGAAGCCAAGATAGACGCCTTCGACAGTTTGTTATCGAAAATCCAGAAGTAATCTTTCCAAGAAAAGTTGTATATTCTCCAATACAGCCAAGGCCATTTTTTGCTGAGTGCAACAGGATTCTCTAAAAACTTCAGTTTTTGGGAAATGGAGAATTTCTTCACTCCTCAAACATCCAACTCCTCCACAAACCGCGCGTTTTCCTGAATGTACTGGAACCGCAGTTCGGGCTTTTTCCCCATCAGCCGCTCGACCAGATCGCCGGTCTCGCCGGGTTCGTCCTCGTCTATCGTCACCCGGATCAGCTTGCGCGAGGCGGGGTCCATCGTGGTCTCTTTCAGGTCCTTGGCGTCCATCTCGCCCAGACCCTTGAAGCGCGAGACGTCGATCTTGCCCTTGCCGCCCAGACCTTTCTCAAGCCACTCGTCCCGTTCCATCTCGTCCAGGCAATAGACGCGCTTGGCGCCTTGGGTCAGGCGGTAGAGCGGCGGGCAGGCCAGGTACAGGTGGCCCGCGTCGATCATCGGGCGCATCTGGGTGAAGAAGAACGTCATCAGCAGCGAGGCGATATGCGCCCCGTCCACATCCGCGTCGGTCATGATGATGATCTTGTCATACCGCAGATCGTCGATGTTGAACTTGGTGCCAAGGCCGACCCCCAGCGCTTGCGTCAGGTCGTTGATCTCGGCGTTCGAGCCCAGTTTCGAACTTGCCGCCCCCAGCACGTTCAGGATCTTGCCCCGCAGCGGCAGCAGCGCCTGCGTCTTGCGGTTGCGCGCCATCTTGGCCGAGCCGCCCGCGCTGTCGCCCTCGACAATGAACAGCTCAGTGCCGTCGCGGTTGGTGGCGGAACAGTCCACCAGCTTGCCGGGCAGGCGCAGTTTCTTGGTGGCGCTTTTGCGGGCGGTTTCCTTTTCCTGACGCCGCCGCAGCCGTTCTTCGGCGCGCAGCACGAGGAAATCCAGGATCGCTCCGGCCGACTTGGTATCCGCCGCCAGCCAGTTGTCGAAATGGTCGCGGACCGAGTTCTCGACCAGCCGCTGTGCCTCGACCGTGGCCAGCCGGTCCTTGGTCTGGCCGACGAATTCCGGCTCGCGAATAAAGCACGACACCAGCGCGCAGCCCCCGGTGATCAGGTCGTCGCGGGTGATCTGGCCCGCCTTTTTGTTGTTGGTCAGTTCCCCATACGCCTTGATCCCCTTGAGGATCGCCGCCCAGAACCCGGCCACATGGGTGCCGCCCTCGGGCGTGGGCACGGTGTTACAGTAAGACTGGATGAACCCGTCGCGCGAGGGCGTCCAGTTGATCGCCCATTCCACCTTGCCGGGGGTGCCGAATTTCTCCTGAAAGTCCACGGTGCCGGCAAAGGGCTGCTCGGCATAGGTGGACGAGCCGTTCATCGTCTCCTTGAGGTAATCGGAAAGGCCGCCGGGGAAGTGAAAGCTGGCCTCGGTCGGGGTCTCGCCATCGTCGATGGCCGATTTCCAGCGGATCTCGACGCCCGAGAACAGGTAGGCCTTGGAGCGGATCGACTTGAACAGGCGTGCGGGCTTGAACCGGTGATGGCCGAAGATTTCCGCATCGGCGTGGAAGGTGACAGTGGTGCCGCGCCGGTTGGGCGCCGCGCCGACCTTTTCGACCGGTCCCAGCGGCACACCGCGCGAGAAGCGCTGTTCAAACAGCTGCTTGTCGCGGGCCACCTGCACCACCATGGAATCCGACAGCGCGTTGACCACCGAGGCACCGACGCCATGCAGACCACCCGAGGTCTGATACGCCTTGCCCGAGAACTTGCCGCCCGCATGCAGGGTGCACAGGATGACCTCCAAAGCGGATTTGTCCGGAAACTTCGGGTGCGGGTCGATCGGGATGCCGCGTCCGTTGTCGCGCACGGTCAGGGCGTAATCCTCGTGTAGTTCCACCTCGATCCGGTTGGCGTGCCCCGCCACCGCCTCGTCCATCGAGTTGTCGAGGATCTCGGCGACCAAGTGGTGCAGCGCGCGTTCATCGGTGCCGCCGATATACATGCCGGGGCGTTTGCGCACGGGCTCCAGCCCCTCAAGCACCTCGATCGAGGAGGCGTCATAGGTGGTGGTCGCGCTCGGCGTCAAAAAATCTTCGGGCATGGCTGCTGCTCTTGTTCTTGGGTTTTCGCCATTATGGCAGGGGATGTGGTTCGGGGGAAGGGGGACGCGAGGTGTTGTGGATAATCCGGGGGCTGGGCAGCGCCTCAGGCGGGCGAGTGTCCCTGAGATCCAAACTCCAGCCAAGCCCGATCCTTTGGACTCAGATGCGCGTCCATGATTTCGTCATATGCCGACAGCTCCTTGTCCGTCAGCTTGCCCACCCATTTGCCGCTGGTGCCGCTATGGAAGAACTCGGAGTCGGACTTCATGAACCCCTTGCCGCCGGACGGGGCATAGCGCTCGGCCCTCGCCTTCATGTTGTCGAAGGTGGCCGTCTGTACCAGCCGATCCAGAACATGCGGAGGATGCGATATGCCGAGCAAAGCGGCCAGCTTGTCAAACGTGCCCGCCAGATCGCGCGTCATATCCGCATAGTGGAAAAGCGAGACATTGGGGCGGTTTGCGAGGGCGGTTGCGGCCTCATAGTGCCGAAGGATATGCGCAAGGGGCATGGCATCGCCGTCGAACCCCTCGGCGCCGCCGTCCAGAAAGCGGCGGAAGGTGATGCCGTCGGCATCGTCCTCGGGATACCAGGTATCGAAAAATGACATCGGGATGTTGCGCACGTGTTTGCGGTACGAGAAATGCGCATCGAGCGGGTGGCGAAACACGCAGATATAATGCGCCCGGTCATGCAGCGGCAGCCCGTCCATCGGCGTGTGGCTTTTCATACTGCGCCGGGTGGTCATTGCCGCCAGCCGCTCGGCCACCTCGGGCATCTCACGGAGGCGGATATCGACCCACGGCATTTTCACGGACAGCTCCGTTTCGACCTCGGGATCGCCGGAAAACAGAAGCGCCACGATGGTCTGCATCCAGGTGGTTCCGCATTTGGGGGGCGTGACGACAATGACGTCGTCGGGCCGGATATCCACCGAATCCCAACGCCTGTTATCCGTCAGAGGGCCAAGGTAGAGTTTGCGGACGGTCAATCTGACGTCTCCTGTGCGCGGGTCCTGGTCAGGAAAGGTCCGGTACGGGGGAAACGCAACAGAAAAGACTGGTTGGCCGCCGCCCGCAGCAGCTTTTTGCAGTCTTTCGCGGCCGGCCAGGGAGTGTTCCGCGTTGTGCGCGGCCCCGCCATTCAACGATGTGCCCGGAATTGAAGCGGGGCCGTCGATTGTGCCTCGAAGCCGGTCCCGAACCTCTCTAAGCTGCGGCTGATGCAGGGCAGACAGAAAGGGAGGGGGCTGCATGAGCTGGATCAGGACGGTGCCGTTCGAGGACGCCACAGGCAAGCTGAGGAAGCTGTATGAGCGGGTGACCGGGCCCGGCAACAATGTGGACAACATCATGATGGCGCATTCCCTGCGCCCGCATTCGATGGAAGGCCACATGGCGCTCTACAAGAACGTCCTGCATCACACCGGGAACCGCATCCCGAAGTGGTTCCTCGAGGTGCTGGGGGTCTGGGTCAGTTCGCTGAACGGCTGCGCCTATTGTGTCGAGCATCACTTTCAGGGCGTGCAGCGGTTGCTTGAGGACGAGGCGCGAGGTGATGCGATCCGGGCCGCCATCGAGGCGCGGCAGCCGGATCTGGCCCCGCTGGAGCCCGCGCAGGTCGCGGCCATGAGCTATGCCCGCAAGCTGACCGAGGATCCGGCGGCGATGGTCGAGGCGGATGTGCAGGCGCTGCGGCAGGCCGGATGGGATGACGGCGAAATCCTCGAGATCAATCAGGTCTGTGCCTATTTTTCCTATGCCAACCGGACGGTGTTGGGGCTGGGGTGTTCGACCGAGGGGGATGTGCTGGGGTTGTCTCCGAACAACTCGGAGAACCCGGACGATTGGGGACATCGGTAGCGGCAGGAGCGAGGGGCCAGCCCCTCGCGCTCCCCGGGATATTTGTGAACAGAAGAAGGGGTGAAGTCAGCGTTTAAGGAGAGAGGTCGGATCAGGTATCCGACGTCCAATCCAGGATGGCTTGGGCCACCTCCCGCGGTTTCTGGTGGTGCAACCAGTGGTCGGTGCCGGGAATGGTGACGCGGGTGAGGTCGGGCGCGAACTCTTCCAGCCCCTCGGTGGCCTCGGGCAGCAGCGCTTTGTCTTCGGGACCCCAGATCAGCAGATGCGAGCAGGGCACACGTAGCCTGTCGCGCGGCAGTTCGGGCATGTCGGTGCGCGGCTTGCCGGGGCTGGCGAGTATCAGCGGTGAGGCGCGGTACCAGTTCAGCATGGTGTCCAGGCGCCCCGGACGGGCCCATTCGGTCCGGTAGTCCTCCAGTCGCTGCGGCGACATCCAATCCTGCCCCAAGTCGTGACGGAAGAATTTCTCGAGCTTTTCAAAATTGTTCGCGGACAAGCGCGCCGCCGCCTCGGGATCGCGCAGATAGCCGATATACTGCGAGGCCCGTGTCTGCGCCCCTCCGGCGGCCAGGGCGCGCTGGAACGGAACCGGGTGCACGCCGTTGGCGATGATCAGGCGGGACACCAGATGCGGCTGGAACATGGCCAGCCCATAAGCCACCGCCGCGCCCCAGTCATGGCCCAGCACCGTCAGCGGCGCGTCCAGTTGCCCGATCAGCGTGGCCATGTCGCGCACCAGTTCGGACGCCGTATAGTTTCTGACCCCCTCGGGCGCCCAGCTTTGCCCGTATCCGCGCTGATCGGGGGCGACGCAGTGGAAGCGATGCGCGAGATGCGGCGCCAGATCGGACCAGGCACCGCCATATTCCGGAAAGCCATGCAGCATCAGCAACGGCGGCAGCGCCGGATCTCCCCAGCGGCGCAGAAAGAAGTCATGGCCGTTCAGCGTGGCGGTTCCGGTGATCATGGCGCGTCCTCCCGCTGCCCACTCTGCCCCGGTGGCGGGCGCCGGTCCAGACACGCCGGAACGTCACGTCAGGTCCACCGTTATGCGACATTTTGTTGACACGGATCAACGCGTGCCGAGATCCGTTCTGCTAGCCCATGCGCGACATCCAGAACAGGAGAAGGAACGCATGGAGACAGTCACCCGGACCGACGCGAAAAAAGTGAAACCTAATGGCGCCGACACCACGCCACCACACGCTGCCGAGCCTACGGCGGACAAAGTCCGCGATGCCTTTGAAAGCGGAAAATACCCCTACAAGGTCAAGATGGCCCGAAAGGAGTATGAGAAGGAAAAGGCGAAACTGCAGGCCGAGCTGCTCAAGGTGCAGCACTGGGCGCAGGAAACCGGTGAGCGCTTTGTGATGCTCTTCGAGGGGCGCGACGCCGCCGGCAAGGGCGGCACCATCAAGCGCTTCATGGAACACCTGAACCCCCGTCAGGCCCGGGTGGTGGCGCTGAACAAGCCCACTTGGGAGGAGAAGGGGCAATGGTATTACCAGCGCTATGTGCAGGAACTGCCGACCCTGGGCGAAATGGTGTTCTACGACCGCTCCTGGTATAACCGTGCCGGTGTCGAGCGGGTGATGGGCTTTTGCACGCCCAATGAATACCTGGAATTCATGCGCCAGACGCCCGAACTTGAGCGGATGCTGGTGCGCTCTGGCGTCAGGCTTTATAAATACTGGTTCTCGGTCACCCGGGATGAACAGCTCCGCCGGTTCAAATCGCGTGAGACCGACCCGTTGAAACAGTGGAAGCTGTCGCCGATCGACAAGGCGAGCCTCGACAAATGGGACGACTATACCGAGGCGAAAGAGGCGATGTTCTTTTACACCGACACCGCCGACGCGCCCTGGACCATCGTCAAGTCGAACGACAAGAAACGTGCGCGCCTGAATTGCATGCGGCATTTCCTGTCGACGGTCGATTATCCCGACAAGGACATGGATTTGGTGGGCGAGCCCGATCCGCTGATCGTCGGGCAGGCGCATCACGTGATCCATCGCTCGGAACATATCCTCGGCACCGCACTGCATCCCGAGGCAAGGGTTAAGTAGTAGCAGGTCCTGTGCCGGACCGGCGCCTCGGCGCGTCTTTCCCGCGCCGGGGCAGAGCCGTAGAGCGGCACTGTTTCAGGTGACGGTGAGAACGACACTCACCGCCGAACGCTCGGCGGGGCCATGATAGACGGCCTCGATATTGTTGCCGTCCGGATCAAGCGCGTAGGCCGCGAAATAGCCCGGATGGTAGGGGCGTTCCCCCGGCCCTCCGTTATCGGTGCCGCCATGTGCAAGGGCGGCCCGGTGAAAGGCGTGGACCTGGTCCTGATCCTCTGCCTGAAAGGCAAGGTGAATGCGGCTGGGCGTTTCCCCGGACTGTGAGACGAACAGCTCATCGGCAATGAAGAACTCTTCGGTCACCAGCGTCAGGTCCCGGCCCAGCGATTTCAGAACGCCTTCGTAGAACCTTTGGCTGATTTGCAGGTCCCTGACCCGAAGATGGATGTGATCAACCAACCGGCCTTTGTGAAACTCCATGATGGCTCCTTTGTGACAGTTGGGTATGGCTCAAAGGGGTGCTGCATTCGACAAAATCCATATCTCGACCAGACTGAGGCCCACAAGCACGCAGACCAATGCCCATAGTATCAGGCGCCCGCGCAATGGCATCTCGGGCCTGGCAAACAAGAGCGTCAGCGCAAGCATCGTGGCGCCGCAAAGGTTGATGGCAACCGCGCCGGGCAGGGACAGGCCGCCCGCGCCCGTCAGCCCGGGATAGGCTTCGAACAGCAGGGCGAGGCCGATGCCAAACAGAACGGCACCCAATATCCTGGCGTAAAACGCGGGCACAGCCTCGGGCAGCCCGAGGGCACGGATGAGCCACAGCGGAAACGGCATGAGAACAAGACCAAGGCCGAGATTTATTCCGGCATCGATAAGAAGCAGTATCGTTTCCACGGTCATCCTCCCGGGTCCGGACACTTAAGCATACCGTGCGCAGATCCGCGTGAGAGTATGCGCCGCTGCGGCCATCCACTGACCTGCCGGCCCGGAACCGAGAGCGCGGCCCTTTGTCGGGGCCTTTTGTAGAAAATCCGCTCTGGCCACTCAGCGGCTGGGCACTAAAGAAACTCCCGCAGCTTGTCGTAAAGCGGAAGAAGTTTTTGATAAGTCCCGCTCAGCGCCGCCAGCGGGGAGGAGAAGTCACCCTCGGGCAGGTCGCGCCAGACCGTCAAGGCCTTGCGCCGCAACAGCTCGCCGCGCGGATGGTCCTTGTCAAACGGCGCCGGAACGCGCTTCAGGTCCGGCTCCCCGATCCGCATTCCGTCCGCGCGCAGCCCATCCAGCACCTGCTCCAATTCAGCGCCCAGCGGGCCGTCCATCGCGTTGCGCCAATCGGTCACGACCGCCTTGTCGAACCCCATCACACCGCCGCCGATGCTGACGTAATCCGGCGCGACGCCGAAGAAGAACCCGGGCGCCTGGCGGCCCCCGCCGGGCAGGGTCCAGAGCATGTGCAGATGAGTGTTATACGGCGTCTTGTCCTTGGAGAACCGCACGTCCCGGTGCGGGCGGAACAGCTTGGTCCCGGCGCCCCCAATCTGGGCCGCGAACTGCTCCAGCAACAGCGTGGCCGGTCCCTTCAACTCGGCCTCGTACCGCGCCTTGTGATCGTTGAACCAGTCGCGACTGTTATTGGCGGCAAGCTCGGCCAGATAGGCGCGGGCTTCGGGGATGAGCGATGCGAACGGATCGGACATGAGCGGCCTCCTGTTGGTCGGCGCAGTCTATCAGTGAAGTCTCGGTTTGAAATATCTTATCGGGGCTCTTGTGGAATCCCTGCGGGCTGATAAGCGTGACGGCATGTCCCAAGTCATGACATATCGCGGCCATTTCCGGGCGATTTCCGTGCTGGGCCTGCCACTGATCGGCGGGCATCTGGCGCAGTACGCCATCGGGCTGACCGATACCGTCATGCTGGGCTGGTACGGGGTCGAGGCGCTGGCGGCGGTGACGCTG
The DNA here is from genome assembly GCF_040830605.1 of Ruegeria sp. Classification (GTDB taxonomy): domain Bacteria; phylum Pseudomonadota; class Alphaproteobacteria; order Rhodobacterales; family Rhodobacteraceae; genus Ruegeria. The sequence goes on from NZ_JBFOMD010000001.1 coordinate 737,267, forward strand.
GCCAACAGCTATTACTTTGTCCTGTTCCTGTTCGGCGCCGGGTTCGGCTGGGCGGTGATGCCGATGGTCGCGGCGGCAGCCGCCGAAGAGGATGAGACCAGCATCCGCCGCGCAACCCGGATGGGCCTTTGGCTGTCACTGCTCTATGCCGCGGTGATGATGCCCTTGCTCTGGTGGTCCTATCCGATCCTGATCGCATTGAAGCAGGAGCCCGAGGTGGCCCAGACGGCGGCGGTTTACCTGCGGGTTGCGGGCTGGGGGCTGTTCCCGGCGCTTTTGGTGATGGTGCTGAAATCCTATCTGGCCGCGCTGGAGCGCACGCAGATCGTGCTTTGGATCACGGTGGTAGCCGCGGTCGTCAACGCTGTGACCAATTATGCGCTGATCTTCGGCAACTGGGGCGCGCCGGAACTGGGCGTGGTCGGCGCCGCGATCGCTTCGGTCGTGACACAACTTGTGTCGCTGATTGCCGTCATTGTTTACGCGGTCAAAGTGCTGCCCGAACACAACCTGTTCCAGCGGTTCTGGCGCCCCGACTGGGAGATGTTTGCGCGCGTCTGGAAACTGGGCGTTCCGATTGGGCTGACCACCCTCGCCGAGGTCAGCCTGTTTGCCACATCCGCCTTCATGATGGGGTGGCTGGGGCAGGTGCCGCTGGCGGCGCACGGGATCGCGCTCAACCTGGCCTCGGCCACGTTCATGGTGCATCTGGGCCTGTCGAACGCAGCCACCGTGCGGGCCGGCAACGCCTTTGGCCGGCAGGATCGCAACCATCTGGAACGGGGGGCCGTTGCCGTGACGCTGATGTCGCTGATCATGTCCGCCCTGACCATCATTCTGTTCCTGACCTGCGCCGAGCCGCTGATCTCTTTGTTCATGGAGCCGGACGATCCGCAGCGACCGGATATTCTGGCCATCGGAGTTGGCCTGCTGGCGATGGCGGCACTGTTCCAACTGGTCGATGGTGCGCAGGTGATCGCATTGGGGCTGCTGCGGGGCCTGCAGGATGCCAAGGTTCCCATGATCATGGCCGCGCTCAGCTATTGGGTCGTGGGTATCCCGGCCTCGTATTACTTTGGCTTCGTTCAGCACATGGACGGCATCGGCGTCTGGATGGGGCTGGTTCTGGGGCTGGCCTGCGCCGCTGTCATGCTGATGGCGCGGTTCTGGATGCGTTCGGTCAAGGAGATCGGCGTCGCCGCCGAGTAGGTCTCAGCCGCCCAGCGTCTCCAGCAACCGGCAATAGGCCGTCTGCCCGCGCCGGAAATTGGCCAGCCGAAAGAACTCGTTCGGCGCGTGCAGGTTCTCGTCGCCGACGCTGAAGCTGAACATCACCCCGTGCACGCCCAACTCGCGCAGAAACAGCGTCATGATCGGGATCGAGCCGCCGACACGGGTGACATAGGGCGCCTCGCCATAGACCTCGCGCAGCACCTCTCCGGCTGCCTGCGTCGCATTGTGGCCACGCGGAACCAGGAACGGGTCGGCATCGCCCGCCAGATGCTCGATGCGGGCGGTGACGCCGGGGGGCAGATGGCGCTCGACATGGGCGCGGATCAACTCGGTAATCCGTTCGGGTTTCTGGTTCGCAACCAGACGGCAGGTGATCTTGGCGCTGGCGCGGGCGGGCAGGACCGTCTTGCTGCCATCGCCCTGATAGCCGCCGGTCAGCCCGTTCAACTCCAGCGTCGGTCGCCCCCATATCCGCTCGCGGATGGTATAGCCTTCCTCTCCGAACGCCTCCGGCACGCCCAGTCTGGCGCAATAGGCGGCCTCGTCAAACGGCACGCGCGCGATCTGTTCCTTGTCCTCGACGGTCAGGTCCACCACGTCGTCGTAAAACCCGTCGATAGTGATGCGCCCCGACTGCGCATCCTTCATCGAGGCCAGCACTTGGCTGAGCGCCATCAGCGGGTTGTTGATCCCGCCGCCATGCAGGCCCGAATGCTGATCTGCGGCAGGCCCCTCCACGATCACCTCGACCCCCACCAGCCCCTTGAGGCCCATGATCAGCTGCGCCTCATCCGCGCTCCATTGCAGCCCGTCGGCGGAAAAGATCATGTCGCAGGCGAGACGTTCGCACTGGGCGGCGATGAACGGGGGCATGTCGGGCGAGCCGATCTCTTCCTGCCCTTCGAAGATGAACTTGACGTTGACCGGCAGCTGCCCGCCCGCCTGCAACAGCGCCTCGACCGACAGGATCGGGATGAACATGCCGCCCTTGTCGTCCGAGGCCCCCCGGCCAAACACACAGCCCTGCCGGATTTCGGGCTGAAACGGCGGGCTGTCCCACAGCTCGAACGGATCGGCGGGTTGCACGTCGAAATGGCCGTAGATCAGCACCGTGGGCTTGTCCGGCCCGGCATGCAGCCAGTCGCCATAGACCGCAGGATGCCCCGTCGTGGGCAGCACCGCGACATGCTCCATCCCCGCTCCGCGCAACCGGTCCGCCACCCAGTCTGCCGCTCGCTTAACATCCTGCATGTGCCCGGGCATGGCCGAGACCGAGGGGATGCGGACAAACTCAAGCAACTCCGCCTCGAACCGGGATTGGTGTTGGTCCAGATAATCCTGCCAGCCGCTCATACCGCCCTCCGTCGCTCTCATATCCTGCCGGATACGGGGGCACAGTGCGCTGAAACGGTCAGCCAGACAAGCTGTCGGGGTCAGTCCTTGCCGACCTTGCCCATCAGCCGGTCGGACTTCTTGCGCACCAGCACCGAGCGCAAATCATGCATCGCCAGCAACAGGGCGTCCGTCACCTCGTCAAGCTGGGCATCGGTGGCCTTGGACTGCGCCCAGTGGGCGGTGGTGTTGAGGTAATCCACCGCGCGGTAAATGTCGTCGATATCGCGCTGTGCCAGCAGTTCGGTCCGCTCTGCCATCCAGCGCGCGATCTCGTCTTTGTCCTCGGGCGACAGCGTGCGCCCGCCATGCGGTTTGATATCCCCGTTGCGGATATTGACCACCGCAATCTGGTCCATCTCGATCCGGCGTTGGCGGTTTTCCGTTTCGACACGGAACACAAAGGCGCCGTTGTCGCGAACCCGGAAATAGTAGCGTGGCAACTCTGCGGTCATCGTATCCCCTCGTCACACCAGCGACGCGCAAAACCGCTGAATGCGCGTGCAGGCCTCTTTCAGCGCCTCATCCGAGGTGGCATAGCTGACCCGGAAATTCGGCGACAGCCCGAAAGCGGCCCCGAACACCACCGCGACATCGGCCTCCTCCAATAGGGCGGTGGCGAATGCCTCGTCACTGTCGATGACCGTGCCTGCGGGCGTGGTCTTGCCGATCAGACCGGCGATCGAGGGATAGACATAGAACGCGCCCTCGGGTGTGGGGCAGCTGATCCCATCGATCTCATTCAGCATCTTCACCACAAGATCGCGCCGCCGCACGAAAATCTCGTTGTTGGGCGCAAGGAACTCCTGCGTGCCGTTCAGCGCCTCGACCGCCGCCCACTGGCTGATCGAGCAGGGGTTCGAGGTGCTCTGCGACTGGATCTTGCGCATCGCCGCGATCACTTCGATAGGACCGGCGGCATAGCCGATGCGCCAGCCGGTCATCGCGTAAGCCTTGGAGACACCGTTGCAAGTGAGCGTGCGCTCATAAAGCTGCGGTTCCACCTGCGCAGGGGTGCAGAACGCGAACCCGTCATAGGCCAGGTGTTCATACATGTCGTCGGTCATTACCCAGACATGGCTGTGGCGCAACAGGACGTCGGTCAGTTCTTTCAACTCCTCCCGGCTGTAGCCAGCCCCGGTGGGGTTTGACGGCGAGTTGAAGATGAGCCATTTGGTCTTGGGCGTGATCGCCGCCTCAAGCTGATCCGCGGTCAGCTTGAAATTGGTCTGGATCGAGGTTTCCGTGATCACCGGCGTGCCACCCGCCAACAGCACCATGTCCGGGTAGCTGACCCAGTAGGGCGCGGGTATGACCACCTCGTCGCCCTCGTTCAGCGTCGCCATCAGCGCGTTGTAGAGCGTCTGCTTGCCGCCGGTTCCGACGGAGACCTGCGCGGGCGTGTATTCCAGGCCATGATCGCGTTGCATCTTGGCGCAGACCGCCTGTTTCAGCTCTGGGATACCGTCCGGAGCCGTGTACTTGGTCTTGCCCGCCGCAATCGCCGCCACCGCCGCATCCTTGATATTCTGCGGCGTGTCGAAATCCGGCTCGCCCGCGCTCAGGCCGATCACATCGCGACCGGCGGCTTTCAGCTCAGCGGCTTTGGCCGTCATCGCAATGGTGGGCGAGGGTTTGACGCGCGACAGTGTCGCAGACAGGAAACTCATGGGCGGCCTCGGTTTGTATGTTCAGCCCGTCTGTCATAGGGTGCGCCCGAATGACGATCAAGCTGTATGAAATGACGGATGAGGGCACCCCGATGAGCGATGACAACGACTGGTACGGTCCCGATGCGGCGACCTTCGGCGACCGGGTGGCGGGCGCGCGTGAGGCGGCGGGAATGTCCCAGTCCGAGATGGCGCGCAGGCTGGGGGTCAAAAAGTCCACCGTAGCGGCATGGGAACAGGACCTGTCCGAACCGCGCGCCAACCGGCTTTCGATGATGGCGGGCATGCTCAACGTCTCGATCATGTGGTTGCTGACCGGCGAGGGCGAGGGCATGGACGCTCCGGCGGATATCGATGAGGGCGACGCCGATCTGGCTGCCATGGCGGCCGAACTGCGCGCGATCCGGGGCGAGATGCGCACCACCGCCGAGCGCGCGGCGCGGCTGGAAAAGCGCCTGCGCCAACTGGTCGGAGCCGACCATTGAGCGAACCGCGCGAACACCGGATCAAGCGGATGAAGATGCGCTCGATGCGGCGCGGTATCAAAGAGATGGATCTGATCCTGTCCGCCTATGCCGACCGGAACCTCGACGGGATGGATGCGGCGGGGCTCGACCTTTACGACTCGCTGCTGCACGAGAACGATCAGGACCTCTATCAATGGGTCACCGGGCAGGCCGACGTGCCCGACGCCTATGGCGCCCTGATTTCCGATATCGCGCAAACGTTTCAAAAATAAGACAGATTTGGATTTAACCGATTCTTCGGCATTTCCCCGCATCGTGTGCTTAAAGCACGAGCGAGTCGGAGAGTTGGATGAGTATCGAGACGCAGATTGCCACCGGCAACAAGGGGTTCATGACCAGTTATCTGGAGTCGCTGGCCCTGGTCGAGCGGCTGCACCGGTTGCTGCTGGACGTCATCAAGGATGAGTTCGAGCGGGTGGGCGAGTTGGAGATCAACGCGGTGCAGGCCCTGCTGCTGTTCAATATCGGCGATAACGAGGTGACGGCGGGCGAGTTGAAAAGCCGCGGCTACTATCAGGGCAGCAATGTCAGCTACAACCTCAAGAAGCTGGTCGAGATGGGGTACATGCACCACCAGCGCTGCGAGATTGACCGCCGCTCGGTCCGGGTGCGGCTGACCCAGCGGGGGCGTGAAATCCGCGATATCGTCGCCGACCTGTTCTCGCGCCACGCCGAGGGGTTGCAGGCCAAGGGCGTGCTGGGGGCTGAGGGCATCGAAGAGATCACCAGCGCCTTGCGCCGGGTCGAACGCTACTGGACCGATCAGATCCGCTATATCTATTGAGAGCTTGGGACTGGGGCGGGCAGGGCGGACAGCACCAGCCCCTCCAACTCGCGCCGCAGTTTCCGAACCATCGCGGCCTCGTAATCCTCGAACCCCAGGGCGACTTCGACAAAGGCATCCGGCCCCAGAATGACCCAGGCCTTGTAATAGGCCGACAGCTCTCCGATCTGCATCTGGCGCTTGTCGCCGCCATGCGGATCGTCGGCGCCGATGACCAGACCGTTGATGGTGACCCCCGAAGGTTCCAGCACCTTGCGGATGTCGCGCGGATGCGGACCCATGTTGTGTTTCCCGTCCCCCGACAGATCCAGCGTGCGCTTCCAGCACCCCGATTGCCGCGCCAGCAGATCGGCGCCATAGAGCATCGCCGCCCCGACTGCGGTGCCGTTCGGCGCCGGTTGCCGCGCAGTGGCCCCCAGATCCGCCGCGATTCCGGCAAGGGTCGCGGCGTCGCGTATCTCGGTCCAGTCCAGCAGCAGACGGTGATAGCCCGGCTCGCTCCATTCAAAAACCGCCAGCCGCACCGGCACCCCAGGTGTGCCCAGCAGCGCCCGCTCCACATCGGGATGACGCAGGGCATTGGCCAGCCCGCCGATCTGCAAACGGTATTCGGTACTGTCGACCGAGCCCGACACGTCCAGCCCCAGCGCCAGCGCCTGCCGGCACTGCGCCGAAAGCGGTGAGGCAAGAAGGCAGCACAACAGGGCGAGGGCCCGGATCATTTCCGGTCCCTGTCCACCGCGCCAATCACCATATTGGACAGCTCCCGCTCCAGCTTGCGCCGCATCGCGCGCTCGTAATCCTCGAACCCCTGCGCGATTTCCAGAAACGCGCCGGGGCCGCGCAACACTTCGGAGCGGTAAAACGGGATCAGCCCGGTCTCGGCCTCGAAATCGGCACCGTTGATGACCAGCCCGTTCACCACGACGCCCTCGAATGGAAAATGCGCATAGGCCAGATGCGGCGCATAGCCGTCATTATTCTCACCGTCGCCCGCCACATCAATGGTCCGGGCAAGGCACGGAGGCGCGCGGCGCAACAGTTGCGAGCCATAGGCCAGCGCATGCCCCAGCGCGGTGGGCGACTCGGTCTGTGACCGGGGTGCGCGGGCAACAACCGCCGAGGCCGCATAGAGATCCGCCGGGCTGCGGATCAGCTGCCAGTCCACGAGAACTTCCTGATTGAACCGCCCGCTCCATTCGTACACCGCCAGCGCCACCGGCATGGGCGAGGCAAAAAACGCCCGTTCGACCTCGGGCGCGATCAGCGCGGCGGCCATCCCGCCGCGCTGCAGATCGTGCTCGGCGGCGTCGACCGAGCTTGACACATCCATGGCCAAAGCCAGGGCCAGGCGACACTGGGCCGCCCCGGCCGGGCCGGCCGCCAGGGCCAGCGTCAGGGCTATTAGCCCCCGGATCACCAGTGGCCTGTGCTTTCCATGCTGGACCAGGGCTCGGCCGGGGCCAGCGCCTCGCCATTCTGCAGCAACTCGACCGAGACATTGTCCGGCGAGCGCACAAAGGCCATCCGCCCGTCGCGCGGCGGCCGGTTGATGGTCACTCCATTGTCCTGCAGGTGCTGGCACGTCGCGTAGATGTCATCGACCCCATAGGCGAGATGCCCGAAATGGCGGCTGTCGCTGGGCAGCTCGTCATCGCCATCCCAGTTATAGGTCAGCTCGATGGGCGCCTCTTCCTGCCCCGGGGGCGCCAGGAACACCAGCGTGAACCGGCCCTGTTCGCTTTCATAACGCCGGGTCTCTTTCAGCCCCAGCAACTCATAGAAAGCCATGGATTTCTCCAGATCCTTCACGCGGACCATGGTGTGCAGGTATTTCAGCGCCATCTTGTGCCATCCTTCGTGGTATTTCGCTGGCACGAAGCTTAGCGCGCCCCGCGCCGGTGTCGAGGGGCGCAGGCCCGGAAACCGGGGCAGGGCACGCGACCCCAGATAATCTGCATCAATACCTTATGTCGCGGTTCCGGTTCCCGTTTTGCAGAGATATAGTGGTACCCGACTCATTTCCGGAAAGGAGCCCCCATGCCGCTTTCGCCTGAGCAACTGGCCGAGATCGAGGCGCAGCGCGCGCAATCGCAGCAGACACGCCGCGTGGTCGCCCCGGGGATGGAGGATCATCTTTATACCGCCCATCCGGTGCTGGATCACGGCTTTGTCCGGGTGATCGACTATATGGGCGACGATGCCGCGATCTGTCAGGCGGCGCGGGTGTCCTACGGCAAGGGCACCAAATCGGTGCAGAATGACGAGGGGCTGATCCGCTACCTCATGCGCCACTGGCACTCGACCCCGTTCGAGATGTGCGAGATCAAGCTGCATGTGAAACTGCCGGTTTTCGTGGCCCGCCAGTGGATCCGCCACCGCACCGCCAACGTGAACGAATACTCCGCCCGCTATTCGATCCTCGACCGCGAATTCTATATCCCTGCGCCCGAACATGTCGCCGCGCAGTCCGAGATCAACAATCAGGGCCGCGGTTCCGCGCTGGAGGGGGCCGAGGCCGCGCGCGTGCTGGAGATGCTCAAGGCCGACAGCGCCCGCTGTTACGACAATTACGAGGCGATGATCAGCCAGGATGGCCAGCAGGGGCTGGCACGGGAACTGGCGCGGATGAACCTGCCCGCCAATGTCTACACCCAATGGTACTGGAAGGTGGACCTGCACAACCTGTTCCACTTCCTGCGGCTGCGCGCCGATGCTCATGCGCAATACGAGATTCGCGTCTATGCCGAAGCGATGTGCGCCATCGTTGCCGACTGGGTGCCCTTCGCCTACCGGGCGTTCGAGGATTACCGGCTGGGCGCGGTCAACCTGTCGGCGCAGATGGTCGAAATCCTGCGCCGGATGCTCAAGGGTGAGGATGTGACACAGGAAAACTCGGGCCTTTCGGCACGGGAATGGCGTGAGTTCGAGGCGGTCATTCGGGAAGGCTGAGCGCGACCCTCCGGGCTGCAATGCGGCCGGACAGGGGGATCACGCCAGCGAAACGGTCAACGGCCAAGCCCAGGCCGCCGACCTTTTTTGGATAGTCCCGTCGTGAATACGGAAAACGAATTACAAAGGTTTCAATTCTCCGGCCATCTGGCGGCCGTCGCGTCCATCCTGAAGTTCATAGGAAACCTTCTGGTTGTCGGCGAGCCCGGTCAGTCCGGAACGCTCTACGGCCGAGATATGAACAAACACATCTTTGCCACCTTCGTCGGGCGCAATAAAACCATAACCCTTGGTCGTATTGAACCATTTCACGGTGCCGGTTGGCATGTCCCGTGTCTCCTTCTACTTGCACGTGGCCCACAGGATTTGTGGGGTAGTAAATGACGATGCCAACTCCCAAAGGCGGACAGGTATTGGTCCCGGACCGGTTTCAAGCGCAGGTTTCGCCTGCCTCACAATTACACGCTAAAGCAAAAAATCAAGGACAAGGCGGTGGGATATCGCGCATTGTCCACAAAATGAGCAAAATGGGAGAGGGATAATCCATGCGGCTTTTTGGCCTGAAATCCTGCGACACCTGCCGTAAGGCGCTGAAATTATTGCCGGACGCGCAGTTTGTCGACGTGCGCTCGGACGGATTGCCACAAGATGTGATGGCGCGGGCCTTGACGCGGTTCGGCGAGACCTTGCTCAACACCCGCTCAACGACATGGCGCGGATTGGACGAGACCGAGCGTACCCGCGCCCCGGCCGACCTGCTGGCCGACCACCCGGCCCTGATGAAGCGCCCGCTGATCGAACGGGACGGAGAGCTCTACCTTGGGTGGAACGAGGAAACGCGCACAGCCCTTGGCGCCGGCTGATCGCGCCCTTATCTGCACTCTCACGGTAACGGAGAAAGAGTATGCGCAACGCGGCATTGGTACTGGGGGTGATCGCCGGTCTGATCGGAATGATCGTCGGATTTTTCGGCTTCGGCTATATCGAGGCCATCGAGCATTTCGGTGAGATCGAGGGCATCGCCGAACAGGTCGAGAATGCGGATCTGATACAGGTGATGTCGATTGTGGCGCCGATGCTGGCCATCGCCGGGGGCGCCATGGCACGGGCGAGGGCGCTGTGGGGCGGTCTCCTGCTGCTCGCGTCGGCGGCGGGGATGTATTATGCCTTCGGCTTCAATGTCTTCACCATGTTCCCGGTCGCGTTTGCCGGTGTTGCCGGGGTGCTGGCCATCGCGGCGGGTAAGCCGGATGAACCCAAGGCGCATTTCTGAATCAAAAACACCGGCCCTTGCAGGCCGGTGTCCAACACATTCACGGGGGTTGAGGTCAGGCCATCGCCGGTTCCGCCCGGCGCCGCAACAGCGCATCCACCGACAGAACCCCGGCCCCCTTGACCACGATGAAGGTCAGCAGGAACACCCAGAACAGCCGCTGATCCATGATCACGCCGCTGGCCTGATTGTCGAACCACGCGCCCAGCGTTGCCAGATCGGTGGCGCCATGCCCGTAAACGTCGGTCAGCGACTGCACCACCACAAAGCCGATCATCCCCAGCGCCGCCAGACGGGTGGCCAGCCCGATCACGATCAGCAGCGGCAGGATGAACTCGGCATAGGTGCCCGCCATCACGACCGCCCAGTGAAACAGGCCAAACTGCGAGGTGTCATAACCCACGGCTTCAAGCTGTTTCGGGAAGATCTGCGAATAGGCGCCGATCGAAGGGTTGAAAATGCCCAAGATCCCTTCGCCGAGCTTGGTCTTCCCGGAATTCCAGTAGTAGATCAGCAGAACCGCTGCAAAGGTGAAACGCGCGAATAGCGGCAGCAACCAGTCCCCGGCCTTTTCGACAAGATCGAAGATTTTGTTGTGAATCGAGACTAGTGCGTGCATGGCCTCATCCTTTGTTGGTGGTGAGTGAAGTGATGGCGTTGCCCTGCAAGAGCAGGGCCAGCGTGGCGCCCAGATCGAAATCCGGAACTTTGGCGAGCGCGGTTTCATGGGCTTCGCCGATGGTCTGTCCGGCGCGCAGGGCGTCGATCCAGTCGGCCCCGCCTGCGGGCAGCAGATGGGGGGCGGGATCGAACTCGGCCCGGGTGATCAGAACGTCCTGAGCCCCGGCCTGCGGTTTCGGCGCACCCTCCTCGGTGTTGAAGCGCCAGATCGCATAGACCGGCCAGGGGGAACGCAAGATCTCCATCGCCGGGGCAAATCCCAACCGAGCGCCCATCAGCTCCTCGGGGTCGATGGCCAGCGCATCGGGCGCGATCGGAGCGCTGTCGGCCGCATGGTAGGACCGGCGCAGTGCCAGTTCCAGCCGCGCCACATCCGGAAGATACCCCAGATGGGCCAATTGCTCCATGCCCGCCAGAAACTCGGGAAACGCGTCGCCGTAAAACATCATCAGCGGCGACGAGGGCGGGTGCTGGCGCAGGAAGATGCCGGACAGCCCGTCCATGTTCTGCGGCCCCAGCAGCTTGGTGATGACCGGAAACGCCTGATGCATCGCTTCGGTCAGCGAGACGGCGACGTTGTTGCGGTAGACGCTGAACCGGCGGCCGGCGGGGCGGTCATACGCATCGCTCAGGCCCTGTGGCACTGGCTGTGTGGCGTCCAGAAGGGCGCTGCGGAACATGTCCTGCGACACGCTCATGCCGGGATACGCTCCAGCGCGGTCTGGGCGCGCACCGCCTCGTCGCGCAGGATCGGCCAGTCCGGCACATCCGTGTCCCATTCGATCAGGACCGGCTTGGGGCCCGAGCGGTCCAGCACGTAATCCAGCAGGGCCCAGACCGGGTCCACAACCTCGCGCCCATGGCTGTCGATCAGCAGCGGACGGCCGTGGTCGTCCTCATCCTCGTCATGCCCGCCCAGATGGATTTCCCCCACCTTCTCAAGCGGATAGGCGTCGATATAGCCTTGCGGCGAGTAATCGAGATTGGTGGCCGAGACAAAGACGTTGTTCACATCCAGCAGCAGCCCACAGCCGGTGCGCCGCGCAATTTCGCGCAGGAAATCGGGCTCGGCCCAGGTGCTTTCGTCAAAGGCCAGATAGCTCGACGGGTTTTCCAGCAGCATCTGCCGCCCGACCACCTCCTGCACCTGATCGATATGTTCGCACACGCGGTTCAGCGTGGCGTCGGTATAAGGCAGGGGCAGCAGGTCGTTCAGGAAATGGCTGTCATGAGTGGACCAGGCCAGATGCTCGGAAAAGCTGGCCGGATCGAGCCAGCCTACCAGATGCTTCAGCCGGGCCAGATGATCGGGGTCCAGCGGGCCTTCGCCGCCAATGGACAGGCCAACGCCATGGACCGAGATCGGAAACTGTTCGGAAAGGTGGCGCAGCTGCGCCAGCGGGCGGCCCCCATCGCCCATGTAGTTTTCGGCGTGAATTTCCAGCCATTCCACCGGGGCGGCCGCGTCGAGGATCTGGGCAAAATGCTGGGGCTTGTAGCCGACGCCCGGCGCTGCGGGCAGGCGGTTCGACCTGTTCGCGCTATCCAACATCACCCTGTCTCCTGCGGAAAATGAAATTGGGGGCAGGCCATCCAACAGGCCCGCCCCCGGTCATTTACGTCCGGATTATGCCGGCAGGTCGCGTTCCAGCGCCTCGAGCGAGCCCTTGCGGTCCGTGCCGTCTGCCTGAGCCGGAAGTTCGATGGATTCGCAAGTGCCTGCATCCACCAGGGTCCAGGCGTTGCCCTGATAATCGACGGTCGAGGTGCCCGCGCAGGTGGTGCCGGGGCCGGCGGCGCAGTCGTTCTGACCGGCCAGCGACACGCCATAGCACTTTTCTTTGGCCTGTGCGCTTGCGGTGGTGGCGGCGCCGGTCATGGCTGCTGCGACGGCACTGGCGATGACCAGGGTTTTTGCGGTATTCGACATCTCGGAAATCCTCTTGATGACTGCGTATGTCTGTTGCTTACGAACTCAAAGGTAGCGACTTGGACGCCGCAGTTGAATTCACGAGCCCGTGTCTCACAAGCCCGTCAGGCTTTGTCATGGCCCGGGCCTGGTTAACAAACTGTTTTTCAAGTGAAAATATTGAAATGTTACAATCCGGCCCACGGTTTGGGGCCGGATTGCAGGTAAATTTCCGCCGAATGTTACAGCAGATCGGGCGGGGTCGCGGCCCGGGCCAGCTCTTTTGTTACATCCGCCAGCGGCTGCACGCTGGTCTGCTTTTCGCCCAGGCGGCGGACGCTGACGGTGCGCTCTTCAACCTCGCGGTGGCCGACGGCCAGAATCACCGGCACCTTGCCCACCGAATGCTCGCGGACCTTGTAGTTGATCTTTTCGTTGCGGATGTCGGCCTCGACCCGGATACCGGCGGCGCGCAGGGTTTTGACGACCTCCTGCACATAGTCATCCGCCTCAGACGTGATCGAGGCGACGACCACCTGACGCGGTGCCAGCCAGAACGGCAGCTTGCCCGCATGGTTCTCGATCAGGATGCCAATGAACCGCTCGAACGAGCCCAGGCAGGCCCGGTGCAGCATGTAGGGACGGTGCTTGGCGCCATCCTCGCCGATATAGGTCGCGCCCAGCCGTTCCGGCAGGTTCGGGTCCACCTGGAAGGTGCCGCACTGCCATTCCCGACCAATGGCGTCGGTCAGCTTGAAATCCAGCTTGGGGCCATAAAACGCACCTTCGCCGGGATCGAGCGTATAGGAATGCCCGGTGGCCTTGATCGCCTTTTCCAGCGCGCTTTCCACGTGATCCCAGCTTTCCTCGGACCCCACGCGCTTTTCCGGGCGGGTGGCGAACATGATCTCGAATTTCTCGAACCCGAGATCCTTGTAGACCGACGAGAGGTATTCCAGGAACGCCGCGCATTCAGCCTCGATCTGGTCCTCGGTGCAGAAGATGTGACCATCATCCTGCGTGAACCCGCGCACCCGCATGATCCCGTGCAGCGCGCCCGAGGGTTCATAGCGCGAGCACGAGCCGAACTCAGCCAGCCGCAGCGGCAGCTCGCGATAGCTTTTGAGCCCCTGATTGAACACCTGCACATGGCAGGGGCAGTTCATCGGCTTGAGCGCGTTGATTGCCTTTTCGCGCGCGTGCTCCTCGTCCACTTCGACGATGAACATATGCTCCTGATACTTGTCCCAGTGGCCCGAGGCCTCCCACAGCTTGCGGTCCACCACCTGAGGCGTATTGACCTCCTTGTAGCCGGCGGCCCGCTGTTTGCGGCGCATGTAGTCCTGCAGCGTGGTGTAGATGGTCCAGCCATTGGGATGCCAGAACACCTGGCCGGGGGCCTCTTCCTGCATGTGGAACAGGTTCATTTCCTTGCCCAGCTTGCGGTGGTCGCGCTTGGCGGCCTCTTCCAGCATGTGCAGATGCGCCTTGAGCTTTTCCTTGCCGGTAAAGGCACAGCCATAGATACGCTGCAGCATCGGGCGGTTGCTGTCGCCGCGCCAATAGGCGCCCGCGATGGACATCAGCTTGAACGCGTCGCCCGGCACCTGACCGGTATGCTGCAGGTGCGGGCCGCGGCACAGATCCTGCCAGTCGCCATGCCAATACATGCGCAGCGGCTCGTCGCCGGGAATGGCGTCGATCAGCTCGACCTTGTAGGGCTCGTTGTTCTCGGTGTAGAAATCGACCGCGCGGCTCCGGTCCCAGACCTCGGTGGTCACGGGCTCGCGCTTGTTGATGATTTCCTTCATCTTCTTTTCGATCAGCCCGAGGTCTTCGGGCGTGAACGGCTCGGCCCGGTCGAAATCGTAGTACCAACCGTTTTCGATGACGGGGCCAATTGTGACCTGGGTATCTGGCCAGATCTCCTGCACCGCGCGCGCCATGATATGGGCCAGATCGTGACGGATCAGCTCATTGGCCTGCGCCTCGTCCTTCATGGTGTGGATGGCGATATCGGCGTCGGCTTCGATGCGCCATTGCAGGTCCCAGTGCTGGCCGTTGACCGTGGCCGAGATGGCCTTTTTCGCCAGCGAGGTCGAGATGTCGGATGCCACCTGCGCAGGGGTTACGCCCGCGTCATAGGATCGTGCATTGCCATCGGGAAAGGTAAGGGAGACGGATTGTGAGTCTGTTTGTAGCGCGGTGGCCATATCGGCACTCCTCGTCGGTTTGGCGCCCACTGAACGCCCGGTTGCGGGTTATGATGTCCGGCCCATGTGGCAGGAGGGTGCGCGCGTGTCAAGGGGCGGAGCGAGGGGCCAGCCCCTCGCGCTCCCCGGAGTATTTTGGAAAAGATGAAGCAAGGATGGGGGGAATTGCACTTGGGGGCGGGGCGTGCATGATGCTGGAAAAGCAAAGAGGATTTCATGGCAGCGACGGATTTTCTGGAGACGCCGCAAGGGCGGCGGCTGGCCTATCACCGGAGTGAGGGGGCAGGGCCCACCATCGTTTTTCTGGGCGGGCTCAAGTCGGATATGGAGGGCACCAAGGCGGTGCATCTGGAAGCCTGGGCGCAGGCGCGCGGGCAGGGCTATCTGCGGTTCGACTATTCCGGGCATGGCGAGAGTTCGGGCACTTTTGCAGAGGGCTGTATCGGCGACTGGCATGAGGATACCGTGGCCGCTGTCTCGGCCCTGACCGAGGGGCCGCTGATCGTCGTGGGGTCCTCCATGGGCGGTTGGCAGGCGCTGTTGCTGGCACGCGCGGTGCCGGACCGGATCGCCGGCGTGGTCACCATCGCTGCCGCGCCGGATTTCACCGAGGATGGCTATTGGGCCTCATTCAGCGACGACCAGAAGGCGGCACTGGAAGAGGTGGGCCACGTGGAACTGCCCTCGGACTACATGGAGCCCTATATCGTCACCAAGCGGATGATCGAGGACGGGCGGCGGCGGCTGGTCCTGCGGCAGTCGTTGAACCTGCCGTTCCCCGTGCGCTGCCTGCAAGGTACCGCCGATACCGCCGTCTCGACCGAAACCGCCCTGCGGCTGGTGGACCATGCCACCTGCGACGACATGCGCCTGCTCCTGGTCAAGGATGCCGACCACCGCTTTTCCGACGGGCCCTGCCTCGGCCTGATCGAACAG
>NZ_JBFOMD010000002.1:0-100507 GCF_040830605.1 Ruegeria sp.
ATGCGCCGCTCCTGCCCCTGCCAGACCCAGCGCGCCTCGGCCTTGGCAATGCCGGGAAAGCCCAGCGCGAAATCGCGGTAATCGGTCAGCGACACCACCCGGCCCAGGGTCAGCGTGTAGATCGGCGCGTTGCGGCGGGCGTCCTCGGGGGCCTCCGCATCAGCGCCGCCGGTTGCCGGAACGGGGTTTTCCACCTCTTTCAGACCCAGAGGCCGGTCGAGCGGCAGGCTCAGCTGCCCCGTCCGCAGGTTTCCGGCAGCACCCAACCCGCGCGAATGTTCGGCCACGATATTGTCGCGCCCGGCAGGTGGCCGCGCGCCCGAGATGCCGTCGCCGAACTCGACCACCGTCTCGCCCGCATCGGTCAGCGAGGTCTTGTAGACCCGCGCGCCCGGGCCGCGCTGATAGAGATCGGATACCTCCTCCCACTCGACCCCGTCGATGCGCACGCTCAGCGTGCTCTCCACCCCGCTTTCGGTGGGCGCCAACCGATGCGTGACCGGCGCCTGTTTCAGCAGGAATTTCTGGAACGGCACCGACGGATCGCCATGACCCAGGATTTCCGTCACCCCCTCGCCGTGGGCGGCGCGGGCGATGTTGGCGTGTATAGCCAGGCTGTGACGGTCGAACGCCGCACCGAGCGGCTCGGCCAACTCCAGCCGCGACCGACGTGCGCTCAGCGCGGTGACGCTGTCCAGCACGGCGGGAACCGCCACCACCTCGGCTTCTTCCGGCGCTCGAACCACACGGAACTGGCTTGGCAACTCGGTCATTGTGCCGGCGAAACCAGCCGAGTCCTGCACCCGGAACAGGCTGGTTGAGCCCAGCGGTACCGGCTTGTCCAACAACACCAGCACCTGCCCCCGGGTGATTGTGCGATCCGGGCCTTCGTCGGGCTCGAGCGTGCCGTTCAGCCCCCGGAACTCCAGATGCGCGCGCTTGCCGCGGAAGATAAACCTGCGCCCCTCTGGCAGATCCTGAGCACTGGTATCCAGGTCGATCTGATGACCCGCCACCCATTGCTCAAGCGGCACGTCGGTAAAGGCCAGCTCTGCGCTGGCGCCGTAGATCGCGCTGCCGCGGTAGTCGTCGCCCTCGAACAGATCCGACCGATGCGAAGTGTCCAGCAGCAGGCGCGAAGCCTTGCCGCTGATCGCGTAAGCCGCCCGCGAATCTTCAAGCGCGGTCTCGATGCGATAGATCTGGTTGGCACCAGCCGCGCGACGAATGACGATCCAGCTGTCCTCAACAAAGCTCTTATAGACATTGTCCAGATGGATGCGGTCCGAGGCTTCGAACTCGAACACCCAATCACCCGGATCGGTGTCGGTTCCACTTATCGGCGAAGGCGAGTTGGAGGGTGGGCTCTGACCGTCAAACCCGAACGCTGCACGCTGATTGAAGGTCAGCACCACCGGATGCGGCGCGTTGAAGCCAAAGAACGAGGCCCGTTCGCGCAGGTGATAAAGCCGCAAAGCCGGATCGGTGGCCGAGCTTGCAGGCGGTATGTTGCTCAGCCCGCCCGCCCAGGTGATCCTCGTGCGTGTGCCGTCCTCTGCCGGCTCCACCGATAGGACATGGCGCAGGTTCCAGCGACCCGATTCCACGTCGAAACCGCTGAAATCCTGGTCCCAGCGCTCGCGGTCGATAAAGACTATGGCGTCCCCGACGGTCAGATTGGGTGTGCCGGCAAGCCAGGCCTCGGTCGCACTGTTCGTGGGCAGAATATTACGGCTCAGCTGCGGGCGCAGGGCATTCCAGGCGACACGGGTGTCCAGCGGTTCGAGCGTCTCGAACACCTGTGCCTCTTCGCCCGGACCGGGTTGAGACTGTACACGGGTGCCGGGCGGCACTTCCAACTCGGCCACGTCCGGCTCGGCGCCCGGCGGGTCCTCCATCAGGATCACCAGATCGGTCTCTGCCGCCGCCCCGGGATGCAAGCGGTATCCGATTAGCCGGGCGAGCTCCTCAATCGACAGCCGCTCTGCCGCAGTGCCCATATAGGCCTCGTTCGCCAGACGCTCCTGATAGAAAGTCAGAACATCGCAGGCTGAGGCCCAGGCGTCGATCAGCGCAATCGAAAAATCGTCATCGGCCCGCGTGCGCAGCCGGGCCAGCGCCGGGTGCGCGGCCGAGGCCAGTCCGGTGAGCATCGACGCCTTGAACCGCGCATGATCGCCTGCGCGAAAGGCGATGGCCGACAGGTTGGGCCGGTTGGCGGTGTCGCGCACCGTCGACAGCGACGTGCCCTCGCAACAGCCGCAGATATCGGCAGTGGCGCCTTCGTCGAGGTGGCCGACACGGATAGGTCCGTCCGTCATTTCCCGCCTCCCATCTCAATCTCCAGTGCGCCGCGCTCGGGGAAGTTCGGATCGTTCTCAAGCTGCGCGATCTCCAGCCGTCCGAAGGTCAGCTCGCCATCATCCAGCGCCTGCGTGCGGCTCGAGCCCCGCCGCCGGAAATGCTGCGCCTTGACCGAGGCGACGCCCTCGACCGCCATGACATGCGCATAGATCGCCGACAGGTAGACCGGCGTGCCGAAGGTGAAGTTGTCGGGGTGGAAGAACCCCGTCGAGCCTTCGGGGTTGCGCGTGGCAGAAAGCGCCCGCAACACCGCCTGCCGCACCTGCACACGGAAATGGTCGGGATGAGCGCAGATGAAAAGCCCGATCTCCAGCGGCACGAAACGCGGACCGTCTACTTCAAGATCATAACCGGCCATGCGCAGGGCGTTCAGTTCTTCGCGCAGTTCGGCCTCAAACTCGGGCGTGATCGGGCGGTTGCCGAAACGGTCGACGGTGACAAAGACGGTATGCCCGTGCCCGTTCCAGCGGAAGGTCGCCACGGCGCGTTGCACGTCGCGGTGACGGCGAGCCATCTCGGCATAGTCCTCAGGCGTCACCGCGCGTTCTTGACGGCGATAAGCGTAGGGCGCCGCCTGCCGCGCCTCTTCCATGGTTTCCGGGTCCACTCCGCCAGTGGCCGGGATTGGGTTACGCACAGCGGTGATCTGGCTGACTCCGGTGATCACGTGGCTCAGCGCGTCCGAGCCCACATTGCCCACCCGCCCATTGCCGACCCTGTAGCTCGCTGCAAAAGGCGTGCCCGCCACTGGACGGCGGCCATTCTGGTTGTCGCCAAAGCGCAGATGGGCCGAGGCGTCGGCCTCGGTCTCGACCACGAAATGGGTCTGCTCGGGCAGAGATTGGAGAAGATCGGGTTGCGCCTGCCAATCCTCGGTTGCGGGCGGCGTGCCCGAAGCCAGCCAGACCGCCGGTCGCCGCGCCGCTGGCGGCAGATCGGTGGCGGCAAAGGCCGAGGGCGCGTCCGCATCGAAGGCGGCGATCTGCGACACCGGCCCCTCACTCAGCCGGGGCCGGTAGCGCGGCGGCACGTTGCGCGGCTCGGGCCGGTCGCAGGGGTCGTGCGAGGCATCTGCCACCAGTTGCAGATGGGGCGCGGGCACGGCGCCCAGATCCTCATCCGCGATGGTCATGCCGTGATCGGCCAGCACCACATTGCCCAGCACGTGCGAGACCTCGCGCTGCAGACCGCCGCCCGCCGCCTCGTCCAGCTCGCTGGAGATGCAGACCGGGAAGGGCAGCGCATCCTCCTCGGCCCAGCGGATTTCGGTGATCGGCGCGCCTTCGAGGTCATCGGTCAGCCCTGCCTGCACCGCCGTTAGGCGCACCGCATGGCGGGCCGAGGGGTCGGCATCGGCGGCGCGTCCAGTGCGCGGGCCCAACCGTTCCTCGAAGATCAGGATGTCACCGACGGCCAAATCGGGGAAGTCGCCAGCCAGCGTGGCGCGCGTGGCGCCCTTGGGCAGGCAGCATTCTGCATCGGACCATTCGTAGAAATTCATCGCGTTATGGGCGGTGAACAGATCTTTTTCGTGCAGCGTCTCGAAGACCAGCGGCGATAGGTTCAGCGCATCGCGTTCCTCATCGCTGGCAAGAGCAATCACCGGGTCATAACCGATCAGCCGGGTCAGCACCCGTGTCCGTGCGGGCAGTGTCACGTCATCATCGGTATCCAGATGCACCCAAACCCGCGCATTGGCGCCATCGTGCATGCGGTAATCCACCAGCCGCACGTGGCGGCGCACGGAAGAACGGCGGCGAGCGGTGGCCAGATAGGCCTCGGTCGCCACGGCATCCTGCGCATAGGACAGCCGGTCGGCGGTATAGGCCAGCGCCTCGACCAGCGTGATACCCAAATCGGCGGGGCTGCGTTCGCGCCAGTCGGGCATGATCTGCGCCATCCGTCCCAGCATCAGGCGGCGGAAGCTGGTGTAATCCTTGGCCAGATAGCTGAGCGCGGGTTGTTCGGGCGGCTCTTCGGGGCAGATGACCTTGGGCGCGCAGTCGAAATCGGTGGGACATTCGACCTTGAACGAGAACACGACCTCGGACAGCACCCGGTCGATGCCTGCGGGGGGCGAGAGGTCGCCGGGGCTCGCCACCAGTCGCAGTCGGTACTTAGCGTGATCGCCGCTGGACGAGGTGCGCAGCACCAGCACCTGATCGGGATCGGGCAGGCCTGCCAGCCAGGCGATCAGGCCGGGCTCGGCCAGTGTGGCATCCGGCGCATCGGCACGGGTGACCCAGTCCAGTTCGACATTGGTGATGCGCTCGCCGCCGGTCAGTTCGAAATTCTCCAGCGTCAGCGCGGGCGCGGTGTCGAGGAAGCGCAGCAGCAGCGTGCGCTGCGCGGGCGTGTCAGCGGGCGTCTCGCGGTCAAGAACTTCAAGGAAGTCGATGCCGTTGATCGCCATGCCGTCGGCGATGGCCTGCAACACACGCTCGCGTCTTCGGGGATCGCAGCAGTGATAGATCATGCGCCCTCTCCCATCGTAAAGCTGGCCTTGTCTGTCGCGCCTGTGGTCAGGTTTCGGTAGGCAATGGTGATGGTGATCGTGGCATCATGGGCCCGGGCCGAGATGTCCTGCACCTCGATCCGTCGGCCCAGGTGCTGTTGCAACGCCCCACGGATCATGAACTCGGTGGTCGCCACCTGCTCGGCGCTGACCGGGGCAAAGAGCAGTTGGTAGATACCAGCGCCGAATTCGGGGCGGTTCACCCGCTCGCCTGGATTGGTGAACAGGATCTGTTCGATCAGGTCGCGGATATGGTCGGCCTCGGTAGTCTCGGCTGTCCGGTCGCGCCCGTCGAAGTGATATGGGAAATCAACCTGCATCGCCTACATCCCAACCACCCGCGTCTGCGCCTGCACCGGGATCAGCGGCGTGCCGGTGGGCGAACAGATCGAGGTCGAGGACATCAGCACCGCAGGCGCCCCGTCGATCAGCACTCGCGTCGCCGCGACCACATAGTTGGCGGTCACGCACGGCCCGTTGCCGCCCGGCGGCACGAACCCGCACCCCCCCACGGTCCAGGGTGAGGTCTGCGCCACCGCGGGCTGACCGCCGACCAACACCCGGGCCGAAGGCGATACCGGCAACGCCTGCCCGCCGTGCGAGCAGGTGACGGTTGCGCCGAGATGCAGGATGGGGCCGCTCATATCCGTTCCTCCCTAAATCACCGTCAGGGCGCCGTTGTTCACGGTCACCGTCGGGCCGGTCATGATGATCGAGGCGCCGCGCCCGTTCTGGATGTAGATGCCGGTGTCATTGACGATCAGCGACGCGCCGGCGGCGGTCTTCAGAACGATCCCTCCGGTCGGTCCCGGCAGGTCGGTCACCGTGATGCCGTTCTGCAAAAGCGTCTGGATCGTCACCGCGCTGACCGCAGGCGGAGTGAGCTGGTGCAGCGCCGGAACCTCGGCCGCCGAGCCGTAAAAACACCCGGTCCAGATCGGAAAGTCGGGGTCTCCGCGTTCGAACTCGACCCAGACCCCGGCGCCGATCGGGGGTACACTGATCGCCCCGGCTGCGGGTCCGGCCATAGGGAAACACGGCATACACCAGCTTGTCAGCGCCACCTGGCTGACATCCGGCACGATGGCTTGAATGCGCCCGGTCAACATCGGGTCCACATTGTTGACCACCGTTCCGCGATATTTGCCCAGATAGCGTTCCGTCATGCCGGTATCGACGCACGGGCTGGCAGCAGCCCGCTCCTTTTGAGGGTAAAGCTCTGTTTATACTGGCCGCGCGACAGCTCGTGACCGACCGTGTCGACATAGTGCACGCCGTCAAATGGCTGCCCCGCCCCGCGCACGCCCACCAAGGACCGCGCCCGCAGCACCCGGCCATAGCGCAGCACGTCCAGCGAGCCCGAGCCGCTGACCGCGTTCTGCGTCTGCGCCGCCCGGGCAAAGCCGCGGGCCAGCGCCTGGATCGGGTTGAGCCTAGCGGTATCGCGCAGCCGGGTGATCTTGGGCGGGATCGGCGGCACCGCCCCCAACGGCGGCATGAACGGGATCTGCCCGGGGATCGGCACCGGAATCGGCGCCTTGGTCAGCGCATTGTGGATATAGACGATGGGGATCTCGGACTCTTCCTTGTCGAAGCTGAAATTCAGGCTCTCGCAATTGTCCGAGGACCCGCTGTCCACCGTCAGCGCGGGCTGCACGTCGCCCATGCGGATATCCGGCCCCCAATAGGCAAAGGATGTGGCAGGCGCCGGGCCCGGCTTCATGAAAAACGTATATCCCGCCTCGCGCGCCAAGGCCCGAATATAGGCCAAATCAGTGTCCTGATGGCGCGGGATCACCTCGGTCGGCAACGGCGGACCTTCGAGGCTGGGGATCACCTGCGGGATGATGCCCAGCCAGGCGTATTTGGCCAGGATCAGCGCCACCCGCGCCTCGGGCGGCATGGCCGGGTACGGGATCAGGCCCGAGAAGTCGATCACCTCCATCGCCGCCGTCAGGTCCTTGCCCTTGACCGACAGCCGCGCCGGATCGCCGCCCGAACCGGGTTGCAGATCGGTCTTGGTCACCACCCCGTTGATCAACGACGTCGCCTGTCCGCCGATGGTCGCCACCAGCGCCACCCGCAGGATCGGCAAGGCCGAGCCGCCGGACAGCAGGAAGATCGTGTTCAGCGGCGAGTCCTTGTCGACCGAAAAGATCAGCTCGAATCCCGACTGGGTCTCGCCCGAATTCTCCTCGACCCGCACGGTCTCAAGCGCCTCGATCACCTCACGCGGGGCGGGGATCGGCACGCTGGGGCCGAAGAGCAGCGATATGTCGACGCCCTGGATCATCCCTCGTCCTCAGGCCCGGGCACGCCTTCGGGCAGGGTCAGGCGCAGGGGGAATCCGGTCTGTTCCAGCTCTTCGGGCCAGATCGCACGGTTGGCGTCGCACAGCAGCCAGAAGCCCTGCGGATTGCCGATGGTTTCGGCAGCAATCCGATCAAGCCGGTCGCCCTCGGCCACAGTACGGAACCCCAGTGTGGCGAAGCTCTCGGGCGGCGGCGCGAACCGGCGCACGAGATAGGGGATGGCGCGGCCGTCAGGAGCGATGAAAGTACGGGTGGGAATGCCGTGATAGCGGCTTTCGGGCGGAAAATCCGTAGCCTCGACAATCCCGGCCTCAAGCATCGCCTGTATCGGATTGGTCATAGCGCACCTCCTGCGCCCAGCGCGTCAAGCGATCCGGGCGTGGCCTTGGTGGCCAACTGCTCCTTGGCCTGCAGATAGGCCATGAACAGGCCCGAACCGCGATGGTTGAAACCCAGATCGTCCACCGAGAGGCTGCGCAGCGACAGCGACACCTTGGCCCGGATCGGGTTGAGGTTGGGGTCAAAGAACTCCTCGGTGATCTGCAGCGACTTCAGCAGCACCGGCATGATCCGGCTGGCGCTCCAGACCAGCAGGGCCAACGGGGTTTCGGCGGGAGCGATCTCGAACGATCCCGCTCCGGCTTGGGTGTTCTGCCGGTTGAGCTGCGCAGTGGTGGGATGCAGCATGGTCTCGAGCGCGGACAGCGCCGGGAAGATACCGTGTTCCACCGTATTCTGGTTGCGGTCGGGAAATTCGAGCTGATCGGTGGCGTCGATCACCGCGTCCATCGTGATGGTCTCGACCGCAGGCGCCCGCAGGCGCAGGGGCTGCGCCCGGTTGCCCTGATCCGGCATCGCCTGCGCCTCGATCTGCCGCGACAGGGTCTCGGGCGTGTATTGCAGGGTGATGATACGCTCGACCGCGCCTGTCTCGGACGAGATCAGCACCAGCCCGGCGCGGATGAGTTTGGGTGAGCCTGGAAATCCGGTCATGGTCGCCTCACGGTGTCGGATCGCCCGGCTGCGCCACGCAGGTGGTGGTGGCACTGCCATTGGCGGCGTTGAACTGGTCTACGGTGGTCCCAACGCAGTCGGTAGCCAGCGCCGAGGCGCGGCTCATGCGCTTTATGTATCGCTGCAACGCGTTCTGGAACTGCGTGGCCCGCGCCGAGAAGACGGCGACGGATTGTCCGTTCTGGCCCCGGAACCTGGGATAGGGATTGTTGCGCAGGAAGGTGATGAAGTCGCGCCCATGTTCGCCTTCGTGGAATCCCAGCGAGGTCGACCCCGTCGCCTGATCCCGCGCCGTTGTCCCCCGCCCGTAGCCCGACACTGAAGCCGCCGTCACGCCAGGCCCGTAAGTGGTCTGGATCGTCAGCCGGAACGCCGCCGGATGCACTGTGAACGAGGTGACGCTGCCGCCATGGGAGACCCAGGACACCAGATTGGACCCCGTGGGGATCTGATCAGGTGTAATGGTGGTTTCGGCCTTGTTCCGCATGCTTGGGTCGGATGAATTTGTATCGGGAAGGATGGTCAGCATGACCGGACCGATGTTCATCGTGGCCCCACCGCCCGCACGCGGACGCGACGCCGAGGGTACTGGCGAGGACACGCCCGGAACCGACAGCCAATCGGGTATCGGCGTGCCCAGCACCGTGTTGGCGCAGGACGCACGGCCCCATGGATCGTTGCCCATGATCTCGATACACCGGCTGAGCTCGCGCGACTGCATGTAAGTCAGGGTGGAATGCGGGCCAGGACCGCGCGGGTCGCGCATCCGCTGCGAGGGCGGCGCGAACGGGTCGTTGCGGCGGCCCGGATGTTCGTCATCCAGTCCGAATCCGTCTGGGACCCGACGGATCATACGCGCCGGGTCGGGCCGCTGCAGCGTGTGCGCCAGCTCATGCGCGATCAGGTGACGGCCCCGGTGTGAGTGCGGATCATATTGCCCGGCGGCAAAGCCGACATGGTTGCCCAGCGTGAAAGCTCGCGCACCGATATCCCGTGCCGCCCGGGCGGCGCGTGCGCCCTGATGTAGGCGCACGTGACTTAGATCGCGCCCGAAACGCGGCTCAAAATAAGCACGCTCACCCGCATTCAGCGACCGCCCGCCCTGCGAGACCGCTGCGGCGGCCGCTGGCGCGGCCCTCTCATGCGCCGGATTGCGGGCGTTTGCGGTACTGGCCTGCACGGTCGCCCTCGGTGAAGGTGGCGCCGCAAATGCCGTGCCTGCCGCCATGCCCCCGCACGCGATCCGCTCTGCCGCCTGATCCGCCTGCTGTTCGTGCGGATCGTTGACCGGACCCAGGGTCACGCCACCGGGCACACGCCCGGAGAGGTTCGGAGCAATGCTTGCCGAGCGCTCGTTCTGAACATGGGTTCGGGTGCTTTTCATGACGGTCTGCAATCTCCTAGGGGTCAGAATTTTGGGCGGCGGTCCTCATACTTTCGGGCAGGTGAAGGTGGTCAGGTTTAGGCCGTAGATGTCTGACACCACAGCCTCGTAACACTCGGGGTTCCGAATGCGGCGGTTCAGTGTACGTGTGGAATGACCGCTGTATTTCAGCCGGGCATGCACCGCCTCGTGAACCAGCGTCGCGGCGCGCGCGTCGTCGCTGGGCATGGTCCAGAAGTTCGGGCAAATCCCCATGTGACGGCTACCGGGGCAGGATTCGGCATATGAACTGCCACAGGGCCCGGCAGCACATCCGGGGATCGCGTAGCTTTTGGTCCCCGGGCACCGATAGCGCACATTGCCGCCGAACCACTTGGCGATCCGCTCGTAATTCGTCGAAACCCGCGCCATCTCGTGGATGACGGCGTCCACTTCCTTCTTGAAGGTCTTCTTGCGAAACCGGCTTTTCCAGCGTTTCCCTTTTTTGGGTGCGGTCCCGAACCGCTCCTCATAGGCCTTGACCACCGAACCCGTCCGCAGGGTCGGGTCCCCATGCAGCAGCGCCTGCAACTCAAAGACATTGGCGGTTCCCTGCGCCAAATGGGCAGCGCGCTTGTCCAGCGTTGCCAGCGCATCCAGCGGTTTCTTCGGCGCCTTGTGGACACTGGCAGGGCATTTGGACTTTCCGCTGACCTTGCGGCGCACCGTGTCGCCGCCCTGCTGGAATGTATGAGTGATCTCATGCGCCAGCAGACGGCGACCTTGGGCGGTATTGGGGCTGAACTGGTCCGGAGCGAAATAGATATCGTTGCGATGGGTAAAGGCCCGCGCGCCGATGTCACGGCTAAGCCTTTGCGCCCCAGCCCCGTCATGCAGCCGCACATGTGACAGATCGAGCCCGAAACGCGGCTCGAACGCGCTGCGGGTTGCTGCATCGAGCGGTCGACCGCCCGCCCGCTCGGTCGAAAGGCGCCCGGCAAACCCCGCCGCACGGGCTGAGCGGGCACCAGGCCCGGCAGGTTTGGCCTGCACTTCCTCCTCTTCTTCCTGGCGTTGCAGTTGCAACTCTTCCTCCTCCTCGGACTGGCGCTGAAGCTGCATCTCTTCTTCCTCTTCGCCGCCCATCTGCCGCTGCAATCCGCCGCGCCCAAGAGTTGAAATCGCGCCCGCATCCCGGCCCGAGGTCACACGGTCGGCGACGCGATCCGCCTCTCGCTCGAACGCATCGTTCGGCGGGCCGATGGTCAGCCTCGTCTGTCCCCCGAGCTTCTCTTCGGATGCACAAGCAGAGCACTGGCCCGAGGGTCCGGGTGTACCGCCGCAGCTGCAGGCCCGCTGAAGCAGACCGGTCGTGACCGGCGTGGTCGCTGGCTTTGCCGGTGCCACATCGGTGGTATGGGCGCGTTCAGCCATGTCTTAGCCTCCTTTTCCCGGTCACGACGCTTTGCCCCATCATTTTTTCACCGCCCCTACTGTTGCCGCCGCGATCCGGCGTGCCATTGAGCCGCCCCTCGGCAGATCGGCCTGCACGGTCGGGCGCTGACTGCTCTGTCCCAGCGCCTGCACCCCGCCCGAGGCCACATGGCGCGAAAGCTCGCGATGCAGCGCCGCCTCCAGCTCGGCGCGGGACGGAACCGGGCCGTCGCTGGTCACTTGGTCAATGCGCAGCCTGATCCGGGTCATGCGAACACCCCCTGTTCGTTGGTCGAAAATGGTTTTTCGAGCTTGGAATACTCACGCTGCGCCGCCCGTTTGATGTGGTGCATCTGCACCGGCTCCGGCCCCGAGGCGGCCAGATACGAGGCGTTGAGCGCGATCGACCGGATCGAGCCGCCCGACAGGCCAAGCCGCGAGAGCGTTGAGAAGTCCAGACCTTCGCGGGGCGTTTCGGGCGGGAACACGCGGGTCCAAATCTCGGCGCGGGCGGCGGCATCGGGGAAGGGAAAGTTGACCACATAGCGCAGCCGTCGCAGGAACGCGGTATCGAGCGCGGATTTCTGATTGGTGGTTAGAACGGCGAGGCCGCGATAGGCCTCCATCCTCTGCAGCAGATAGCTGACCTCGACATTGGCATAGCGATCATGACTGTCCTTGACCTCGCTGCGTTTGCCGAACAGGGCGTCGGCCTCGTCAAACAGCAGGATGGCGCCACCATCCTCGGCCGCCGAGAAGATGCGCGAGAGGTTCTTTTCCGTCTCGCCGATGTACTTGCTGACCACCTGGCTGAGGTCGATGCGGTAGAGGTCCAGCTCCAGCGCACCCGCGAGCACCTCGGCGGCCAGCGTCTTACCCGTGCCCGATGGCCCGGCAAAGAGCGCGGCCGCGCCAAGGCCACGCGGGTTGCGCGCCGCCCAGCCCCACTGGTTGTTCACCCGCCAGGCATCGCGAAGATGGCCCGCCAGATCGTGCAGCACCGCCATCTGCGATGGAGGCAGAACCAGATCGTCCCAGGCCGCCCGGCTTTCGATCCGCTCGGCCAGACCATCCAGCGCCCGCCGCCCCTGTTCTCGCGCCGCGCGCCATAGCGTGGTGGCCAGATCCGCACCCGGCTCGGTGGCGAGACTGGCGGCAGCCTCGATGGCGGGCGGGTCCAGCGCGAATTGCCCGGCCAGCCGGTCCAGCGCAGGCCCCAGCGCCTCGGCGCGCGAACCGAGCTGTTGGCGCCAGATATCCTGCCGTTCAGCAAACTCCGGTGGGTCGAGCTCCAGCCGCACGCGCGGACTGCGGTCCACGTCGGGCGGGTCTTCTGCGGACAGGATCACCGGGCCGGACAGCAGATCGGCCAATGTGGCGGCGGCGGGGCCTGTGTTGGGTTCAGCCTCGATCAAAGCGGCGGCTCCCGAGAGCGCCAGTTCCCGGTCCAGCAGCACTGCCAGCGCCTGCCGCTGGGTCCAGTCGGTGGGAATATCGGCGGCATTCAGGCGGAACAGTTGGACGCTCAGCCGTTGCGCCGCGCAGATCACCACCTGCCGTCGCGACGGACGGGTGCGGCCACCAAGCTGGATTAGCGGCATTCGTGTGGGATCGCGCCATATGGCGGCAATGGCGCGGGCCAGTTCCGGCTCCTGCCCCGGTGGCGTGGTACTGGCGGGACACAGCCGGACAAGCCCGTCCAACCGGGCGTCCAGATAATGGGTGCCAAGCAGCGCCTGAAGGATACGCTCGTCCAGCCGTAGGGTACGGGCGCGCACGGGTCCGGCCTCAGCCATCTCGATCAGCCGCCACCGGCGCAACGGCGCCTCTGGACACAGGATGTCCCAGATCGCGGCGCCGATCAGCCGTTCCAGCAGCGCCGGGGTCAGGGCGCCATTGCCGTTCACCTGCGCCATCGCCGCGATGCCATCATCCAGATCATGCCCCGCCGCCAGCGCGAGCACTTCCTGTTCGAGTACTGACAGGTGGAACACGCGCGCCAGCACTGGAAAGGCCGAGGTCTCTGGCGGCTCGAAAGCGGGCAAGGCTTCATCCGCCGCCAGCGCGGCCAGCCTGGCACTAACCTGAGACAGCGTGGTATCCAGCCCCTCGCGGATCAGGGCCAGGGCCATATCGGCGGTTCTGTTCATACCGGCGGTCATGGGATCGTCACCGTTTCTAGGCTGGGTGGCGTGGTGGTCAGGTCGATCACTGGGCTGTCGATGCCGTCGACGCGCAGGCGCACTGGTACCTCGGCGCCCGAAGTCAAACCGTCGAAGGTGGCCGTCGCGTCGCTGGCTGGCGCGGCCGGGCTATCCAGCACCTGCATCCTGGTTCCGGCGAGGATCGCGAGGCTCTGACCGGGGCGGATCGGCGGCGCGCAGGTCATGGTGATGTCCACATCCGGGGGGGCCGCTACCGCCGAAGGCGTGCTGGCCGGGGCCAGCGCCAGCGGCAGCGCGTTCGAGGCCTGCTCGCGCCCGTCGGACCCACGCACCAATACGTCGATGGAATACGGCCCCACGCGCCATTGCGAAGGGTCCAGAGCTGTACCTGCAGCCGGGTTCCCGGCAACCAGCGGAGTGCCATCGGGCAGCGTCACGGTCAGCTGGTCGGGGGCTGCGGGCAACTCCGGTGCAAGGGACAGAACCGTGCCGGTTCCGGGCTCGGCAAAACGCACGCTGATCTCGGCGCCTGGGCCGCCGTCCAGCGAGAACCCCGACAGAATCAGCCGCCCGCCCAGCCGCATCACCGGATGGCCATCGTCGGGCAACGCCGCCGTTACGGTCGGAACCGGCGGCAGGACCGAAGGCCGCACCAGCACCCCGGGATCGCGGCCGGTCGCCGGGTCGGGCAGCCCGCCGCGCGACAGAACCGGCAGGGTGGGCCGCAAGGCGTGTTCACGCTGGATCAGCACCAGCGACACGTCATAGGCCACGGTAGTGCGGTAGCTCGCCTGAAACGCCGTCCACAGTTTGGACATGTCATCCAGCGAGATCGTGCGCGGGGTGATCTTGAGCAACTCGACCTGATCGGCCAGTTCCGAGGCGCGGACCGGGTCGAACTCCTCGGGCGGCAGGATGTCGTCGATCACCGCCGCCTCAAGGGCGGCCCGGATGGTCTCGCGCCCCAGAATGGCGTTTTCGTGGAACAGTTGCGCGGCATAGCCCAGCAGGATCTCGGCATGCAGCGGCTCACCCGAGACCACGGTCAGGATGTAATGCAAGTCCAGCGCCAGCGTAGGGCGTTGGGTTAGTTCTCCGGCGCCGGTGCGGGTGGGCAGATCGGCGTTGCGATAGGCCACGTTGGGGGAGATGCCGTAGAGAAACACGTTGATGCCGGTCGGCTGGTCGCCCTCATCCGTTACCACCCGGTCGGGCGGCAGAGCTGTAACGACAAAATCCGAGCCGATGACCTGGCTGACATCGCCGTTGATCAGCGTGTCGTTGATCAGATCGCGCAGCAACTGCGTGACGGCGGCTATGGCCAGAACGTTGCTCATGACCGCCCTCCGCGCAGGTAGTCAGAGAGCGAAGGGAGCGGGCGCGCCGGTGCGCGTGCGGGCTGCGCCGGGGTTTGCGGCTGAGGCGATCGCACGTCCAGCCGCCCGATATGGATGGTGATTTCCGGCTCGGGCGGCTGGGGTTCGCGAGCGGGCGCGGTAGGTTTGTCAGGCAAGGCAACCTTTGCCAGCCCGTCCGGCAGATCCTGCGTGGGAGCCGGTGGCAACAGGGGTTCGGGAGGGGCTTGAGTGGTGGCCGTTTGCGGGTTCGGTGGTGGTGACGATTCTGGCAAAGGCTGACGGTTGGGTCGGACGGGCGGGATCGGTGCCAACGGCTCGGGTTCGGCCACCGTCATTTCCGTGAGCAGCGGTGTGAATGGCGCGGGTTTGGACCTGGGCGGCTCGGGTGGCGGCATCGCCTGCTCGGGCTCCACTGTTGGCGAAGGAGGGACGACGGGCACCTGGGACGGCTCCTCGGTACGGGGCATCAGCGCCGGTGGAGGAACGGGTTCGGGTCGCACCTGCGGAGGGGTTGTTGCGGCCGGAGTCTCCGCCGCTGCTGGCGGCTGGGGTTCGGGAGCCGGGGGCGCAGCCGAGATCTCGGTATGAGTCTCGACGAAACCGGGCTCGCCCATGGTCTCGAACCGGGATGACAAGCGCGGGCGCAGCCCGGCGGTGGCCTGCCCGGTGGCGCGGCGCACGAGGGAGTGCAGCACACCGCTCATCCCGACCTCGCCAATGTCAGATAGGCCCGTCGCCGCGCGGGGCTGAGCGCCAGAATGTCCGGCTCGGGCCAGCCATAGCGCGCGGCCAACTCGGCCACTTCGGTCAGCAGCACCAGCGCTGCGTGTTCGACCCCGGCCCAGACATGCGCGGCCACGTCCAGCGTTTCGGTCCAACGCGCGCCGCATTCGGCACATGTTATCGCAGTGCGCAACTCGGCGGCTTCGGCTTCGGCCTCGATCCGCGCGCCCAGCGCTTCGGACGCTTCGACCCCCGGGGCAAGCCGTGCACAGAGAGCCGCAGAGATTTCATCGGCGGGCAGATCCGCAACCGCCGCCAGATCGCGGCTGGTGATCGGACGCAAATCGTCTTCGCCGGGCTCCGGCAGCGCCTCGACCAGCAGCCGCGTGTCGATCTCGGTCTCCATCTCGGCGCCGCATTCGTGACAGGTGGCGCGCGCGGGCAGGATCGGCCCGAAGGTGTGACGCCGCACCGACAGGAGCCGCCGGTCACGCTCGGCCAGCGGCAGATCGGCGGGATCATCGCCCCCAGCACCCGCCGCCCACAGGATCGCCAGTGCCCGGTCCAGCGGTTGCCGGTTGGCGCCTGCCTCCCATGCGGCCAGAAGGCCGGTTGCGGTCAAACGGTCCTGCATCTCACGCCTCTCTCACACCGCCCTGCGCCCGAAAATCCAGGTTAGAGGGTCGGTTCGGTGGGTTCCTGAACGTCCGGGTCGCGCACCCAGCCTTCGTTCTCGAGCTTGATGGACTGGATCGCGACGGCGTTGGCGTTGGCGTCGAGATCCGGCAGGGCCTGATATTCCGAGACCCAGCAGCGGAACACCTGATAGGCAATCGCCAGCTGGCCCGCCTCGTTATACATCTCGATGATGATGTCCTTGCGGAAATCGGCCAGTGAGCTTTCTGCCCCCAGCCCGGCGCCAAAGGACCAGACCTTGTTAGCCCAGGCCTCAAACTCTGGGTCGTGGGTCACGCCGCGTTCCAGCATGATCGCCTCGTATTTTGAGCGGCCCGGCGACTTGCGGCCTGTCGAGGGATCGCCGCCGACCCGGTGCTCGACCACCTCGGTCGTGCGCTTGAGCGCCCCGACCTTGGAAATACCCGCAACGAAACGCCCGTCCCAGCGAACTCGGAACTTGAAGTTCTTGTAGGGATCGAACCGTTGCGTGTTGACGCTGAATTCAGCCATATCTGTTCCCCCCTCTCATTAAGCCGGGCTCTGACCAGCAATCTGCTGGATCGAGATGACGACGAATTCCGCTGGCTTCAGCGGTGCAAAGCCCACGTGAATGTTGACGATTCCCAAGTCGATATCGGCCTGTGTCGTCGTGGTGGAATCGCAGCGCACAAAATAGGCGTCCGAGGGTTTGGCCCCCTGGAACGCACCCTGACGGAACAGGTTATTCATGAACGACCCCACCGCCAGCCGGATCTGTGCCCAGAGCGGTTCGTCATTGGGCTCGAACACCGCAAACTGGGTGCCGCGATAGAGGCTCTCCTCGATGAACAGCGCCGTGCGGCGAACGGGGATATACTTCCATTCGCTGGTCCGCGCATCCGCGCCAACCAGAGTGCGGGCGCCCCAGCTCACCGTGCCGAAGACCGGGAAGGTGCGCAGGCAGTTCAGACCCAACGGGTTCAGCACGCCGTTTTCCGGGTCCGACAGCACATAGTCCAGCGCCTGCACGCCATTGAGGCCCGCGTCGATTCCGGCGGGCGCCTTCCACACCCCGCGCGCACCGTCGGTCCGCGCCCATAGCCCGGCCAAAAGGCCTGAGTTCGGGAAGGACCGCAGCCGCCCGTTCTGGAGCGGATCGGCCAGCCGGATGCGCGGAAAGTAAGCCGCCGAGTTGGTGCTCTTCAGCGAGGAATTGGCGCCGTCATTCACCCAGTCGCGCGCCTCGTCCAGCGTATTCACATTGGGGTCGATATCGACGATGATCATCGCCCGGCGTTCCTCGCAATAGGCGATGGCCTCGGCCAGAACGGCCACATCCGGGATGCCCGGAATGGCGAAGATGTTGAAGAGGTCGGCATCCTCCAGCGCGTACATCCCCGTCTTGGCCGCGCGGCTGCCGGTATAGAACGTGCCTGCGGTGGGCGGGATGCCATCGCTGCCCAACAGCCCCGTGACCTGCGCCGCCGAGCTTTGGCCCACGCCGGGCTGATAGGCGGCGATGTTGGCAAAGAGCGTGTCATCGGGTGCGGCCGCCCCGCCAGTCAACCCCAGCGCGTCCGCACCTGCCCCGGCAAAGGTAAAGGCCAGACCGGGCACGCTTGTTCCCGGACGCACCACGAATGTGTCATCCACGATGTCGACCGTTGCGCCCGAGAACGCCGCTTCGGGGCTGGCCGCCAGTCCCGCCTGTATCTGCGCCCGAGCCTCGCCCATCGAGGCCGGGACCGGGTTCAGTTGATGGGTCAGCGTGTGGATGACCGCTCCGGAAACTGCCCCCGCCGCGTCCAGTGCGACAAGGTTGACCGTGACGGGATCGTTCAGCGCGATGGCAACCGCCGAGAAGTCCGGGATGCGGTCCCCGGTCGTGCCCGAGGCCGCCGGGCGGGTTTCCCGCGCGCCGGCAATCTCGCGCCCGCCATTGACCACGCCGAGGCCCAGCACGGCGGCCGCGTTCTGCGAGGCGGCGTTGCGGAACACCACGGACGAGCGGCGGCCCGGATCGCCGGACGTGCCGGTCAGGACGCCTGCATTGTTGGTGCAGGTGAACCCGGTTACCCCATCGATTGCATTTACCCGATCCTCGATTCGCTGGCGCAGATCCTCAACTGTGGCCAGATCGTTGGCGCCATCGAACAGGCGGATCTCGGTCGAGGGGCCGCCATCCACCGAAACGTTCAGCCGCCGGGTATCCTCGGTCAGCGCGGCAACATCGCCATCGGCCAGCGTCACCGAACTGGTCGAAGTGCCAGCCAGAGTGCCGGCGAGATTGGCATCGGTCAGCTCGACCAGATCCGAGGCGGCGTTCACCGTGTCCACCGCATAGGTCGCGGCGCGGTCGTTCATCGACAGGTTGCGGTGAGTCTCGCTGCGGACCGAGACCAGACGGCCATTGCGCTCACCAATCTCGTCCACCGTCAGGTTGAAACTGTTGACCGGATCGGCGGTGTCGTAATCCACCGCCAGCAGCAGGGCATTACCCCAGACCCCCTCGCTCGAGGCTTCGGCGGTCAGCGTCACCGCCCCGCCGGTGGTTTCCATCGAGACGGTCGCTGCGGCGGCATTCTCGGCCACCCGCACGATCCAGCAGGTGCCACCACCGTTCAGAAAGAAGTGCTGCACCGCATAAGACAGGTCGCTGTCCACGTGGAGCCCGCCGAATAGCCGCTCGAAATCTGCATAGCTGAAGATCTGGCGGGCCTCATCCACCGGCCCCCGCGCGGTGTAGCCCACAAAGGCGCCGATGGCAGTGGGAACCCCCGCAATCGCGCGCGCCCCGCTTGGAACCTCTTGTATGTAAACCCCGGGATAGGAAACGGAAACGGCCATGACCAAATGCTCCTCGGTTTGAATGCACGAAACAGCGCATCCCCCCAGTCAGTGCAGACCAGAAAGCACCCGACCGGAGAGATCGGAAAATCAGTTCAGTTTGTCTTAGTTCGCTGACGTCCTGACGGCGGGGGGAGGCGCCGAAAAAACTTGAGAAACAATCCAGAACGTTTGCCTTAACTGTTTCCTTGCCCCCGATTCGAGTCAAGCAGACCCTCGGATTCGGCGGAATCCAGCCAATCGTCCGGGATGAGCGGAGCCTTGCCGGGGAGCCTGCGTCTTGCTGATCGTAACCCGTGAGTATTTGGGCTCAGACGGCAATAAAGGGCTGATAAAAAGCTGAGAAATTTCGGCAGGCAGACAGGGTCGATACCGGCGGTGTAGTTCAAACGGGATAGCGTTCTGTCGGCAGGCGGGTATGCCGCCTTCCGGAGCGGTGGGGCTACAGACGTGTTTGGGCGGCTGGGCAGGTTCCCGCCCACGTGTTTCTCATCCGTGGCCGCGAATCCTATAGTTATCACCCGAACTCGACGATGACCTGCATTTCACCGGATTGCGACATGAGACCCTTCATCATTGCCGTTGCGATTGTGTCGCTTACCTCCGCATCAGCGGCCTGGGCAAATAACGGAAAAGGCCGAGGCCAGAACAAGATCAAGATCCACAAGACCCAGCCGGTTCAGCTTCCTGCTGTGGCTGGGTCCGGCAAGGCTCACTGCCCACCCGGGCTGGCGAAAAAGGCCGTCCCCTGTGTCCCGCCCGGTCAGGTCAAGCGGTATGGCGTGGGAGATTACATCTATGACGGATACGACCTGATAGATGATCCCTGGCGCTGGGGGCTCAGGCGAAATGGCTACTACGTTCGGGCGGGCGACTATGTCTATGAGGTCAGTCGCGAAACGCATCAGGTGCTGAATCTCATCGGGGCTGTGGTGGATATTCTCAACTAGAGCAAGCTGGCTTGATCGGGGCTCATGCCTCATTGCGCAGCGAGCAGCACCAATCAGACCGCTGGCAGGTGAAACTTGACGGGTGGCGCCGGAACCTTCAAACGCAGGATTTCTAAAGTATCCCTGCGGCCACCCATTCTTCGACCTTGTCGCGGCTGACTTCGAAATGCATCGAGTCCTCGCGCCCCCAGGCTGCGCCCCAGACCCAGCCCTCTTCCCGGAAGAAATCGGCCAGGATGGTCAGACCGAGCTGGGTCTTGCCATCACCCAGCGTATCCAGAACGCCGTCGATGTTCAGGTCCACGGCCAACCCATAGGCGTGGGCCGAGGCCGATGTGGTCGAGCCGCGAATGAAGCGGACACATAGCGACCCGGCTGTGTTGATCCGGTCGTAGAGGTCCGGATCGGTCTTTCGGATGTTCTCGAACACAGTGCGCAGCGAATCGACCGCAGGTTGCAGCATGCGCACCCGCACCGGGCCCACCTGTTCCAGCACCAATTTGGATTCCAGACGCTCATTGGTCATCGACTGGCACTTGTCGGTCAGGTCTTCGCGCGGCAGGCCAAAGGTTTCTCTCAGGAAGGAGGAACTGGCCAGCCGCAACTGACGATTGACCTTCTTGCGGTTGGCGATCAGCACCACCTGCGCATAAGCGTCGATGATCTCGTTCGGACTGCTGCTGTCGAAACCGAATGAATCAGCGGCGTCCCCGTCTGGCTGAAGCGCAACCGCGCCAGCACCGGACTGCACCCGCGACACCTCAAGGGACAATTGCTCAAGACGCGTGCGCACATCGTCCATCTGCTGGCTGAGCATCTCAATCTCGATACGGGCGCCGGAATCGATGGCGGGGCCTTCGAAGTTCTCTTCGAGGGGCACGATCAGTGGAAAAACATACCACAGAACTGGTGCCAGAATGATGGCCACCGCAAGGATGATCGCAGAAACGAGACGCATGATATTCCGGTAAACCCATGTTGCCGTAAGTCTTTGGGCCTCACCCTAGGGGTGGTCCGCCGCGATGTCACGCGGGTGACGGCAAATTGAACACCCTGAATGTGACATTCTTCATTGTAGCACCAATTTCGCTTGGATACTCTATAGGCCAAAGACAAGAAGGATTTGAGGAAATGTCTAATTCGAAAACACTTACGCGTATCTGTGCCTCGGCCTTCGCGATCGCCTGCACAGCACAAATGGCTTTGGCTCAGGATACGCCGTTGAGCGCGGACGAGATCACCGACGCATTCAATAAACAAAAGACCCGCGGACTGGTGATTGTCCCGTCTGATCAACAATCCACCGCGGCCCAGGACAGCTCGACCACCGTGGCCGCCACGCCGACCGAATATCAGGCCGTCGCGAGGGAAGATCAGGTCAATATCCAGGTCCAGTTCGACTTTGCATCCGCCGCGCTGCGTGAAGATCAGAAACCGAAACTGGCCGCCCTGTGTCAGGCGATGCAGTCGGTGGACGTCTCGGTGTTCCAGATCATTGGCCACACCGACAGCTCGGGCCCGGCCGACTACAACCAGAACCTGTCTTTGCTGCGCGCCAAAGAGGTCAAGCGGCATCTGGTCAGCGACTGCGGGATTGCAGATCAGAGGCTGGAAGCCATTGGCGTAGGCGAGAGTGAGCCTTATAACGCGGACAACCCGCGCGCAGATGAAAACCGCAGGGTTGAATTCCAGGCACTCGGCTAACCGGTCGGTGTTGCCACACACAAGTACTTGAGGGCCGCATGACCGAATCCCGCGCCGGTGACCTGTTCCAACCAGGTGATCTGGTAAACAACACTTACCGGATCGAAGCCATCCTGGGGCGCGGCGGCACGTCGGATGTATATCGCGCCCGCTCCGAGATTTCGGGGCGGCTTGCGGCGCTGAAAGTACTCAAGGCCGAGTTTTCGAGCAATGACGACTATCTCGTCCTGCTGACCCGCGAAGAGGAAATCCGCGACATCCGCCATGATGCGGTTGTGCGGTATTCCGAAAACAACCGCACCGCCGACGGCCATGTCTATCTGGTGATGGATTATGTCGATGGGCCGGGCCTCGACCAGAAGCTCAAGGAAGGGCCGATGTCGGCCCAAGATCTGCTGACCGTCTGCAAGCGGGTCAGCGAAGGGCTTGAGGCGGCGCATGCGCGCAACATCGTGCACCGCGACCTGAGCCCGGACAATATCATCCTGCGCGACGACGATCCGGCGCAGGCGGTCATCATCGACTTCGGCATCGCCAAGGACACCAATCCGGGTGCCGAGACCATCGTGGGTGGCGAATTTGCGGGCAAGTACGCCTATGCCGCGCCCGAACAGCTTTCCGGCAAGACCGACAAGCGCACCGATATCTACTCGCTGGGGGCGTTGCTGCTTGCCAATTTCAGGGGTGAAAAGGCGCAGGCCGGGGCCAATCTGCTGGAAGTGGTCGAGAGCAAGAAAAAGCCGCTCGATACCGAAGGGGTGCCCGAGCCGCTGAAATCAATCCTCGACAGGATGACCGCACCCAGTCCGGACGACCGCTATCAGAGCGCGGGCGAAGTGCTGCGGGCACTTTCCTCTGCGCGGCTGGGCGGTGGTGAGGCGGCGGCCAAGGCCGACACGCCCGATGATCTGGACGATGCCACCGTCATCATGCCCCGTGCGAAGGAGCCCGAGACTGAGATCGCCACGCCCAAACCATCGGCGCCACCGCAACCCATGCGGCCAATAAGCGACCCGCCAGCGCAGGGCAAATCGCGTGGCGGTTTGGTGGCCGGGCTTCTGGTGGTGGTTCTGGCAGGTGCAGGGGTTGGCGGTTATGTCGGTGGCGTATTCGACGGCCTTTTGGGTTCGTCCTACCCGGTCGTGCAGCCCTATACGCTTGTTGCAGATAAGCGGGAGGGGCTACCGCCCCGCATCGTTGGCTATGTTCCGTCCGAAACCGCGCGGGATGCGCTGGCGGCGCATGTGGCCGATCACCAGGGCGAAGTGGAACTGACCCTTGCCTCGGGCGATATCGCCGACAGCTGGGGCGCAGACGTTGAGAATGTCGTCGATGTAGCCATCGACCTTGAAGAATGGCGCCTGTCGGTCACAGGTAACGAGGCGCGGCTTACCGGACGCACGACCGACAAGGCCCTGCACGAAACGATCAGTCGGCTGTATGAGGCCGGACTGCCGGGCGGATTGCAGGGCACTGCCGAGATCGAGCTGGTGCCGCTTTTCCTGGCCGTGGACGACGTGCAGACGATCCTGGACAGCATGGCCGATTGCGGCGCGCTGAGCCTGATCGACCCGCCGACCACCGGCTACGGCCCCGGCGCTGCCATTCAGGTCGACGGTACGGTGGCCGTGCAGGACAGCCTCACCGGCCTCAACGCGGCGCTCACCGCCCTCGGCGGCACCCGTCCGGTCGAGCTGGACCAAGTGGCGGTGTTGAACCCGGCGGTATGTCTGATCGAGAACTTTCTGCCCGTCGCGCCGCCCAGCGATATCGACATCGCTTTCCGTAATGGCGATCGGGACAATGCCCCGAACCCGAGCGGTGATTTCCTGGTGGGCGAGAACCCGGTGATCGATGTTGAGTTGCCAGACAATGTGCAGGCCGGGTATCTTTCGGTCGCGGTTCTGGATGTGTCGGGCAATGTGTTTCACCTGCTGCCCAACGTGAGCCGCCCCGACAATGACATTGCCAATATCCGTAACGGCAACACCGGTCCTATGTCGATCCGAGTGGCCTATTCGATCCCCGAAAGCAGTGAACACGGCGGGCTGGCCTTTCGGGTAGACGAAAGCACGCTGGGCAAGAGCAAGGTGATCGTGCTGCATTCCGATCTGCCTCTGTTCACCCAGATGCGTCCGACCACTGAATCCGCCGCCGGATATGCCGAGGCGTTGCGCGACCAGGACCGCAACGCCGCCACGCAGATTCTGTCGCTGGACAGCCGGATCCTGACGACCCTGAAGCAGTAGATACCACCGGTCGAAAACGCATTTTCAAAGGCGTGGCACATGCCGCGCCTTCAATAGCTTTGGTCTCGACCCGGCAAACACAAACGCAGAAATCAGACCCTAACCAGGCGCAGAAGCGTCAGGGGCCGATCTGTGCTATCATCGCGATGTTTTATTTTTGAATTGTTAAGGAGCTTCCGATGTTTCGCATTACGCCAATCCGAGTCTGTTTGCTGAGCGCATTGCTGGCCATGGGGCCTGCGTACCTTTCCGCTCAGCCCGCCCCAGCCGCACGCGCCGAAGTGCCCGCCGAAACCGCGCCCGAACGTATGCTGGACGTGTTCACTGAGTTGAAGGAGGGCGACACCGAGTTCTCCATTCCCGGTGCCAGATGGCTGCAGCTTCAGTTTACCGGGTACAATCTGGGAGAAGCGGGAAAACTCTCGGTCAGATCGAACGAGACCCAGCAGGATTTTTCGCAGGAGCATCTTGATCAATCCCAGGGCCTGACCGTCATCTTCAACGGCGATCAACTGACCATAACCTTTGCCCCCGGTGATAATCCGGACGCAACCGCGCAGATCGGCAAGGTCGTTGTTGGTCTTCCGCCGCAGGATCCGACCCTTGAATCCGCCGGACCGACCGCACCGGCAGAGTTGATTGACTATTTCGGCGGCACATTAGGCAATTACATGGTTGTTGATGAGTTGCCGCAATCGGCCCTGCCTGACGACCTGTTGCCCGAGACCGTTTGCGGAACCGAAGACAATCGCGAGGCAACCGATGACATCCGCGTTGGCCGTCTCATGCCTGTCGGATGCACCGGATGGCTGGTCGATAACGGGCAGATTCTGACCGCCGGTCATTGCATCGCCAGCAGCACCCAGCTTTTGCAATTTCAGGTGCCGGCGTCACTGCCGGACGGGACGCCCGTTTCACCACTTTCAGAAGACCAGTACAACATAGATCAGGCGTCGATCGTGTTTCAGAACACAGGGATCGGCAACGACTGGGCAACGCTGCAGGTGTTTCCAAATACGCAAACCGGTCTTCTGCCGCATGACGCGCAGGGGGCAGCCTTTTCCCTGTCCAACACATCCGATCCGCAAGAAGTGCGCGTCACCGGCTTTGGCGTGGATGGCCCCGCCCCCACGCATGGCAATCCGCCGCCCCGGGATGCAACCAACCAGACCAATCAGACCGACGCGGGCAGCGTGACCGAGCATGGTCCGGCCAGCCCATCCCTTGCCATGCTCCGTTACGCCGTGGACACGCAGGGCGGCAATTCGGGCAGTCCGGTCATTGACGAGGCGGACGCCGATGTCGCCGTCGGCATTCACACCAACGGCGGCTGCCTGTCC
Organism: Ruegeria sp.; assembly: GCF_040830605.1. Taxonomy (GTDB): domain Bacteria; phylum Pseudomonadota; class Alphaproteobacteria; order Rhodobacterales; family Rhodobacteraceae; genus Ruegeria. Next base: position 24,996 of record NZ_JBFOMD010000002.1, read on the forward strand.
AGCGGCAGCGCCAATGCCGGAACAAGCTTTCGCAATCAGGCGCTTTGGGATGCTGTGAACCCGGGTCAGTAGGACCGAAACGGCAGGGGGCCGCCCCTACCGGCGGCCCCGCCAATTTGTTTCGGCAAGGGCCATGCCGTAATCAGAGAATGTCCACGACCACAACGGTCACATTGTCTGCTCCGCCACCGTCCAAGGCGATCTGGATCAACCTGTCGGCGACCGTCTCGATCGGCATTTCCGACAGCGCTTTTTGCAGCATGCCGAATGTCGCGTATTTGCTAAGGCCGTCCGAGCAGATCAGGAACCGGTCACCGGGCTGCAACTCGCCCCGGATCTTGTCCAGGTCCAGCACATCACCGACGCCGACGGCGCGGGTGATGGCGTTGGATTGAGGATGCTGTTCCGCCTCATCCCAAGTCATCTCACCGGCCAAGACCAGATCGGCCACAAAGGAATGGTCGGTGGTCAGCATCTGGATTTCACCATCCCGCAGCAGGTAGATGCGGCTGTCCCCGGCCCAAAGTCCGACGAAATGGCTATTGGCCAGTAGCAGGCAGGCCACAGTGGTGCCGATGGTGTTGCCGCCGCGCGCTTCGGCCTCGACACGGATCACCCCATGTGCCCGCTGGATCGCGTCGCGCAGCGCGCTCAGCCGGTCGGCGGGCGCCATGCCCGGCGGGATCGAGGCCGCCATATCCGCCACCAGCCGGCTGGCATAGTCGCCAGCGGCATGTCCGCCCATCCCGTCCGCGACGAGCCAAAGGCTTTCATCAGGCAGGGCAAGCACCGCATCCTCGTTGACCTTGCGCTTCAGTCCGACATGAGTGCGGGCGCTGTAACGTACCCGATGGCTTGAATTCATATGGGCCTGGCCTCGGTCCAGATTGCGGCGTGTAGGTTGAACAAGCCTTGCACGTTTGGTCCCGCCGGTAAACCTTCGCAAACCATCAGGCGTGGCACGCCGCCGATTTCCATGCTCCATATGCTGGGCGCACGGTAGGACCCGGCCATCAGCCCCGCCGCAAGGTCGGGCAAGACGTCGCCCATCCCCTCGCCCTGGGTCAGCACCATGGTGCCACTGTTCGAGCGTACAGCCGCCGCCGGACGATGCTGCGGGACGGGCAAGTCCTCTAGCGCTTCGGTCAGCCGGTCGCGAGTCATGTCATCCTCAAGCGACGCCAGTGCCAGATCTTCGAGCCGGGAATATAGCTCGGTCTCGCGGAAATGGGTCAGCAGGGCGGACCCCTCGGTGGTCAGGGGCGCCGCCAGCGTCAGCGGAAACCGCCGCCCAACCCGGTCGACCGACGGCATAAGCACACCCAGCATCTTTTGCGGCCCGGCCAGACCCGGTGACAGGCAAAACCGCCAGATCGGCGTCGACATGTAGTGGCTGTCCCATGCCGTGCCCAGCGCCTCAGCCGCGTCCAGCATCGACCGCTGAATCCATTCATCCCAGGGCTGGACAAAGGCTGGGCTTACCCCTAGCCGGAAGAAATCCCCGACCGAGGGCATCTTGCCGAACGCGCCAAAGCCTGCTTGCCCCATTAGAACGACTTCGGGCAGGAAAACTTTTGCAGCGCCGGCAGTGCGAACGGGTTGATCACTGAACCCGACTGCAGCTGGAAGATTGCGATCCGCCCACCGATATTGAAGATCACCTTTTTGCGATCCGACACGTTGGTACGCCGCACCTCGGCCGCGTCCAGCAGGCGGAACCAGGCCCAGGGGCCGTCCTTGGACAGGATGTTCTCGATGGTCTTCTTGGTGGGCGTGAAGCTGACCCGCGCCAGCCCGATCTGTCCGGGCCAAGTGATCGCCATCGGCGAGGGCAGCCCGCCCCGATGTGCGAAATCCAGCGTCTGGCCGTCGATTTCCAGCTTTACGGCCTTAGCCTTGGGATCCAGTGCCTCGGGCATGATCTGGAACTGGATCGAGGGCTGCGGCCCGGTGGCAAAGAACGCCTCCTTGATCTCGGCGGCATATTGCAACTGCTGCAGCACCGCCGGGCTGATGCCCAGATCAGTCTGGTTCACACCGGTCTTCCACGACCAGGGTCGCGTGCGGATGTCCACATGCTTGACCAGATGGTCGTTGAAGAACGTGTCGATCAGCCCGGTCGGCCCGAACAGCCGCGCGAAATCGGCCATGGCCACATCCGCCCGCGCGCGGCGGTTGAACGGGTAGCGATTGTCCAGCGCCTGCGTGCAGAACGGCAGCACATTGGCCTGCCACAGCGCGTTGATCGAGGCGCGAGTGCTGTCGCTGGTGATGCCGGACGAGCCGGTGATGATTTGCGTCGACCAACGTTCCATCGGCCCTGGAATGCGCGCGGCCTCCTGCTGGAAGCGCTGCAGAGCTTGCCCGGTCTCGCCCCCAGACACACCGCTGAACGACATCTTGTTCAGCTCCTGATAGACCTCGGTCAGCGAGCCCATCAGATTGTCGAGCTGCGACGGCTGGCCCTCGGGCCGGTCCACAAGCTGATGCAGCCAGTCGAACCGCTCCTCGACATAGGTGCCCGGCGGCGCGGGCGGCGGGCCGCCCTGCGCGGTGGCCGTCGCGGCCAGCGCCTCAAGCAGGATGCGGGTCTGGACCGAGGTATTGGTCTGCAACTCGATCCCCGCCACGGTCGACAGACCTTGGTTCAGCTCTTCATTGCCTCCGATCAGCGACCGGTCTTCGGTCAGCTTGGTCTCGTCCGAAATTGCGGTCAGAATGTTGACGATGGGAGAGGTCGGCCCGGACAGCACATTCGTCACCTCAACCGCATGGCTAAGCGACTCCATCGGAATGATGTCGACATCCCCCAGCATCGAGTCATAGCGGGCGATATAGTCATTGTAGTAGAGGTCCAGCACATCGCGGCTGAGCGCGGCAAGCGCCAACTCGGTCTGCTCGGCCTCACCGCGCGGGCCCAGCACCCAGCTTTCGCGTTGCACCCGTTTGGCGACGCCCACGGCCTCCCCCAGGAAGACATCGTTGAAGCCCTTGTAGGTGAAGATCCCTTCGATCCCCTGATTGAGAGGTTTGCCGGACGAACGTACCAGAACCCGGGTCACCGCCGGGCCACCGACCTCGGTCAGGCGCCACTCGGGCAGGGCCGTTGCGGCGGGGCTTGAGATGATGCCGTTATAGACCCGTTGCGCCAGCGGCAGTTCGGACAGGATCCCCTGAATCCGCTCGACCATCGGGCCGTTTAGGGCAACCTCTTGCATGGGCTGATCCAGCAGCGCGTTCAGATGGTCGTTCAGATCGGCGCGGAACTGTTCGCGGGACGGCCCCTGGAACGACACCGTCCAGTCGATATTCATCCATTCCTTGACCAGATCCTTGTTCATAGGCCCTTGCAGGCCCAGCATCAGATAGACCTTGAGTGCCTCATAGAGCACGTCCGAGTTGTTGATATTGGCGCTCATCTGCTCTTCCAGGCGCAACAGCAGGCGCGGCAGGAAGCGCTGATTCAGCGCGGCGCGGTAGGTCTGTGCGGCCTGGGTGCCGATGATTTCGCCCTGATAGAGGCCATAAGTCAGGCGCCGCTCGGGGTCGGGGTCGTTCAGCGCCGGGTTGGCAGGCAGGTCGCGCAGGTTATTCAGCGCTTGCACCACCGGCACCAGATCGGTATCCCCTACCGGGCTGGGCGGCAGGGTGGCAGCCGCGGCCTGATAGGCCGACACGCCATCCTGCGCCTCGGAGATCAGGTCGGAATTACCCAGAAAACTGCGCACCAGCAGCGCACCAACGGTTGCCGCCGCCACGACCGTGGCGGCAATCGAGGCCCATTTGGTGATCTTGTAGCGCCGCTCGACCTTGTCGTCGGCACTGACCAGACCGGCCTCGCGGAAAATCACCTGCTCGAACAGACGGGTCAGGAAATAGGACCGGCCAGAACCCTGGCCCGTGCCGATGGCCTGACGCCCGATCCCGAAGGTGCGCGCCATACCCAGCATCAGACGGTCAATTGGTGTGCCCTCTTGCGTGCCGGATGTGAAATAGACCCCACGCAGCATGTGGCGGTGCTGGAACCGGCTCTCCTGAAACACCTCGGTCAGGAATTCACGCGCGACCTTGCGGACGGATGCCACCTGCACCGGAAACCCGGCGATCAGCGCCCGGCGCTGCGGATCGGTCTCGGTCTGCATCCGTTCCAGCGATTGCGAGTTCAGACGGCCCAGCAGATGCGCGAACTCCTCATCGAAGGAAGCCACCGGCGACTGTTCCGCCTTGGCCTTGTCCAGCGGGAGGGTAAAGCCCCAGACCTGTTCGCGATCCTCTTTGCCCAGATTGTCGTGGAATTCGGCAAAGCCCGCGATCAGATCCGCCTTGGTGAACAGGATATAGACCGGGAACCGCACGCCCAACTTCTCGCGCAGCTCTTCCAGACGGCGGCGCACGGCCTTGGCGTGCTCTTTCTGAGTGATCTCGTCCTGCAATGACAGATCCGAGAGCGAGATGGCGATCATCGCGCCGTTGATCGGCTGCCGCTTGCGGTATTTCTTGAGCAGGCTCAGGAAGCCGATCCAGGCGGCGTTATCGACCTCGGCATCGCTTTCCTGTGTGGTGTAACGCCCGGCGGTGTCGATCAGCACGGCGTTTTCGGTAAACCACCAGTCGCAGTTGCGGGTGCCCCCCACGCCACCGACGGCGGATTTGCCCAACTCTCCAGCCAGCGGGAAGTTCAGGCCGGAATTGACGATGGCGGTGGTCTTGCCCGCGCCGGGCGGGCCGATCATCACATACCATGGCAGCTCATTCAGGTGCCGCCGCCCGTTCTTGGATTTGCGCAGCGCGGCCATCGCGGTTTTGAGCTTATCGCGCAGCTCGGTAATCTCGCTGTCGATCATGTCGCCGCCATCGTCGACGGATTCAGTGATCTCCTCGGTCAGCTTCTTCTCGCGCCGGCGGCGAACGATGAAGACTATCAGCATGATCAACAGGAAGAAGGTGAAGATGCCGCCACACCAGATCAGGCGCGAGGACAGGCTTTCCAGAGGGCGCCATTCATCCGACCCGATCAGCGGGCCGAAGTAGAACAGGCACCCGGACAGCACCGCAGCGGTGAAGAACAGCACGAAATAGATCGAGCGGAAGAGCGGAAAGACGAAGCGGCGTAAAAACATCAGCTCTGCTCCTGAACCAGCAAGACTTCGATACGGCGGTTGGCGGCGCGGCCTTCGCGGGTCGAGTTATCTGCGATGGGCTCACTGTCGGCGCGGCCCTCGGCGGTCAGCCGTGAGGGATCGCTCATCGACCCGGCCATCTGTTTCATCACCGATTTCGCCCGCGCCAGCGACAGCGCCAGATTGGATGGGAAACGCGCCGAGCGGATCGGCACGTTGTCGGAATGCCCTGCAATGATCACCGAGCCGGGCTCGTCATTCAGAGCCACGGCGACACGGCGCACCGGTTCCAGGAACTTGTCCTGCAACTTGTCCGAGCCCGAGCCGAACATGCCGGACCCCTTGAGCCGGATGATCAGCGTGTTGCCTTTCTGGAACACCTCGACCAGTCCCTCGTCAATCTCGGGCTGCAGGAACTCGACCACCTTCTCGACCTGCGCCTGTTCGGGCTGCTGCGGCGGCGGAGGCGGCGGCGGTGCGCGGCGCTGCAACTCGGCAACCGGTCCGGCGTCAATCACCGAAAGCTGGCCCACCAGATTCTCGGTCTTGGTCGATAGCGCGTAAGACAAGCCAGTGAATTCCATCACCACCAGCAAGGCGGTCACGCCCAGAGCGATCCAGACCGGACGCCAGGCGCTGAGCGCTCGATAGGGTTTGTCCAGCCCTTCCCAATGAGGTGCCAAGTCGCGCTCGACCGCGCCGCGTTGACCCCGGATGATCCGTGCCAGACCCAGACGGATCTGCAGGTGCTTGTCGGCGCCGCCCTGTTCGACACGCAGCCGCCCCTCGAACCCCAGCGACAGGCACATGTAGACGAATTCCAGCAACTCGATATTGTTGCCCGGCTCCTTCTCAAGCCGCGCCAGAAGGTCATAAAAGCGGTCGCCGCCCACCGTCTCGCGGTGGAACGTGCCGACCAGCGATTGCATGGACCAGCTCGACTGTCCGCCCCACGGCGTGTTCAGCACCACATCGTCCAGCGTCGCACACAACGCATAACGCGCCACCTTGACGGTCTGGGCCGGAATGCCCGTCTGCAAGGCCGAGTTTTCAAAGGCGCGCACCTCGGCCACCACGCTTTGGCGCAGCTTGTCGGGATCCATGTGCTGGGCGCGGTTTCGGATACGGCTGATCAGCGAGAACAGTGGCGTGGCGCAGGCATTCAGCCGGTTCATCCCGGTCATCACCACCGCGTCACCCTCGGACGAGGATTGCCCCTGTGGCGCGGTCTGTTGGGCCGACGGCACGCCATAGGCGGCGTCACCGCCGGGGGCCGGTTGCGGAGCATAGGGTTGCTGCTGTGGTGCGCCGGGTGCAAAGGCCGGATCGGGATAGCCCGGGGCAGGCGCCTGCTGTGCTGCGCCCGCAGAACGGCGGCCGCCCGGATTGGGTCGGATCACCGTCTTGTCGGTATCGTCCGGTTCGGCGAAAGGATCATTGTCGGACATGGCCAGGCACCTGTTCCTTCAGAGCATCCGTGTCACAGTGTGACCTACACGGAGTGCCCTATCAAATTGTTTCAACGCAGCTTTCGATCACTTTCGGGCGCGCCTCACTGATTGCGGATCGCCCAAAGCTCCATCTTCAGCCCCGGATACTGCCCCGAGACATGCACTGCGATCCCGCCCGACGTGGTCATCTTGCCCCAATATGGACTGTCGGCGTCGAGTTCGAAATAGACCACACCGGCGTGATATGGGATCTGCCGGGGCGCCACGGGCAGCGGGCGCAGCGTGATCCCAGGCAGGGCCGAGTTCACCAGCTGGCGGATTTCCTCAACCGGGCCGGTCTTGGTCTGCCCCGCGAAATGGCGCCGCACGTCTTCGGCCGGGATATCGGCGCTGACGGCCAGGACGAACCCTGCATTGCCGATCAGCTTGCGATCCGCGATTACGCCAACGCTGATGCCGTATTTGCGCGCCTCCAGCGGGATCGAGACAGCCGTCTGTTCCAGAACCGAGCTGAGGTATTGCCGCAGCGTGCGGATCACCGGGGCGAATGACGTTGTCAGACCGTCATGCTGATAGGCAGGGAATTGCGGCGCCTCTTTCTCGGTGCTCATGAAGGTTGCCAGCTCGCCCGCGAGAGAGGCGCAGACCCGGTAGGCATGTTCGGGATGCACATTCTCGATATTGGCGAAGTGGCGGACCACCGGCAGATTGCGGTTGATCACCATCAACAGCAGGAAGTCCGAAATCTCCGCCGCGCCCTTGGCGGGACCACCTTCACTCAACCGCCCGGCCAACGCCTGCATCCGATGCGACAGCATCCCCTCAAGTTCGTTCATGAACCCGGCCAGCGCCGGTGCGGCCCGCACATCCAGTGCCGAAGGGATAAAGCCCCGGTCCAGAATGATTTCCTTGTCCGGGCGCACCTCGATGATGCGGGCGATCGGAATGGCCAGCTTGTCGGCCAGATCGTCCACCTCAAGCGCGAATTGCAGGCGCAGCTTGCCCACACCCATTGTCACCGGTTTTTTCTGCTGGCTCATCACATCGGTGATTTCCAACTCGGCGGGGCGCAGACGGCTGACCGATTGTTCGGCGCCCGACAAATCCACCTCGGAGGCACCCTGCCGCCGCTGCGGCACGGTCAGATAGACCACGCAATCCTTGATCGTCTCGGGCACTTCCATCGCGGGCGGATGATCGTCCGATTGCGGCACCCGGAACACCTGCCCGTCCGGTGTCAGCCCAGCGCAGGATTTCAGTGCGAACTGCCCGACCTTCAGGACCTCATCGTCTATCTCAAGTGCGCTGACACCCCAGGCATAGGGCGTCACCCGCCGGGCAAGCCCCGCAACCAGCGCCTCGGAATACCGGTCGGCCTGCTGGAAGTGATGGGGCTGCAGAAACAACCCTTCGGTCCAAAGCACCTTGCTGTCCCAGGACAATAGCTGTCCTCCCTTCTTATCCGCGCCCCGTCGGGGACTTTATTTCAGCTTTTCCAGCTGTTCCTTGTACGCGCGCGCGAATTCCCGGCTGAACAGGTCATGAAAATCGTTTTCCGCCTGATCCGAGATTTCCGCGTACATCTTTTCGTAGACTTCCCAATACTGCGCTTTCTTGCCCTTGAAGAGCGAACCGAGCTTGCCCGAGCCTTCGATCTTGCCCGCCAATACCTCGGGGTCGAGCCGCGCCAGCACGCCTTTCAAAGCCGCTTCCATGCCGGTGACCATTGCCACTTCGTGCGCCTTGATGTCCTTGAGCGCCTGTTCGGTTGCCTCTTCGGCCCCCAGATATCCCTTGACCCGGGGCTTCATCAGCGCCTCGATGGCCTGTTCCGGGCTGATCGAGAATTTCAATGGGTTGTTCCCGCCCGCGCTGATCATGGTCTGGTCGATGCGAAACTCTGACTTAATCGAGGTGCGCGTCATCAGGATCTCGCGCAGACCGGTGATCATGGCGCGCAGTACTCGGCCCATCCGGCCCATCGTGGCGGGCAGATCGGCATCTTCGATGCGCAGATCATCAACCTCCAGCGCCTCAAGCAGCGCGCGCGCCGCTGATTGGTCGCCGCCCGCAGTAGCCGGAGCCGGCGCGTCAGATTTCGGCGCCTCCGCAGGCTCTGGGGTCGGTTCTGGCGGCGGAGCTTCCACCTGACCGCCAGGCGTCGGCTTGACTGGTGGCGGTGAGACCGTTTCGGCCGCAGGTGGCTCTGGCGCGGCAAACGGATCACTCTCATCCCCGCCACCGGGTGCGAGCAGATCGTCATCCCAATCCTCGGGGATCACGGCACCGCCGCTACCCGAAGGTGCTGCAAAGGCATCGCTCACCGACGGGTTGTGCATCGGATCGCTGGCGCCTTCGCCCTCACGCCCGTCATTGGGCTTGGCAAAGAACGGATCGTCGTCTTCCATGGGCGGCAACAATTCGTCCATCGGGTCCGGAATGTCGATCTGGCCGGGGCCTTTGGGTGCATCTCCGCCCAAAAGGTCATCGAGGAAATCCCCACCCGGCGCCGCGTCGTCCAACAGCGCCAGCGGGTCAGGCGCATTCTGTGCCTGCCCGTGCGAAACACTGCCCTGCTGGGCGGGCTGCGGAATCATCTCCTCGAATGTGGGAAGATCGGCGCCGATCTCGACCACCATCTCGTATCCGCCTGCGATCAGCACGTCGCCGTTGTTGAGCGGCGTGGGCGTGCGCCCCAACGGGATTTTCGAATAGTTCAGGAAAGTGCCGTTGGTCGACAGATCCACGATCACCACGTTGCCGTTGTGATCCTCGATCACGAAGTGGTTCTTGCTGAGCGTCCGGTCGGGATCAGGCAATACGAGGTCGTTGGCCGGGCCGCGCCCAACAGTCAGGGAGCCCCCCTGCATCGCTACCGGGCGCCCGTCGCCCGGAACAACGCCGGTGGATTGGAATTTCAAGTTGACCGTCATAGACGGCGATTCCTCCTGTCTTCTCAGCCCTCGGCGGCGGCTTCGGCCACCGCACTGCCATTGCCGCCCCGGGCGATATTCACTGCGCGGTCGATCAGCATCTGCGCATAGCCCTCAAAATCGCCTTCATGCTCGCCCAATGCAATGATATTCACCGCAAAAGCCATAACCTCCGATGCGCCGGGCGGCGCGGGCTGGTGTTCCAGATCACCTACGCCCAGCTTGCCATCGGCGTAAAGCGCGCTCATGGCACATTTTGCGGTTTCGTCATCCATATCCGCCTGATCGATGGCAATCGACGCCTTTTCGCGGTTTTCATCCGATGGTTTGAACACCCAGGCCTCGGCTGCGGCCAGCGCCGCCGTGTTGTTTTCAGGTGCGGGACCAATGAAATCGCGCGCGGCAAGACAGGCCCACCACACCCGTTCCCGAGATGGCAGCAGCACTGACATCAAGCGCAGCATATCGACGATTTCACCCTTTTCGTCCAATTCGGCCAGAACCGCGTCGGGCATCGCGCTGGCGGGCGCCTCCAGCTTGGTGGCCAGCTTGGTGTTGGCCTCCGACAACAGCCGCGCTGCCGGCTCCTGCGGGATCTTCGTCATGTTCTCAAATCGTTTGCTCATGCTTCAGGCCCCTCAGTTGATCATCGTCATGCCGCCCTTGAGCGTCAGAAGCCCATCGCCGCTTACCGTGGTCAGCGGGCTTTTGACTTCTGCCATGGCGGTGCCCTGAACATTGATCTGCAGGCCTTTGATCGTCACCCCGGACGGGTCGAGCTTGACCGAGGACGGCCCCACCTTGAGTTCGATGGACTGCATCGCCTCCATCGTGATCTTGCCGGCGCTGGCCTTGACGGTGATGTTGCCCATCTTGACCGTGGTTGTCTTGTTGCCGGTATCGACCGATTCCACCTGGTTACCCTGTTTGATGGTCTCGGTGTTGTTGCCGGTCACGGTGCGGTCCGACTTGCCCTCGATGGTCTCGGTCTGGTCTGTCTTGATGGCAACCGTCTGACTGCCGGTTGAGATGGTGAATGTGTGGTCGCCGTCCTGAATCGTCTCGGTGACGTTCTGTTTGACGTTCAGAGTATAGCTTTTTTCGTCCCCCGCCGTGACCTTCACCGCCGAAGCATCCAGACCGATGGTTTCCACCACCCGGTCCTTGACCAGCCGCTCATGATCTTTCTGCGCCTGGAACCGTACCAGTTCCTCGTCTTTCTTGTCCTCGAACATCAGCTCGTTGAAGCCACCGCCGCCCTTGGACGAATTGGTCTTGATTCCGGACTGTGTCTGGTTCGCGGGCAACTCGTAGGGTGGCATGGTTTCGGCGTTGTAGAGCATGCCGGTGCAGATCGGCCGGTCAGGATCGCCCTCCTCGAACTGGATCACCACCTCCTGCCCGATGCGCGGGATGCTGACCATGCCCCATTGCTTGCCCGACCAGGGCGTGACCACACGCACCCAGCAGGTTGTGTTCTCGTCCTTCTTGCCTTCCCGGTCCCAGTGGAACTGCACCTTGATACGGCCATGCTTGTCGGTCCAGATTTCCTCTCCCGACTTACCGGTCACGATCGCAGTGTGCAGGCCCGAGATTTCCGGCCACTGCGTAGTCAGTGGCGAGCGGAACTGCGTCTTGGACGGGCAGACGAAGAACTCGGCCAGGAACAGGTCCTTGTTCTCTTCCGGAAAATCCAGCGCGCCCACGTCCAGATCGGTCTCTTTCTTGACAAAGGAAAAGCCCGAGGTCGTCTGCAGATAGTAGGTGCAGCTTGTGATCAGATACTCCTGCCCCTTGAATTCGTCCCGACCCTCCAGCGAGAACACCCCGCCGGTCTGCAACGTGCGCACGGTGCCCTTGCCGCGCAGCATCTGGAACCGGGTCTCTTCGGCCTCCATCAGAACCTGCGCGCGTTTCTTGCCCAACGCGGTATCTGCCCGGTAATGGCGGGGATAGTCATAGACCTCGAGAGACTTGTGCTTGTGCTTGGGTTTCAGCGTGGTCTTTTCCCGCACCTCGGTCTCAGCTGTGGGTTTTTCAAAGTCGAAATCGCGCAATGACATCATCGAAGACGTCAGCGACTCACCCGAACCCCATTCCGAGACGTGGTCGTCCAGCTTCTGCTTGGAGTCGTCACCGGCGTAAAAGGTCAGCTTGGACTCCTCAGGCAGCTTGTCGTGGCTGCCGCGCCCGTCCGAGATCACCAACTCTTCGTTCTTGGGGCCTGAATCCGCGTGGTTGAAGTAGTAATAGATGCCTTCTTCCTGCATCAGGCGGCTGATGAAGTCGAAATCGGTCTCACGGTACTGCACGCAGTATTCGCGGGCGGCGTAGGTCCCGCTCAGCCGCTTCTTGTAGTCGGAAAACCCGGCATCGCCCAGAACTTTATCGATGATCTGCACCGCGGACAGGTCCTGGAAAATGCGGCTGTTGCGGGTGCGGGTCAGCAGCCACATCCAGGGGCGCAGTTCGGCCAGCAGATGCACATAGCCATCGCGCAACGCCAGTTTTTCGACGGAAATGATGGTGCCGGTGAACTTACGTTCGTTATCCTCGGCCGTACTCAGGTGGACAGTCAGGGTCTGGCCCAGCAAATCCTCAAGCTTGAGCTTGGTGTTCTGCGACAAGAACTCGACCGACATCTCGGTTAGCTCGCCCATCCCCTCTTTGACGATGGCCCGCCGGATCACCATATCCTCTTTCTTCACCGAATAGCTGCCGGTCATCCAGATCGGCGACTTTTCGTGCATTTTATCCGCAGCCATTCCGTATCCTCTCCACCTTCTACTTCAAGCCCGCCGCCGGATCAGAGATCCGCCAGCAGCGCGGCAAGTTCCTCATCCATTTCTTCGTCATCTTCTGCGTCCTCGTCATCATCATCCGAGAAACCGGCAAGAAGATCATCCAGATTTACATCGTCATCGTCCCCGACATCTGTATCCAACCCTGCGGCCAGATCGTCCAGTTCGGAATCGAGATCGGTGTCCATATCGGTGTCGAAATCCATATCATCGTCCGACACATCGTCATCATCCGGGGCCGCAACCGGCACATCGGGCGGCGATGGCTCGGGCACCGGCACCCCGCTCCACGGCCCCAGAATCTCTCGCCCGGCGACCGAATTGAACGACCCCAGCCGGATTTCGTCCCGCCCCTTGACCGACAGAACCGGCATATAGCCGCGCTGGACCGAGTGCTCGTGCTTGTCCATGGTGATGTTGCGTTCGGTACACGGCAGCGCCACCTGGTCGCCATAGCGGTCATTGACATAATGATAGGGCATCCCGCCCAAAGACATAACCGAGCCCAGGTTCATCGCCTTGCCGTTCTGCTTGAACGACCGCGCCAACAGGATCGTCACCAGCACCGCCGGATTGGCCCAGAGCATGCCCTTGAGGCCCTCGGTCTCGGTAAACTCCTCGAACTCGAACTCATAGATCGGCTCGGTCTTGGCACCATACGGCCGACGCAGCAGGAACCGGGGCGAGGCCAGTCCAAGATGCCCTGCCTCGGGCATCGTGCGCAGTGTATCCCAGGCTTGGGCCACCAACGCGTGGCGGTCTTCCTTCTTGGTTTCCAGATAGGCAGGCGTGATGGCGCTGAAGAACGGCGCATCCACATGCGCCGCGACCCGTCCGATCCGGCCCAGAATCTCGGCATGTGGAGGCGTTTCCTCGAACGTATACAGCCCGATCAGCGCCGAATAACCGCCACGCCCGTTTTCCTCATCCAGCGGTTCCTCGGTCAGCAGGCGCACCAGCCCGGTCTTGGCCAGATCCTCTTCAGCGGCCAGATCGGTGGCGATCTCCTCGGCCGACACGTCATAGAGCATCACATCCAGCGTATCGTCCGTTTCGACACTGCGCGCGATCAGGTCGAGGCTGCGCCATTGCCCTTCGACCGACTGGAACTCGGGGTGATGCAGCACCAGCCGCATCGCCGCGCTCAACGCTTCGTCTACAGCACCCTGCATCGCGGTCACGTCGAGGCTGGGAAGCTGCTTGATATGCGGCCCGACCACCCGTTTCAGCAGATCGTCCACCTGCGAAGCCTGCGCCAGCGCACCGCCGGTATCGCCGATCAGCTTCTGGAAATCGCTCAGCTTGAGGTCAGCGCGCACCGTGTTGCCGCCCGAACTGCGCCGAGGCGGCACCACCGCGCGCCCGAATTCCTCGCCCCAGGCAATCAGCTGTTTCGAGGCGTTCTCGGCAGTCGCCCCGGCGCTCAACTGGCTCTTGAGGCCTGCCAGACCTTCGAACAACTCGACCTTCTCAAAAAGCTCGTCCGGATGAAGATCGTCCAATTCGCCCAGCTTGACCTCGATCCCCGCGCCGTCCTTGCCGATGGGCAGCACCAGCGTGGTGGCAAAGCTCTCGATCACGTCCTCGACTGTGTCCGGGTCCAGCAGGATCGGCTTGCGCGCGGCCAGCGCGTCGCCGGGTTCGATCTGTCCCTTGGCCGAGCGGCCCGAGAAATCGCCGAAGATCGCGATGCGGAACCGCTTGCGCTGTAGCCTTTCAGGCTCGGGCCGGTCGGCGCTCATCTGGCCAAAGGCCAGCGCGGGTTCATCGCTCATCTCGGCCCCTTCCGCCGCGGCCGGGGCGGCTGCATCCGTATCCTCGTCGAGATCGGCCAGCAGCGCGTCCAGATCGCCGCCGTCATCGTCCTCATCTCCCAAATCGCTCAGCAGATCGTCCAGATCCGCCGGTTCATCGCTTTCCAGATCGGCCAGAAGCGCGTCGAGATCGTCATCGCCACCATCGCCATCCTCTTCCCCGAGATCGGCGAGCAACGCATCAAGATCGCCATCTTCTCCCGCATCTTCCGCGCCCTCATCCGCGTCACCGACATCAGCGGCATCAAGATCGGCCAGCAGATCATCGAGATCGCCCAGCGCATCGCTTTCATCCTCGTCCTCGCCCAGATCGGCCAGCAAGGCATCGAGGTCATCATCACCGCCCTCATCATCCTCTTCACCGAGATCAGCCAGCAGCGCATCAAGATCGGCATCATCCGCCGGTTCCTCGGCAGTCTCGACCTCCTCACCCAGCCCTTCCAGATCGCCCAGCAGCGCGTCCAGATCATCCTCTTCCTCAGGACTGTCCATATCGGCAATCAAATCGTCCAGATCGGTGTCCGCGTCGTCGTCAGTGGTATCCGGATCACCCAACAGGTCATCCAGATCGCCGTCAGAGTCAGCCACTTCTCCGGCCTCCTCCTCGGTATCAAGGTCAGCCAACAGATCGTCGAGATCCTCGCCGGCTTCTTCTTCGGTTCCGTCGTCGGCGCCCTCAAGATCCCCTAACAAGGCATCGAGATCGTCTCCGGCATCCTCGGGTTCATCCGCCTCTGCCGCCAGAACGTCATCGTCATCACCCGTGGCATCCAGATCATCGAGCAGATCGTCCAGATCGCTCTCAGCATCCTCAGGTTCATCCGCCGTATCCAGGTCACCCAAAAGGTCATCTAGGTCACTTTCCGTCGACTCATCGGCTGTATCCAAATCACCCAGAAGGTCGTCCAGGTCGCCTTCGTCGGTTTCGTCTTCTTCCTCAGTTTCCTCCGTACTTCCGAGGTCGTCCAACAACCCGTCCAGATCATCTCCAGCCTCGTCCGACGCCTCCGTTTCACCGAGGTCAGCCAGCATGTCGTCCAGGTCGTCTGTGTCCTCGGAGGCAGCATCCTCACCGGTATCCGCAGAATCGAGATCCGCTGACAAATCATCCAGATCACCGTCATCGTCGTCCGCATCATCCGCCGTCAGCAAGGCATCCAAGTCATCCCCGGTTTCGCTCTCATCCGAGCTCGAATCCTCAAGCAGCATATCCAGCTCATCTGTTGCATCACTGTCGGGCTCGGCCTCGTCTTCGCCCAAATCCGCCAGCATTGCATCAAGATCATCCTCACCTTCGTCCTCCGCCGCCTCAGGCAGCGAGGCAAGGGCGTCGTCTGCAGTCGTATCTTCAGTCTCGTCCAGCTCAACGTCCGCCAGATCGCCGAGAATATCGTCAGATGCATCGTCCTCCTCGACGTCCTCGACTTCGGGTAAAGACGCCAAAGCCTCATCCGCAGTTGTATCTTCTGCCTCGTCTTCGGGCGCAGCCTCGGCCAGCTCGCCAAGCAGATCATCCAGAGTGTCGTCCTCTTCCGCCTCGGCGGGCGCCGCATCGGCAAGGGCATCGAGCACCTCCGGCGTCTCATCATCCGCTTCGACCTCTTCGGCCTCCGGCAGGCTGGACAGCGCATCGGATACGGAGTCGTCTTCGACCTCAACCGGTTCTGCCTCAGCAAGGTCACCCAGAATATCGCCGGACTGATCCTCCTCTTCGGTCTCGTCAACTTGCGGCAGTGAGGCCAGCGCCTCATCCGCAGCCGTATCTTCTCCCTCATCTTCAGGCGCAGCCTCGGCCAACTCGCCGAGCAGATCGTCCAGCGTATCGTCCTCTTCCGCCTCGGCAGGCGCCGCATCTGCGAGGGCGTCGAGCACCTCTGGCGCTTCATCGACCGCTTCGACCTCTTCGGCTTCGGGCAAGCTGGATAGAGCATCGGTTACTGAATCGTCCTCGACTTCAACCGGCTCTGCATCCGCAAGGTCACCCAGAATATCGTCGGACTGATCTTCCTCATCGGTCTCGTCAACTTCCGGCAGTGAGGCTAGCGCGTCATCCGCGGCCGTATCTTCTCCCTCATCTTCGGGCGCTGCCTCGGCCAACTCACCAAGCAGATCGTCCAGCGTATCGTCCTCTTCCGCCTCGGCTGGCGCCGCATCGGCAAGGGCGTCGAGCACCTCCGGCGTCTCATCAAGCGCTTCGACCTCTTCGGCCTCCGGCAGGGACGAAAGCGCATCATCTACTGCGCTATCCTCGGGCAGGTCTTCCGGTTCGGCATCTGCAAGCCCGGTCAGCACGTCATCGGAGACATCGGGTTCGTCGGTTTCAACGGCTTCGGGCAGGGAGGACAGCGCATCACTGACCGAACTGTCTTCTTGCACCTCCTCAGGGGCTGCGTCGGCAAGGCCGCTCAGAACGTCGCCAGTTGTATCATCCTCTTCCGCCTCATCCGCTTCTGGAAGCGAGGACAGGGCGTCGCCAACCGCATCCTCGTCCTCAGCCTCTTCCGGTGCTGCATCCGCGAGACCGGTCAGAACATCACCGGTGGTATCGGGCGCATCCTCGTCCTCGACATCCGGCAAAGAGGACAGCGCGTCATCAACGGCCGTCTCCTCCGCCGCCTCGTCCGGTACGGCATCTGCCAGGCCGGTCAGTACGTCCTCTGCATCGTCGTCCTCAGGCACATCCTCTGCGTCGGGCAGGGAAGACAATGCGTCCGCGACGGACGTGTCCTCAGCCTCGTCTTCCGGGGCCGCGTCGGCGAGACCGGTCAGAATGTCGCCCGATGCGTCCTCTTCCTCTGACTCTTCAGCCTCAGGCAAAGTCGACAGAGCATCTGCGACAGACGTATCCTCAGGTTCATCCTCGGGAGCGGTGTCGGCGAGACCCGTCAGAACGTCACCGGTCGTATCCGCTACCTCGGCTTCCTCAGCTTCCGGGAGGGAAGACAGAGCGTCGGTTACCGACGTATCCTCGGGCATCTTTTGGGGGGCCGCATCCGCGAGGCCGGACAGGACGTCGCCAGTGTCATCTGCCTGTGCTGCCTCTTCCGCTTCGGGCAGGGACGATAGGGCATGCTCGACCGAGGTATCTTCGGGGGCATCCTCCGGAGCCGCGCCCGCCAGATCGGACAGGACGTCGCTTGCTGTGTCTTCTTCCTCAACCTCCTCCGCATCCGGCAGCGAAGATAGCGCATCCGCAACCGACGTGTCCTCAGGAGCGTCTTCCGGCGCCGCATCCGCGAGGCCGGACAGAACGTCGCCGGCAGTGTCCGCCGCCTCGACTTCTTCCACCTCCGGCAAGGATGACAGCGCGTCCGCAACTGAGGTGTCTTCCGGGGCGTCCTCGGGGGCGGCTTCGCACAGGGCGTCCAGGGCGGCACTGTGGTCAGCCGTATCAACCGCACCACTCGACAGCGCTCCCAGCAGCGCAGGGTCCGCCAGGATCTTTTCGATCAGCGCCTCGGCCCCGGCCTTGCCGTCCATGTAGGTCATCAGATTGGAAAGCTGGGTCCGCGCCTCAAGCAATCCGCGCAGGGGTTCGACCTTGGCGGCGATGGCGGCGGGATTGAAATCGGCCATCTTCTCGAAGGTCAGATCGACGGACAGGTTGCCCTCGCCTGTCAGCGTGTTTGGCACGGTAAAGGCCACGCGCGGGGCCATCGCCTTCATCCGCTCATCGAAATTGTCCACATCGATCTCAAGGAACTTGCGGTCCGCGACCGAAGGTGACTCGGCCGTGGACTTGCCGGACAGATCGCTCATCACCCCCATCACGAAGGGCAACTGCACCTTCTTCTGCGCGCCGTACAGCTCGACATCATATTCGATCTGAACCCGTGGCGCGCGGTTGCGGGCAATGAATTTCTGCGAACTGTCAGCCATTCCCTTCGCCTTTCAGGACGGCCACTTCGCGGCGCAGGGCGCGCAACTCCTCGTGCAGTTCCAGCACATGCGCGTCCACGATGTCAGTCTCGCTGCGCACCAGGTCGCGCAGCTGAGTGAACTCGGCCTCGGCATCTGCCTCCACCGCTGTCTGCATGGTGTTCACCAGCAGACCGATGAACAGGTTCAGCACCGAAAAGGCGGTGATCACGATGAACGGCACGAAGAAGGCCCAGGCCCAGGGATGCACCTCCATCACCGGGCGCACGATGCCCATCGACCAGCTCTCCAGCGTCATGATCTGGAACAGCGAATAAAGCGACCGGCCCAGCGTGCCGAACCATTCGTCGAACGTGGGCCCGTACATCAGCGTCGCCATCACGCCGAAGACATAGAACACGATCGAGATCATGATGATCACCGCGCCCATGCCCGGTAGCGCGTCCAGCAATGCCTGCACCACCGCCCGCATCTGCGGGATGACGGACAAGAGCCGCATTGCCCGGATGACCCGCAGCCCCCGAAGCGCCGACAGCCCGCCGCGGTCCGGCAGCAGTCCGAGCCCGACCACCACCAGGTCGAAGATGTTCCAGGCGTTCGAGAAGAAGCGCAGGCCGTAGGCGTAGAACTTGATCAGCAGCTCGACCACGAAGATGCCCAGTACCACCCGGTCGAGCACCCCGAGCGCCTCGCCGACATGCTCCTGCACCGTTTGCGAGGTGGACAGCCCCAGGGTGACGGCGTTGAAGATGATCACGCCGAGAATGGCATTGGTGACCGAGCGCCGCTCGATGAACTCGCGGGCGCGGTCGCGCAGTGTGAGAACGGCCTCGGTGTCGGACATGTTTTCCAGTCACTCCCGCTGTCTTGTCAGTCTTGATGCGCCGGGACCCCTTAGTGGGGTCCCGGCATGGTTTCAAAGGTCAGCGCACCGGATCCAGCCCGTAGTTCATGATCAGTTCTTTCATGACCTTGCTTTCCTTGTCGGCGCGCACCTGCTTGAGCTTCGGTGCCAGCTTCTTGATTGCGGCATTGGCCTCTTTGACCGTTTTTGGGTCCTTGGACTTGAGCTTCTTGTCCTGCTTCTTGAGCTTGGCCTGAAGCTCTTTGAACTCCTTCTTCAGTGCATCGTATTCGTCCTGCTCGGTGGGCTTGACCGAGGACTTGTTGCCGTCATCGCCGGTTCTCGCCTGTCCAGGCATGCCGGAGACCTTGCATTTGATCCCCTTGGCCTTGAGCAGCCGCCAGACCTTACCCGCGAACGTATCATAGTCGTAATTCGACCCCGGAGGCGCAATGCCGCCCGCGGCAGTGAAACAGCCAGACAACAGCACGGTGCCCTTGAAATCCTTGGACAGGTTCTTTTTCTTGTCGGTCTGCTCGGTCAGCAGGGCAACGATCTGCTCGGGCGTCTTCTTGCCCAGCTTGGTGCCGAGCGTAATGCCGCTTTCCTTGACCCGGCTGCCATGGGCGGCCAGTACCACCGTTCCGGTGGTGATGTTGCCGAAATCGGCCTGATCGGTATCCACCGCGGTGGTCTTGAATTTCTTGGCCTGCTTTTCTGCGGCGCGGTTGATGACGTCGTCCCCGCCCTTGAACTTGGCCAGAAGCGCGGCATAGACCTTGTCCTTGGTGACCTTTTTCATATCACCGTCATGCTTTTTGACCAGCTTGGCCAGCGCATCTTCGATGATCGACATGTTCTTCTTGGTCATGTTGACCACGACATTCTCTTCCGAGGCCAGCTCCGCCTCGAGCTTGGTCCAATCCTTGCGGATCACGATCGTCTTGTCGAAATTGACAGGTGCTGCACCTTCCTTGGACGGGGGCAGCAGCCCGGTGATCGTTGCGGACAAATGACCGCTGGTGTCGATCCCGGCGACTACTTTCAGATCAGGGGTAAATCCTAGATCCTTTATCTGCGAGCTGTTCTTGGACTTGGCCAGCACGGCCGCCGCCTTCTTGATGGTCGTTCCCGCGCTGGAAAGGCCCGGCAGCTTGATCCCCTGCGCCTGCCAGCCGTTCTTTTTTAGATAGGTTCCCAGCTCCGAGGCCACCTTGGCGATATCCGCCGATTCCACGCTGACACCACCGCCTGCGCCCAGAAAAATCGTTTTGTATTGCGTAGCCATTAAAAAATTCCCCTTCGTTCATTGGTTTCATCCGGGCTGCCCGACAGATCGCCGTCCGGCCTGACACCTCTTTGTTCCGCGGCCCTTATGCGACCGCTTCGCTAATATTGTCGACCAGGGTCTTCACGCCCTTGATCATCCCGATCAGACCCGCGCCCTCGGTCGCAATGGTCTTTTTGTCCAGCGCCTTGAGCTTTTCGATGGTGGTTGAATCGTCCACCTTCATGCCATTGCCTTCCATCAGCGCCTGCATCTCCTCCAGGTACTTTTCGCGGTCCTCCAGCTTGGCGGCCATATCCGATGCGGCCCGCTTGATGTTCATACATTCCGCACCCAGCTTGACACCTTCCTTAAGCGTTTTCGAGCCCCGGGCCTTTTTCATCAGCTTGTCCGCCGCCGAGCCCAAGCTGTCCACCTTGTGGCGGGTCTTGGTCGTGTGCTCGCGATAGGCCTTGCGGGCCTTTTCGGCATCGTTCACCTTGGCGTTGATCCCCTTGACCGTCGCGTCCAGCAGGTCAGTGGCGATTTTCTTGGGATCACGGCCCTTCGTCACCTCTTCACCCATGCCAACCGCCTTGGCGGTCAGCTTCTTGATCGCCTCGATGGGCTTTTTCACCGAAATGCCGCTGGTGTCGGTGATACCCTGCCGTTCCGCCGCCTGCATCAGCACCGTGCCGCGCAGGGTGATATAGGCCTGAATGCCGGTATAAAGATCCTTGCGCAGCTTGGCCTCGTTCTTGAGCTGCTGGTTGATCTCCATACCCAGCTTGACCACCTGCACGACGATGGTCTTGTACGAGGTCACGTCGGCGCCCGACGTCGCCACCAGTTTGGCCACCGAGGCGCCGATTTTGATCGCGCCCATGGTGACCTTGATCGTGGTCTTGACGCGCGCTTCGGTCAGCAGCTTGTCGCCCTTGGCCTCTTTCTTCAGCCGCTCTTCGATCGCCTTTCGCGCCGCGCCCTCGGCCGAAGCCATGGCGTTTTTGATCATCTGGTTGGTGGCCTGGATCATCTTCTCGGCGTCGGCCTGAGCCTTGTCGCCAGGGGTGGCCATCAGCTTGGCCACCTTGGCGTCCAGCTTCACCGCCTCTTCGGTGATGACCTTTTCATAGCGCTCAAGCTCGCTCATACCGGCTTCTTCGAGCCGCTTGAGCTTGGTCGAAGGAACCGGGTCGGGTTTTTTGAGTTTGCCGGTTGTGGTCACCTCAAGCTGAACATCGACCCGATATTTCGGCAGTTCGATATATTCCAGCTTGGGTTTCGACCGGATCAGGTCGACAACATAAAACTTGTGTGGGGTAACTGTTTTCTTGGCCATAAGATTTTCCTCCGCAAATCCAATGCGTTCCGTCCAATGGGCGGTCGGCGCGTCATATTCCGGCCATCCCGGCATGAAAGAGGATCGGTTCCCCGGCCCTCTTTACGCAATCTCAGCGGAACAGGCGGCGCAGGGGCCGCGCATTCCCTTCACTGACTAACCAAAAAACCTGCAACAGTGATGCGCCGGCCCCCTTTCCGGCAACAGGCCGGCGGGTACATCACTAGTCAAACCCATAAGTGAACTCTCCGTCTGTAACGTCGATCACAACCTTGGAAATTTCTTTGCCTTCCATCATCCGCCGCAGGAACTCGGCCGAGATATCGGGCAGCATCGTATTGGTGACGATGGCGTCGATCATCCGGCCACCGCTTTCCAGCTCCTGACAGCGGTTGACGATCTCATCCACGACACCGTCCGTGTATTCGAACGGCACGCCGTGCGCCTCCTGCACCCGCTTCTGGATGCGGCCCAGCTGCAGCTTGGTGATCTCGGCGATCATGTTCGGGCTGAGCGGGTAATAAGGGATCGTCACCAGACGCCCCAGCAGCGCCGGCGGGAACACCTTGAGCAGTGGCTCGCGGATGGCCTTGGCGATGCCTTCGGGATCGGGCATCAGATCTGGATCGGCGCACAGGTCCATGATCATCTCGGTGCCCACATTCGAGGTCAGCAGGATCAGCGTGTTCTTGAAGTCGATCACGCGTCCCTCGCCGTCCTCCATCACACCCTTGTCGAAGACCTGGAAGAAAATCTCGTGCACATCCGGGTGCGCCTTTTCGACCTCATCCAGCAGCACCACTGAATAAGGCTTGCGCCGCACCGCCTCGGTCAGCACGCCGCCCTCGCCATATCCGACATAGCCCGGAGGCGCGCCTTTCAGGCTGCTGACGGTGTGAGCTTCCTGATATTCGGACATGTTGATGGTGATGACGTTCTGTTCGCCGCCATAGAGCACCTCGGCCAGCGCCAGCGCGGTCTCGGTCTTGCCGACGCCGCTGGTGCCCGCCAGCATGAACACCCCGATGGGTTTGCTGGGGTTGTCGAGCCCCGCCCGGCTGGTCTGGATGCGCTTGGCGATCATCTTCATCGCGTGATCCTGACCGATCACCCGCTGCGCCAGCCGCTCCTCAAGGTTCAGGATCGTTTCGATCTCGTCCTTGACCATGCGGCCCACCGGGATACCGGTCCAATCGCCGACAACGCTGGCCACCGCCTGATGATCGACGATGGGCAGGATCAGCGGGCTGTCGCCCTGCACCTCTTCCAGTTCGGCATTCTTGGCCTTGAGCTCTTCGAATAGCGTGGCGCGGTCCTCTTCGCTCAGCGGGCTTTCGATGTCCTCACCCTCGGCCAGCGGAACATCCACCGGCGCGCCGCCCTCGCGCAGCTTGGCGCGCAGGTCGAGGATGGATTCCACGACGGCCTTTTCCCGCTCCCACCGCTCGTTAAGGCCATTCAGGCGTTCTTCTTCCTCAGTCTTGGCGGTGCTGACCGCATCGCGGCGGTCGCCCACGTCGTAACCGGCGGTCTCATCACGGTCGATGATCTCAAGCTCGGTGGTCAGCGCCTCGATCCGGCGCTGGCTGTCATCCACCTCGGCAGGCACCGCGTGCTGCGACACGGCTACCCGAGCGCAGGCAGTATCCATCAGGCTCACCGATTTATCCGGCAGCTGCCGCGCCGGGATATAGCGGGCCGACAGCGTCACCGCCGCCTCGATGCCCTCGTCCAGGACCTGCACGCGGTGGTGCTTTTCCAGCATCGAGGCAATCCCGCGCATCATCAGGATCGCCTTGGGAATGTCCGGCTCATCGACCTGCACCACCTGGAACCGGCGGGTCAGGGCGGGGTCTTTCTCGATGTACTTCTTGTATTCGGCCCATGTGGTGGCGCCGATGGTCCGCAGCGTGCCGCGTGCCAGTGCCGGTTTCAGCAGGTTGGCGGCGTCGCCGGTGCCGGCGGCCCCACCGGCCCCCACCAGCGTGTGGGTCTCATCAACAAACATCACGATGGGCGTCGGGCTGGCCTGAACCTCGTCGATCACCTGCCGCAGCCGGTTCTCGAACTCGCCCTTCATCGACGCCCCGGCCTGCAACAGACCCACATCCAGCACCAAAAGGCGCACGTCCTTGAGCGCCGGCGGAACGTCGCCGCGTGCGATCCGCAGCGCAAACCCCTCGACCACAGCGGTTTTACCCACCCCAGCCTCACCGGTCAGGATCGGGTTGTTCTGCCGCCGCCGCATCAGCACATCGACGATCTGGCGGATTTCCTCGTCCCGGCCCACAATCGGGTCGATCTCACCGTTGCGGGCCTGTTCGGTCAGGTCGGTGCAGAACTGTTCCAGCGCCTCGCCCTTGCCCATGGCACCCGGAGCCATCGCCCCGCTGGCCTCACCCGGTTCGGCGCCGCCTCCGACTTGCGAGCCGTCCTGAGCGCCCAAACGATCCTCGGGCGAGCCATCGGTGATCTCGGCAAACTTGTCGGCCAGATCATCGGCGCCGACAGTGCCCAACTCGGGCGACATTGAGTTCAGGATGTTGCGCAGGGCGGGCGTCTTGAGCATGCCCAAGATCAGATACCCGGTCCGCACCTTGCTGTCGGAATAGAGAAGCGAGCCCCAGACCCAGCCCCGCTCCATTGAGTCCATCAGATGATCGGAAAGATCCGAAATCGAGGACGCCCCGCGCGGCAGCATATCCAGCGAGCGGGTCAGTTCGGATGCGATCTTGCCCGGGTCCAGATCGTAATGCTGGATGATACGGTGGATGTCACTGTCCTGCCCGTTCAGGATCTGGTGCAGCCAATGCTGCACCTCGACATAGGGGTTCCCGCGCATCTTGCAGAACACGGTGGCCCCTTCGATGGCCTGATATCCCAGCTTGTTCAGCTTGCCGAACAGCGCCACGCGACTGATTTCCGTCATCTTCAATACCTCTCGCTATGGGCCGGTTGGTCGGCCTCGAAATTCTGTTGGAGAAAACCGGGATAGAGGATCAGATCCTCGGCATCCGGCCTGTCCACCTCGGGCTCGTCACGGGTCTTGACCCAGCTCGTGTGCCCCAGCCGCGTCGTTCCGCCCAGACTGGCGCGCGGCACCTCGTCACCGGCAAGCACCAGATTGACCTCCCAATCCAGCGCGTCGCCCACATAGGTGCGCACGATGTCCTCAAGCCGCTGCTGCGACGCACCGCCGGGCAGCAGGCGTTCGTAGTCCTCAATCGACAGCGGCCCGATCCGGATGCGGAACTTGGCCGAACGTGACCAGACACGGCTGCCGATATTGGTCGACCGACCAAGGCCCGCCATGCGGCCCAGCTGCCAGGTATCCTCGGGCTCCAGCTCCAGCCAGGAGCCGACGAATTGCTGCAGTTCGACCGGCACATGGAAGAACGAGGACAGGATCGCCACCAGCCCCTCGACCGTCTTGGGGCCCGAGGCCAGATGGCCGGTGAAATAGTGCCGCGCCATGTCGGGCATGGCGTCGCGCTCGCGCATCCCCTTGCCTTTAAAGCCTGCAAGAGCGGCCACTTTCTGCGCAAATGGATCGTCGCCTCGGTCGAAACTGGGTGCCGGGCGCGAGGCCGACCATGCCCGATAGAGCAAGCTCATCAGCCGGTGGGTCAGCATATCTGCAAACGCCACAAAGGTCGGGTCGCGGTGGTTGCGCAGCCGGTCGCGGGCGAACTCGGTCAGATGCAACGGTAGCGGGCCGTGCGGGCCGAAAAAGCCGAAGAACAGATTGCTCATCCGCGCAGGCCGGTCCTTGGTCGCGGGATCGAACCGGGTGAGAGTGCTGGGCGGGAAGGCCAGGCTGACATCCTGCCCCATGCGCACCTTGTCTTCGCGCGGACGACGCGACTCGCCCAGCCGGGGCGCGTCGGCATAATGCGCCTCGATCACGCGCAAAGCCTGAAAAACGTGGTGTTTTTCAGGGTCAGCCGCCAGCGCGGCAAGCAGACTCAGATGATCCGGCCGAGGCCGGCCGCCGGTCTCCATCTGGCAATTTCCCCCCGTCTTTCCGTTGTCAGCACCGTTTCGGTGAAACTGTTTATCGTTGTGTATTTTCGCATGAACCGCTCAAGCACCGCGCCCATCACATAGACGCTCGTGCCCTCGAAAAAGCTCTCATCAAAGCCCAGCGTGATCTCGAGGCCCCGCACCGCAGTCGACAGCACCTCGTCGCTCATCCGCCGCACGATTGGGCGGCTGCTGACCGAGATCAGCCCTTCAAGCTGCTTTTCGGTCACCCGGTTGCCCACCGGCGCATAAATACCCAGCAGCTCGCGCAGCGCGCTGGCGCCACCGTCGGGGCCGTTGCCCGCGATGGACAGGTAGTTGAGGCTCAGATGGCTAATCAGCTTCCACGCCGCATCGCCCTGCGCCAGATTGGCGTGGGGCCGCGTGGGCGAAACCGGCGTGCGCACGGTCTTGACCGGCCCGCTTTCGGGCAGATGGAACACGTTGTCCGCGCCGGTCGCCAGCAACAGTGGCAGATCACGGTTGGAACACAGCGCCTGAACCGCCAACTGATCCAGCTCCGCCGGATATGGCGCCTGGGTGCGGTCGACCAATGTAAGGTACACTTCGGAACCCAGATACGATGTCCGCACCCCGCGCAGCCGCTCTTTCTCATTCCGTTGCCGCATGCGGCGGTGGATAGTGTAATAAGCGGGATGATTGTCCCCCGCCGCCGTCAGGTCGGTGGCGCAGTAGAAGGGGCGAAACTGGATATCGCCACCCTCGTCCCCGCGAATACCGGTGACGCTTTCGATCGCGAAGATCTCGAAATCCAGGCCCGCCGTGCGGCTGGGCACGATGTGATGCTCGGTATCCTTGGGTGTCACATGCACCCGGTCGCAGCGTCGGTGAAACAGGTTGATCGCGGGTACGGCGTTCAAGGTGAAGGCCGCTGGAGTGACCGCCGGACCGATGTCGCGCATGCCCTCGCGCAGCAGGATATAGATGTCCACATCGGTGCCCGTCGCCTTTTTCAGCGCCGGTTGCAGCCCGCTCACCTCCACGAACAGGTAGCGTTCGGGCATGGCGAAGTATTCCTGCAACAGCCGGTAGCCATCGAATGACTGTCGCGGCGTGGGCAGCAGCGCTTCTTCGCGCTCAAACCCCTTTGGCCGCGCCGCGCCTTCGGTCAAGCGCACGGCCCAATCCGCGCGGCGGTCGGTCGAGCGGCCCGTCAGCCCCTCGCACCGGGTGCAGATCAGCTCGTGCAGCGACCAGGCCTTGCCGCTTTGCGCATCCATGTGCAGAACCAGGCTGTCCATCTCAAGCTCGGCCATCGGCTCATTGTCGGTGCGCCGCAACCGCAGACGGATACCGGCCCGCGCCTCGGTATCGCGGGCCACGCCGGCAGCGACCAGTTCACCACGCCCGTCGATATACTCGGCCTCCGCTATCTCGACCGGCCACATGGTCACATCGGCGGCGGTGCGGAATTCACACGGCGTCTGCTCCCCCTCGACCAGTCGCGAGCGCAGGGGCGAGCCGCGTGGGATCAGATAACCCTCTTTCAGCGCCGCGTTGGTCACATCCGGCTCGAACGAGGCCACCATCATCGACGGCGTCGGTGCCAGGTAGTGGGGATAGACGATTTCCAGCAGGTTCGAAGTGAAGACCGGAAACTGCATCTCAAGCTCGAGCTGTACGCGCGAGGCCAGAAAGGCGCTGCCTTCCAGCAGGCGCTCGACGTAGGGGTCGAGAACTTCGATCCCCTCCATGCCCAACCGCGAGGCGATCTTGGGATAGGCACCGGCGAACTCGGCGCCCATCTCGCGCAGAAAGGCCAGTTCGGTCTCGTAATGCTTCAGCAGCCGTGTATCCATCGCACGCCTCTACCGTCCGGCAACGCGGTCTGAGACCGGAACCAAGGCGTTTGCAAACGCCTTGAAGCGGTTTGAAAACCGCTTAAGCCGCTTGCAAGCGGCTTTGCCCGTTCCGTTCAGCGGTTTCGCCATTCAGCCTCAACTCCGTTCAATCTCAACCTCGCCGGTGGTCACGTCCACCTTGCTGCGCAGATACAGTTCCAGCGGCATCGGCTGCGCCCACATGACCGCGCGAATGTCGAACTCCACATGCATCTCGCCGGCCCGCTCTTCAGAGCGTAAATCCACCGATACCGACCCTTCGACCAGACGCGGTTCGAACGTCTCGACCGCCGCCGCGATCGAACGCTGGATCTTGCGCGCCTGATCCAGGGTCGAGAACGCGCCCGAGGTCTCGCGGACGCCATAGTTCAGCACCGACAGCGCCGCATGCGGATAGATTTCGTCGTCGATCAGGTCGGAATGGTCGGTGGTGTTCAGCAGCGTCGACAGATCGCGCTGGATGATCTCGCGCAGCCGTCCGACATCGATCACCCGCGCATCGCGCCCCTCTTTCCGCTCGCCCGGCGCGTTATCGGTGAGCCGGTCCAGAAGCGAGGGTTGCAGCCGTTCCGCGAGTGTCTTCTCAGCCATCTCCAGCCGTTTCCCCGGCCCCTTCGGTCTCATCGGCCTCGGCCGACACGTCCAGCACCAGCTCTCGTATATCCATCAGGGCGATGTCCGACTTGTCTGTGGCGAGCAAGCGCTGACCGATGCCGGTATAGGTCTCGGCCCCGCCATCGACCCATTCGGTCGCCCGCGCCAGTTTGGCGGCATCGTTGCCCTGCGCCACGGTGGCCGGATAACGGGTGGGGATCAGCGCCGCCACCTCGCCGCCATTGGCCACGGTCAATGTTCCGGCGGTCCAGACCGCATCGCGTAGATCGGAGGGTTCCTCGATGTCAAGCTTGGCAATCTGAGCGAAGGGCAGCCAGAAATAGCGCCCGTTCACGATCACCTCCAGCACCGGACCCAGCCGCATGTCGGCGTCGGCGATCCACTCAAACGCCTCGCCATTGACCGTGCCAGAGGTCGCCGGGGCCGCCTCAAACGCCTTGGCGCGCAGATCCGCCGCCTCTTGCGCGTGGCCGCCGGCCAGCAGTTTCTGCGCTTCGATCAGATGCGCCAACCACTCCTGCGGCTCGCCGAAGATCAACGCCGTCTTGTCACCCGCGAACACCTTTTCGCGGTAGACCTCGCAGATAATCGCCTCACGATAAGTTTTGGCCATCATCATGGCCTCTTCGTCCATCTCGGCGCTGAGTTTCAGCTGCGTGATGGCACGGTTCCAGTCGCCCATCACACAGAGCAGCTGGAACAGGAAAATTCTTAGTTTCGGGTCTGCAGGATTGGCGCGGACCTTGTCCTGCAACGCCGAGAGCGTCGCCGCCAGATCGCCCGATTTGAGATGTTCTTCCGGCGTCATGAAACCCTCACGCAGTCAGGATGAATGCCCCCGGTACGGGGACAAAAAAGGCCCGGCGGCACTTGCCGCCAGGGCCTGCGATGTAGCAGCGATCAGCTGACGTCGCCGGTTTCCAGGTTCCACAGGAACGCGTTGCAGTCGCTCAGCGCGCCGGTGTTGAAATCGGCAATACGGTATTTGATCTCGATGCCGCGATAGGCGATGGTCCAGCTTTCCTCAGGAATCTGCTCTTCACCGCCCGACACCGAATAGCTGTCGATGATCGCATGGCGCAGGGTCCAGATCAGATAGGGCTCCATGCCCTTCTTCTCATCGTCGCCGGCCCGGCACATGTGAATGATCAGTTCCTTGGTCGGCTTGCCCGAGGCAACATAGGTCATCAGCTTGGCCGAGGCCTTGCTGAGTTCGGTGGTGCAGGAGATCTTGCCGAAATTGGCGTTGGCATAGCCGCGCTGGGTGGTGCCCAGGTCGGACATGTCGAGCGTCCTCTCAACGTTCCATTCGATCGACTTGACCGCGATCCAGTCCTTATGCTGCTTTTCCCGTGCTTCACCGGGGATCTGATCAATCTTGATAAATACGTTTTCCATTTTCCGTTCCTTCTAGCTTCGGAGACACAATACTTCGTTAAATGTTGCGCAGCCGCCTACCGGGCTGCGCAAACCCGGTTTACGCGCCTTTTTCAGATGGCAGTTTCGATACCAGCCGCAGCGAGACGGAAAGTCCCTCAAGCTGGTAATGCGGGCGCAGGAAGAACTTCGAGGTATAATAACCCGGGTTACCCTCGACGTCCTCTACCACCACCTCTGCCGAGGCCAGCGGTTTGCGCGCCTTTTCCGCCTCGGCTGAAATGTCGGCATTGAAGTCGACATACTGATTAATCCAATCCTGCAGCCACATCTGCATGTCTTGGCGGCTCTTGAACGAACCGACTTTGTCCCGGACCATGCATTTCAGGTAATGCGCGAACCGGCAGGTGGCGAACAGATACGGTAGACGCGCCGCCAGATTGGCGTTGGCGGTCGCGTCCGGATCGTCATATTCCGCAGGTTTGTGCAGCGATTGTGCGCCGATGAAGGTCGCCGAGTCGCTGTTCTTGCGGTGAATCAGAGGCATCATGCCGTTCTTGGCCAGCTCCGCCTCACGCCGGTCCGAGATTGCGATCTCGGTCGGGCACTTCATGTCCACGCCGCCATCGTCAGTCGGGAAAGTGTGCGCGGGCAGATTCTGCACCGTGCCGCCGCTTTCCACACCGCGAATGCGCGAGCACCAGCCGTATTCCTTGAACGAACGGTTGATGTTCACCGCCATGCCATAGGCCGCGTTGACCCAGCCGTATTTGCTGGCGTCCGATCCGTCGGTGTCCTCCTCAAAGGCGAACTCCTCGACCGGTTCGGTCTTGGCGCCGTAGGGCAGACGGCCCAGAAAGCGCGGCATCGCCAGACCGACATATTTGGAGTCTTCGCTTTCACGCAGCGACCGCCAGGCGGCATATTCCGGCGTCTGGAAGATCTTGGTCAGATCGCGCGGGTTGGCCAGTTCGGCCCAGCTGTCCATCTGGAACAGGCTTGGCTTGGCGCCCGTGATCAGCGGCGCATGCGCAGCGGCAGCGATCTTGGACATCTCGCCCAGCAGTTCGATATCCTGCGGGCTGTGGTCGAAATGGTAATCTGCCACCAGCGTGCCATAGGGCTCGCCACCAAACTGACCGAATTCCTCTTCGTAGAGTTTCTTGAAGATCGGCGACTGATCCCAGGCGGTGCCTTTGAACTTGCGCAGGGTCTTGTGCATGTCCTTTTTGGAACAGTTGAAAACCCGGATCTTGAGCATCTCGTCGGTTTCGGTGTTGTTCACCAGATAGTGCAGACCACGCCATGCGCTTTCCATCTGCTGGAAATCGGCATGGTGCAGAATGTGGTTGACCTGTTCGGTGAGCTTCTGGTCGATCTCGGCGATGATGCTTTCGATCGAGCGCAGCGCGTCGTCAGAGATCAGTGCGGTGTTCGCCAGCGCCTGTTCGGCGAGCGTCTTGACCGCGCTTTCCACGGCCGTCTTGGCCTGATCCGACTTGGGCCGGAACTCTTTCTGCAGCAGCGCCTCGAACTCGGATGAACCAAATGCTTCCGCGCCTTCGGCGGCTTCTACTTGGGCTTCTTCGTCGGCCATCTTTTACTCCTCCTCAGCGGCGTCTTCACCACCCGGTTTGGGCTGTGCCGCCAGTGTCTTCAGCAGCGACGGGTCCTGAATGATCTTCGAGATCAGGTCCTCAGCGCCGGTTTTACCGTCCATATATGTCATCAGGTTGGCAAGCTGCGTGCGCGCGTCCAGAAGTTCGCGCAGCGGCTCGACCTTGCGGGCGATTGCAGCGGGGCTGAAATCGTCCATGCTCTCGAACGTGATATCGACCGCCAGATTGCCCTCGCCCGTCAGGGTGTTGGGCACGGTAAACGCGGCGCGCGGCGCCATCGATTTCATCCGGTCGTCAAAGTTGTCGACATCGATTTCCAGGAACTTGCGGTCGGCAACCGCAGGCTGTTCCACCTCGGATTTGCCGGCCAGATCGCTCATCACGCCCATCACGAACGGCAACTGAACTTTCTTTTCGGCACCGTAAAGTTCCACGTCGTATTCAATCTGAACCCTCGGAGCCCTGTTCCGGGCAATGAATTTCTGTGAACTGTCGGCCATCTGATGCTCCTTGATTCATTCATCAGTGTTGCTGTCGAACCTGTGCGCTGGGGCTACCCGGCACGGGTCAGTATTCGTATTCGTCCTTGGCCTGAATGCCGCCAATGCGGCGTACCTCGTCCAGACCGTCCTTTGCCATATCCTCGATAATCGTCAGGAAATCGGCATTCACAAGGCGTTTGGCACGATCCAGCAGGATCGGAACCGGGCTGGAAGGCTCCTGCCTTGCATAATAGTCCATGATGCGGTCCAGCATCATGGTCACGTCCGCCGGTGAATTCACCGCTCCGCCACCGGAAGGCGCAGCCGCGGCCATGCCGCCGCCTGCCGGCGCCGCCACAGGGGTCACATCCCCCACATCGTCATCTGCCGGCGCTTCGCCCCCGGCATGTTTCGCGAGGACACGCTGAATTTGTTTCAGCGAGTCGCGCAGCGGTTCCAGATCCGGGCCTTCGCCCGGGGTGTGTTCGGAAAACACCGCATCAATGGCCGCCACATCGTCCAATGCGGCCCTTGCCGCATCCAGATTAGCGGTCAGAACCTCTTCGTCGGTGTCCTGAAACGCCGCACCCACCGCGTTTGCGTCAGGCACATCCTCAAGATCGGCAGGCATGTTCGCGCGGCCTTCGGTCACTTCCACATGGCGCAGGGTGAGCCGCCCAAACATGCGGCTGTCGGAAAGCGCCGTGCGCCGCAGCGCCCGTACGACCCGGTCGGTCGAGGCCAGCCCCTGCACGGCATTGATCCGCATGGTTGCGTCGCCGTCATCCTCATCCAGCTCGGGATGACAGGTCTCCCAATGCTGCTCCAGCACACCGCGCACATATCCCGTACTTGCGGCAAACTCAGGCAAACCCTTGGAGTGCAAAACCGCCTCGGCCAGAAACACCGCTGCGCGAAGCTCGTGACTGCGTTCCATCACCGCCAGCGCCTTGTCGCGGACATCGCCCCAGTCCTGTTCCTCGGCAGCGACGACCTGATCGCCCATCTGCTTTTCCTCGCCGGGCTGGGCGGCCAGCTCAAGATCGGTGAACGCCGGATCGTACTCCAGGTTCTCGCCACTCGGGGGCGACTCTTCCCGCGGCTCTAAATAGTCAGATAGGTCCATATTCTCCCCGACGGAATATCGTTATTTTTAGTCGGCTAACTTGGTCTCAATACCCGTATCTTACCCCAAGTCCGTCATGATCGGTATGATTTACTTCACACATGTACACAAGCCGATCAGGAACGGTGACCTCCTGCCTTGACGAATAATCAGCCTTATAGTCTGTTCAAAGTCAAACCCATAATACAGATTTGACACGGGACGGTCCGCAATGGCGACACAGCCGGTCGAAGGCGCCGCATTACGGCAGCTTATTAACCTTGCAAAGAAGCAGAGCCTGAATTTCGCCTTTTGCCCCGGCGCCAAGAAGGACGACATCCTGCTGATCGACCGCCGCAAAGCACCTGCGGCCCTTGGCAAAGACGCCAAAAAGCAAGGCACGACACCGAAACTGGCCTATGGCACGCTCAGCGCCGACGGCAATGTGGTCAAACTGGTCTGTGAAAGCGAACTGCCCAATCTCGCCAAGCAGATCCGGAATTATCTCAAGTCCAGCTCGATCAGCGCCAAGGTTCAGGTCGTGGGCGCCGATGGTTCGGTTCTGGAAGAGGACGCCGACCCGGACGAGGATCAACCCCGGACCGAAACCGCACCTGCCCCGGAATCCCCTGCGCCGGGTGCAGACAAAGAGGCCAAGGCGCAGGCGCTGCAACGGTTGAAAGAAGTGGTGATGCGCGCCGCCAAAGTTGGCCCCGAGGCGCAAAAGCTGGCCGCGGGCGCGGCCAAGGCGATCTCGGCGCAGGTCAAGTCGGGTGACCTGGGCGCTGCTGATCAGGCGTTGACCTCGCTGACCCAACAGATCGCGGCGTTGGCCGATGCGCCCCCTGCGCCAGAACCGAAACCGGAAACGCCCGCGCCTTCGCTGGACCGGGTGCGCAAGGATTGGGCCGCAGCCCGCAAGACGGCCGCGCAGGACATCCGATCCCTGATCGAAGGGATGCGTGCAGCCGCCAAGGACACGCCGGAACTGGCGCAGGCTCCGGCCCGCATCGCCCGGCTGGCGCAGCCGCTGAAACAGCTCGACACAAAACTCGACACGCTGCTGGACCAACTGGGCAAGACCGACAACCCCTCCGAACGCAAGAAACTCAGCGCCGCCGCGCGCAAGCAGATCCGCGACCATATGGCGGTCATGAACTCCAATTTCTTCATGGAGGTGGACCAGAACGGTTTTGCCCCCACCCGCATCCGCGCCACGGTGTCCAGAGCGCTGCGGCAGGTCAACGAGGCACTCAAGGCATAACGGGACAGCGATCAGGGGAGGATCGGATGATCGGAAAAATTCTAAGCGGTGCAGCGCTGGCGGCAGCGCTGGCAACCGGTGCGCTGGCCGAAGACGGCAAGCTGTCTATCGAGTTGAACAAGTTCGAGGCCGCTGATGCGGGCGGCTGCCGCGCCTTCTTTCTGTTCCGCAACCAGACGGACAACAGCTTTGAGCAGTTCGAGATGTCTCTGGCGATTCTGGACGGCAACGGGGTGATCGACCGGTTGCTCTCGATCGACGCCGCACCCCTGCCGGTCCAGCGCACGGTACTGAAACTGTTCGAAATACCGGAAATCGGCTGCGGCGACATCTCGGAGATACTGCTGCACGACCTGCCCGCCTGCAAACCGCAGAACGCCGAGCCGATGGATTGCTTCCCGGTGCTGGCCCTGTCCAGCAAAACCCCCGCAACGCTGGCCAAATAAGCCATGCCTGGGTTCGAGAATCTGGGCACTGGCGGGCCGATCATCGCGGTTCTGGCCGTGCTGTCCCTGCTGTCGCTGACGCTGATCGTGGTCAAGGCCATCCAGCTGTGGCCTGCGCGTTCGGGCGGTGCCCTGCGCGACGGAGCGCTGGCGCAATGGGCCGAGGGTGAGCGTGCCCCGGCGCAGGCGGCGGTGGCAAACGGCAAGGCGCCTGCCGACCGGGTCTGCGCCTATGCCATGCAGGCGCTGATCGACGGATTCAAAGGCCCGGCGCTGATGGCTGAGCTGACACGGCGCGGCAATGAAGAGTTCGCCGCCATGAACACCTGGATCCGCGTGCTGGAGCTGATCGCGATGATCTCGCCCCTGCTGGGCCTTCTGGGCACTGTCACCGGCATGATCCAGTCGTTTCAGGAACTGGAACTGGCGCAGGGCTCGGCCAATGCATCCGTTCTTGCGGGCGGGATCTGGCAGGCGCTGCTGACAACCGCCGCCGGTCTGCTGGTCGCGATCCCCGCCGCCGTCGGCGCCGCGCTGCTGGCGGGCCGTGCCGAAGCTGGGGCGCAGGCGATTGAGAACGCCGTGGGCCGTCTGATGCTGATCGAGGAGCGCGGCGCGCAGTAGGGAGGCACCTTCATGGCCAGCGACCTGAGCCTGACCCGCCGCCGCCCGGCTCGCGCGCCGATCTCGCTGGTGCCGATGATCGACGTGATGCTGATCCTGCTGGTCTTCTTCATGGTCACCTCGACCTATCTGAACCTCGACATGATCCCTGCCGTGTCGCAATCCGACCGCCCTGCCCCGGCGCAGACGGCCTCGGCCCCGTCGGGCGGCGCACTACTGATCCGACTGGGCGCGGACGGCGTGCCCACGGTGCGCGGGCGCGGGCAGACGCCCGAGGCGTTGCAGGCACTGCTGCGCGACCGGCTGGCGAGTGATCCCAGCGCACAGGTGATCATCCTGCCCACCGGCGGCGCCAAGATGCAGGCGCTGGTCTCGGTCATGGATCTGGTCACCGGCGCGGGCGTGCAGCAAATGCGCGTGGTGCGGCTGGAGGCCGGGCCATGAGGATCACCCGACCGACCGAACGCACCCGGCACGAGACCATCATCGCCCTGATCGACGTCGTGTTCTTTCTTCTGGTCTTCTTCATGCTGATCGGCCGGATGGACGCCACCGCCCCCTTTGACGTGACCCCACCCACCGCCGCCACCGGCGCCGACATGCCCGCAGGCGGCGTGACGCTCTCGGTCGGCGCCACTGGCGAACTGGCGCTGGACGGGATTGCACTGTCCGTCGAAGACGCCGTCGCCCGCGTCGGAGACATGCTGACCGCGCAGCCCGACCTGCTGGTAAGGATCAACGCCCATCGAGAGGCCACCCTGCGCGAGGTGCTGCCGCTGGTCACCAGGTTCGAGGCCTTGGGCGCGCGCGAGGTGGTGCTGGTCGTCACCCCGCCCGGTCCGGTGCGGTGAGCCGTGCACCTCTCATATGGGGCGTGGGGCTGGCCAGTTCGGTCGCGGCGCATACCGGGTTGGCCGCGGTCCTGCTCTGGGCGGTCGAGCCGCAACCGGTTACGGAACAGCCGGTGCCCGAGACGCAGATGCAACTGTCGGCCTACCAGGTCGAACGCTCACAGGCCGCCGAGGCCGAGCCGCAAAGTGAGGCGACCCAAAGCGCTGACGCCAGCGGGGCGCGGCTGGATCAGGGCGCGATCCCGCAGTCGCAGGCGCAACCGCTGACCCCGGCGGTACAAGCGATGGCTGCCGTGCCGGAGACTGGGGCCGAACTGGCGGCTGCCAACCCAGCTGGAGAGCGGACGGAGCAGGCTGAGTTAAACGCTGTCAATCTGGCGCCTGCCAAACAACCCGCCGCCGTTTTGGCCGCCGTGGAGCAGCGGCCGGAACCCGCCAACGCGGCTCCGTTATCCGCCGTCTCCCTGGTGGCTGCGGAACAGCCTGCGGATCGGCTGGCAGCCGTGGAACAACGCCCGCAACTGGCCGTCGCCGCTCAAGTGACGGCCGTCAGCCTGACGGTCGCGGCTCCGGTCGCTGCCGCCGTGGACACCACCGCTGCGGCCGAGCGTGCCAACCGCATCGACCCGGCTCCGCCGCCAGCGGATGCCATCGCACCTGCGCAGGCGCAGCCGGTTGCCCTGACCACCGCCGAGCCGGAGGTCACCCGCGCCAAGGCGGCGCTGGCCTTTGACACCGGCGACGGCCCCATCGACCCGGTCTCGTTGGCCGCGTTTCAAAGCTTCATGGCGCCCGAAGATGCCGGACAGGCCGCCGCCGAGCTGCGCGATGGTATTGAAGGACTTCTGGATCAGGTCCCCTGCTCGCGCCTGCAGGTGCAGTTCCGGCCCGAGGACAACACGCTGGAACTGGTCGGCCACATCCCGGAAACCGGCCTGCGCGCACCGGTGCTGGCCGCGCTGCAGGCGCAGATGGGGGCGAACATCACCGTGGCCGACAACCTGCTGGTGCTGCCGCGCCCGCAATGCGGCGCGCTCAGCGGCATCGCGGGTGTCGGGCTGCCGCAATCCACCGACCAAATCACCAACCCGCTGCTTCTGGGCGAGGACGTGCATGCGCGCGAGTTTCGCTACACCAGAGGTCAACAGCTGATCCTGGACCTGACCGCGCCGGATTACGACGCCTATGTTTATGTCGATTATTTCGACGCCGATGGGCAGGTGATCCATCTCAGCCCCAATGACAGCGTAGCGCTGGACCTGACGCCCGCGAAATCAGCACTGAAAGTGGGGGCCGAACAGCCCGGCGATCCGGGTCTCTACATCACCATCGGGCCGCCTTACGGGCAGGAGATCGCGGTGGCCTTTGCCGCCTCGGAACCGCTTTACGACGGCCTTAGGCCCCTGATCGAGCCCGCCGCGCCGTATCTGGAATACCTGACAGCCCAGGTCACGGCGGCGCGCGCGGCCAATCCGGATTTCAAGGGCGAATGGGTCTACTTCTTCGTCTCGACCGCCGCGCGTTGACTGCCCGTCAGGACTGGCACCCACCCATCGCCCAGCGCCGCAGGTTCAGCTTAAGCCCGCCGCCATAGGGGTGTTCCTTGGCGATGTTGCCCGCTGCCGGGTGGTCCACATAGGTATTGGCCTGCGTGCACAATGTATCGGGGGTCCATTGGTGACAGTTTGAGCACTGTTGGTCTTTCCACAGCGCCTCAGGCAGCCCTTCGATCGGCGGGGATTGCGGCGACCCTTTGATCAGATCGCTGATCGTCTTACCCCGCACATGGGTGTTGCCGAAGGTCAGGCGGGAATTCAGTGTTACGACTTCATCGCTACCTGGGGCGGCAGGCTGCGCCTCGGCCTTGCGGGTGATCGTTTTGGCGGCTTGTTCCAGTACAGCCACACGCTCGGTCGCTTGGTCGGAGAATGCACCCTGCGGATAGGCCTGCAAATAGGTCTGGTAGGCGTGCAGCGTGTCATCATCGGCCGCCAGATCGAACATCAACCGTTCCTCATCGGTGATCTTCGGCTTTTGCGCGACCTCGGCGGGTTGCGACTCGGGGCTGACGGAGGGTGCACTGCCAAAGGATTCGGCCATCACCACCTGCAGCAGATCACGCGCCGCCGGAGCGAACTCGCTGTCGGGATAGGCCCGCAGGAACAGCATGATCTGCACCGCATCGCGGGCCTCGGACACGGTTTGCCACGCCGAGGTCTCGGTTTCGAAGTCCTGAATCGGCGTCTGTTGCGGCGCAAACGAGAAATCCCGCGTCAGCGAGGATGTGTCCCACGGCGTTTGCTGGCCCCGTGTGGTGTTCAGAACGTCCACCCGCACCTTCTTGAACAACTGTTCGATGGGTAGGCCGGGCACCGTGATGTGTTCGGCCAGGCTGAGCGTGAAGGGGCTGTTGCCAGCCTCACCATCCAGCGCGACACCGCCTGGATCGGTCGCGTAGGCCAAAAATGTGCCGGTGGGCGCCTTCATCTCGGCCAGACCATTGTCGTCCATGTCGGCCAGATCCTCGAACGGGTTGTTCCGGCACGCGTCCAGAATGACGATATTGGTCTTGTTCTTGGCGGACGCCATCTGATGCAGCACCGAGCGTGCCTCGACGGCCAGCAGATCCAGATCGGCCGGATCGGACAGTGAGATATCGACGGGCAGCAGGTAGTTTGAGCCGAATGACTGCACACCATGTCCGGCATAATAGAAGAGCCCCGCCGCCTCTGACCCCGCCGCCCTCAGATCACGGCCGAACTGCGCAATCGCACGTTTCATCGCGACCTGATCGCTGTCGGTCAGTTCCGTGACCTCAAAGCCCAGTTCGTTCAGCCTGCGCGAGATCAGGCGGGCATCGTTCGAGGGGTTGTCCAGCGCCGTCACCGACCCATAGGCCGAATTGCCGATCACCAATGCGATCCGCGGTTCCGCCAGGACCATCTCGCCCCATACCAGTGCCAACATCACCGTTAGAATTCGATGCAAACGGTTCACTGCTTGTCTTTAACCCCGATCCTTGATCCGACACATACGCCGGCATCTCGTAGCGACACTTTGTACGAAACCACAAGACGCATGTCTGTGATCACGGTAACAGATGCGCCAGCGTATATGACGTACATGTCATCAGGAAAACACCGCATTTTTGGCTTTCTTGTGGCCAAGACCTGACATACTCCGAATTTAAGCGAAATAACGGGAGGCCACGCAGATGTTCAGGACGACTTTTTTGGGATCAGCCATCGCAATGGGTATGGCGCTGCTGGGAGCGAGTGCCTGGGCACAGAGTGCCGACCCGTTTGAGCATGGCTGGAAGCTGGACGCCGAATCATCCGAGTTGCAGTTCCTATCAGTCAAGAAGAACTCGGTCGCCGAACTGAGCGGTTTTGCCACCTTCTCCGGTGTGATCAATGAGTCCGGCGCCGCCGAGATCCGGGTTCAGATGGATTCGGTGGATACCAAGATCGACCTGCGCAACGTGCGGATGCGGTTCCTGTTCTTTGAGACGTTCAAGTTCCCCGAGGCGGTCATCACCGCGCAATTGCCCGCGGATCAGTTGACCGATCTGCACGTGTCCCGGCACAAGATCATCGACTTGCCCTATCGGTTGGAGCTGCACGGGCTGACGCAGGAGCGCACGGCCAAGGTGGCGATCACATTGGTGGACAATGACCGTGTGGCCGTGGCCAACGCCGCGCCCATCGCCATCGCTTTGCCGGACTTCGGCCTGGAAGAAGGCCGGGGCAAACTGGAAGAGGCGGCCTCGGTCGATATTCTGCCGTTTGGGTTCGTCAGCTTTGGGCTCGTCTTCGACCGCGCCCAGCCCGGCACGCCGCCGCAGCTGGAACTGGTGGCTGCAACCCCGGGGGCCGCAGCGCTTGAGACCAAGGGCGATCTGGATCGCGAAGCATGCGAAGGCCGGATGGAGATTCTTTCGCGCACCGGCAACATCTATTTCCGCTCTGGCAGTGCCCGGCTGAGTCAGGATTCGATCCCGCTGCTGACCAATCTGCACGACATCGTGCGGCGCTGCCCGAGCCTGCGGATCGAGATTGGCGGGCACACGGACAGCGACGGCTCGGACGCGGCAAACCGGGCGCTCAGCGAGCGTCGGGCACAAGCGGTAAACGACTATCTGGTTGGACAGGGCATCGCACGCGAGCGGCTGGTAACCGTCGGCTATGGCGAGACCCGACCCGTTACGTCCAACGACACCGCTGACGGCAAACGCCGCAACCGCCGCATCGAATTCGTGCCGATCCAATGATGCAAGAAGCCAAGGCGGCTGAGGCTGCCTTGGCACTCTCGGCGTAGTCCAGATTCCCACCCAGACACTCTTGCCGCCAGATCGTTGGTTTGGATAGATATCGCCTATGCGAGATATCTGGAAACTGCTGCACTCACCGCGCAACCTGATCATTTTCGAGGCGGCGGCCCGGTCGAAATCCTTCACCCGCGCGGCGGAAGAATTGAGCATCCAGCAACCCTCGGTCAGCGCGGCGATCAAGCAGCTTGAGTCGGCGCTCGGCGTGCATCTCTTCGTCCGGCGTCATCGCAGCGTAACCCTGACCGAGGCGGGGCAGAGACTGTTTGCAACGGCTTCGCGCGCGCTCAACGATATCGAACATTGTGCCGCCGAGATCAGGCACACACCGAAGGATCGGCATGTCACGCTCAACTCTTCGACGGCGTTCTCCTATTACTGGATGATGCCGCGAGTTCATGATCTGCGTCAGAAACACCCCGATATCGACCTGCGCATGCAGATCAGCGATCGTGAGCCGGATCTGGACGAAGAAAACATCAGCCTTGCCATTCGTCTGGGCGATGGCAACTGGCCCGGCTATGACGCGGCCCTGATCGCGAATGAGGTGATTTATCCCGTCGCCAGCCCGCAGGTCATGCACAGCGCGCGCAATCTACGCTCGGTTCCCAATCTGCTGCACGAACGCCTGATCCATCTTGAGGAACCCATTCGCGCCCGCCCCAGTTGGCGCCAGTGGTTCGAACATCACGGGATCACCAATTCCGAAGTCTCCGCCGGCCTCAAACTGAACGACTATGCGCTGGTGCTGCAGGCGGCAATGAATGGGGAAGGATTCTCATTCGGCTGGCACCACGTCGTGTGCAGCCTGATCGCCAAGGGACAGCTGGCGGCGCGAAAGGAATGGGCCTGGCGGACCGGAAAGGGGTTCTACCTGGTCTGGTCGAAGACCCGGGTGCTGTCCGAAGACGCGGTCAGCGTGCGCGAATGGGTACTGGATCAGGCCCGAACGGATCGTGAGACCGACGATTTCATCTGATCGTGTTCAGTTTTGGGTAGTGTTAGCCCCGCCGGAGAGGAGGGGGTTCTCTCCGGCGGGATGACCAGGCCGGAAAAAGTCATTTTGCCTGGCCTGTGATCGGTCTTCCGGGGTACTTTCCGGCGTGCCGACCTCAACTTCAGAGTGCGTGCGGAGCCGTTAATTCGACCCGATTGCAGACCAGAGAAAACCAGGGGGACGGCTCTCTGATCGGTGCGCCCTGAAGCGTCCTTGCGCTGATACGATTGCGATCAGCGATGTTCAATTCGGTCACAAAGATACATTTTGCAAGTAGGTTTTCTTGCCCGCGTCCCAACCTCGGTGAACGGGATACACGGACGGGGAACTTGCGATTGTCGGGACGTGACGCATCGGTTCGCTTGTGACGACGATCCGTAGCACTTTTTTTGCCACACCCACACCTGATTACTCTAGTGCGATTGAGCCCCGGGCCAACTCGAGGGCCGGATGAGGTGCCTGCCGCAGCACGCAAAACTGAAGGGCGCTTTCCGCCCTGGCCGGAAAAACGACGTTGTTCTGACTGAGATATGATTATCCCACGTGTCACGTTGTGCAGCCCCATCAAATGCCGAGGCAACCCGAATACCGTGAATGCGGACGCGCCCCCGATGCCATTTGGCGAGCAGCAGGCCGGTTAACGCAAGTATCAAATTGTGAAAGGGGCATTTGCCACGAATACTGCGCAAAAACGCGCCGATACAATCTTTGGTTGTCGGCGGAAAGCAGCGCGTACCGCCTGCAATGAGGCCGAAGGGAATTTTTCCCTTGCGGGGAACCGATTCTCTAACCCGCTGTCTCGCAGTGTTTTCCCCTGCTTGCCTAAGCGGTTTCGGCACCTAAGATGGTCAAACCGGAGGGAGTGTTTGGGAGGGGGCATGAGCGAAGAACTCGGAACGCTGGAGGACTTGCCGCAGGATTATCGCGACGAAATGGACCGCGCCGGGGTGGCACCGCTCTGGCCGATGATGCGAAACGTGCTGCCGCACGGCGCGCCGCAGCCAGTGACGCGGCCCGGCCATTGGACCTATGGCGCGCTCCGCCCGCTGCTGCTGCGTGCAGGTGAGCTGACGCCGGTGGAAAAGGCCGAACGCCGGGTTCTGGTGCTGTCGGACCCGGGTCGCGGGGTCGGGGCGATGCAGACGACCTCGACCATCTATCTGGGGATACAGTTGCTCTTGCCGGGCGAAAGCGCGCCTGCTCATCGTCATACGCCATCCGCCGTGCGGATTGTTGTCGAAGGGACGGGCGGCTATACCGTGGTCGATGGTGAGCGGCTGCCGATGGAAGAGGGCGATCTGGTTCTGACCCCGTGCGGCGAGTGGCACGATCACGGCCATGACGGGGATGAACCGGTCATCTGGCTCGATGCGCTGGACCTGCCGCTGTTTGTGTATCTCGAAGGCTCTTATGCCATCGAGGGTGAGCTGCAGGCGCAGCGCAACCGTCCCGACGCAAGTCAGGTCGAATACCGGGCGGCGGGTCTCGCGCCCACCCGACGGCCCGGTCAGCGCCCCCGCCGCTATCCGATGTTGCGCTATCCATGGACCCGGACAGAAGCCGCGTTGCGCCAGGTGACGATCTATGGTGAGGGTGTGGCTGAGCTGGATTACATCAACCCGGAAACCGGCGAGGATGTGCTGCCCGCGCTGGGCTTTACCGCGATGATGCTGCAAGCTGGGCAGACCCACGCACCACCATTGCGTTCGTCCTCTTTTGCCTTCCACGTGGTGCGGGGCGAGGGTGAGACAGTTGTAAACGGCAAGGTGATCCAATGGGGGCCGAAGGACACGTTCACGGCGCCGGTCTTTGCGGACATTTCTCACAGCGCGGGCACAGAGGCTTTTCTGATCCGCATTCACGACCGCCCACTGCAGGACAAGCTGGGCTATTACGAGGAGCGCCCGCGATGAGCGACAGCCTGTTCACCCTCCCCCCGATCCCCGGCATTCCGGTCAGGGGCGAGGACGCGACCTATCCCATCAGCCGGATCTTCTGCGTGGGCCGGAACTATGCCGCCCATGCCGCCGAGATGGGGCACGAGGTGGATCGTGAGGCGCCGTTCTACTTCACCAAATCCGCCGCCAACGCGATACTGACCGGGGCCGAGGTGCCTTATCCGCCCGGCACGGAGAACTTCCACTATGAGATGGAACTGGCGCTGGCCATCGGCAAGCCGGTGTTCAAGGCCAGCCGGGACGAAGCGTGGGGGGCCGTTTACGCTTATGGCTGCGCGCTGGACATGACTCGGCGCGATCTGCAGATTCGCGAGCGCAACAAGCAGCGCCCCTGGGACCTGGGCAAGGACGTCGAAAACGCCGCCGTCTTTGCTCCGTTGACCAAGGCCGGGGATTGGTCGCCCGAAGACGACAAGCGCATTCATCTGGAGGTGAGTGGTGAGGTCAAACAGGACGCGACGCTGTCGGAGCTGATCTGGAAAATCGACGAGATCGTCAGCCACCTGTCCGGCTTCTACCACCTGCGCCCCGGCGATCTGATTATGACCGGCACGCCCGCCGGAGTTGGTCCGGTGGAACCGAGCGATGTCATCACCGGCGCGGTCGAGGGGCTCGACCCCATCCAGCTGACCCTGACGGCGCCCGAGTAACCCATGAGCGCCGACCGCATCCTGATCGCGGGCGGCGGGATCGGAGGTCTCGCCACCGCCATTGGTCTTGCCCGACAAGGACAGCAGGTGCTGGTGTTGGAGAAGGCGGCTGAGTTCGGAGAGATCGGAGCAGGCATCCAGCTGGGCCCCAACGCCTTTCATGCCTTTGACTATCTGGGTGTCGGCGATGCCGCGCGGGGGATGGCTGTTTATATCGACAACCTGCGTCTGATGGATGCGCTGAGCGGTGAAGAAATCACTCGTATCCCGCTGGGCGACGCCTTCCGCACGCGCATGGGCAACCCTTATGCGGTGGTGCATCGAGGCGAGCTGCATGGGATCTTTCTGAAAGCCTGCCGCGACCACCCGCTGATAGACCTGCGCACCAACAGCGCAGTTCACAACTACGCGCAGGACGGCACACAGGTCACCGTGATCCTGCAGGATGGCTCGCGGGTCGATGGTGCCGCGCTGATCGGCGCGGATGGGCTCTGGTCGCGGGTGCGCAGGCAGATGCTGAACGATGATCCGCCGCGCGTCTCGGGCCATACAACCTACCGCTCGGTGATCCCGGTCGAGGATATGCCCGAGGACTTGCGCTGGAACGCCGCCACCCTCTGGGCCGGACCGAAATGCCATATCGTGCACTATCCACTGTCAGGCTGGAAAAGCTTCAACCTCGTAGTGACCTATCACAACGACGCGCCCGAACCGGTGGCTGGCCAGCCCGTTGGCCATGACGAGGTGCGTCGCGGGTTCGAACATGTCAGCCCCGTCGCCCGGCAGTTGATCGACAAGGGCAAGGACTGGAAGCTCTGGGTGCTCTGCGACCGCGACCCGGTGATGCGCTGGATCGATGGGCGGGTGGCGCTGCTGGGGGATGCGGCCCATCCGATGCTGCAATATTTCGCCCAAGGCGCCTGCATGGCGATGGAGGATGCGGTCTGCCTGTCAGATTTGTTCCGCGACAGCGGCGACATCGAGACTATCCTTCGGACCTTTCAGGAAAAACGCCGCTTGCGTACCGCACGGGTTCAGTTGCAGTCTCGGGAGATCGGAGACCATATCTATCATCCCGACGGGGCCCATGCGGCGCTCAGGAACGCGATCATGAGCGCCAGAACCCCCGCGCAATGGTACGATGCGGTCGAATGGCTGTATGGCAGCACCGGGTTGGAGGGCCGGGTGGGCGCCTGACACGAAGATATGAGCAATATATTGCAAAGCTGCATGCAATTGGCATTATATTGCCGGAAATGAGGGGTCAAAGGGAGGATGACATGACCTATCGCAGAACGCTTCTGGGCGTGATCGGCGG
Organism: Ruegeria sp.; assembly: GCF_040830605.1. Taxonomy (GTDB): domain Bacteria; phylum Pseudomonadota; class Alphaproteobacteria; order Rhodobacterales; family Rhodobacteraceae; genus Ruegeria. The sequence continues at coordinate 69,965 of NZ_JBFOMD010000002.1, forward strand.
CGCGGCGGTTGCCGCGCTGGCCACGGGGTTTAGCGCCGGATCGGCGCTGGCGCAGGAGGTCACGCTGAAACTCCACCAGTTCCTGCCGGCGCAGGCCAATGTGCCGAAGCTGGTGCTGGATGTCTGGGCGGACAATGTGGAAAAGGACTCGGATGGGCGGATCAAGGTCGAGCGCTACCCCTCGATGCAGCTGGGCGGCAAGCCACCGGAACTGATCGATCAGGCCATCGACGGCGTGGCCGATGTGGTCTGGACCGTGGTGGGCTATACGCCGGGACGTTTTCCCAGCACCGAGGTGTTCGAACTGCCCTTCATGATGACCGACGCCCGCGCGGTCAGCCGCGCCTATTGGGAGATGTTCGAAAAACACATGAAGGATGATGAGTTCAAGGACGTCCACATCCTTGGCACCTGGGTGCACGGCCCTGGCATGATCCATACCGCCGACCCGGTGGAAAGCCCCCAGGACCTGCAGGGCATGAAGATCCGCGGCGGCTCGCGCTCGGTCAACGCGCTGCTGACCAAGCTAGGCGCGACCCCGGTCGGCATGCCGGTGCCGGCGGTGCCCGAGGGCCTGTCTAAGGGTGTCATCGACGGCACCACCATCCCGTGGGAGGTGACGACGGCGCTGAAAGTACCCGAGTTGGTCGAGAACCATACCGAGTTCGAAGGCCGCGCGCTTTACACGCTGACTTTCGTGCTGGCGATGAACAAGGCCAAGTATGACAGCCTGCCGGACGACCTGAAAAAGGTGGTCGATGACAATTCGGGGCTGGAATTCTCGGTCTTTGCCGGTGGCACGCAGGCCGATGCCGACGGCCCGGCCCGCGTGGTGGCCGAGGATCTGGGCAACAACATCATCACCATCGACGAAGCAGGTGTCGAGGAATGGCGCGCGCTGGCGCAGCCGATCTACGACGAGTGGGTCGCCGACATGAACGCCAAGGGCAAGGACGGTCAGGCCCTTCTGGAAGAGGCACGCGCACTGATCGAGGAATACTCGCAATAACTGCACCGGGTCATGGCGGGCCTCTGCCATGACCCCAATAAAGACCCCGGGGAACGGATTGAGGACCGATGCATAAACTGATGATGGGGTTGGCCAGAACGCTGGCCATCATCGGCGGGATCGTCCTGAGCGCCCTGATCCTGCTGACTTGCGTGTCCATTCTGGGCCGCCTGCTGAACGGGGTCTTTCACAGCGACTTCATGGAGAGTATAGCCCCCGGCTTTTCCCGCTGGGCCATCAGCATGGGCGTCGGGCCGGTCAACGGTGACTTTGAACTGGTCGAGGCCGGGGTGGCCTTTGCCATCTTCTGCTTTCTGCCGCTCTGTCAGATCACTGCCGGGCATGCCTCGGTCGATATCCTGACCAACAGCTTTCCCAAGGGCGTGAACCGCTTCCTGCGCATGGTGATCGAGATCGTCTTTGCCGCCGTCCTCATCCTGATCGCATGGAAGCTGTTCGATGGCATGATCAGCAAGCGGCAATACGGCGAGACCACCTTTCTGCTGCAATTCCCCATCTGGTGGGCCTACGCGCTAAGCTTTGTGGCCTCGCTCGCGGCGGCCGTCGTGGGCCTCTACATGGCCGGGGTCCGAATCTATGAGTTCTTTACTGGCCGCATCCTGGTTTGGGACGGCATGGAGGCAGGCCATTGACCGCGCTTGAGATCGGGATTGCGTCCTTTCCCGCCCTGATGGCCCTGATCTTTCTGAGGGTGCCTATCGGGCTGGCGATGTTCCTTGTCGGGCTTGTCGGCCTCGTATGGGTGACGGACGGCACGCAGGTCGCCTTTGCGCGGCTCAAGAACGAGACTTATACGACCTTTTCCAGCTATTCGCTGACCATCGTGCCGATGTTCCTTTTGATGGGGCATTTCGCGACGCTGGGCGGCATGTCGAACGCGCTGTTCAAGGCCGCAGAGGGCTGGCTGGGCCACAAACGTGGCGGCGTGGCCATGGCCTCGATCGGGGCCTGCGCCGGGTTCGGGGCGATATGCGGCTCCTCACTGGCGACTGCGGCCACCATGGGCCGTGTGGCACTGCCCGAACTGAAGCAATACGGATATGCAGGCGGGTTTTCGACCGCGACACTGGCGGCGGGCGGCACGCTCGGTATCCTGATCCCGCCCTCGGTTGTGCTGGTGATCTACGCGATCCTGACCGAGCAGAACATCGCCAAATTGTTCCTCGCCGCCTTCATCCCCGGCATTCTGGCGGCGGTGGGTTATGTCATCGCGATCTCGATCTATGTCCGCCTCTATCCCGAAAGCGCCGGCACGCGGCCCCCGGTACCTTACGCGGAACGCTTCGCCGCGCTGCTGCAGGTCTGGCCGGTGCTGTTGGTCTTCAGCCTTGTGGTGGGCGGAATCTATCTGGGCTGGTTCACCCCTACCGAAGGCGCAGCGGTGGGCGCGTTCGGCACTGGCGTCATCGCCTTTTTCAACGGCGGCCTGACCCGCGCCACGCTGGCGGACAGTTTCATCGTCACCGCGCGCTCAACCGCGATGATCTTTTTCATCGTGCTGGGTGCCGGTTTCTACAACGGCTTCCTCGCCCTGACCCAGGTACCGCAGGAACTATCGAACTATGTCGTCAGCCAGGGCTTTTCGCCGTGGGTGGTGCTGGCGCTGATCCTGTGTTTCTACCTCATCTTTGGCTGCCTGATGGACAGCCTTTCGATGATCCTGCTGACCATCCCGATCTTCTTTCCGGTGATCTCGGCGATGGATTTCAACCTGATCTCACTGACCGCCATGCAGGCCGAGGCGGCGATGGACGTGCTGAACAGCGGCGTTCCCGAAGGCATGGGGGCCGAGATGCTGGCCTCGATCCAAGAGGCCATCGCCACCGGCACCGAACTCACCCGCGAGCAGATGAAGGAACTGGGCATCCGCGTCACCCGCGGCATGGCCAACCGCATCGAGGCCGAGCATGTTGCCATCTGGTTCGGCATCCTCGTCCTGATTGTGGTCGAGGTCGGGCTGATCACACCACCGGTTGGCATGAACCTGTTCATCATCAACGCCATGGACCGCTCGACCCGCATGATCGAGACCTACAAGGCCGTGCTGTTCTTCGTGGCCTCGGACATCATCAGGGTCATCATCCTTGTCGCCTTTCCGGCCATTACGCTGTTCCTGCTGCCAGGCTGAGACCTGCCGGTTCCGCTTCAGGGTCCGTTTTATGCAGTAAGTTGCATGATAATGCTTTCGTGATTAGCAATATCTTGCATAAATGAGCCTGAAATGCATTATGTGCGCCGCAGGGGAGAGGCGCGCGCGGGATGGCCTTCGGGCCGCCTGCGCGCTGCCCCCGGCCAATCACGCGGGGAGGTGACAGGATGAGCGGAAACGCCGCGCATTATTTCGTGGACCGGCATGTGGGCGAGGGACGCGGCCACCGGCGTGCGTTCCGCGAAGCCGCCGGGCGGAAACGGGTGCTGACCTATCGCGAGCTTGCCGAAACCTCTGCGTGCGTCGCCGACGCCCTGACCCGCGCCGGAGTGCAAAGAGAGGCGCGCGCGGCCATGCTGGTGCTGGACCAGATCGAGTTTCCGCAGATCTTCTGGGGCTGCCTCAAGGCGGGCGTGGTGCCGGTGCCGATCAACACCCTGCTCGCCGCACCGGTCTACGAGGTGATCCTGAACGACAGCCGCGCCACCTGCCTGTTCGTGTCCGAAGAGCTCTGGCCGGTAGTGCAGCCCGCCGCCGAAGCCTCACAGCATCTGACCCGCATCGTGGTGATCGGCAGCGCCGCGGACGGCACGCAGAGCTTTGACGTCTTCATGACCGACGCGACCCCCGCCGAGGCTGTCGACACCTCAGAAGATGACGTGGCCTTCTGGCTCTATTCCTCGGGCTCCACCGGGCAGCCCAAGGGCGTGCGCCATGTGCACGGTAGTCTCAAGGCCACCGCAGATACCTACGGCGCGCAGGTGTTGCAGATCCAGCCCGACGACGTGGTGTTCTCTGCCGCCAAACTGTTCTTTGCCTATGGACTCGGCAACGCCATGACCTTTCCCATGTCGGTCGGCGCCGAGGCGATCCTGTTCAACGGCAGGCCCACTCCGGGCGCTGCCATCGACATCATCGCCACCGAAAAACCCACTGTGTTCTGCGGGGTGCCGACGCTCTACGCCGCCACCGTTGCTCAACTCGAACAGCAGGGCGTGCCGGATGTGCCCCTGCGCCGCTGCATCTCGGCGGGCGAGGCGCTGCCGGAAGAGATCGGACGGTCGTGGCAGCGATTGTGGGGCGTGGATATCCTGGACGGTGTCGGCTCGACCGAGATGCTGCACATCTTCCTTTCGAACGCGCCTGACGATGTGGCCTATGGCACCTCGGGCCGCCCGGTTCCGGGTTACGAGGTGCGGCTGGTCGATGAGCACGGCGCCGATGTGGATACCGGCAGCTTGGGTGAGATGCTGGTGCGCGGCGCCTCGGCAGCGGATGGGTATTGGAACAAACGCGACAAAAGCCGCGCTACGTTCGAAGGCGAATGGACCCGTACCGGCGACAAATACGAACAGACCGAAGACGGTCGCTATGTCTATTGCGGGCGCACGGACGACATGTTCAAGGTCTCGGGCATCTGGGTCTCGCCCTTTGAGGTCGAACAGGCGCTGGTCTCACACCCGGCGGTGCTTGAGGCAGCGGTGGTCGCCAACCGCGATGGCGACGGGCTGGAAAAACCCCGGGCCTATATCGTGCTGAAACAGGATGAGGCGGACGGGCTGGCCGATGAACTGAGAGAGTTCGTCAAGGACAAGGTCGGCAAGTGGAAATACCCGCGCTGGATCGATTTCGTCGAAGACCTGCCCAAGACCGCCACCGGCAAGATCCAGCGCTTCAAGCTGCGGGAGGGAGCGCAATGATCGACTGGAGTCTGACCCCGGTGCACCCGCTCGACGTGAACGAGGTGGCACTGGAATATGCCTGCCATGGCCCTCCGCCCTCACAGGCCCCAACGATCGTGTTGCTGCATGAGGGGCTGGGCTGTGTCGCGCTCTGGCGGGATTTTCCGGAAAAACTCTCCGCCCGCACCGGGCTGGGCGTGCTGGTCTATTCCCGGCAGGGCTATGGCCAGTCCGACTCCGCGACCCTGCCCCGCCCGCTGGATTTCCAGACCCGCGAGGCGCTGGATGTGCTGCCGCATGTTCTGGCTCAGGCCGGGATCGAGCGCTGCATCCTGTTCGGCCATTCCGACGGAGCCACCATTGCGGCGATCTATGCGGGTAGCGTCGAGGATCACCGGGTACGCGGCCTGATCCTGATGGCGCCGCATTTCTTCACCGAAGAGATGGGGCTGGCCGAGATCGCACGGGCGCGCGACGCCTTCGAGACCACCGATATGCGGGAGAAGCTGGCCAGATACCACCGTAACCCCGAGAACGCCTTTCGCGGCTGGAGCGACGTCTGGCTCGATCCCGGTTTCAAAGACTGGAACGTGGCCGAGGTGATCGACTACCTGCGCGTGCCGGTTCTCACCATTCAGGGGCGGGGCGATCAATACGGCACGCTCGCCCAGATTGAAGAGATCGAAACCCGCACCTATTGCCCGGTCGATACGGTCATTCTCGACTGTCAGCATGCTCCGCATGTTGAGGCGCCCGAGGCCACGCTGGATGCGGTGGCCGACTATTGCGCCCGGCTGCAGCGGATCGAGGCCGCCGAGGTCATCCCGGCCTAATCCATGGGTGTTCTTCTGCCTCCTCACGCCTACACGCCCGGGCAAACGCCCCGGCATCCCGATCATGCTTTCGATGCCCTCCGCGGCACCGCCCAGCCCGGCATGAGCGTCCGCGCACTGGCCGCTTCCGATGCCTGGCAAGCCGGGTGGGTGTTTTTCGATCAGGGCTTTTTCTGGGAGGCGCATGAAGCGTGGGAACCGGTCTGGATGAGCCTGCCACCGAACTCGGCTGAGCGGCATCTTGTGCGGGCGGTGATCCAGTTTGCCAACGCCCGGCTCAAAGAGCGGATGCAGCGCCCACGCGCTGCGAGGCGCCTGTGCGAGCTGACGCGGGAATGTCTGGCTGCGTGCGGGGCAGAGGATGAGGTGATGAGCGTTTCGCTGAGCGATTTGTTGGCGCAGTTGGGCGCTCTGGAACGGCGACTCGCCGATGGTGCATCATAGTGCATACTTTGACGCCATGTGAATGGCACATTTTTGATTAATGTTTGCAACATGTTGAAAGAAAGCGAAAGTGTGTGTGCATTATTTTGCGTAATCCGCCTTGCCGCCCCTGTAGTTGCGCACTAAAATGCCTCTCAACGTCAACCCGCGGAGTCCGGAATGCCTCAACGCATCGACTTTCAGACCGACCCCTCGAAATACCGTCACTGGCGGGTCGAGTATGATGGCGAGATCGCTAATCTCTTCATGGATGTGGAGGAAAAGGGCGGGCTGTTTCCGGGCTATGAGCTGAAGCTGAACTCCTATGACCTTGGTGTCGATATCGAGCTGGCGGATGTGGTCCAGCGGATGCGGTTCGAGCACCCCGAAGTCAAGGTGGTGGTGGTGCAATCGGCCAAGGATCGGGTGTTTTGCGCCGGGGCCAATATCCGGATGCTTGGCGGCGCAAGCCACGCGCACAAGGTGAATTTCTGCAAGTTCACCAACGAGACCCGCAATACCTATGAGGCGGCCGAGGCGGATTCCGGCCAGAAATACATCGCCGCCATCAAGGGCTCTTGCGCAGGTGGCGGGTATGAGCTGGCACTCGCCTGCAACCATATCATTCTGACCAATGACAGTACGTCCTCGGTGGCCCTGCCCGAGGTGCCTTTACTGGCCGTGCTGCCCGGCACTGGTGGGCTGACCCGGGTCACTGACAAACGCAAGGTGCGGCGCGATCTGGCGGATGTGTTCTGTTCGGTCGAGGAAGGTGTACGCGGCCAGCGCGCAGTGGACTGGAAGCTGGTCGATGAGATCGCGCCCAATTCGAAATTCGACGAGGTGGTGCAGGAGCGCGCCCGCGCCTTTGCCGATACCTCGGCTAAGCCTTCGAAGTTGCAAGGGATCGAATTGACGCCCCTGACCCGCAGCTTTGGCGAAGATGGGTCCGTCATCTATTCCACCGTAGAGGTTGGGATCGACCGCGACGGCGGTCGCGCGACAGTCACTATCAAGGGCCCCGATGAAGACGCCCCAGCGGATACGGAAACCTTGCAGGCACAGGGCGCGGACAGCTGGATGCTGCGACTGGCGCGGGAACTGGATGACGCCATCCTGCATTTGCGCCTGAACGAGCGTGAAACAGGGCTGATCGTGTTCCACACCCAGGGCGATCCCGGGCGCGTGCTGGCCCATGAGAAACTGCTGCTCGACAACCGCGATCACTGGCTGGCGAACGAGATCCTGCACTACTGGAAACGGGTGCTGAAACGTATCGACATGACCTCGCGCAGTCTTGTAGCGCTGGTCGAGCATGGGTCGTGCTACGCGGGCGTTCTGGCTGAACTGCTCTGGGCCGCGGACCGGTCCTATATGATGCTGGAGGAGTTTGAGGGCGACAACCGCCCGCTCGCCGCCATCACCCTGAGCGAGGCCAATTTCGGCGCCTATCCGATGAGCAACGATCTGAGCCGCCTCGCCACCCGGTTCTGGGCGGATACGGGTGAGGCCGACAAGCTGCGGGACCACATCGGCGAGGCCATCGAGGCGGATGAGGCCGAGGAGCTCGGGCTGATCACCTATGCCTTTGACGATATCGACTGGGAGGATGAGGTGCGCATCTTCCTCGAAGAGCGCGCCAGTTTCTCGCCCGACGCGATGACGGGGATGGAGGCGAACCTGCGCTTTGTGGGCCCTGAGACGATGGAAACCCGTATCTTTGGCCGCCTGACCGCCTGGCAGAACTGGATCTTTCAGCGCCCCAACGCGATGGGCGAAGAGGGCGCGTTGCAACGCTACGGCAGCGGTGTGCGCGGGAAATACGACATGGAACGTGTGTAAGGCGGTAGGATGGGGTTTCGCCCCATCAGCCGCGGGGAAGGAATGAGATGCTCGACCTGATCAATGTAAGCTACGACACTCAGATCCCTAACAATGTGGGTCTAAGTCAGGACAAAAAGGTCCTGAAAGCGCTGGAGAAGTGGCATCCGGGCTATATCAACTGGTGGAATGACCTGATCCCGCAGAACTTTCAGGAAAGCATGGTTTACCTGCGGACGGCTGTTTCGGTCGACCCCAAGGGCTGGGCCAAGTTCGACTATGTGAAGATGCCGGAATACCGCTGGGGCGTGCTTCTGGCCCCGCAGGTCGAGGACCGGCGTATCCCATGTGGTGAGCATTACGGCGAACCCGCCTGGCAGGAGGTGCCGGGCGAGTACCGCAACATGCTCAAGCGGCTGATCGTTATTCAGGGCGATACCGAACCGGGCTCGGTTGAACAGCAGCGGTTCCTGGGCCTCACCGCGCCATCGCTTTACGACATGCGCAACCTGTTTCAGGTGAATGTCGAAGAGGGGCGGCACCTCTGGGCCATGGTCTATCTGCTGCAAAAGTATTTCGGCCGCGACGGGCGGGAAGAGGCGAATGAACTGTTGGTCCGCTCATCCGGGTCCGAGGAGGCGCCGCGCATGCTGGGCGCGTTCAACGAGGAAACGCCGGATTGGCTGTCCTTCTTCATGTTCACTTATTTCACCGACCGCGACGGCAAGATGCAGCTTGAAAGCCTCGCGCAGTCCGGGTTCGACCCGCTGTCGCGCACCTGCCGCTTCATGCTGACCGAAGAGGCGCACCACATGTTTGTCGGTGAAACCGGCGTGGGCCGCACCATTCAGGCCACTTGCGAAGCGATGAACAAGGCCGGGATCGACGACCCTTATGACATCGACAAGGTGCGCGATCTGGGGGTGATCGACCTGCCCACGATCCAGAAAAAGCTGAACCTGCATTACACCCTGTCGCTGGACCTGTTCGGCTCAGAAGTGTCGACCAACGCGGCCAACGCCTTCAACGCCGGGATCAAGGGCCGGTTCATGGAGTTGCGGCTGAAGGACGATCACAAGCTTGAAGGCGACAGCTATGTCGTCCGCACCATCAAGGATGGCGGCATCGTGGCCGAGGATGTGCCCGCCCTGACCGCCATCAACATGCGGCTGCGCGATGACTACGTTAAGGATGCGGCAGGCGGTGTCGGACGCTGGAACAAGATCATCGAAAAGCTCGGCGTCGACTACCGGATGGAACTGCCGCATGAGGGGTTCCATCGCAAGATCGGCGTTTTTGCCACTGTTAGTGTCGATCCGAACGGCAATATCCTCCGGAAAGAAGAGTGGGAGGCCAAGGTCAAGGACTGGCTGCCCACCAAGGCCGACGGGGATTTCATCCAGTCGCTGATGCAGCCCTGCTTCGAGCCCGGCAAATACGCCAGTTGGATCGCGCCACCCAAGGTGGGCATCGACAACAAGCCGGGCGATTTCGAATACGTGAAGCTGCACATGGCCTGACGAAACCGCAGGCCGGGCAACAGGCACGGAAACATTTTGTGAGCGCAAAGTGGATTGACCGACTCATGTTTTGTCCTGTTGGCTAACGCCCGGCTTGTTCAGAAGGGGATGACCCGCAATGCAGATCGACAGATCCAAAGCCGAAACGCCGCGCCTTGAGGCGCTGGCCGGTGAAGTATCCGCATTGCACGGCCCCTGTGTCGGCTGTTCAGATTGTGTCGGGCTGTATAAAGCTCTGATCGACACGCTGGTGCTGCCCGACGTGATCCTGACCAAGAAACGCGAGAGTTCATGAACCAGCCGCTCAAGCAGCACCTGATCGACCCAGAAATCTGCATTCGTTGCTACACCTGTGAGATGACCTGCCCCGAAGAGGCCATCGAGCATGACGACATGAACGTCGTGGTGGACGCATCCAAGTGCAATTATTGCATGGATTGTATCCCGGTCTGCCCGACGGGCTCCATCGACAACTGGCGGGTGGTGGCCGAGCCCTATTCGCTGGACGAGCAATACGAGTGGATGGAGTTGCCCGAGCAAGAGGATATGCCCGGGGATGACGCCGGGCTCGAAGCGCTGGATGACAGCATCGCAGCACTTCTGGCCGAGGCGCACAAGGGCGCAGGCGGCAAGGCCAAGGCGCCCGCATCGGCGTCGAAACCGACGGTCAACCTCTACACGCTGGGCAAACCCGCCGAGGCGAAGGTCACTGGCAATTTCCGCCTGACTGCCGAGGACAGCGACAGCGATGTGCGCCACATCATCCTCGACCTCGGTGCATTGCCTTTTCCGGTGCTTGAGGGGCAGAGCGTTGGCATCCTGCCACCCGGCATGGATGCGGACGGCAACCCGCACCTGCCCCGGCTCTATTCGGTCTCCAGCCCCCGCGATGGTGAGCGGCCCAATTTCAACAACCTGTCCCTGACAGTGAAGCGTGAGCCGCAAGGCCTGTGCTCGAACTATGTCTGCGATCTGAAGCCCGGCGACACGGTGCAGCTGACCGGGCCCTTTGGCGCGACGTTTCTGCTGCCATCAGACCCTAATGCGCATCTGTTGATGATCTGCACCGGCACCGGCTCGGCCCCGTTCCGCGCCTTCACCATGCGCCGGCAGCGCGAAAACCCGGCGCTGAGGGACTCGCTGACGCTGGTTTTCGGTGCGCGTAGGCCCGAGGAGCTGCCCTATTTCGGACCGCTGGGCAAAGTGCCGGACAGTTTCATGACCAAGCATTTCGCCTTTTCCCGGCAGACAGGCGAACCCAAGCGATACGTGCAGGATCGGCTGCGCGAGGAGGCGGAGACCGTGGAAAACCTGCTGCAGGATCCAAATGGCCATATCTATATCTGCGGGCTCAAGGCGATGGAGCAGGGGGTCGAAGAGGCGCTCAAAGACATTGCCCGGGGGATCGGTTTGAACTGGTCGGAACTGCGCGACAAAATGCGCGAGGACGGGCGCTACCACGTCGAAACTTATTGACCGATCACTCCGACCGAAATCCGGTGCACGATACTGCCGGACGCCCGGTAACGCATTGCGCCCTTCGCTCTGCCGTCGTAGAATTGAGCATTATTTTGCACAAATCTCACGGGCAATATGACCGAAGTCACCAACTTTCGCGGCGAAAGCACCTCGCAGGATAGTTCAGACCGAGCCGAAGCCGCGGTCATGACCCTGATCGCGCGGGTGGGCGAGCGGGTGCGCGAGGCGCGTCAGCGGCGCGGCATTCCGCGCCGGGTGCTGTCCGAGATGTCCGGTGTCTCGCCACGCTATCTAGCGCAGCTTGAGGCGGGTGAGGGGAATATCTCGATCGGTCTGTTGCAGCGTGTCGCCATCGCGCTGGACCACCGGATCGAATGGCTGGTGGGCGAGGATGACCCTTGGAACTCGGACGCACTGCGGGTGGCGGACATGTACCGTCTGGCCAATGCGGATGTGCAGCAGATGGTACTGCGCGCGCTCAGCCCTGAGCCGGATGAGGTGCTGCGGGCGCAACGGATCTGCCTCGTGGGCCTGCGAGGTGCCGGCAAGTCCACTCTGGGCGCGATGCTGGGGAGGGCGCTGGGCCTGCCCTTCGTCGAGTTGAACCACTGGATCGAGGAGCAGGCCGGAATGCCTGTCAGCGAGGTCATGGCGCTTTATGGTCAGGAAGGTTACCGCAAGCTCGAAGCGCAGGCGGTGAGCCGGGTGATCGCGACCCACGAGTCCATGGTGTTGGCGGTCGCGGGCGGCATCGTGGCTGAGCCCGAGACCTACAACACCCTGCTCAGCCATTTCCACACCATCTGGCTGCGCGCCACGCCGGTCGAGCATATGGAGCGGGTCCGCGCGCAGGGCGACGAACGCCCGATGGCCGGAAACCCCGAAGCGATGGAGCAGCTCAAGTCGATCCTGACCAGCCGAGAGGCGCTTTATGGCAAGGCGTTGGCGCAACTGGATACGTCCGGGCAGCCGGTCGAAACCTCGCTGGCGCAGCTGAAACGGCTGGTCGAAGAGCGTGGGTTTGTGGACGCAGGCCATTCACGGCCTTGACCCGAATCCAGGCTACTTGGGCTCCCGCAGCCAATCCGGGGCAAATACCACCTTCTCCATACCCGTGAACCGCCGCACCCGGTCCAACTCTGCCTCCAGCCGCTGCGCGCGCGCCTTCGACCATTTCATCCGCCGCTCAGGCCAGAGTGCGCGGATACGCAGCTCGCCGCAGTCACGATGAGCTTTCATGTCGATCCGCCCGACCAGCCGGTCCCCTTCAAGCAATGGAAAAACATAATAGCCATAGACCCGCTTGGGCTCGGGCACGAAAACCTCAATCCGGTAGTGAAACCCGAACAGCCGCTCGGCCCGGTTGCGGTCGCGCAAAGCCGGGTCGAACGGGCTGAGCACGCGGATACGGCCCGGCGGCGGCGGCGCGCTGGCCGCCTGTTCCAAGACATCCGGCCGCGCAAAGACCTTACGCAGGACGCCGCCCACGCATTCGATCTCGACCGGCTCAATCACTCCCCGCGCTTCGGCCTGCGCGCACCACGCCTTGGCCTCGGCGGGGCTGACCGTGTCCCAGAACGCCGCCAGTTCTCCGGACGTGGCAAAGCCCAACCGATCCAGCGCCGCGTTGCACAACCATTCCACCGTGGCCTCGGCATCACAGGGCAACGCACCGGGGCACAGCCCGGCCTCAATCACCCGCTCGGTCAGGTCATAGCGTTTCTGAAACCCTTCGCGACCAACCACCGCCAGTGCTCCTGACCGCCATAGGTATTCCAGTGCGGTCTTGGACGGGTGCCAGTCCCACCAGCCGCCCGAGCCCTTTTTCTCATCCTTGCCCACATCCGATGAACAGACCGCACCGTGATCGCGGATATGCTGCAACACGGTTTCGAACTGCTTCTCGAACCCGTCGCGGCGCCAGTTCTTCCAACGAGCGCGTAACAGCGCGGCATCGCGCTGAAACCGCAGATGCCAGTGAGGGTAGAAGGCCATCGGAATGACGGCGGCATCATGCGTCCAGTGTTCGAACAACGCCTGGTCGCGTTCATAGAGCCGCTTGAGGTTCCCGGCACGATAGGTGGGCCGCCGCGCATAGAGGATCATGTCATGCGCGCGCGCGACCGTGTTGATGCTGTCGAGCTGAACGAACCCCAGCCGCTCGATCAGCCCCAACAGGTGCGCGCCCTTGGCCGGGCCTGCGGGTTGCTCCGCCAACCCATGCCGGTCCAGAAACAGCGCCCGCGCCGCGCGGTTGTCGAGCCGTGGGAGAGTCACCCCTAGCGCCGTTTCAGCGTTTCGCCATAGCTGATCTTGGGGGTGAGGGTGACGCGGGTGTCGATCTCTGCCTCGGGGTTTTCAAGTCGCGCGGCGATGATCTCGGCCGCCTTGCGCCCGATTTCCAGACGGCAGGCATCCATCGTGGCCAGCTTGCGAGGTAGACCCTGCAACAGTTCGACATTGTTGAACCCCGCCAGCCCGATTTGGCCCGGCACGTCGATCCCCTGATCCAGCAGATACAGCAATCCGCCCGCCCCGATCATGTCGTTGGAATAATACAGGAAATCCAGCTCGGGGGAGCGTTCCAGCATCTCTTGCGTCATCTCACGGCCCTTGGCCAGCGCCGAACCGCCGGAATAGAACGCCCGGTCCTCGATCTCGACCCCGTTCTTGCCCAGCACCTCGGTGAACCCCTCGAACCGCTTCCGTGCCCGGTGATCCAGCGGCATCTTGGTCCCCATGAAACCGATATGGCGATAACCGGCTTTCAAGATCGCCTGCGCCATCTCGCGCCCGGCGCGGCGGTGCGAGATACCCACCATCGCGTCGACCGGCTTGCCATCGGTGTCCATGATCTCGACCACCGGAATACCCGCCGAATCCAGCATCGCTCGCGCCGCGTCCGTATGCTCCAGCCCCGCGATGATCACGCCCGAAGGCCGCCACGAGAGCATCTCGTAGAGCACCTTTTCTTCTTTCTCGGGCAGGTAATCGGTGACGCCGACCACCGGCTGCAGCTCGGTATCCTCAAGCACCTGATTGACGCCGGTCAGCACCTCGGGGAACACCATGTTCGACAACGACGGGATGATCACCGCCACCAGGTTGACCCGGTTCGACGCCAGCGCGCCGGCGATCTTGTTGGGCACGTATCCCAGCTCTTTCGCCGCCGCAAGAACTCGGGTGCGCGTGGCATCCGACACGTCGCCCCGGTTTCGCAGCACCCGGCTGACGGTCATTTCCGAAACGCCGGACGCTTCCGAGACGTCGCGAAGGGTAAGGGGCCGTTTTGTATCTGTAGTCACCTGGGTACCTGCGCCGTTTTTGATTTGCCCGATGCTAGCGCGAACACGGCAATTGGTTCAACTGCTCAGCAAAGCCGATGACAAGCCGGGAAAAGGTGGGTAGAGAAAGTCGCACGCGGCCCCGTGGCTCAACTGGATAGAGCAGCCCCCTCCTAAGGGGCAGGTTGCAGGTTCGAATCCTGCCGGGGTCGCCACTTGGGCCGAGCCATTTTATTCTGATCCCGAGCAGTGCGGTGGTTTTTGGTGCTTTATCAACGGGATTGAAGGGTCTCCGTTTCATCCTTGTCCTCCGGTGAACGGAAATAGCCAGTAACCGGGCAGGACAACCTGGTTGAATGACACTCCGCATTTCTGTTCAGTGTAACCCGGGAGGACACCGCAGAATGACCTGGCCATCCAACACGGGCGTCAGCGATGCGCAGCGGCAGGACTGGCGCGACCGCTTCGGTGACAGCGATGCCGCGGCGGGGATCGAGGTGACTGAAGAGTTCGAGCCCTTTTCCCAGCGCAACGACATGTTCACCCGCGCCTTCTGGGACGAATCTGTACGCAACAAGCAGACGGATGCGTTTTTTGCCAGCTACCGGATGCAGGCCAGATACCGCAAGGGCGACGGGTTCAAGCAAAAGGACTTTGCCCTGCGCAACGCCAGTTGGCTGATTTCGGACATCATCACCAATCGCAGCGCTGACGAGGGGCGGCGCGAAGGGTTTCAGGCACCAATCGCATACGACACCCCTGTGGCCGAGGCGCATATCGAGGTGGACGACCCCGCCCGCATGAGCGCCGAGATCAAGCGGCTGGCCAAGTTCTTCGGCGCCAATCTGGTGGGCATTACCGAGATGGACGAACGCTGGCTCTATTCGGCGCGTGTCGATGTGCGCGACTTTTCCGAGGTTGAAAACGCGCTGCCCGAGGGCCTGACCAGCGTCATCGTGCTGGGTCACCAGATGGATCAGGAGCTGGTGGCCACCTACCCTTCGGCTTTGGCCGGGGCGGCGACCGGGCGGGAATACTCGCATGAGGCCGCTATCGTCATCCAGCTCGCCGCCTATATCCGCAATCTAGGATACGAGGCGGTGCCGTCGATGAACGATACCGGTCTGGTCATTCCCTATGCTGTCAAGGCCGGGCTGGGGGAATATGCCCGCAATCAGATGGTCATCACGCCCGAATACGGCCCGCGTCTGCGGTTTTCCAAGATCTTCACCAACCTGCCGCTGGATCACGACGCGCCCCGGCGGCTGGGAATCGAGGAATTCTGCAACATCTGCACCCAATGCGCCGATGCCTGCCCGGTCAAGGCACTGCCTTTTGGGCCCAAGGAGGTCAGCGAGCCCACGGATGTCTCGGCGATCAAGGGCGTACGAAAATGGACCTCGGACGCGCAAGCCTGTTTTGGCTATTGGGCCAAGCTGCAATCGGATTGCGCGATCTGCATGCGGGTCTGCCCGTTCAACCGCGATTTCTCGGGCTGGCGCGACCGATGGTGGCTGAGACTGGCGCTTTCACGCTTCCGCAAGCTGGCGCTGTGGTTGGATACGCGAAGCAGCCGAGCCCAGCGGCTGAAGCCCAAGGACTGGTGGCAAAAGCTGGCCGGAGGGTAGGTCTTTGTCATTGACGCCACTGTGTCTTTTGGTGTCGCAAACGATCTTGCCATGTGCCGCCGTGCTGGCCAATGCTGCCAACCGATGGCCATGGCCACCCAAGCCCGGACGCTCTGACAGGACCATAAGAATATGCTGCACGAAACTCCCGGCCTGATCGAGGCCATCCGCGACCGCTTTGCCCATGTGGATGCCTGCCCGTTCCATGGCCCGCGTATCTTTTTCGAGAACGCAGGCGGCGCGCTGACATTGAAATCGGTGGCCGAGACTTCGGCCAAGTTCGCCGCTATCCCCGACAATCAGGGGCGCGACAACACCGCCAGCCACGCTCTGGTCGATATCATCAACACCGCCAAGTCCGATCTGGCCACCTTCATGAACGCCTCATTCGGGCAGTTCTTTGTCGGCGAAAGCGGTACCGAGCTGCTGTTCCGCATGATCCGCACCGCCTGCGTGAACGCGCCCAAGGGGACCAAAGTGGTGGGCAGTTCGATCGAACACCCCGCCAGCCGCAGCGCCGCGCGGCGTTGGGCCGGGATTGCCGGGCTTGATTACGTGAACGTGCCGCACAGCAACGAGACCGGCACCGTCAGCGCCGAGGACTACCGCGCTTATGTGACGCCGGACACCACGGTCGCCACCATCCTGCACGCCTCGCCCGTGACCGGCATGGGCATGGACGTGGCCGCCATCGCGCAGACGATCCGCGAGGTCGCGCCCAATTGTTTCATCATCGTCGACGGCATCCAACATGCCGCCCACGGCCAGCTCGATCTCGACAGCTACGGCGTCGACGGCTATGCGATCTCGCCCTACAAGGTATTCTCGCGCCACGGATACGGTGTGGCGTGGATCTCGGACCGGCTGACGGCGCTGCCGCATGACATGCTGATCGATGCCCCGGCCACCGGCTGGGAATTCGGTACCCGCGACACCGGTTCCTATGCCACCATGTCCGACGTGATCGCCTATTTTGACTGGCTGGGGGGCGAGGTCTCCGATGCCACCGACCGCCGTGCCCGGATCGAGGCCGCGGGCCGCGCCATCCACGCCTACGAGACGCATCTGACGGATGCCATGATCAACGGCACCGGCAACCTGCCCGGGCTGCGGGATATGGAGCATGTGACGATCCTGTCCGGCGCCGACAACCCCGCGCGCGAGGGGCTGGTCTCGATCACCGTCGACGGCATGGCCTCGGCCGACGTGGTAACCCAGCTCAACGAACAGGGCATCCGCACCCATACCCGCAAGGCGGATCACTACAGCGGCAACGTGCTGGACCCTTTGGGCCTGAGTGACTGCATCCGAATCTCACTGTGTCATTACAACACCGAGCATGAGGTGGCGCAGCTGCTGGCGGTGCTCAAAAACATCAGGGATTAGGTCCGGCGCATTTTCGCACTCGGAATCCGCCTACCCCCCTTGCAAGGCAGCGCAGGCTTGGCTACATCCCGCAACAGGGGTGATTAGCTCAGTTGGTAGAGCGCTTCGTTTACACCGAAGATGTCGGGAGTTCGAGTCTCTCATCACCCACCATCCGCACAGCAAAACCCTGTTGCTCAATCAGACCGACCCGGTTGGGTGGGGCAACCGGCAACTACGTGATGATCACACGCTTCGCTGACTGACCAGCAGTCTTTGCAGTTCCTCTGCAAATGCCCGTGCCATAGTCTGTGTCTATCCAAACGATTGATATTTTTCCGGGTCAAAAGCGCGCTTCTCGCCGCTATTTTCAGGTATCCGATCCAACTGGAGACATGAGACATGGCCCGACGCGCCCGAGCATCCCGCGCTCGTCAAACCGCCTCTGCGGCTGTGCCCGCGTCGCCCAATGTCCGGCGCAAGCTGCCCTTTTTCGACCCGCTAAACGAAGAAGAGCTGCAAAAGATCGAAGCGCAGGTGGACTGGTTTCTTGAGGATGTCGGCATTGCGTTCCGCGATGACCCGGTGGCGCTGGATATCTGGCTCCAGGCGGGAATCACTCCGGGTGGCGAGAACGGCGATCTGATCCGGGCCGATGCGCAGTGGATCCGCGACCTCTGCGCCAAGGCGCCCACGCAATTCACCCAGGTTGCCCGCAACCCGGACCGGTCCGTCGTGATCGGTGGCACCAATCAGGTCTTTGCCCCGGTCTATGGCGCTCCGTTCGTGCGCGATCTCGAGGGCGGTCGGCGCTATGCGCTCTTTGACGACTTCGAAAAGTTGGTCAAACTTGCCTATATGCATCCCAACCTGCATCACACCGGGTTGGTGATCGCGGAACCCACCGACATTCCGGTTTCCAAACGCCATCTGGACATGGTGTTTGCCCACATGACGCTCAGCGACAAACCGCATCTGGGCGCCATCACCGAGATGAGCCGCGCGCAGGACAGTGTCGACATGGCCGAGATCCTGCATGGGCGCGAGGTGCTAGAGCAAAATTGCGTAATCATGGGCAACGTCAACACCAACTCTCCGCTGTTGGTGGACAAGGTGGTGACTGAGGCGATTCGGGTCTATTGCGGGCGTGGGCAGGGGATCATCGTATCGCCCTTTATCCTGAGCGGCGCCATGGGACCGGTTTCGACCGCGGCCTCGGTCGCGCAGGCGATCGCCGAGGCGATGATGTGCTGCGCCTTTGCCCAGATCGTGCGCCCCGGCGCACCTTTTGTGCTGGGCAACTTCCTGTCCTCGATGTCGCTGAAATCCGGCGCGCCGACCTTCGGGATGCCGGAACCGGTGATGTCGAACTATGTCGTCGGACAGCTGGCCCGCCGCTTGGGCCTGCCGTTGCGCTGTGGCGGATCGCTGACGGCCTCGAAAATCGAGGACGCGCAGGCCGCGTATGAAAGCGCTGACTCCATGCACTCGACCATGCTGGCCGGGGCCAATTTCGTGCTGCAATCGGCAGGCTGGCTTGAGGGCGGGCTGTGCGCCGGATTCGAGAAGCTGATCATGGATGCGGACCGGTTGGGCGCCTACCAGAAGGTTCTGGATCAAGGGTTGGACATCAGTGATGAGGCCTTTGCCAACGACGCCTATGCCGAGGTTGCGCCCGGCGGGCATTTCCTGGGCAGCGCGCACACGATGCGCAACTACCAGACCGCGTTTTACGAGCCGGCACTCAGCGACAGCGAGAATGTCGAAAGCTGGGAGGAAGGCGGCTCAAGGGACATGCGCCGCCGCGCGTATGAGCGCTGGAACGGGATGTTGGAACAGTATGAGGCGCCGCCTATCGACCCAGCCAAAAAGGAAGAGTTGGCGGCCTATGTGGCCCGTCGCAAAGAGGAAATTCCGGACGCCTGGTACTGAACGTCCAAACAAGATCAAGAGGAGGCCACATGTCCGACAATCTCGCGCAATCGACGCTCAACATTCAGAAAGACGACAGCACCCGCAACAAAACGCTGCCTTCCCATGCGAAGGTCGTGGTCATTGGCGGCGGCGTGGTCGGCTGTTCGATCCTGTTTCATCTGGCCAAATTCGGCTGGACCGATGTGGTGCTGTTGGAGCGTGATGAGCTGACATCCGGCAGCTCGTGGCACGCGGCGGGGCAGATCCACACGATCAGCTCGGACCCCAACATCTCGCGCCTGCAGAGCTATACCATCTCCCTCTACAAGGAGATCGAGGAGCTTTCCGGTCAATCCGTCGGCCTGCACATGACCGGCGGGTTCTATCTGGCGTCCAACAAGACCTGGTACGATTATCTGAAACGCGAACGCTCCAAGGCGCGGTACATGGGTCTACATCAGGAATGGATCAGCCCCAAGGAGGTGGCCGAGCGCCACCCGCTGATTGACCCGAAACACTACTACGCCGCTTTATGGGACGATCAGGATGGCGATCTGGACCCGTCGGGCACGACTTACGCCTTTGCCAAAGCTGCTCGCCATTATGGGGCTCAGTATTTCACCCACACACCAGCCACCGCGACCACCCAGCGCCCGGACGGAAGCTGGGATGTCACCACGCCACGCGGCGTGATCAATGCCGAGATCGTCGTGAACTGCGGCGGCCTCTGGGCGCGGGAAGTCGGTCACATGGGCGGGCTGAACATCCCCGTACAGCCGATGGAGCATCACTATTTGATCACCGAGCGCATCGACGAGATCGCCAATGCAGGCCGCCGCCTGCCCTGCGGCATCGATTACGAGGCTAATATCTATTTCCGGCAGGAACGCGACGGGATGCTGCTGGGCACCTATGAACCGATCGGCACACCGTGGAAAGTGGAGGGCACGCCGATGGATTTCGGCCATGAATTGCTGCAACCCAATCTGGACAACATCGCGGACCGGCTCGAAATGGCTTTTGAACGTGTACCCGCGCTGGCCAATGCGGGCATCAAGGATGCGATCAACGGGCCCTTCACCTTTGGCCCCGATGGCAACCCGATGATCGGCCCGGTTCCGGGGATGACGAATTACTGGTGCGCCGTGGGCGTCATGGCGGGTTTCTGTCAGGGCGGCGGTGTTGGGCTGACCATGGCCGAGTGGATGATCGACGGCGAGCCTTCGATCGACGTCTGGGCCATGGATGTGGCGCGGTTCGGCAACTGGGCGTCACCCGACTGGGGCACGGTTAAATCAACCGAGAATTACGAACGCCGTTTCGTGATGACCTTCCCCAACGAGACCCTGCCCAAGGGGCGCAAGCAACAAACCACCGCGCTCTATGACCGGCTGACCGCCAAGGGCGCGCGGATGGGGCAATCCTTTGGTCTGGAACACGTGCTGTGGTTCGCCGATGAGCCATCGGATGCGTGGGAGGACCCGACATTCGAGCGCAATCGTTCGTTTGATTATGTGGCGCGTGAATGCAAAGCGGTGCGCGAGGCAGTGGGTGGTATCGAGCTTGCCAACTTTGCCAAGCATGAGATCAAAGGCCCCGGCGCGCGCGGGTGGCTGGACAAGACCATGGCCGGCTACATCCCGAAACCGGGCCGGATCACGCTGACGCCGATGCTGACGGAAAAGGGCCGTCTGTATGGCGATCTGACTGTCGCCTGTTTGGGGGAGGAACATTTCATGCTGTTCGGCTCAGGCGCGATGCAGGACGCCCACAGCCGGTTCTTTGCCAAGGCCCTGCCCGAGGGTGTCAGCCACCAGAACCAGACTGGTGACTGGCACGGTATCGGCATCGCGGGCCCGAACTCCCGCGGGCTGTTGCAGCGCATCACCCGTGACGATGTCAGCGCAGAGGCGTTCAAATTCCGCGACACCCGCCAAACCAATGTGGGTGGTGTGCCGGTGATCCTGAACCGGATCAGCTTTTCGGGCGAACTGGGTTATGAAATCTACTGCCGCCCGCAATACCTGATCCGCCTTTCCGAAGCGATTGAAGAGGCCGGGGCCGATCTGGGATACCGCTGGTACGGCAACCGCGCGCTGATGTCGCTGCGGCTGGAAAAGGCCTGGGGCGCCTGGGGTCAGGAGTTCCGCCCGGATTTCAACGCGGTGGAATCCGGCATGGATGCCTTCATCAACTGGAACAAGGAATTCACCGGCAAGGCGGCCACGCAACGGGCCAAGGACGAGGGCCCGGCCCGCAAGCTGGTGACATTGATCATCGACACCGAGATCGACGTGACGCTGGACGAGGCGGTGATGAAGGACGGCGCGGCCATCGGCTATGTCACTTCGGGCGGCTACGCCCATTACGTGGGCAAGTCGATGGCCATGGCCTATGTCGCGACCGAACACGCCACGGCAGGTGCGCAGGTGCAGGTCGAGATCTTGGGTGAACTATGCAACGCCGAAGTACAGGGCGCGCCGGTCTACGACCCCGAAGGCACGCGTATGCGGGCCTGATCCCGGACCCGCATTTGAAGGTGAAACGGGGGCATGGAAGACCCCCGGTTCCCTGAAACACCTTTTTTTGTTATGCTCCTCCAATTAAAGCTCAGTTTATTTTTTTGGAGTGCATTGAATGCGAGTGTACGAAGCGGTCGTTGCCGCGCTCGAATCCATTGGTGTAGACGCTGCTTACGGCGGGGCGGGGGAAAACGCCGCCGGGCTGATGCTGGCACTGGACGCCTCGGAAAAAATCAGCCCCATAATCGCGAAAAATGAACAGGGCGCGGCTTTCATGGCCTGCGGCCACGCCATGTTTACCGACAAGCTGGGCGTGTGTTTTGCCACCGCGGGGCCTGGGGCCTTCAACCTGATTTCGGGCATGTGCGTTGCGTTGACCGACAGTTACCCTCTGTTGGCGATCAGCGGCTACTCGACGGTCGCCTGGCAGGGGCGCGGCGGGCTGAACGAAACCTCGGGGCTGGCGCGGACGCCGGATTCCAGAATGATGTTTCGTGCGGTCACCAAAAAGGACCCGGCCACCGGTGAACCGGCTGACTTTCTGGTCACCGACCCGGATGATCTGATCGACACGCTGCAAAAAGCCATCAACATCGCCTTCGAAGGGCGGCCCGGCCCGGTTCATGTGGCGGTGGCCGAGGATATCACCGACCCGAAGATCGAGGTGACGAACTTCCGGCCTTTGCAAGTGCCCGAAACCGGTGTGCTGCCTGACCCGGCTGAACTGGACCGAGCGGCGGAACGCCTGACCGAGGCCATCGGAGCAGGTAAGACAATCGTCATGCTGGCGGGCTTTGGCGCGATCCGGGCCGGGGCCAACGAGATCGCCGAGGAGTTCATCGAACGGTTCCAGATCCCGCTGATCACGACCATGGACGGCAAAGGGATCGTGGCCGAGGAGAACTCCTTGGCCATAGGGCTTTATTGCGATTCCGGGCACAAGGCGGCGTGGGAGCTGTTTTCGGATGCCGACGTGGTTCTGGCCGTCGGCAATTCCTTTGCCCAACACGCCACGTTTGACTTTCACGATGGTCTCTTCGACGGCAAGACGCTGATCCACGTCAACATCGACGCCGGTGAATTCGACAAGTTCTACAAGGCAGATCATGTGGTTCTGGGCGATGCGAAACATGCCCTGCAGGGTCTTCTTGACCGTATGGACGCGCAGGTCGGCCCGGTGCCGGAGCGTGACTATCGCCCCAAGGATTACGACGAGCGCTTCATCATCTCTCCGCAAAAGAAACTGCATCCGGGCGAGATGGTGCAGAAGATCTCTCAGATGCTGCCTCCGGGCGGGATCGTTCTGACGGATGCCGGGGCGCATGCGGCTTGGACCGGGTATTATCTAGAACTGAAAGAAGGGCAGAATTTCCGCAAACCCGGCACCTATGGACCCATGGGGATCGGTGTCTGTGGTGCGATTGGCGCGAAACTTGCCGAACCGCACCGGCCGGTCGTGGCCGCTGTCGGGGACGGTTCCTACCTGATGACCGGGTTCGAGCTGATGACAGCGGTGCAATACGACATTCCGGTCGTCTGGGTGATCTTCAACGACCGGGAATTCAAGCTGATCAAGCTCTACCAGCTGTCTGCATTTTTTGAGACCGGCCTGGCCGAGTTCGACAACCCGGATTACGCCGCCTATGCCCGCGCCTGCGGGGCCGAGGGGCACACCGTGGACCGGCTGGAGGATTTTGAAGAAGCGTTCCGCACCGCGCTGGCATGCGGAAAGCCCACATTGATTGACGCGCGAATTACACGTCTGGCGCTGCCCAACTACTCACCGCACCCCGAAGGGATTCTGGCGGCGGTGTGGTCCGGTGTGCGTGAGCGATTTGGATTGTGAAATGGAGGCCACCATGGACGGCAGCTCTGAAACACTACCGAAATGGCATGAGGTCTATGTGGGCGGCACGCCGGCCGCCGAGCTTGAGGAAACCAAAGAGTTAGCCCAGATGATGATGGCCGCGCAGCTCAAATCGCAGGCCGCGGCGGGTATCCGCGCCGTCGATCGCGCGTTTCACACCAAATCCATTGCCGCGTTCAAAGGGGCGGAGCTGCGTTTCGCCGACGATCTGCCCGTGGATTTGCAGGTTGGTTTCGCCCAGCCCGGCGCACGGTATCCGGCAACGGTCCGGTTTTCCAACGCATCGTCGCAGACCCAGTCGGATGAGGAAAAGGACCTGCGCGGACTGGCGGTGCGGGTCTTTGAGGATGAGAGCCTCGGTCACGACCTGCTGGCCACAAATTTCCCGGTTCCGCACGCCCGCAACGCCCGCCAGTTCGTCGTGTTCGCGCATGCGCTGGCAGGCGGACGGATTTCCAGGGTGTTTGGCCTGGTCCGGCTGTGCTTTCTGCTTGGGTTTTCCGAAACCCTGCGCATGGTCAAAAACGTCCGCACTGCGCTGCGGCTATGCGACAGTGTTGCGGTGGAAAGCTACTGGAGCCGAGGTGCGATTGCGTGGGGCCCGCAGGCGGTTCGCTATACCTTCAAACCCGCGCTTGGCACGCCGGGGATACAGGGCAAGTTTGCCGGTCCATCCCGTTTGTCGGCGGAATACGCCGCACGGCAGGCAGCGGGTGATCTGACGTTCAACCTGTTCGTGCAGCGGTTCGTATCCGAAAGCCAGACCCCCATCGAAGATGCCGCGCATGAGTGGGACGAACGCGTCAGTCCGCCGGTCAAGGTCGCGGAACTGATCCTGCCGAAACGGGACCTGTCCACGCCCGAGGCGTTGGCCGAGGCGCTTGAGATCGACCGCATGGGCTTCAACCCGTGGAACACGACCGAGGAATTCCGGCCGCTGGGCAATCTGAACCGCGCGCGCAAGGCGGCATATGACGCATCGGCGGCACACCGGCAGGGTCGGCGGTTCAAGCCCCCGCCGCCGCCGATACAGAACCGGATTTTCGGAACCGGTGCACGTGCGATCTTGCGGGCGGTCAACCGGCGCGTGCCTTGGCACAAGATACCGTTCCTGCTGGTCCAGCTGCTCAATCTGGACGCGTTGCGGCATGATCTGCGGCAGAAAAGCCTGATGGATACGGACCCCGAGGAACCCGTACCCACTGCACGCACGGTTCCCGATGACCCCACGCCGGAACAGCGGATGTATCGCACCCATGACGGCAGCTACAATGACCTGTCCGACCCGCAGATGGGCGCGGTGGGTGCCACTTTCGGGCGGAACATGCCCGCACAGGTGCAGCCCGACGGTAGCCCGAACCCAATCGCCGTGGCGCGCAAGCTGATGGATCGGCAGGCGTTTATTCCCGCGAAGATTCTGAACGTGCTGGCCGCCTCGTGGATTCAGTTTCAGGTGCACGATTGGGTGGCCCATGAACGGCGCAAGCTGGGCGAAAAGGACGACGTTGTGCCGATCCCGGACGGCTACCCCGACTGGCAGAATGAAACCGGTGGCGATCCCGAACGCGAAATGCGCATTGCGGGCAACGTTCCGAAAGAGGGCGCAAACGATCCGTTCCTGTTCGCCAACGAAAACTCGCACTGGTGGGATGGGTCGCAGGTTTACGGCGTCAATTCCGAGGCGGCGATGGAACTGCGTGAAGGGCCAAAGCTCCGACTGGACAGCTTCAAGGACGGGGACTACCTGCCCGAGAACGTCCATGGGTTCGAAGTGACCGGTTTCAACGAAAGCTGGTGGCTGGGCCTGTCGACTCTGCACACGTTGTTCGCGCGCGAGCATAACGTGATCTGCGATGCGCTGATGAAGGAATACCCAAAAATGGACGAGGAGCGCGTGTATCAGACCGCGCGCCTGATTGTAGCCGCCCTCATCGCCAAAATTCACACCGTTGAGTGGACGCCCGCCGTTCTGGGCACCGAAGCGCTGGATATCGGGATGAAAACCAACTGGTACGGCCCGCCGAAATCCTGGCTGACCCGGCTGGGCATCTGGCTGACCGACACGCACGCGCTCAAGGGCATTCCCGAAACCCAGCCCGACCACCACACCGCGCGCTACTCCCTGACCGAGGAGTTTGCCACCGTCTACCGGATGCATCCGCTAATCCCGGATGACTACATCTTTTATGATTTTCAGACCGGCAAGGAAAAGGCGCGGCGCGGGTTCCTCGAGATCCAGGGCGACCAGACCGATGAACAGCTGCGGACGCTGGGCCTGCGCGATTGCCTCTACTCACAGGGCGTTGCGCATCCAGGTGCGATCACGCTCCACAACTTCCCGAAATCCCTGCAAAACCTCGAACGCGATGGCGAGCTGATCGACCTTTCGGTTGTCGATATCGTGCGCACCCGCGCCCGCCGGGTGCCGCGCTACAACGAATTCCGCAAGGGCCTGCACATGCCGCCGGTAACGAAGTGGGAGGATCTGACCGCGAGCCCTGAAACCAACCGCATCCTCAAGGAACTCTATGGCGACATCGACAAGGTCGATACGGTGATCGGCCTGCTGGGCGAGACGCCGCCCGACGGTTTCGGCTTCTCGGACACGGCCTTTCGGGTGTTTATCCTGATGGCATCCCGCCGGTTGCAGTCGGACCGCTTTCTGACCACCGACTTCCGGCCCGAGATCTACACGCAGCTGGGTATGGACTGGATTGCCCGGAATGGCATGAAGTCGCTGTTACTGCGTCACTTCCCCGAATTTGCCCCGGTATTGCCCAAGAACGCGACCGCCTTTGCGCCATGGTCCATGGTTTCGGGGGGATAAGAGATGACAAAGAAAGGACTGGCCTCTTTTCTGGACGCGCCGCTGGCCCGAACCCTTTGGAACCGGCGCACCAAGCGCGTCAGCCGGGGCTCGAACGTGGTGGCGGGCTCGCTGAGCTGGCAATCGCAGAACGAGCGTTCTTCGCTTTCTCCGTTGCAAGAGGCGATCCTGATCGCGGCCACAGGGGCATCGGGCATGACCATGCCGGACCGGCCATTGTTCGACGACGAAAGCGGCGATCCCATCATGTCCAAGCCAAATCTGGTCATGGAGGGGCGAACCGCAGGCAGTCCGGACAACGCGCAGGGCACCCATTTCTTCATGATCAACGACAGCGGCACCTATTTCCTGCGCCGACTTGATCCGATGGAAGGTGGAACCGACAACTGGACGCCCGAGGTGCTGCTCGACCGCGCCGAGCAGGCCAAGGTGCGGATACTGGATCGGCGCATCGACGTACCCGGGGACATGCGTGATTTTCCGGCCTATCTGGATTCGAACCGGTTCCTGTCGAACACGCCCGGCTCGACCATCTTCTTTCCCGTTGTCGACCTGTCATACCAATACATCAACGCGCTGATGTATCTGCTGACCCAGCCCGACAAGGCGCGGCCGGTGATTGTGGATGACCGCAACTTCTATCAACCGGCAGGCGTGAAGAAGTGGATCAAGAGCGGCTTTCTAAACCCCGACATAAAGATCCCGCTTGGCGCATTGGGCCAGATGCGCACCCAGATCGAGGCGGATTTGCTGGTTCAGAACCTGTTTCTGGTGACCGAGGCGCTGGGGCTGGGTGGTTGGATCCACGCGGCGATTTCGCCACCAGTGATCATGGGGGATCCCAAGTTCAGTGACCGGTACGGCAAGATGCTGAGCTTTGACTATGTGACGCCGAAGTGGCGCATCATGGATCTGCTGCGGTGGCACACCTTGCCGATTGCCGCGGCGAAACATCTACGCGCGCACGCGGTCGGGCTGCGCCATCACGGTGAGCACCTGATCAAGGGCAAATGCCCGCCTTACTATCCGACGATGTCAGACGCGGTCGATGCCGTCATTGCCGGCAAATTCGGGCCGGGCGGCATCTACAAGGACAAGGCCCTGTTCGAACGGATCTACAAGGGCGATTTCGGAGACAAATACCTGGACGAAGCCGGCGAATACGAGCAGGACGTGATCAACTGTGCCCGCGACATCTGCACGTATATCCACAAGGTTCACGGGCGGTTCCCGGCCCATTGCGAGGCCATTCACGCGCCAGGCGTCTGGCTGCAGACCCACCGCGTCGAAAACGAATACTATGACACGTTCTTCGAAAATGGCCTGACCGCGACGCAGCGCGCGCACGACCAGAATTGGAGTTCCTGACCAGCAGGGCGTATCAAGGTGAGGACGCATAAGACATCAAGTAATTGGTGGGTGCCTATGTCGCCCGGACGGATGAGCCGCTATTTGCGCTCGTCGGCCTCCACCGGCTCCGCTCCGGCCTCGATTATCTCGGCGGCGATAGCTTCGGCCTCTTCGACAATCTCTTCCACATCCTCGGCCACCGGGTCCTCATCCGACTGATCCTCAAGCGCGCCGACGATCAGGGGCAGCATGTGCACACCGGTTGCGGATGCGATTTCGGGCGTTTGCGGCGTCTCCCAACTCAAAGTGTCGAAACTGTTGCAGTTCTGGCAGACCGGCGCCCATTCCGCATGGATGTCGTGGCAATTGCCGCACACCCATTGCGGCCCGCGCGGCGCATTCAGCGCCTTGGCCAGCCAGCCCTGCACAACCGCGTCCGAGGACCCCTCGCCCCGCTCGATGGCCGCCATCAGCGTATAGGCGCGGGCATCGGCCTGTTTCTCGACAACATCACCCAGCGCGCGGCGGGCTTCGGGAAAATCCTCGGCCACAATGTTGAGTTCGGCCAGGATCAGGCGTGTTTCGGGATTCTCGGGATGTATCCGCGTCAGTGCGGTGAACCGTTTGATCCGGTCGGTCGGGGTTTCATCCGGCACGATCTCGGCAAAGGCATGGGCCAGATCGGGATGCGGCTGCGCATTCCAGGCCTTTTTCAGGATCTTGGTGGCGTTGCGCGGCTTACCCTTGGCGATATGTGCTCGCGCGGCCATGGCGGCAGCAGGCACCAGATCGGGGGAGAGGCGGTTGGCCTCAATAGCGCGCTCTTGCTGTTCGACGCTGGCATCCTCGTCCAAAATGCCCTTGGCCTCGGACAGCGCCAGAACCGCATCGCGGCGTTTATAGACGTCGCGCGGCAGACTGCCGGATTTCAGCTTGGCAGTCAGGGTCGAGCGTGCCCCGGCCCAGTCCTGCGCCTTGGTTTGCAGGTTCAGCAGAACATTCTGCGTCTCTTCATGGCGCGGTTTGATCTGCAGGGCCTTCTCGGCCAGCTTGCGCGCGGTGTCGTCATCGCCTTCGGCCAGTTTCTGCTTCATGATCCCACGCACGCCGACAAAGCGGGTGGACTGATCGGTCACGAGCTTCTTGTAGGTCTCGGCGGCCTTGGCGGTGTCGCCAGTCATCTCGGCAGCCTGCGCCACCAGCAGGTTGGTCAGCTCGGGCTTGTTCAGCAGCTTTTCCGCCTTGGTGGCGCGGGCCATGGCCACGCGCCCCTCGCCCGAGGCCAGCGCCATCAGCCCGTCGGCCAACGCCTGATAGCCGCGCCGCTCACGCCCTCGGTCAAAGTACCGCGACAGCGCGGTTTCGTCGCCGTTGAGGAATTTCAGCGTCGCGATCAGCAGGGTCAGCAGCTTGAAGAACAGCCACACCGCAACGACCAGCATCACAAAGGCGATCACAGATTGCAGCGGCCCCAGCGTGTATTCGATGCCCGCGACGGTGATCTGCACGCCGCCGCTCGTCTCCATCAGGAACCCGGCGCCCAGCGCCAGCAGGCCGATAATCGCAACAAATACAAGGATTTTAAGCAGTGACCACAGCATGGCAGGTCCTTCAGTTCGAGTTCAGGCTTTGGGCAAGCGCATCTGCGGCTGCAATGGCCGCCTGGCGGGTGCGGGCAACACTGACCCAATCGGCCAGCGCGGCCTGCGCCGCTTCGGGCAGCGCATTCAGTTCTTCAAGGGTTTTGGACAAATCGCCAGCGGTCAGGGCCGCCTCGGCGCGTGACAAAACCGCGTCGGGGTCATCACCCTCGCGCGCAGTTACCGAACGAGCACCGGTCTGCCGTTGCACAAAGGCCAAAAGGCCGGTTCCCTTGTCGGCCTCGCGCGCATCGGCCAGTGCGGTGCGGGCGGCGGGCGCATAACCGTCGCGCAACGCGGCCATGGTCACCACCCCTTCGGCCGCCGGGGCGGTCAGCATGTCCGGCACTTCAACACCACCGGCCTTGAGTTCGTCCACCAGCGCTGCATAAGGCGCGCCAGCATCGAGTTGACCGCGCAGCCGTGCGGCGGTGGCCCGGTTGGCTGCAGCCCGAGCATTGGCTGCGGCCTTGGCCTCAAGCTCACGGGCATCCGCGATCATCTTCTCGACCTCGGCCCGCTGGGTGACCAGCGACTCGCGCAGCCGGTCCAGTTCTTGCTCATACGCGGCGACTGCTTCGGGTGAGGCCCCTTCTGTGACGGGGCGTTTTTCCAGCTCGGTCAGCCGTCCTTCCAGCGGTTCGACGATCGCCGCAAGCGTGCTGACGCTGGATCTGACCATTTCAAGGTCATCCGCAACCGGTGCGATTTGGCCACTGAGTTCTGACATCTGGGTATTCAGGGCCGAAACATCGGGAACTTCGATCCCGGACACCGTGTCACTGAGTTTCGAAAGCGTGTCAGACTGTTGGGCCAGTGTGGCCTCAAGCTCGGCAACGGCAGCGGCGTCACCGGTTCTCAGGCTGGGTGGCAGAATGGGATCAATCACCTCGGTGCGCCCGGCGATGAAACCCAGCACCGCCGCGATCACGCCGCCGATCAGCGCCGGGGCAAAACCACCGCGCTTTTCGACCGTGCGCTCGATGATTTTCTCTTCTACCACGGGCGCAGGGTCGGCTTCGGCTTCGGCTTCGGCTTCGGCTTCGGCTTCGGCTTCGGCTTCGGCTTCGGCATCGGCCTCCGCTTCGGCTTCGGCCTCATCCTGCTCTTCCTCCTCGGCATCGGCCTCGGCTTCGGCGTCGGCTTCCGGATCCGGGTCATCCTCCGCGGCCACGTCCATGTTCTCCTTGTCTGTGAACAAGTCCTAAT